>NZ_JALPRI010000002.1:0-623927 GCF_030464785.1 Paraburkholderia sp. SEWSISQ10-3 4
CGCGCGCGCATCGGCCATATCGTTCTTGTTGCCAATCACGAATGCCTTGACCGCCTTGCCCGGCATCAACCTGACCTGATGCCCCATTTCGCCCAGCCGACGCGCCCAGTGCTGGGCTCCGCCGCACGCTTCCATGCCGATGAGGCAGGGCGTGCGATTGGCGAAATGCTCCAGAAACGCGCCGCGCCGGATCTGTCGGCTGATGACCTCGCCGGTTTGCGGATCAACCCAGTGCACCTGGAAAACCTGCTTTGCAATATCCACACCGACCGGAGTAAAGTTCATTTGGGTTCTCCTTCCTCAAGTGGTTCGTTGCCCAACTTCCACTCTGGCACATCTGATGCCGTCGGTTGCGAGAACCCACCCTACCTTTGCCCGCCCCCACGGTCAGTGATCAGCAGCCCTTACGGGGGGAGGCGTCCATTCCATTTGTCACTAACGCGGAATGTGCGAGAGCACGGATTCCAGTCGCACCACTACCCGCAGCAGACTACGGCGCCCACTTAGCATTAGCGGTTTGAGCTGCTTTCTCTTGCCTACTTCTCTTTGCAGCCGGCAAAGAGAAGTAGGTGCCGCCCCGCACAGGGGCAACGCTAATAGACCACTAACAAATCAAGGAAAGGCACCAAAGCCAGAACACAGACAAAAAGCGCCGCGCAGGCAAAAAAACCTTAACCCTGAACCCCGGCTGGAAGCCTCAAATGATTCCAACCCGCCAGCCCGGCAAAAACCATCCCCGCAACACTAACCCCGACCCACCCAAAGGTCGGCCAAACCGCAGCGCCGACCCCCGACCCGACAGCACCGCCAATAAAATAAGCCACCATATAAACCGTATTCACGCGACTCCGCGCCTCAGGCTTCAACGCATAAATCCGCGATTGATTGGAAATCTGCGCAGCCTGCACACCAATATCAAGGACGATCACGCCAATCACCAACCCGGCAATACTCTTCGCCGACAAGGCAAAAACAACAAACGACACAGCCACCAGCGCGATCGACATCGTGATAATGGCTCGCGGTCCGCGTCGATCGGAAAACTTGCCGGCGAGCGGCGCGGCCATTGCCCCCGCCGCACCGACAATACCGAACAGGCCGGCCGCCTGCGGCCCGAGGTGAAACGGTGCGCCCGCCAGCAACAAGGCCAGCACCGACCAGAAGATGCTGAAAGCGGCGAACATCGCGGCACCCGTTAGCGAGGCCTCACGCAGCGCGCGATGCTCGACCACCAGATGCCACATCGAAACCAGCAGCTTGCCGTACGGCAGCGTTGAAGTCGGCTTGCTCTTCGGCAAGCGCAAGATGATCACGACGGCCAGCACCAGCAGCGCGACTACCGAAGCGAAGAATACCGTGCGCCAGCCGAAATACTCGGCGATCAGGCCCGCCGCGGTCCGCGCCAGCAGAATGCCGAGCAGCAGGCCGCTCATCACCGTGCCGACGGCTTGTCCCCGCTGCGCGGGCGGCGCGAGTTCGGCGGCGAAGGGCACAGCCTGTTGCGCGATGGTGGCGAGCACGCCGATGGCGAGGCTCGCCGCGATCAACACGGGCAAGTTCTGCGCCGCAGCCGCGATCACGAGCGTGACGCACATGCCGGCTGTCTGCAGCAGGATCAGGCGACGCCGATCGAAGCGGTCGCCGAGAGGCGCCAACAACAGCATTCCGGCCGCGTAGCCGAGCTGCGTCACGGCAGGCACCACGCCGACCCACGACGCGCTGTTCGGAAACGACTGGCGGAAATTGTCTAGCAGCGGCTGGTTGTAATAGATGTTTGCGACTGCCACGCCGGCAATCGTCGCGAGCAGAAGCAGCAAGCCGCGCAACGACCGGTCAGCGGAAGCGGGAGTGGAGGCGTCGGATGTGGACATGAGAGGGGGCGATCGATGGACCGGCCCATGCGCGGTCCTCAAGCGTGCCGATCATACCGGAGCAGGGAGGATCGTGCTGACGGCCCAACATGCGCTCCCTCGCAGACAAAATGAGATGGTCGTTCGGTTTTCGTTCGTAGAATCGGCGCGCGCAACGCGATCCATTACGTGACCGATCTCATGAACACACCCTCGATACTCGAACCTCGACGCATCAGCGGCTGGCTGCGCCTCGCCTTGATCTCCCTCGCTGCATGGGCGCTTTCAACCGCATTCGCCTTGCGCGATCCGCTCAAGCTGATGCTCGAATGGGAGCTGCTGGCGGTATTCGTGCGCCCTGAAACGCACGGCTGGTATCGCACCGTGATCGCGATGGCGGGCTGCGACGTGATCATCGGGATGTTCATCGTCACCGGCGCAGGCTGGCTGGCGCTGCTCGTGCGGTGCAAATCGGCGCGTTTTCCGTTGCAGGTGCAGGCGTGGCTGTTGGCCATCCTCGTCATGCGAACCATCGCCTACCTGCTCGGCGATCACATGACCCATGCCATTGGCATTGCCATCGCCATTCCGTTCGACGGCTTCATTCAGGCCGTCGTCGCTGCCGCGCTCGGGATACCGTATTTCAGGCTGTCCCGGCGCGTCCGGCAAACTTTTGTTGCGGTCTGAACCGGTGAGGCGAAACCCTCAATCGATCAACTCGCCTTCAGGTTCGTAAAAAGGATACGGACCATCGGCTTTATCAACATACGCATGATGCGTGACGATGCCCGTCGCCGGATCGTAGCGATGCAGTGCATACGCAGGCGGCTCCATCACGAATGCGGAGGGCGCATCCTCGCGTAGATCGAGCCCGACCTGATGCGCGGGCGCCGGCACCGCGGACGCAATCGTGCCGCCAAAACGCACGAACATCGGCCGATGCACATGGCCGCAGATCACCCGTTCCACGTTCGGATAACGCGCGATCAACGCGGCGAGCTTGTCGGCGGCAGCGGGATCGAGCCGCAATTCATCCATATGCCCGATTCCGCAGACGAACGGCGGATGATGCAACGCGACCACCGTGGGCTTGCCTTGCGCCGCATCGAGTTGCGTCTCAAGCCAGTCGAGACGTGCGTCGCATAGATTGCCGGCGCTTTCGCCCGGCACCATCGAATCGAGCGCGATCACGCGCAGCGGTCCGACATCGACCGCGTAGTGCACGAACTCGCCACCACTACGCAACTCGGCGCGATCGGGAAACGCCGCGCGCAATGCAGCCCGTTCGTCGTGATTGCCCACCATCAGGAAGTAGGGGATCTCGAGCGGCGCGAGCAGCGTTTTGAGGTGTTTGTATTGTTCCGGATCGCCCTGATCGACGAGGTCGCCGGTCATGATTACGGCGTCGGGACGCGGCTCCAGTGCATTGAGCGCGGCGACAGTGCGCGCGAGATAGGCGCCGGTATCGACGCGGCGGTAAGCCAGCGCGCCGGGCCGTTTGATATGGAGGTCGCTAATTTGAGCCAGCAGCATGGGGATGTCCTTCTTTATGGCGCGCTAGAAACGCAGCGCTGTGTCATTACGATAGCGCAATCAGCGCGTCCTGCGCGATTGAAATCCCGACCGGCGTGCCGCGCGCGAGTTCGACGCGGCCCGCGACATCGATCAGTAGCGCGTCCGGTGCGGCGCCACCGATCGTCAAACGGGTGCGCTCGCCGAGAAACGCCGTGCTTTCGATGTTGCCGCGCAATTGGGCGGTGGCCGGGTCGGCAAGATACGCGTCTTCGGGGCGGAAGAAAAATTCGTGTGCCGTGCTAGCGTGCCCGGCGCTTGACGGCAGCGGTACAGCGCCGCCGTTTGTCGCCAACAGACCATCACGCCGTTCACCAGCCAGCCGGTTGATCGTGCCGACGAACTGCGCGACCGTGCGGTTCGCCGGACGATAGTAGATGTCGCGCGGCGAGCCGATCTGCTCGATGCGCCCGGCGCTCATCACGACGATGCGGTCGCCGAGCTCCATCGCTTCGGCCTGATCGTGAGTCACGTAGACGGTCGTGATGCCCAGCTCGCGCAGCAACGTATTCATCTCGCTGCGCAAGGTGTCGCGCAAACGCGCGTCGAGCGCTGTGAGCGGTTCATCGAGCAGCAGCACGCGGGGTTGCACGGCGAGTGCGCGCGCCAATGCCACGCGCTGGCGCTGGCCGCCGGAGAGCTGATCGATGGGTTTGTCCGCGTGCGCGGTGAGACGCATCATCGCGAGCAATTCGTCGACGCGTTGCCGTGCGGTTTCAGCCGGCACGCGTTTGATCTTCAGGCCGTAGCCGATGTTGCCGCGCACGGTCAGGTTCGGAAACAGCGCGTAGCTCTGGAACACCATGCCGACCTGGCGTTTTTCGATCGGCAGGGCGGTGACGTCTTCGTCGCCGAACGCGATGCTGCCGCCGGCGTCAGGTGTCTCGAGGCCCGCGATCATGCGCAGCGTCGTGGTCTTGCCGCAACCAGACGGGCCGAGCAGCACCAGCGTCTCACCGGCGCCGATGTGCAGATCGAGCGGTTCGAGCACACGCGTGCCGCGAAACGTTTTCGCGCACTGTGTGAGCGTGATGGGAACGGAGTCGAGTTTCATGGCGTGGACGTCGGTATAGGCTTGGAACGGGAGGCAGTGTTGCGCTGTTTGCCCGCGCTGCGCTGGCCGGTCGCATCGACGCCGAGCCATTGCATCGCGACGAGCAGCGGCATCGTCATGATGAAAAACAGAATCGTGTAGGCGCTGCCGATTTCGATGCGTAACGACGCATAGGTGTCGGCGAGACCGACCGGCAGCGTTTTGGTATCGGGCGTATGCAGCATCCACGTGAGATTGAATTCGCCGATCGAGAGCGTAAGCACCGCCAACGCACCGGCGACGATCCCCGGTCGCGCATTCGGCAAGACGATCGTGACGAAGCGTTGAAAGAAGCTCGCGCCGAGGCTCGCCGCGCCTTCTTCGAGTGTGCGCAGATCGCTGCTCGCGCACACGGCCGCAACCGCGCGCACCATGAACGGCAGCGTGAACACCACGTGTCCGACGACGATAAACGCGACGCTCATGCGAAACATCGTGAAGCCGCCGTAGACCACCAGCAGCGCTAGCGCGGAAGCGAGACCGGGCAGGGCGATCGGCAGCACCAGAAATTCTTCGATGATGCGTGAGAGCCGTGTCTTGCTGCGCGCTAGTACGTAGCCGGCGGGCACGCCGGTCAGCAGTGTGATCAGCAAGGTCATCGCCGCCACTTCGAGCGAGAGAAATACCGAACTGTGATACTGCGTCCATACTTCGCCGAGCCAGCGCAGCGTGAGTCCGCTCGATACACCTTTGAAGTAGTTGACTGTGAGGCCGGCCATGATCGACATCACGACCGGCACGATCAGAAAGGCGCATAGCAACAGCGTAACGAACCACTGTCCGGCTGCGAGCCACGTGCGTGATGTGAGCAACCGGCGGCGCCGCGCGCGCGGTTTTGCGGGCTGCTTGATTGGAGCACTGATGGAGTTCATCGAAGTTTTGTCATCGGGTTTGGACACGCCACTCATGCGCTTGCCGCGACAGCCGAACCGCTCACGCTGCGAGCGAACGCCAGCACGGCCCATGTGACGATGCCGAGCACGATCGAGAGGCCCGCCGCCGTCACCATGTTCGCGTTCAGCGTGAACTCGGTGTAGATGGTCATCGGCAATACGTCGATGTCGGTGGCCAGGGTGAAGGCGGTGCCGAAGGCGCCCATTGCGGTCGCGAAACATACCGCGCCGGCTGCGATCAAGCCCGGCGACAACGCGGGCAACACGATATCGCGCGTAATACGCCATGGCGATGCGCCGAGCGAACGCGCGGCCTCTTCGAGCGAGGCATCGAGCTTGGTCGCCGATGCCATCACGGTGACGATCACGCGGGGAATCGAGAAGTACAGATAGCCGAGAAAGAGCCCGCTCATCGAGTAAGCGAACACCCAGCGATCGCCGGTGAGTTTCAGCGATAACGCACCGATCAAACCCTGACGTCCCGCCAGCATGATCACCATGAAGCCGACCACGACGCCTGGGAATGCCAACGGAAACGTCAGCAGCGCGAGCAGCGTGCGTTTGAGTGGGAACTCACGGCGCGCCAGCAGCAGACCGGCGATCACCGACAGCACTAGCGTCGTCGCCGTGACCGCTGCTGACAACATCACCGTCGCGCCGAGGCTCGACATGTAGCGCGGATTCGTCAGCATCGCACGATAGGTCGCGAATGCGTGGCCGTCGCCGCTGATCTGCGCGAGCGCGCCCATCGGCAATAGCCAGAACGCGATGAAAACCGCCAGCGCCGGCGCGATCAAAGCGATGCGCCAGCGCAGCGGGAACGTGACGTCGTTCAATGCATCACCTGTAGATAACGCTCGCCGAAGCTCGACTGCTTCTCGGCCATTTTGCCGAAGTCGACCGGTTTGGCGCGGGCATAGTCGCTTGCGGGCAGGAATTTGGCGGCGGTTTCCGGGCTCATTGCGTTTGCGCGCACCGGACGCAGATAGGCGTCGGCCCACAGTTTCTGGCCTTCGTCAGACAGCACGAAATCGAGCACCTTCTTGCCGTTCGCTTCATGCGGCGCGCCCTTCACGAGACTCATCACGTACGGTACCGAGATCGTGCCTTCCTTCGGAATCACGAATTCGACGTTGGCGTGATCCTTATACTTCGCGCGGTAGGCGTCGAAGTCGTAGTCGAGCAGGATCGGGATTTCGCCGGACATCACGCGCGCATAGGCGGTCTGCTTCGGCACGATCGGCGCGTTGGCCTTCAGCTTACGGAACCAGTCGAGGCCCGGCTCGAAGTTATCGAGCGTGCCGCCGAGCGCCTGATTTACCGCGACTGCGCCCGCATAGCCGACAAACGCGCTCGACGGGTCGAGGTAGCCGATCATGCCTTTGTACTCAGGCTTCAGAAGATCAGCCCACGAACGCGGGACCGGTTTGCCTTCCAGCGCGTCCTTGTTGACGAAAAAGCCCAGCGTACCCGAGTGGATCGTGAACCAGTAGCCTTGCGGGTCCTTCATATTGGCTGGAATGTCGTCCCAGTGCGCCGGCTTGTACGGCTGGATGACGCCTTTGTCTTTCGCCTGGAACGCCGACGAAACGCCGAGATAGACCACGTCCGCAACCGGGCTCTTCTGCTCGGCCATCAGTTGCGCAATCGATTGGCCGGAGTTCTTGTTGTCGAACGGCACGCGGATGCCGGTCTTTTGCTGGATCGCCTTGATCTGGCTCGCCCAGTCGGCCCATTCGGGCGGGCAGTTGTAGCAGATCGCGGTTTCATCGGCGTGGGCTGCTTGCGGTGCAAGGGCGGCGAGCGCGGCCGTGACGATCATGCCTGCTGACAGCGCGGTGGCCGTAGTGCGGGCGAGACGATGCCAGAGTGGCTTGATGGAAGAAGCAAAGCGTGTTGAAGAGCGGATCACTACGGGTCTCCTGGAGAGGAAGAGAGCGGGTGGTTCGGGGTTCGAATTGGATGTTTATGCAAGCGACTATGCGAACGGCCTCTAGGTCGCAGCGGACGTTTCTGTGCGGTTCGAAATCGCCGCGATGGTGGCACCTTCGCGCAAGCTGTGTGGCAAGGTCAGCTTGGGCGACGTTGCCTCATGCGTTTCGTCGGTGCCGGTTACGCGAGCTAGCAAACGCCGCCAGGCGGCGCAGCCGATCTCGCGATTTGGCGCGCAGACGCTTGCCAGCGGTGGCGACAGCAATTCGCCCATGGCGAGTCCGTCGAAGCCGAGAATCGACATGTCGTGCGGAATCTGCAGACGCGCGCGGCGCAGGCCGCGCATCACGACCATGGCGAGCAAATCGTTGCTGCAGAAGAGGGCGGTCGGGCGGTTCGGGCCGTTGGTCAGATGCGCGAGCACGGACGGCGCGAGTTCGTCCGCGTTGAAATCGACTTCGAGCGCGGGCGCAGGGGTGAGGCCGGCCTGCTGCATCGCCTGCGCGTAGCCGAGATGCCGCTGGCGGGCGCGGTCCGAAGCGGCGAGCGTGCCTGCCAGCATCAGGATGCGGCGATGGCCGTGCGCGATCAGCATGCGTACGCCATCGAACGCGGCGAGGCG
The DNA here is from genome assembly GCF_030464785.1 of Paraburkholderia sp. SEWSISQ10-3 4. Taxonomy (NCBI): domain Bacteria; kingdom Pseudomonadati; phylum Pseudomonadota; class Betaproteobacteria; order Burkholderiales; family Burkholderiaceae; genus Paraburkholderia; species Paraburkholderia sp. SEWSISQ10-3 4. Next base: position 7,963 of record NZ_JALPRI010000002.1, read on the forward strand.
GTTGTCGACCGAGACCGACGGACGCCGCATGGTGTCGTTATGCATCAGCACGTACAGCAGGCCGGAGCGGTCGAGGTCGTCGAGCAGCGGATGCGTGTCGGCATCGGCGACGGTCAGGATCAGGCCTTCCACGCGATGTTCGCGCAGCGTTTCGATGGCGTGGCGTTCGCGGTCGGCATCGTACTGGGTGGTCATCAGCATGAGCCGGTAGCCTTGCGCCGCGGCGAGTTCGTCGATGCCTTGCAGGCATTCGGCGAACACGGGGTTGGCGAGCGTCGGCAGGATCACGCCGATCAGGCGCGTGCGCTCGCCGCGCAACTGCCGGCCGAGCGGGCTGGGGCGGAAGTTAAGGGCGTCGATGGATTGACGCACCTTGTCGAGCGTGACCGGGTTCACGGTATGCGGCGCGTTGATCGCGCGCGAAACCGTGGCGATGGAGAAGCCCGCGTGGGCGGCGACGTCTTTGATCGTTGGGATCATGATTTCCGCGCGTGATGTAAACGTTTTCGTCAGCGGATTATCAGGAACGTTTGTGACTTGCGGATGACTCCAATTTTTATGCCTGGCGGGCGAGGGTGGGGATGGGGCGCGGCTGGATTGCGCCGGTTTGGTGTGCCCGCCGGGCAATGGTAGAATTCGCGTCCAGCGTGGTTCTGACCCCTGCCGGGGTGATGAAATTGGTAAACATAGCGGACTTAAAATCCGCCGCTTCACGGCTTGCCGGTTCGAGTCCGGTCCCCGGCACCAGGAAGTATTCCACTAGATTCCTGGAAATTCCTTGGACCCTTGATGCAGCAATGCTTCGAGGGTTTTTTGTTCCGGCATGTCTCGCAGGGGCAAACATGCGGAATTCAGTTGGTTGCATCGATCACCAAGGCTGACGGATACAGGTGTCGCTGCAACATATTTGGCCGTCGCTTTGACGCATGCCCGTGTTAACCGATATATGCACAATGGCAGCCACGATCAAGTGTCCCGCATGGACGACGTGAATACGTACCGCCGTCGTGACGCGGCGATACGTTCAACCTGAATCGAGGACCCCGGCATGCATGAGTCAATTCCTGCGCAGGTGGCGTTTGAAAGCCTGTCATCGACGATTCCAGACATCGACTTCACGGATTGCACCGCCACGGCGCTAGTCGTGGTCGATGTTCAGTACAGCGACGCTGCGCCCAACCGTGGCTGGGTCAAGGCATGCGAAGCGATAGAGCCCGGTTCGATGCATTACTACCTCGACAGGCTCGAGCGCACGACCATTCCTGCAATTCGCACGTTGCTCGATGCCTTTCGTCGAATGGGAAGACCGGTCATTCACCTTGCAATTGGGTCGGCGTATCGAGATATGCGCGATTGCCCGATACGGTTTCGCGAATGGTCGGGCATGCTGGAAAGGGCCAGCGGCGTCGAGAACTTATGGTGGACGGGAAATCCGGACTATGCGTTCCGCGAGGAGGTCGCCCCTCTGGATGGAGAGACTGTGATTCGCAAGACCACGCAAGGTGCGTTTAACGGTAGTGAAATACAGAACGTCCTGGATCGTATGGGGATCAAAAATCTGGTATTCACTGGCGTGGTGACGAGTTGCTGTGTCGAGACGACAGCACGGGATGCTGCCGACCGGGGTTTCGGCTGCGCGCTGGTTTCAGACGCGTGCGCCGATTGCGATCCGGTCATGCATGATGCCGCGCTGTCTAACTTCGGGCTCTACTTCGGCAAGATTGTGCCCACTGCGGATGACCTCGTCAGGACGTTGACCGAAAAGGGGCGCATGTAGCTGATAACTGGAATCGCTCACACCGACGCTAATAACCGGCGCATTCGTGGGTGGCGCGGTGTGTTTCTGGTCGTTCACCGCCGCTGTCGCAAGCAAAATGTCAGTAGACTGCGGGCATACCTGCCGGGCGGTGTTTGAAGCGCCTGTGGACCCAGTAGTACTGATCGGGAAAGCGCAGGATTTGCGTTTCAAGAAACGCGTTCATTGTGCATGCGTCAAGCGCTTCGCTGTCTGTGGGAAAGTTTTCGAGCGGATCGAAGATCGTCAGCTTATAGCCGCGAAATGCGGGCAATACCTCAGTCACAAAGGGCACCACGCGTGCACCGCCCAATTTGGCGAGGCGTGACACGGAAGTGAGCGTGCAGGCCGGCACACCGAAGAGCGGCGCGAACACCGAACCCGTTGTTCCGTGGTCCATGTCCGCCGCCAGCATCACGGGAACGCCTGAGCGCAGCAGCCGGACAACTTGTTTCGCACTTGCGCTGCGCTCAATCATAGCTGCTCCGAACCGTCCCCGTTGACGCCGTGCGAGTTCGCAGACACGCGTGTTCGACATGCGCGTGTACAGCGCGGCGACCGGCAGGCGCGACGAATACAGCATGCAACCTACTTCGATTCCGACGAAGTGAAAGCCCATGAATATTGTGGGCGGTGCGTGCGGATCGTGCAGATCGATGCGACTGTCCATCTCGACCAGTCGCTCGATCGTGCGCAAACTGCCGAACCATTGAAAGCCGCGCTCCAGATAGCTGCGCACAACATGCTGTAAATGGGCGAGCGCGAGTTCTTCGCGCTCGCGCTCGGTCTTCAGCGGAAAGCACAGGCGCAGATTGACGAGCACCACGTGCCTGCGGTGGCTCGGCAGCTTGTACAGCGCGGCGCCAAGCGCATTGCCTGCTCTTGCAACTAGCGCGTACGGCAGAACCGACAGTAGCCGCAGCAAACCGAGCAGCAACCAATAACCGAGACTTTTCATGCTTACACCTGTTGTCAATGGATACATTGATGACCACGCAGTTCGAGGTGCAACTGGACCAGCCACGCAAAGGGGCAGTCATCGGCAATCGATGCTACAAGATCGTGCTTCCCGATCAGTTGAACCTTATGCGCGAGCCTCGCTGCGTCGAACGCTTGCCGCGCACGCCAGCGCAGCGCCAGCATGATCACGGCACCGAGCAGAAAAATGCTGCCCTGGTAAGGCAATGTAGGCGTGCCGTCGTCGAGCAGGCCGAGCAGCGATGCGAAACTGACGCACGGAACGATCGCGATAGCTGTCGAAATCGAAAAGAGCACGAGGTTGGCGCGCACTGCGGTCGTAGTACCGGCTTTCATGGACACGCTCCCACAGTCAGATGAACTCGGCCTTCATGATGGACGCGCATGGCTTACCAGACACTTAATGGTGAGCTGCGCAAACTGTCATGCGTCGGCCATGCAGCTATTGAGGTGAGGGATCTGGGTAGTCCGGTAACTTGTCGGCGTCGGCGGATCTCGTCGAGAGCATGTGGCGCCTCTGCAGGTAGAGGTCGCGAGTGAACGAATAGGGATCGATCGCGGCCTGTGAAAGCAGGTCCGAGGCGCTTAGAAGATCGGCGCGTTTGCTGACAATACGAGTGCCGGTCACCGACACCTGAACGGCGACTGGCGCGGCCACGAACGGGTTGAGCAGAACGCTTACCGCGACGTCGCTGACATCCCGCACGCTGCTCGGGCCGAACAACGGCATCACCAGGTATGGCCCAATCGGTACGCCATAGTGCGCAAGCGTCAGGCCGAAGTCCTGATGGTGCTTGGGCAAACCCGCAGGCGTCGCCCAGTCGATCAGGCCGCCAATCCCCAAGGTGGAGTTGAACGCAAAGCGCACTACATCCTCGCTCGCGTCTGTCGCTTTCAGTTGCAGCAGGTCATTGGCAAAGTTGCCGATATCGCCGAGATTGGAAAAGAAATTCCGGACTGCCGTCTGTACTGGCGTCGGCGTCACCTTCTGATAGGCGGTTGCTACTGGTTTGACCGCGTATCTGTCGACCTTGTCATTGAACGAGTAGATGGTCCGGTTCATCGGTTCAAGCGGGTCGCCTGCGGTGCGCCCGGGCCCCGTTGCGCATCCCGATGAAAGAAGCACCGTGGTGGCGAGCGCCAGAGTATTCAGATCGCGCCTTTTCATCGGGGGACTCCCGGTACAAAAATGACAAAAGAGGTACTAGCCATGCAGCGCTGCGGCCGTGGCGAAGGTCAGTCGATGGGATGGTGTGACCGGAACACTTACCGGCCACTTACTGGCCGCCTGGCGATTACATTGCCGTCCCTTACCGCTAACACTGCATGAATCGTTCTGATCGAAGCAGACGGCGCGATTCGGACGGTAAATCTCCGGTAGGTCGCCCAGCTGCACGATGCGGCTGGCCATGGAGCCCTGGCGTGATGACCGATCAGGTCAAAACGATCTTTTGATACAAACAGATAGCAATGTCAGCGACAAGCAACCGTCGCAACGAAGATTGCGATATCGGTGATCGCTGGAAATGGATAAGCCTTTTCACTACTCGGTCGGTTTGTACAACAGGATTTTACATCCGGGTGTCGTGTCCTTGAAACGGATCGACATGCCGTGCATGCCCGCCACCGCCAGCACAAGGCTCAGGCCGAGCCCGCTGCCAGGCGTGTGACGGCTCGCTTCACCGCGATAAAAGCGCCGTAGCACCGCTTGCTGTTCGGCGGGCGCGATACCTGGCCCGTCGTCGGAAACGGTGATGCCTGCGCCGGTCTTGTTGCGGAACACTGTGATCCGCACATGGCCGCCGCGCGGTGCGAACTTGATGGCGTTTTCCACCAGGTTCGCCAATGCCTCGAATAACAGGTTCGGATCGCCCTGGATCTCAAGCGGCCCCGATACCGTTCGCTGCAATTCGAAGGCGATTTGCTTGTCTTCGGCAGTCGGATCGTAGAATTCGAAGACGTCGTCGGCGACAGCGGCCAGATCGACCGTTGCGAAACCCGCACGGCGCACGCCGCTTTCGATTTCCGAAATGCGCAGCAGCGCATTGAAGGTGCGCAGCAGCCCGCTGGTCTCGATGATGGTTTCATCGATCGCCGCGCGATACTCCGTTTCGGTTTTGGCGCGCCGCTGCGCACGTTCGAGTCCGCCGAGCATCCGGGTGAGCGGCGTGCGCAGATCGTGCGCGATCGCATCGCACACACCCTTGACTTCGTTCATGAGCCGTTCGATTTCGTCGAGCATGCCGTTCACGACGCCGACCAACCGATCCACGTCGTCCTGTTTCGAATGCATCGGCAAACGCCTGCTGAGATTGCCGGCGACGATTTCTTCGATCGAGGCGGTCACCGCGTCGAGCCGCCGCATCGCCGAAATGCCGATCAGGCTCGCGCCGACCAGGCCGATCACGAGCGTGATCATGGCGGTGGAAAGCAGCGCGTGCAGCAGTTCCTCGTCGAAGTGGTCGAGTTCGCGGGTGTTCTGGCATTGCAACGCGATGCGGCTATCCGGCACGCGCGCGGCAATGCATCGGCCGGGCGGGTGGCCGGGCAGCTTCGCGAGCCGCATGGAAAACGGTTGGTCGAACACGGGGATAGCCGGTTGATCTCCCGCGTAGCCGCCGGCAAGATGTTTTCCGGCAGCGTCGAACAGACCGAACGGGCGCTGGTGGCGCGGATCGAACTGGTTTTGATGTTCGAATCGCGCCACCAGTTCGTCCGGCTCTTCGCGTGTCAACTGTGCGTGCTCGCGCATCAGCCAGTCGTCGATGCGTTCCTGTTCGAAGCCGGTGATCTCGCGGTACAGGTAACCGAACAACAGTATCGCGATCACGCCGAACAGCATCAGGAACAGCGTGGCGAGGCGAAAGCCGGTGGTGCGATGCAGGTCAGTCAGGCGCATGGAGCATGTACCCCGAACCGCGCACGGTATCGATCATCGGAGCCGTCCCGTCCGGGTCGAGCTTCTTTCTCAGGCGACTGATATGCACGTCGATCACATTGGTCCGCTCGTCGAGCCGGTAATCCCACACCGCCTCGAACAGCATGGTGCGGCTCACCACCTGGCCCTCATGCTGCATCAGGTATTCGAGCAGCCGGTATTCGCGCGGCAAGAGCGACACCGGACGGCCGGCGCAGCTCACTTCGCGCTTTAGCGGGTCGAGACGCAATGGACCGACCTGATATTCCTGCACACCGGGCGCCGCTTCGCGCCGGCGCATCAGCGCGTCGAGCCGTGCGGTCAGCTCGATGAATTCGAACGGCTTGGTCAGATAGTCGTCGCCGCCGGCGCGCAAGCCGCGCACGCGTTCGTCGACCGCGGACAGGGCGCTCAGAATCAATACTGGCGTGACCACGCCGGCGCTGCGCAACGCCGCCAGCATGCCGAGCCCTTCGAGGCCACCCGGCAACATGCGATCGAGCACGATGGCGTCATAACTGTTGGCGACCGCGAGCATCAAACCGTCACGGCCCGTGCTCGCGGCCTGCACCTTGCAGCCGTGATCGGTGAGCGCTTCAACGATCTCCGCGAGGGTTTGCTCGTCGTCCTCGACGACCAATACATTCGACATGCCTTTTTCCAGAAGTGCGCGCGTGTCGAACGCACGCGAACCGCGCCGTTTACACTACGCTCGTACCTGCGATGTTCGCAGTATGCCGCGTGAAGCCGCACAGGCGTTTCGCGCCAACATGAAAAATTTTTAATGTAAGTCCTCATTGTCTGATTAGCGCATGCGAGTCCTTCTGATCGAAGACGATACGCGCGCCAGCCATTTCCTGACGCGCGGGTTGAGCGAGAGCGGTCTCATTGTCGACGCGGTGGCCGACGGTGCGACCGGGCTCGCGTACGCGCGCGAGGGCATCTACGACGTGATTGTGACTGATCGGCTTTTGCCGGCGCTCGATGGCATCGCCCTCGTGCAGCAATTGCGCGCAGGCGGCGATACCACGCCGGTGCTGATGCTGTCCGCGGTCGGCGGGCTGAACGAGCGCGTGGAGGGCATCCGCGCCGGTTGCGACGACTATCTTGTGAAGCCGTATGCCTTCGTCGAAGTGCTGGCGAGAATCGAGGCGCTCGCACGGCGCGCGGATCGCAGCAGGATGAGCGAGCGGCTCGAATGCGCGGATCTGATGCTCGACACGCGGGCGCGAACCGCGACGCGCGGCGGCCGCGATCTACGCCTGCAGCACCGCGAATTCCTGTTGCTCGAATGTCTGGCGCGACGCGAAGGGCAGGTCGTCACGCGCAGCATGCTGCTCGAGGCGGCGTGGAATTACGATTTCGAACCGCGTGGCAATATCATCGATATGCACATGCATCGCTTGCGGGCGAAGGTGGATCGCGATTTTCCGGTGGCGCTGATTCATACCGTGGTGGGTGCGGGTTATGTGCTGAACCCGGCACCTTAGCAGGTGCTTTGCGGCGACCTGGACGGCCTCGTGGATACGCGCTCCGACGGCGTGTTGCGGCGCATTAAATTTTTTTCATTATTGGGCGAAAGCGCCGACAGGACCCGCTGACTACTCTGGCGACATTCCCATGTTGCCGGAGTGTTCTCCAATGTCAGGGCTGTCCCGTCCGGCGCCTTTTTCGCGCGTCGTCAGTCCTCGTGCGCCTCATCGGGCCCTGCGTGCTGCCGCATGCGCACTCGGCGTCGCGGTTCTGGCCGGGTGCTCGCTCGTGCCGGCCTATCAGCGGCCGGTTGCGCCGCTCGCGCAGCGCTTCGACGGCGCGGCGAATGCTTCGCTCGCCGATACCGTTCCTGTAAAGAGCGGCTGGTGGCGCGAATATCACGACCCCGCGCTCGATGCGCTGGTCGATCGCAGTCTGCAAAACAACTTCACGCTGGCGTCCGCCATCGCGAGCGTAGAGCAGGCGCGCGGCAACGCCGAAAAGGCCGGGGCGCCGCAGTATCCGTCGCTGACGCTCGGCGCCACTTTCGACCGCGCTCACCAAGGCCGTGGCTCGACCACCAAAACCCAAAGCCTGTTCGCCGAAGCAAGTTACGAGGTAGATTTCTGGGGCTTCAACGCCGCCAACGCCAGCGCGGCCGACCTGCTTGCGCGCGCGTCCGAATTCGATCGCGATACGGTGGCTTTGACGCTGACCGCGTCGGTGGCGGACACGTATTTCCAGGTGCAGAGCCTGCGCCGCCGTCTGGCGATCGCACGGTCCATTTCCGACGATGCCGCGCACATTCTGCAATTGTTGCTCGCGCAACAGGAGGCGGGCGTCGCGACCGAGCTGCAGGTGCAGCAGCAGCGCAATGCGCTCGCCACCTTCCAGGCGGCGGTGCCGGCGCTGCAACAGCAACTGGACACCAACATCCATGCGCTCGCCGTGCTGGTGGGCACCGCGCCTGAGCAGTTCACGGTCAACGACACCGCGCTCGCTGGTATCGCCATTCCCCAGCCGCGTCCGAATCTGCCGGCCAGCCTGCTGGAAACGCGCCCCGATATCCGCTCGAAAGAAGCACAGTTGCAGTCGGCCAATGAGAGCGTCGGTGCGGCGCGCGCGGCCTTCCTGCCGAACATCGTGCTGACCGCCGACGGTGGGCTCAGCAGCAAGTCCCTTTCGCATTTCCTGTCGAGTCCGTTTGCGAGCCTCGCCACGTCACTGGCCGCGCCGCTGTTCGACGGCGGCGCGTTGCGCGGCCAGTTGCACGCAAGCCAGGCCGCCGAAGCCAAGGGCGTCGCCGATTACCGGCAGGCCGTGATCACTGCGCTGCAGGACGTCGAAGACTCGCTCTCGGCGGCGCAACAGCAGCAGCTCGCGGAGGCCGCCGACCAGACCGCCGCCGACGCTGCCCGCAAAGCCGCCACGCTCGCGCAAGCCCAATACGAGCTCGGTACCGTCGATTTTCTGACCGTACTCGACGCCCAACGCACGCTCTATCAAGCCGAAGACACGCTGGTGCAGGCGCGGCTCGCGCGCCTGCAAGCTTCGGTGAGCCTGTTTCGCGCGTTCGGCGGCGGCTTCGGCGTGACCGATAGCAGCACCGCTTCCACTTCTACGCCTTCCCGCTCATGAATCCTGCTGATAGTCCGAATTACGAGGCGCCTCGCGCGCGCCGTCGCGCGCCGCCCGTGGTGGCGTTCGCTGTCCTTGTGGTGATTCTTGTCGCGTGGTTATGGCCGAGGCATCCGGCCGTGAAGCCCGCAGCTGCGGTGCCGGTCAACGCCGGTCATCCGGTGAACCGGGATTTTCCGATTCGCGTGGCTGCGGTGGGTACGGTCCTCGCGCTCAATACCGTGGACGTCAAAGTGCGTGTGGATGGCCAGTTGCAGCGCGTGTCCTTCACTGAAGGGCAGGACGTGAAGGCAGGGCAGTTGCTCGCCCAACTCGACCAGGGTCCGCTCACTGCGCAATTGCATCAAGCGGAAGCGGCGCAACGCAAGGACCAGGCCTCGCTCGATAACGCGAAGCTCGATCTCGCCCGTTACTCGAAGCTCGTCGGCATTGGCGCGGCGACCACCCAGGCCGTGGACACCGCGAAGGCGCAAGTCGAAGCGCTCGCCGCTACTGTAGCGGCAGACGCAGCACTGGTGCAGAGCGATCGCCTGCAACTAAGCTTCACCACGCTATTCGCGCCTTTCACCGGCCGCGTCGGCGCGCGCGAGGCCGACATCGGCGCGATCGTGCATCCCACCGACACGACCGGTATCGTCACCGTCACGCAAATGGAGCCGATTACCGTGCTGTTCTCCGTGCCGCAGGACGTGCTCCCCGACTTGCTCGCCAATCAGGCGGGCGCACCGTTGGCGGTGAACGTCACCACTCGCTCCGGCAGCACCGCGCTTGCCGACGGTGCGCTCGTGTTCATCGACAGTACGGTCGACCCCACCACTGGTCAGATCAAACTCAAGGCCTCCTTCACCAACAAGGATCGCAAGCTATGGCCGGGCGAACTGGTGAATGCGCGCGTGCTGTTGCGCACCGATACGCAGCGGGTTGCCGTGCCGAGCCGAGCGGTGGTGAACACGCAGAATGGTACGCAGTTATACGTGATCAACGCGAATGGCACGGCGCAGATGCGTCCGGTGAAAATCGGCGTGACGGTCGACGGAATGACGGAAATTCGCAGCGGTGTCGCGCCCGCGGATCTCGTTGTATTCGATGGACAAAGCCGTTTGAACCCAGGTGTGCGTGTGGCGGCCACCACGGTGCCGGCGGTGGCCCAGGCACCGGTCAACGGAGACTCGGCGGGCAGTCAGGCTAACCAGGACAATCCGTCATGAGCCTGATGGGACGGTTCATCGAACGGCGCATTGCGACCAGTTTTCTTGCCATCGCGGTGCTGCTGGCGGGTGCGGTGGCGTACTTCATGCTGCCGGTCGCGCCCTTGCCACAAGTCGATTTCCCGACCATCCAGGTCGTGGCGAAGTTGCCAGGTGCGAGCGCCGAGACCATGGCGACTTCGGTAGCGACGCCGCTCGAACGACAACTCTCGCTGATCGCGGGTATCACGCAGATGACGTCGTCAAGCTCGCTGGGTACCACCAACATCGCCGTGCAGTTCGATCTGTCGCGCGATATCAACGGTGCGGCGCAGGACGTGCAAACGGCGATCAACGCGGCCGGTGGCACCCTGCCGAAGAATCTGCCGAACCCGCCGACCTATGAAAAGGTCAACCCGGCCGACTTCACCTTGCTGTCACTCGCGCTGACGTCGCCATCGCTCACGCTTACGCAACTCGACAGCTACGCAGAGGACTATCTGGCGCAGCAGATCTCGCAGTTGCCAGGCGTGGGTCTCGTCGATTTCCACGGCGAGCAGCGGCCCGCCGTGCGTATTCAGCTCGATCCCGACAAGCTCACCGCACGCGGCCTCACGCTGGAAGACGTGCGCTCGATCGTCGGCTTGCAGACGGTGAATGCACCCAAGGGCAGCCTGAACGGGCCGGATCGCTCGGTGATTTTCAATGCCACCGACCAGATCACGACCGCCTCGGCGTATCGCGATCTGGTGGTCGCGTACAAGAACGGCGCGCCGATTCGCCTATCCGATCTCGGCACCGTTCTGAGCGCCGCCGAAGACAACCAGCAGGCCGCATGGCTTCAGCACGAACGCGCGATCATCCTCGATATTCACAAGCAGCCTGGCTACAACGTCGTGCAGACGATCGCCAACATCAAGGCAAAGCTGCCAGCACTCGAAGCGACGCTGCCCGCCGCCGCGCATTTGAATGTAGTGGGCGATCGCACGCAAACCATCAATGCGTCGGTGCACGACGTGCAGTTCACGCTGATGCTGACGGTCGCACTCGTCGTGATGGTCATCTTCTCGTTTCTGCGCAACGTGTGGGCGACGATTATCCCGAGCCTGACGATTCCTTTGTCGCTGGTCGCTACGTTCGGCGTGATGTATCTGCTCGGCTATAGCCTAGACAATCTGTCGCTGATGGGGTTGACCATCGCGGTGGGCTTCGTGGTGGACGATGCGATTGTCGTGATCGAAAACGTGATGCGGCATGTCGAAGAAGGCGTGCCGCGCATGAAAGCCGCGCTGCTCGGCGTAATGGAAGTGCGCTTCACCATTATTTCGATGACGATCTCGCTGATCGCGGTGTTCATTCCGATCCTGTTGATGGGCGGCATTGTCGGACGCCTGTTCCGCGAATTCGCGGTGACAGTGAGCGCGGCGATCCTGATGTCGGCGTTGGTCCCGCTGACCGTCACGCCGATGCTATGCGGCTGGCTGATACGTTTGCCTGAGCCGGATGACACAGGGCGGATGCGCAAGCTCGAAGCTTGGCTCGAACGAGGCTTTGTCGCGGTGGAGCGGCGTTACGAGCGAGGTCTCGATTGGGTGTTGAATTGGCCGAAACTGATGCTTGGCGTGACGATTGCGACGATCGTCGCGACGATCGCGCTGTTTGTCGTGATCCCGAAGGGCTTCTTCCCGCAGGAAGACTCTGGGTTGATCATGGGTGTCGCGCAGGCCGCGCCAGACATCTCCCCGCGTGCGATGTCTCTGAAAATGCAGCAACTGGGCAATATCATCGAAGCCGATCCCGCGGTCGATAACGTTTACTACTGGATGGGCGCGAATCCGACCGTGAGCCAGGGCCGCGTGATGATCAACCTGAAGGCGTTCGGTCAGCGCAAGGACAGCGCCGCGCAGGTGCTCAATCGTCTGAAGCCGCAGTTAGCGAAGGTGATGGGCATTTCATTGTCGATGCAGGTCCGCCAGGATATTCAGGTAGGTGGCCGTATCAGCGCCGCGCAGTATCAGTACACGCTGCAGGACCCCGATATCAATGAACTCAATCATTGGGCGGGCGTACTAACCGATAAGCTGTCGAAGCTCCCGCAACTCGCCGACGTCACTTCGGATCAGCAAGCTGCCGCGACCAGCGCGACGCTCGTGATCGACCGCAGTACCGCCTCGCGCTTCGGCATTACCGCGCAAGCCATCGACGACACGCTGTACGACGCATTCGGCCAACGGCAGATTGCCACGCTGTTCACGCAGCTGAATCAGTACCACGTCGTCGAGGAAGTCGATCCGAGCTTCCAGTTGACCACCGATGCGCTCGCGCACCTCTATGTTCGTTCGCCGCTGACGAACGAACTGGTGCCGCTCAACACGCTGGCGAAAATCGAAAACAACGTGTCGCCGATTTCGGTGAATCACCAGGGGCTGTTCCCGGCTGTGACGATCTCGTTCAATCTGGCGCCGGGGCAATCGCTCGGCAATGCCGTGACGGCGATTCATCAGGCCGAAAGCGCGGCAGGCAAACCCGACAGCTTGACGGGGTCGTTTCAGGGCACAGCGCAGGCGTTTCAGGCCTCTCTTGCCAGTGAACCGTATCTGATCGCGGCCGCGCTCGTCGTGGTGTATCTGATCCTCGGCATCCTGTACGAAAGCGCGATTCACCCGCTCACCATTATTTCGACGCTGCCTTCGGCGGGTGTGGGCGCATTGCTCGCGCTAATGCTGTGCGGCCAGGATCTCTCCATCATGGGGATGATTGGCATCATCCTGCTGATCGGTATTGTGAAGAAGAACGCGATCATGATGATCGACTTCGCGCTCGTGGCCGAGCGTGAGCATGGCTTATCGCCACAGGAAGCGATCCGTCAGGCATGCGTGCTGCGCTTCCGGCCAATTATGATGACGACGCTTGCCGCGCTGTTCGGCGCACTGCCGCTTGCGCTTGGGTCTGGCGCGGGCGCGGAACTGCGTGTCCCGCTCGGCATCGCGATTGTCGGCGGCCTGATCGTTTCGCAGATGCTGACGCTCTTCACGACGCCGGTTGTGCACCTGTGGTTCGACCGTTTGTCGCATTGGCTGGCGGAGCGGCGCGCGAAAGGCGATATGTTCGAGCGCGAATCGATAGGTTGAGCGCGGTCGACAACGTAACTGCCAGTGCTCGACGGCTGGCGCGCTCTTCCATGCTCAGCGTGCCATCCCGGCACGCATTTCAATTCTGTTGGACCGCCGCCGATCCGGCGCGACGGTCCCTACCTTCAGGCTGAACTCCCGGGGGGCGTTAATGCACTTTGTTTGCGACCTCCTTGGCGAGCAGGCGTTGCGCCTGTTGATCGCCCTTTCCTGCTTCCTGCGCGGTTTGAACTGACGTCTCGCTTGCTTCGGCCAACAAAGCACGTGCGGCGCTGCTGATGTTGACCGTATACGACGACGCTGACGAAGCGGACGTGCTGGTGCTCGACCCCGTAGCCGACGAAGCGCTCGTGCTCGATGCCGGCGCGCTCGACGCTGAACCCGATGTCGACGCGGCGGATGAGGCCGGCGCTTGTGCGGTGCTTTGACCGACTGCCTGAATGGACATCCAAATCTCCCAGTAGAAAAACGTATGTACTGCGTTCTGTCTATCGGCCTCGATTCGGAGTGCTTGAGCAGTATATTTTTTCAAAATTTCCATCTTCTTAAGGATCTCATAAGGAGAATTAAGAAAAGGCCAAAAGAGAGTGTTGATAGAGGCGTCCCTTTCTTAAGGTTGGCATAAGGTTTCTCATCGCATTGCGAGCCGTCACCATTCAGTCATCCGCGCATGTTTCTATCTATTACGTTTAATCACCGGCTACCTCGCAAATGTCGGTATCCCTGCCTTTCTACCCCGTATGAATGTTTCAGGAGACAAACATGCCGAGCGTTCGATCTGTTCACGCAGTAAGCCGCATTTTTAGCCGCACCGCGCTCGCGTTCGCCGCTCTCTGTTTCGCGGCCGGGAGCGCCGACGCGCAAACCTCGGCGAAGCCGATTGTCACTCCGGGTTTTAGCCTGACTGTGTTCGCAGCGGGTTCCGGCGGGTTGATGAGCGCACCGGATTCACTGGCCGTGCTCGATGGTCACGTTTGGGTTGGCTATGCAAACAACGGCGCCCCCGACGGCTCGAATGGCGCGATGAGCGCGATTGTTGAATACTCGTCAGACGGCAGTGTCGTGAAGACTTACCAGGTCGCGGGACACAACGATGGCCTGAAGGTCAATCCGTACACGCGAGAGATCTGGGCGATGCAGAATGAGGATGCGAATCCAAACCTCGTCATCATCAATCCCTCAACCGGCCAGGCATCCAAACCGTATTCCTTTGGCAAGACGCTGCACGGCGGCGGTTACGACGACATCGTGTTCAAGGACGGCCAGGCCTACTTCAGCGCGTCCAATCCCACCCTTAACAGTAGCGGCAAGAATATGGGGCCCGCGATTGTCCGCGTTGTGCACCTTGATGCAAACACCTACACGATCGATGTCACTCCGGTAATGCGCGGCACATTGGACGCCAGCAACATTCCGTTTGGCACGGTGGCAACCCTCAACCTGACCGATCCGGATTCGATGACGCTAACGCCGTCGGGTGATGTGCTGCTCGATGATCAGGGAGATGGTCAGCTTGTCTTGTTGCGCTTGTCGGGCGATGAGCCGCGAGTGCAATATCTTCCGCTTCTCGGCAACGTGCAGGTTGACGACACGGTATTCGCGACTGCGCGACGGGGCTATCTGCTCGTGTCCGATACGAAGGCGAACGTGGTGTACAAGATTAGTGCCAATGTCTGGCAGCGCGACGCGGCGTTCTCCGCATCAACGGGCGTGGCCGCTACGAGTAGCACGCCGACGGTGCCGGCTTATGTAGGCCAACTTGATTTGCGTAGCGGGGCAGTCCTTCCTCTGGTGACCAATCTGGCCAGTCCGCACGGCATGGCCTTTGTACCGACAGACGACCAGCAGTAACGGCCGTGTGTTGATTGCCGGATGATGTGGTCGCCGCAAGCAATTCCGCGGCGATCGCGTTGGCCGAACGCCCGGTTGTCCGCTGGAGCGGACGCGGTCATGGAGCTAGCGCGATCCGCATGCCGACCGTATCGCTTTCTCAAGCGATTCCCAGTGCCTGCAATATCGGTAGATGCATTTCGGCAAAGCGATTCGCTTTCGCAATCAGATCGTCGCGGGTGTTCAGCGGGCTAACGGAAAAACCTTCCATGGCATGAGCCGGCGTGGGGCTCGTGTGTAAAGCAGCTTCGGCGAATTCGGCCCACTGTGCGGGTTCCCTTAAATGACGTCGCCTCGCTAACAGGAAGAGCTGCGGCACACGGGGAATCAAAACACCCGATCCGGACACCGGGCTGACGAGGAATTGTACGTCCCCGTGCTGGAGCGCCTGCTCGCAAATGGCGGCGTTCAGCCTGTCCGATGACGGACGAGCGAGCTCGATGTGCGCCTCTTCCTGTACATTCAGCAGCACCCCGGCCCCTACTAGCAACGTTACGGCCTTGACGATGAAGGGGAGCGTAATCCCGCGTCCGCGGACGCTGTTTTCGATATCGACGAGGCGTGCAGGTTGATGGCTGGCAAGCGCGTCGAGGATCGGACCATATGAGCTTTCCGGTAGCGTCGCTTCTCCCAGCGCACCGCGTATCTTCAGCAGGACCGAAGCCCTCGGCAGCGCCAGCATGACGCGATGCGCGCGCATGGCCATCTGCTGCTCATCCTCACCGAGTGTTCGGCTCCCTTTGACCCAGTAATCTCGCCGCATCGACCGATTGATGCAAAAGTCCCGTACGGTCTCACGTAAAGCGGTATCTGGAACGCCCGCCAACAAGGCGCGTTGAGCTGGGTTGAGATTGATCTCGTCAACGTGATCGCGATAGTCCGCAGAACAGCTATAAGTCAAACCGCTCGCGGCAAGCGATGATGTGACCTGCGAGAAAGTCATGGGCTGCCAGTCACGATTGAAATATTCGTGCGCGAGGTAGTGCGTGTTCTCCTTGGACAATGCGTCGACACGTTCAGCCAACTGCGGGTTGACCACTGCGTAGCCGGGCTGCGTCGCAACCACGGACTTCACGAAGTCCAACGCCGCAGCAATGTGCGTCTGGACTTGCGTTTCGGCGGGTACGCCGCCGTGTTCATTCAACCGCGCGCTCACCTGAAAATGACAGTTCATCAATTCGCGCACCGGCAACATCGTGGCCCACCCGGGCTGGGTGTTATAGCTCATATACACGACGCCGCCGTCATTGAGTTTGCGTCGAATGAAATCGGCAATAAGCGCGCGATTTTCGTCGGAAATCCAGCTCCAGATACCATGCATGCCGATGAAATCAAATTTCGGCAATTCGTCTCGCCTACAGAATTCTGCGAAGCTTTCAGCGAACAAGCTTGCCTGGGATCCGGCGCACTGTTTCAGTTGTTGGGCAAAGCTCGCATGAGACGGGTTGAAGTCAGTACCGAACCATCTTGTAGTTGACCCGGCTGCGTGGATATTCACGCTGACGCCGTGGCCGAATCCTAGCTCGCAGGCGGTACGCAGGGTCGGAGGGGCGATTCCCGACTGTAGCAACGGAAGTCTAAGACGTAGCGGATCCAGTTCGTCGCAATAGCCGTACGTGTACGCAATACCATCAATGCTGCCGGCTTCCCACTCACTCACGTTCTAGCTCTCGTTTTCTTGAAGGATCGCCGTGCTGGAACGACGGCTTCGCAACCCACTTGCAGCAGAGGCCGGGCGATATGGTCAACGTCGCAGCGTGCGGATCGCCTTGCCGTCGGATCGGCTTGATGCGAAGCCTCTCATAGCGCTGACCCCTTTGTCTATCCTCAGTCCGAAGACAGACATTCCCAAGCATTTCCCCGCTCCGACAGCAGGTCCTTCAGGTTCTCATAAGGTAGCGTCCCTTACATTCGTGCGCCGACGGCGATGCCGCACAACTGCTGGTCGGCTGATCCGGGATGAGGTTCGAGTCTTTGGTCATTCGACACACCTCGTTATCCAATCGAGATTCGTCCTTCGACATGAATAGTTCCGACTCCCAGCCCCAATCCGATGTGTGGTCCGATTGGCTGTTGCATATACGGCACGGAGATGATCCAGCGCACGAACAAGCCCTCCAGGTCGAACTCAAACACCATGTGGACCGCGTTCTGGCCGGCGCGAGGCTTGCCCCTGGCATGGCGACCGGTTGCTGTTGACCAGTGGCAGCACCCAACACACGCAAGCGCAAGGCGCTGCTCGCGCTGCTTGGCGTGGCCGTCGTCGTGTCGGCAGCGGGTTGCTAGGGTTGAACGATATCTTCTGGCTCTCGTCGATGATTTTCATTGTGATCATTCCACTGGTCTAGCTCACCAAGCCCGGCAAGGGCGGCGGTGGGGCAGCGGCGGGTGCGCACTGAGGCCCCGGTAGTCTGCCACTGGCATCCGCGATAGCGCTCCACGCAAGGGCGACGCGTTCGACGTGCTCGGTGGCTTCGACCTGGTCCGCGAGCAGAAGGAACGCAGGTGGGCCGTCACGCTGAACCGTGCAGAGCAAGCCGATCCGAGGCCATTCACGCGGAAACCGTTTGGCGCAACGCGGGATAGAGAGGGTAGAGGGGTCCGGGTGGCGGTATCTTTACCGCACGCATTCACATGCGCTCCATCTTCCGCATCCGCTTTGCCTCATACATAGCTTGATCGGCTCGATCAATGAGTGTTGTCATCTCGACGCCATCGTCGGGAAGAACAGCAGCGCCGACACTGACATCGAGGTCGAGCGCGCGCCCCTCGAACTCGAACGGCTCACGAACCTGCTCGACCATACGCATGCCCAGCCTCTCGGCATCTGCCTTGGAGTGGATACCGGGCAGGATGACGGCGAACTCGTCGCCACCCACGCGCGCCACCGTGTCCGAGCACCGCGCTGTCTTGTTCATGCGTAGCGCCGCCTCCCTGATTGCCGCGTCGCCCGCGCGATGGCCATAGCGGTCGTTGATGGGCTTCAGGTCGTTGAGGTCCAGATTGAGAATGCCGAGCGTCGCCGAAGCTCGTTGAGCTTGCTGAATCGCCTGCCGTAGTCGGTCGTAAAACAACGCGCGGTTCGGCAAGCCCGTCAGCGCATCTCGCGTAGCCAGATAATAAAGCTCGCTGGTTGCGTGCCTCGCTGCGTGAAACATCGCGGCAGCGATCAGTTCGGACATCAGTTCGAGCGCGCGAATATTTTCGTCGGTGA
Source organism: Paraburkholderia sp. SEWSISQ10-3 4 (assembly GCF_030464785.1). NCBI lineage: Bacteria > Pseudomonadati > Pseudomonadota > Betaproteobacteria > Burkholderiales > Burkholderiaceae > Paraburkholderia > Paraburkholderia sp. SEWSISQ10-3 4. The sequence continues at coordinate 26,186 of NZ_JALPRI010000002.1, forward strand.
ACGCGTTAGCCGCTGCGCCCACGACCTTCAGCACGCCCACCGTCGTATCGACATGCCTGAGTGGCGTGACGATCATCGAGCGCAGGCCCACTCGCCGACACGCCTCACGGTCGACGCGCGGATCGATTTCCGAGTCCGCACATCGCAGGATGTCGCCGGTTTCCACGCATAGACCGGATAGACTGCCGCTGCGTTTGAGCCGCAAACCCAGCAGCGAGGAAGCAATGCCCGAACTCGCGCGGTAGACCATTTCATCGCCTTCAGCAAGCTCGACCACCGCGCCATCGGCCTGCGTCAGTTGCTGAACACGCTCGGTGACAAAACTCATGACACCGCCAAGATCCAGTCCGAGCTTGGCAATCTCCGTCTGTGCCCGCACGATCGCCAGAAGCGTTTCGTTGTCGGGCACAACGTCGTTGAAGGGTGTCTGCAAGGGTCTCTCCGAGGGCAAATTGCTCAGAGACATTCTACGGGACAAATATTCCATGGCCGACCTGCGAATGGCTTATGGATGTGGATCATCCGGCCGCCGCACCCTCAGCCCAGCGGGCAACCACGTAGTAAAGCAGGCGCATCGGCGTAGGAACGAGTGCGGTCCGGGATTTCCTGACGTTATTTTCAGCAAAGCCTTACAGGCCCGCCGTGGGAACGAAACTTCATCAGGCCCAAGCAACGTAGTTGAGAGCCATTCAAGAATGCCGTCGTTTCGTCTCAACTCGATGCGCAGTTGAGCCCAGGCGTTAGCCGGCATTGCCTTGAGCGGCTTTCGAAACGCTTTCCCATTGCCGCCACGTGGCGAGCCGATCCGCGTAGGCATGTTCTGCGATCTGGAGGGCAGTGTCGCCAAGCAACAGACGCAACGGCGGGGTCTGTGCGTCGACAACCGCGAGAATCGCCTCGGCTGTGGCCTCGGCGTTACCGAGGGCGCGTGAGCCATGGGCTGCCGCTAGCTTCTCGCGCAAGCCGCTGTACGCGTCCAGCTTCGTTGCGTGATGAGCGGATGTGCCGCGCCAGTCGGTGTCGTAGCCGCCGGGTTCGATGAGCGTTACCTTGATGCCGAAGTCCGCGACTTCCTTGGCAAGCGCATCGCACAAACCTTCGACCGCCCATTTGGATGCAACGTAGACGCCTGCCGTGGGGAAAGTGATCACGCCGGCAAGACTGGATACTGCGAGCACGTGACCGCCACCTTGTGAACGTAGTAACGGCAACGCGGCCTGAATGACCCACAGCGAACCGAAGAAATTCGTCTCGAACTGCGCGCGTGCCGCCGCTTCATCTGTTTCCTCGATAGTGCCAAACAGGCCATAACCCGCATTGCTCAGCACCACGTCCAGGCGACCAAAGTGACGATGCGCTTGTTCGACCGCGGCGAACACGGCGCCGCGATTCGTGACGTCGAGTGCGAGTGGAAGAATCGCGTCGCCATACGACTCGACGAGATCATTAAGGCTCGCAATGTCCCGCACTGTGGCGGCGACACTGTCACCGCGTGCGAGAGCGGCCTCGGCCCAGACGCGGCCGAATCCGCGTGAGGTACCTGTGATGAACCAGACTTTCTTACTCATATGCATTAGTTCCGAAAGAGGCCGGATCACCAGCCTGGTTTTAACCGATACCGCTGTCATTGCTAATCTAACAGTGGTAGGTTGGTATTCTAGGCTAACAGTGTTAGTCGTCAAGGGAAATTGTGAAGGGAGTCAGGCTTGATGCCGAATGGCGGTGGCGGTGACGCCCGCGCGGACAGTTTCGGCAGGCAGTGCACGCAAGTGGGGGAGAACAACAGGATAGCGTCGGTTGGTCTGGGGAGTCGTCAGACCAGCGGGTAGGGAGGGCAGGGAGCTTTACTGCTAACCTGGCAGGCGCGCGAATTCGGCGCTGACGTCGGCTTCGTTATCGACGATCCGGAGTTGTTAGTCTATCAAGACTCGGCGATCCTGCTTTTGAACCCCCGGATCAGCAGGTCGAGACCCAATGCGAAGCGCTGGTCGAAGTTGTGATTGAAGATGTCGTCGGCCGCCTCGTATGCGTGGGGATAGCCTGTGTTCGCTAACGCCATGAACGCGGCCCGGCGCGCATCCATGTCGATGTCGTTGTCTGTGCCAAGCGCCTGTTCTTCCATCACGAATCCGAGCACGTAGTAGAGCACGCTGAACGAACCCCATGAGGACAGCCGGGTGTTTGCGCCGGCCTCGGCCAGCGTGGCCATCATCGCGTTGCCGACCCGCATGACATTTTCGGCCACGCCATAACTGCCGGCGAACACGCGCGCGCCGTCCCGATGCTTCAACATCGCGCGGCGGATTTCGACCGCGATATGGCGCAACCGCTCTTCCCACTGATGATGTCGCGGCGCCTTACGCGCGACGTTCTCCATAAGCATATCGGCCATGCCGTCCATCAGTTCCTGCTTGTTCGCAAAGTGCCAGTACAGCGAGGCTGCCTTGATATCGAGCGCCTGCGCAAGTTTGCGCATTGTTACACCCTCGATTCCAAGCTCATCGAGGAGGTCCATCGCAACCTGGATGACCTGTTCTTTCTGTATTGCCATGGGTGCCTTTTTTTGAATGTTGAGGGTATCGAGACTTGCTGCCGCTATTGAGTGTGCGTGGAGATTCGACATTCTAAGCTAACAGTGTTAGTAGCCACTGACAGTTATCGCAGGCGCGCGGTTGCAAAGAAGCAGTTGGAGGCTCGGTGAAGTAAGCAATGGCACGCATTGCACGAACCCAGGACCCGGCATACGGCGCCTACCGACGACAGTTTCAGTTTACTATCTAACACCGTTAGATTAAAGTCCGCGTATTCACTTTGAGGAATACCGTTGATATGAATACGTCGTTCGAAGTTGTGGTGGTGGGAGGCGGACCGGTCGGTCTGTGGTTGGCGTGCGAATTGCGGCTTGCAGGGCTAAGCGTCGTCGTGCTCGAAAGGCGCACGAAACGCGTCGAGCAATCACGTGCATTGACCATCCACGGTCGTACGCTGGAGGTGTTGTCGCTGCGAGGAATCGAGGACCGTTTCCTTGCCACTGGCAAGCCGATCACGGCGGGCCACTATGCGGTTCTCGATACAAGGCTTGATTTTAATATTTTCGACAGCCGCTTTCCCTACACGCTCTTTATTCCGCAGAAAGCAACCGAAGAGATCATCGAGCAGCGGGCGCTAGAACTAGGCGTTGATATCCGCAGAGGCGCTGTTGTCGAAGGCATGACAGTCGATTCAGGCTCGGTCAGCGTTCGTGGGGCGGGACCCGAAGGTGCGTTCGAGCTGACCGGCGCCTATGTCGTAGGAACCGATGGTGCTCGCAGCATTGTCAGACGAGAGGCGGGTATCGATTTCGTGGGATATCCGGCGACAGCGATGGCATTGATGGGGGACGTCGTGCTGGATGCGCCGCCCAGCGTACCCCTGTTTTCCGAATTCAATGAACGGGGCAGCGTGATGGTCGCGCCATTGGGTGACGGTCGCCACTATCGCATCGTTCTCAATGAGGCCGTGGATCGCGGCGTGACGCGCGACGACCCCGTGACGTTCGAGGAACTGACCAGCGTGACGAGGATGATCGCCGGAACGGACTTTTCAGCCCGGGACCCACTGTGGCTTTCGCGGTTCGACAACGAGACCCGGCTCGCTTCTCACTATCGCCGGGGGCGAATTTTTCTCGCCGGCGATGCAGCGCATATTCACCTGCCGGCAGGCGGGCAGGGCATGAACGTCGGCATCCAGGACGCAATGAATCTCGGCTGGAAACTGGCGGCAGTCGTTAAAGGAGAGGCACCCGAATACCTGCTCGATACCTATGAGCAGGAACGCAGGCCGGTGGGTGCCTATCTTCACGATACGACGATGGCGCAAGGCTACTTGATCACCGGCTTCTCACCTCATGGACGCGCTTTGCGAGGCGTATTCAATGACATGCTCAAGAACCCCGAGATCAACGCTTATTTTGCACGGCAGGTTTCTGGCTTCGGTGTGCGCTATCCCGAAGCGCTGCCTGGTTGTGCTGGATCGAGTTCGTCCCTGCTGGGAAACCGGATCCGCGATACTGAACTTCAGTTGAAGAATGGAGAACGGACGAATTTGTATTCGCTTCTCAGCGCGGGAAAATGGGTTCATCTCGCATTTAACGCTGGCGCGCAAGTGGCGATACCAGAATGGCTTCCGACAGACGCGGTAATTTTTGAGGAAGTGAGGGGCGTCGAGCATGCTTCGATGTTCTCTGGGTTGAAAGCGATACTGATGCGCCCGGACGGGTATGTTGCCCAGAGTGCAGAGGAACGTCACGTCGACGCTGCTTAGCACGCAATCGAGTAGCACTTATGTTCATGCCACAATACACGCGTCAACACGCCCACATGAGAGGAGTCAGGTTTGAGCAAGAGCGCCGCGGCGACCACCGAGACATGGCATATGGATGACGCCACGGCGGGCGTGTGGATTCGTGCAGCCCATCTCGGCCGGAAGATAAAGGTCGAGAAGGGCAACATGATTTATCGTCAAGGCGAGCTTGGTTTCACCTTTTACTTTCTGCTTTCCGGTCGTATCCAGGTTTCGATCTTTCAGAGTGACGGCGCCGAGTTCATGCTTGAAATGATGGGGCCGTGGTCGATGTTCGGCGAAAGCCCCGCTATGGATGGCTTCCCGCGCATCGCCACAGCTATCGCAGCCGAAGACTCGGAACTGATCGAGTTCGACATCAGGGTTATCACCGGGGCAATTCCGTCCTGTCCAGAACTTGCCATCTCACTGATGCGCATCGTTGCGCTCAAACAGCGGATTCTGGCGTCCCGCATCCAATACCTCGCGCTTCCAAAGCCGGAGATGCGAATCGGGGAGCTACTGGGACGGATGGCCGAGCTGTACGGCGAGAAGCGCGAGGACGGCACGCTGATATCCATCCCTCTGACTCATGAGCAGATCGCCGCCATGACGGGGGCGACCCGGGTCACCGTCACCCGTGCACTGAAGCGCTTGACGACGCTCGGCGCAATTGAACTCCGGCAACGTCGTATCTGGGTGCTCGACTCGTCCAAACTTCTCGGTTGATTTGGTATCACGCTATACAGACGGCAGCTTAGCTGGTCACCTAAAGTGGTCACGTTGGAATCAATTTCCCGTACTACACCAGTTGATTGAAGGACTGCCATGAGCAAAATCGAGCGCCTGCGTCTTCCTGACGACGACGCAACCTTTGGAAGCAATCGCATTTTCGACCTGTTCCAGTACTCGCCGGCCGTGACGGCTAACGGGCTGGTCTTCATCGCTGGCCAAATCGGCTTGCGTGCCGACGGGTCGATTCCGGAAGATCCGAAGGAACAGATCGACGTTGCATTCAAGCGTATCGAAGCCGTGCTCAAGCATATGGGCCTCGATTTCACGGATGTCGTCGAGCTCGTTTCCTATCACGTCGATGTCGGCTCGCAACTCTCCACGTTCCGCGAAGTAAAGGAGCAATACATTCGCTCGGACTTCCCGGCGTGGACCATTCTCGGTATCGCCGCGCTGGCTCGCCCTGAGCTTATCGTCGAGATCAAGGTGGTCGCTGCGACCCGCAAGTAAGTTCCACTTTCGCCGGCCGCGGCCTGATTGTCGAATGAGAGCGTGCTCCCTTGGGCCCGATCTACGACATATATTTTGGATTACTACTTGGTATTATGACCACTCGAGTGAAAACTAACGGATTCGCGTTCGTCGAGTTCGTCTCATCCCAGCCGATGGAACTCGTCGAACTCTTCGAGAACCTTGGCTTTCGCCTTCGCGGCAAGTCGAAGAGCGACATGCTCCTGATGACTCAAGGCGCAGCCGTGTTCATTGTTAACGGGAATCCGAACGCGTTCGAATCCCAGCATGGTGCGTCGGTGCGTGCGATTGGGATTCGCGTCAACGACGCGAAGGTAGCGCACGAGCAGGCGTTGTCCGGCGGTGCTGCTAGCGCATCCGCGGAACAGGAGGGCGAGTTTGTCCTCGATACGCCGACGATTCTCGGTATCGGAGATAGTCTCGTGTACTTCGTCGACCGCGACTTCCGCGAAATCTTCTTGCTTCCAGTCGAAGCCAGAAACACGCAGGAGGGTGATGCCAATATCCTGGCCGTCGACCATACGTCGAATATTGTGCACCCCAAGAATCTCGATTTGTGGGCCAACTTCTACCGCGACACGTTTGGGTTCGCTGAGAAGCAGTATCTCGAAGTCAAAGGCCATATGTCCGGAATGCGCGCGCGCTCAATGGTGAGCCCGTGCGGTCGTGTATCGATTCCGGTGGCTGCCGCCGCTCATGACCAACCCGGCGTGCTCAACCAGAACGATGAATTCATCCGCGACTACGGCGGCGAGGGAATTCAACACATCGCGCTGCTGACATCCAACATCGAAGACACGATTAAAAAACTCAGTGCTGCCGGCATTGAGTTCATGGCGGCGCCATCGCAGAACTATTACGACGGAATCGATGGGCGTCTTCCGGGACACGGCCTTGACATCGAGCACCTGGCTGAGCGTGGCATCCTGGTCGACGGCAAGGGTCCGCAGAAGATTCTGCTGCAGCGTTTCACGAAGCGCCAGATAGGGCCGGTTTTCTTCGAAATAATTGAACGCCGGGGAGAAGACGGATTCGGCGAAGGCAATTTCAAGGCCCTGTTCGAATCGCAGGAGAAAGATCAGCAACAACGCGGCTCACTTAATTGACCACCGCGTAGCAGAGAACCCACGGTCCCTGCTGCGGACCCTTTCACTGACCACCCTGAAGGAATGAAGCCATGACAGAACAGAACATTCGGGACCATCTCCTTTCCCGATATAACGGATGGATGACCGCAATAGCGGAGAAGAACATCGATGCGATAGCGTCAATTTACGCGAGTGACGCCGTTTATATGCAACCGGGACAGCCGCGGCATGTTGGCAAGGACGCGGTTATCGCCGTATGGCGTACCTATCTCATGCGCCCTGACTTCAAGGCGCTCTACAGCCCAACGCTGACCGTATCCGCGAGTCTCGACATCGCGTATGACGTCGGTAGCTACGTCGTCAGCTTGACGCGGGAGGGTGAGCCGGTGGAAATCCGTGGGAAGTACGTGGTGATATGGAAGATGGAGAAGGGCGATTGGGTCGTTGCCGTCGATATCGATAACACCGACCACCCGTTGTGAGTGTTGTCGCGCAGCACATGAACGAACAGGTCGTCGCCTCAGGCGACAAAAAGGGATCGGGAAAAAATCCTGGCGGGCCGCCTGCGTTTGAAGGATCCCTGCCTACGCCGTATATGTTGCGTCAATTAAATGCATGAACGCATATTATGCATACAGTAGGTACGTGTGCATGAGCATTATTCGGCTAAGCCTAATTTCCTTTCCACACTCTACCCGCCGGGTAACCCCATATATCACCAACCAAGCGGGTTAACCCCGCTTGGCGTCAAGCCAAAACGATCCTAACGTTACACACATTGATTGAACGACCGGACGGTTTATTAATGTCCGACCCGCTCAATCAGGCGGATGTGTTCCTTCAGATTACCCATCTACTTCCCGTTGCCGGGCAGCGATCCTGCTCGTCCCGACGAAAGCGAAGAACCCGACTCTCCGGCCGCGACGGCAATAAATACGACACCTATATCTGGAGATACCAACGTGAAGAGCTGGATTGAATGCAATGCCAGGCGACTCGTTGTCGCACTGGCGGTGGGAGGGTGCGTCCTCGCACTTTCGGGGTGTGGCAGTTCGGACAATGTCGCGTCGCCGGCGCCAGTCGACTATGCAGCGCTGTGCACGAAAATAAACGGCCAGCAGTTCAATGGCATTACGGTGACGGCAACTTCACGCATTGCTGCCGCAGGTGGCAACCCGGGTTATTGCAAGGTCAGCGCAACGGGAGCCGCCAGTACCACACTCGACATCGAGGTCGATCTTCCCGACAACTGGTCGAAGCGGCTGCTCCAGCAAGGTGGCGGTGGTTTCGACGGAAGCATCCCCACGGTCGAAGCAACATCCGCACAATTTCCGCTCATCAAGCCCTTGGTCCGTGGGATCGCCTATACCGCTTCGAATGGCGGAAACCGCACCGGCAATCCGGCGGATCTGCTGACGAATGCAACGGCGGAGAAGGACTACGCGTATGCATCGACGGGAATCACGGTTCATTTCGCCAAGGCAGTGATTGCCGCCTTTTACGGTTCCGCGCCGAAATATACGTACTTCAGCGGCGCGTCGAACGGTGGCCGCGAGGCCTATCTTGCCGCCCAGAATCAGTCGGGAGACTACGACGGCATCATCGCCGGCGACGAGACCATGAATATGGGAACCCAGGTAACGGCGATGCTCAATATTGCAACGCTTGCCGGTTCCGCTGCGATGCCCTCAAGTGCTCAGTGGACAGCAGCGTATTCCGCGGCAGTCGCACAATGCGGGAATGCCAACGGCGTGATCCTGAATCCTGCTGCCTGTACCTTTGATCCGTCGACCCTGCAGTGTGGTGCATCCGGTGCGCCCGCGGCAACCTGTCTTTCGGCAGCGCAGTTGCAAACCGTGCAGCGAATAGTCGCGCCATTGTCGACAAGCGGCGGCCAGTTACTGTTTTCCGGGTACAACTGGGCGGATTTCGGCTCCATGTTCGGGGTCGGTTCCTATGGCGGGCTGGGTGGCGGCTTCGCGGCGATTGCGACAGGCAATGCGAACTGGCTGCTGCCCGCAACGGTATCGGGCAGTCTGCAAGCGAACTTCAACGTCGACACCTCGTATCCGGTCATTGCCGCAGGGCTGCAAAACGTCGGAGCGGATCACAACCTGCAGGCCATCGCGCAATACCTGATGGCAGGCAAAAAACTGATTTCGTTCAACGGCGCAGCCGACCCGTTGATTTCACCACGCGACCATCTGCGTAACTGGCAAACCGTCGTGCAGCTTGCCGGGTCCGCGGGAGGCAATGCACGCTTCTATCTTGAGCCAGGAGTGGGCCACGTACTCGGTGGCAACGGTCCTGATCAGACAGACTATCTCGGCGCGATGATCGCGTGGGTCGAACAGGGTACCGCCCCAGGGCAACTGGTACTGACGAAATTCGATTCCAACGGCAATGTGACGTCGTCCCTGCCGGACTGCCCGTACCCAACCGTGCCGCACTATTCGGGCTCCGGCAGCGTGAGCGCCGCGGCCAGCTACACCTGTGCCGCAAGCTAGACACGCGTGAATACCTGCCAATAGCGAATAACGATTTCCTGCGCGTTTGCGGCAAGGACTTGCCCCTGTCTCATGGCGTCATGAACACGACTAAAGCGGATCACAATGGTCTTGATCGGCGCGCGAGGGTAATCGTCGAGATCGTCGACGGAAAGTGGAAGTTGCGCAACGACTAACCGTGCTGTGCCTGGAGTGAACTGGTGTCGAGCACGCGGCACCAGCTCAACCCATGTTGGACACAATGCCTACCTGCGAGAACAGTCAGACTGCGCTAGATGTGTGCGCACATACAACTGACGTCCTTTCCGCGAATATCTGCGAAAATCCAACCTGAACAGTCCCCACGCATCGAAGGTGTGCCGGCGTGCACGCCTTCCCGCTGCCCTCACGCGGCAGGCCGTGGCGAGGAATCTGTCAACACAGGGTATCGCAATGCAAATATTCGTCGGAAATGGACAGGCGCATGAAAGGTAGTGCAACCGGCATCGGGCGCAAACTCGAACTCCTGTATGGACTGGTTGCCTCGCGGGTATTTCACCACGCGTCGACGATGTTAAGCGGCGACGTAACCTTCGCGCGCGTCATCTCCCTGTTTCACCTCCATCACCACGATTCGCAGACCATTGCTGAACTGGCCGAGGCAACTGGCCTGAGTCATGCTGCGGCCAGTCGTATGGTCGACGGGCTGTATAGGGAAGGCGTGGTGGATCGTCAGGAGGCGGCCGAGGATCGCAGGCAGAAGTGTGTTGAATTGACGCCTGATGGCCTGAAAAGAATAGAAGCCATGCGCCAGGTAACAACCGAGGCCTATGCTGAGATGATGGCGCGAGTGCCAAAGGAATTGCGCATCAGGCTCGACGAGATCCTGATGGAACTCGAGCCGTACGTGATCCCTTCTGAGCCAGAGCCGGAAGGCCGTCCGCGTAAACCCCGATCGCGTCGCCAAAGCTGAGGAAACGCAACCATGAGCGATAAATCGTCAGGCGGATTTGGAGACCTGGTGTCAGGCGGCAGCCGCCACCACCAGATTTTTCCAATACTGAATGAAAGACAGTTTGCACTATTGGAGAGGTACGGTGAGCGCCGCAGGCTGAACACGGGCGACGTGCTGTTCTCCGAAGGTGACCGGCACATTCCCATGTTCGCGATCGTCTCAGGGACGATCGAGGCGACGAGAGGCTCCGGAGACGCTCTCCACGTGCTGGGTTCGCACGGTCCAGGCTGCTTCACCGGTGAGGTCGGAACACTTGCCGGCCGCGCCGCGGTGGCATCGGCGCGCGCCACCAGTGATTGCGAAGTCATCGTAATCGACGAGGAATCGCTGCGCGCGCTCGTCATCGCAGAAGCCGAATTAAGCGAAACGATCATGCGTGCGTTCATTCTGCGCCGGGTCGCTTTTATTCAGGACCAGAGCGGGGGTATTCTGGTCATTGGCAGTGCGGCGTCCGCGGCCACGTTCCGGCTTCGGCATTTTCTGAGCCGCAACGGTCAGCCATCGGCCTACTTCGATATCGTCGACCATCAGGAGGCGCAAGCGCTTCTCGAACGCAATGGCGCGACGGAAGCGGATATTCCGGTGGTCATCACGCGGCAAGGTCACGTTCTGAAGAGCCCGACCCACCGCGCCGTGGCCGATGCAGTTGGTCTCAGTCCCGACAAGCTGAATGGAGAACGGTTCGACGTGGTCGTGGTGGGCGCCGGACCGGCAGGTCTTGCGGCCGCGGTATACGCGGCCTCTGAAGGCTTGAAGGTCGCGGTTCTCGACACCAAGGCGCCGGGTGGCCAGGCGGGTACCAGTTCGAAGATAGAAAATTACTTCGGGTTCCCAACGGGTATCTCGGGTCAAGCGCTTGCCGGCCGCGGCCTGTCGCAATGCCGGAAATTCGGTGCCGAGGTCGGCGTACCCATTGAAGCGCTCGGCATCGATTGCCAGGACGCACCGCCTTTTCACATTCGGCTCAACTACGACGAGCACGTATATGCCCGCGCTGTTGTCGTTGCGACTGGCGCGCGTTATCGGAAACCGCCGCTGGACCGCCTTGAGAATTTCGAGGGGCGCGGCGTTTACTACAGCGCGACGTTCATGGAAGCCGCGTTTTGTGCCAACGAAGAATTGATCATCGTCGGCGGCGGAAATTCAGCCGGTCAGGCAGCCGTTTTCCTCGCGGGATTTGCTCGGCATGTCCACATCGTGATTCGCGGTGACGGACTCGCTACGAGCATGTCGAATTATCTGATCCGACGGATCGATGCGGCGTCCAACATTACCGTTCATCAGCGGACTCAGGTCGTAGAACTGTACGGCGATGAGCGGCTTGAATCGGTCAAATGGGACCGGCAAGGGCAGGTCGAACAAAAGCCGATCCGGCACGTCTTCCTGTTTCTCGGTGCGCAGCCCAGTACAGGCTGGCTCGGCGATTGTGTTGCGCTGGACAAGAACGGCTTCGTGCTCACCGGCACCGATGCACTTAAGGCGTGCCCGCCAGATCGTCCGCCTAGATTTCTGGAGACGAGCCGGCAAGGCATCTTTGCCGTTGGCGACGTTCGCAGTGGTTCGGTGAAGAGGGTCGCGGCGGCTGTCGGCGAGGGCGCCGCTGTCCTTCAGTCGCTGCATGAGTATTTGGCTCTCTATGAGTGAAGTCTGACTGCAAGTGTCGGCAAAATAGCGGCGTTCGGACCATGCAGCGCCGTAGCGATACGTACCTCATGCGGGTGCGTTACGACCAATCGTCGTAACGCACCCCGCGTCAAATCTGGACGACTTTTCGTCCATGCCGCATCAAGCGCATAGCTCGCGACAAAAGTACACAAATCCAGACAAACGGCTCGTGGACGGAAGAAATACTTCCGTCTATCATTCGCCCGTTCTTGTAAAAAACGGTAATACACAGTCGACATCAATAGTTGATTTGCCCGATCTCGTCAACAGAGAGGTCTGGATTTCCGCCTGGTAATCGCTCTGAAAATCTGGAATTTCATAGTAGATGAAATCATCGATGGAATCGTTCGCTCTCTCGCTGCCGGTACTCATGTACCACCATGTTTCAGAGTCGAATGGCTTGCTGAATATCTCACCCGAGTGTTTCGAATCGCAGATGAACTGGCTGGCACGCAACGGATATGTCACGCTCACCGCGGACGAATTCGCGCGCTTCCTGCGCGGTGCGCCCATGCCTGATAAATCGATTCTTCTGACATTCGACGACGGATACCTGGACAACTATATTCACGCGCATCCATGTCTCGAGCGCTACGGTTTCAATGCCGTTATGTTTCTCGTGACTGGTCGCATTCATGACGGTCCAGTTCGACCCGTCATCACAGCTCGCGCGGCCAGGAGCATGTCGCACGCAGAGTGCGAGCAACGCGTCCAGGCGGGCCGATCGGACGATGTCACAGTGCGTTGGAGCGAGATCGAACTCATGCGTAAGGCCGGAACTTTCGAGTTCCACAGCCATACGCACAGTCATCGCCGCTGGGACATATTGTGCAGTGATTCGGTCAGCAAGCGGCATCGCATCGCACAGGATATCGAAATATCTAAATGTATTCTGGCCAATCGCCTGGGTATGGTATCGACGCATCTGTGCTGGCCAGAAGGCTATTACGACGACGACTATATCGCGGCTGCTCGGGTCGCTGGTTTCGAATATCTATACACAACGAGGAACACTCGCCGTAATCACGCGGGTAGCGATCCATACGAGATTCATCGTATGGCGGACAACGGCAAGAGCGCGGAGTGGCTGGCGCGGAAAGTACGCCGCTATCAGCATCCGCAGTGGGGCGCCGCTTATTACTGGTTCAAACGACTTAGAGAATTCAGAAAGGGCGTGCGTCTATGAGAATTCTCTACACGATGGACGCTGCGCCACCATGCCAGACACGCTCCTGTTGATCGAAGACGACCTTCCGCTCGCAGCATTGACGGCTGAGTTTCTGCGCTCCGAAAATTTCGAGGTTGCGATAGCTCACCGCGGCGACGTGGCTGTGAAGATGATCGATGCAGTACGCCCGGACCTGCTCGTTATGGACGTCATGTTGCCGGGCATGGATGGATTCTCCCTATGCCGCGAGATTCGGTCCTCCTATTCAGGGCGGATTCTCATGATGACGGCACTGGACGAGGACGTAGAACAGTTGATGGGCTTCCATGTCGGCGCCGACGACTTTGTCGTCAAACCGATCGATCCTCTCTTGCTCGTGGCCCGCATTCGCGCCTTGTTGCGAAGGGACATTCGCCGTCCCAAACCTGGCCGGGTGTTCGACCACACGTTCGGGCATTTTCGGCTAGACCTCCATGCGCGAAGGGCCTGGCTGAACGATAAAGCTGTCGCGTTTTCGGTGGCGGAGTTCGACCTCCTGTCGATTTTCGCTCGCCATGCCGGCACGCCGCTCAACCGGGAGCAATTGCTTCAGAACCTCCGCGGCGTGGAGTACGACGGCCTCAATCGTTCGATCGATATGCGTGTGTCCCGGCTGCGGAAGAAGTTGGCGAACCTGGCTTGCCCTGTGACGATCCGCACCATCACTACGCAAGGCTACCTGTTTGCCGAGCTATCGGGCGAGGAGTAGTTCATGCGGCTTTCACTGAGACGTTGGTCGATCATTGTGATCGGCGTCGGATGGACTGGCTCGATCCTTGGCCTGTTGTGGCTGTCGGCCTCCGCTGCGGTCGGCATCAGCGAGTACAGTTTCCGCCAATTGATGACCGGACCCGGCTACCTGCTTGCGGAGCAACTTCGACCGCTGTCGACGGCGCAGCGCGAGCAGCGGTTGATACTGCTACGCCAGCACTTCCAGTATCCGATCGAGCTAGTTGCGGCCGACAGCGTTGAGCTGCCGCCGCAAGCGCGCACCATGCTCCTGCATCAGCAGGCCGCACAGAACAGTGGTGAGGAGATCGCCTACTTCTCACTCGACGACGACACGTTGATTCAGTTCGGGCCGATGTGGGGCAGCGCTGCGCTGACGGATGTACTGGGTTCTCCGGTTTTTCTTTTGACCGCCGTAACCGCAAGTGCTCCCATCCTGGGCTTTTCAGTCGTCGCCTGGCGGCGCAAGCAACGATGGTGCCGCGACTTGCAGGAGATCACTGCCTGCCTTTCTGACATGGCGCGCTCGCCGGCCATCATGCTGCCCGCCGTCGACAGGGAATGGATGCCGCTGGTGCTCGCTATGCGCAGGCATGTCGAAGACCTGTCTGCGATGAGCGAGCGTCACAAGGAGGTGTCGCAAGCGGTCTCGCACGAGTTGCGTACCCCGCTTGCGCGAATGCGCTTTGCCATGATGCTGCTCGGCAGGAGCGAGGACGTCGCAACCCGGAACCGTCTCCAGGAACGACTGCAACTGGATGTCGACCGACTCGAATCGCTTGTACGCGCGAGTCTACGTTTCGCCAGACTGACCGATGCGCCAGCGCGCGTTGCCCGCGAACCTATCGCGGTTCTGACATGGCTGCGTGAAGAGCGCATGGATGTCGACGACAAAGGTTTTGTGATCAACGTCAACGCACAACCGGAACATCTCCAGTTCACTGGCGACAGAGACCTGCTGCATCTGATTGCCCGCAATCTCCTTGAGAACGCGCTCGCGCATGGTCGCTCCCACGTCATTGTGGGTGCCCGCCTCGACGAGACGCGGCAGATGATCCTGGAGGTCGAGGACGATGGCCCCGGCATTGCCGCGGAAGACCGCGAACGCGTGTTCGAACCTTTTGTCAGGCTCGCGCCCGGTGGTGAGGAGGGCTCGGGATTCGGACTCGGACTCGCGCTGGTACGGCGCGCGGTGTATTTGCAGGGCGGCAGCATCGGCATTTCAACCAGCGCTTTGGGCGGCGCGTGCTTCCGCGTGACCCTGCCGTTGCCCGCATGATCCCGCGGCGGTTGCCCTGTTACGTGCGGTGACAACACCGCGTATGCCTGTCACTTATGCTCGTTTCAGACGTTGTGCGCTGACTGTGATGTTGATGCTGCGCTCGATCACAACTTGTCTGCAACGAACCGACTGGGAAGCTCATGCGGGACATCAAATCAAAGTTCATGATTCTTTGCGTAACAGCGTGCCTCGGCGCCTGCGGTGGCGGCGATGATGCGACAGCCAGACCCGAAGCGGCAAAGCGCAGGGTGCAGAAAGTCTTGACGGCAAAACCCTATGTCGGGGGCACGATTCTGCCCAACCACATTTCAGCGGCTGAACGTGACAGCCAGGTGCGGGCATTCTATAGAGAATGGAGAGCCAGGTATGTGGTGCAAGAATGTGGAGACGGGCGCTATTTCGTCAAGGTCAATGCGGACCACCGACCTGTTGGCGGCGATACGGCGCCGAAGACAATCACCGTATCGGAAGCCCACGGTTATGGCATGTTGATCACCGTCATGATGGCGGCACATGACAATGACGCTCGCGACATCTTCGACGGTATGGTCCGGTACTTCCGCGACCACCCCGCGGTGTCGAGCCCGCATCTGATGGCCTGGAATCAGGTAGAAGGTTGCGCCAACTCGGGCGGCACGTTCCGCGGGAAAGTCAGTGCGACCGACGGCGATCTGGACATTGCGTATGCATTGTTGCTGGCCGACCACCAATGGGGCAGCGACGGCGCGATCAACTATCGCCAGGAAGCGCGGGAAGTGATGCAAGCCATTCTGCGGTATGAAGTGCACCCCGCAGGCAAACACCTGATGATCGGTGATTGGGCCGGAACAGATGGCGACCCGGAGATCGAATACACGACACGGTCATCCGATTTCATGCAGTCGCACCTGAAGGCTTTCTTCACCGACAGCGGCGATGCAAGATGGCTGGCGGTCCGTGACCGAACCTATGTGATCGTCAGCGAGATCCAGCAACACTACAGCCCGAAAACTGCGTTGATGCCGGACTTTATCTTCCACCTGGATGGGGAGCCCAGGCCCGCGAAACCACGTTTGGTCGGGGACCCGAGAGACGGCGAGTATTCGTGGAACGCGGCTCGCTATCCGTGGCGGGTCGGGATGGATTATCTACTCTACGGCGAGCCGCGTGCGTTTAATGTACTCGGCACGTTCAACCGTTGGGCGCGATCTGCCACGGGTGGAGACCCCACGTCGTTCGCCAGTACCTACCATCTGAATGGCGTGCCCGTCGCGGCTGAGGGCAGGAACAGCCTGGCTTTTGTTTCCGCGTTAGGCGTGTCGGCGATGATTAACTCGGACAACCAGGAATGGCTGAACGCGATCTGGGAAAACCTGCGCGGCCAGAGCCTGGAGAACAACGACTACTACGGCAATACGCTCAAGCTACTGTCGATGATCGTCATGTCGGGCGCGTGGCTGCAGCCCTGATAACGGTCCTAATGCAGTGAACGGAATCGCCGTGTAGTTACCGCGTTATCAGCACTTGCAGTCTGGAAACCCGCGTACTACTGGCTCGAGCAAATCGGAAATTTTGAGGCGACCTGCTGTTATGAAGATTCTCTACACCAACTTTCACACGGGTGATGGCGGCGGTCATACGACCTATATTCTCAACCTGGCTGCAGCACTAGGCGGGCGCCATCGCGTGACGATCGCGGCACCCCGGTCAAGCCGGCTCTATCTGTACGCGAGGCAGATTCCCGGTGTCGAAGTGGTGGCGATGGGTTTTCGCAATACCCTGACATCGATGGTCGGAACCGGGTTGGCGCTGCGCCGTCTGATCGAACTGAACGGGTTCGATATCCTGCATGTCAATGGCTCCGCGGATCATCGGATCGCGATGCTAGCTACGACGGGATTGGGGAAAAGCAGCCCCTGTATCGTTTATACGAAACACAATGATCTGCCTGCGAGGAGCGTGACCACATGGCTCAAAGGCACGTTAGGGACCGATTCGGTCATTTGTGTTTCAGCGTACACACGCCGCCGGCTGGCACAAACTGTCTATGGACGCAAGGTTAATTGGGTTGTACGGCACGGTATCGATCTCGTCCGGTTCGCGCCTGTGAGTGCTGCTACCGTTAGCAGGATTCGAAGCCGCTTTTTGCCTGGGATTCCAGAGGATGCGCTGGTGGTCGGGAGCACTGCAGGCATGGATGACAACAAAGCCTGGCTGGACATGGTGACTGCGGTTGCCATGTTGCCCGATGCATTGCGCAAGCGCGTCCGCATTGTTCTCGCGGGTCAGTTACCCGATGCAACGCAGCGCTCAAGAGTGGCCGCACTGGGGATGACGAGGCAGGTGATCTACACCGGGATGCTTCGGGACGTTCGGCCTGCAGTAGCGCTTCTGGACGTGGGTTTTGTGCTTTCCCAGCGGGAAACGTTGTCATTCGCGTGCCGGGAAATGATGGCGATGGGCAAGCCGGTGATTGTCTCCGACACCGGTGGCTTGCCGGAGAATGTGACCCCTGGCGAGGATGGCTGGCTGGTCCCGCCAGGTGGACACGGCTACATCGCGCAGCTTCTCATGCTTTTGCTGTGCAATCCGCGCGAGGTCGAGCGTGCCGGCGCCGCTGCACGTGCCAAGAGCGAGGCGGAGTTTTCATTGCAGACTTTCGCGGCCCGTACTGAGGCGGTTTACGTCGAGTGCTTATCAAGAGTCTCGCCGTTGGCAGCAGAAAAAGGTCTCGCTCAACGGGTGACGCGGGGGCGCACCGCCTAGAGCGCGTCGTAATTGAGCGAGTGTGCTGAACACCCGTGACCACTGTGGCGCTCCAGAATCAAATCAACAACATTCAGCTACCTATGAATTTACCACTGTCATCCAACGGCGCAGCGTATACAACTCGGGAAACCCGTAACGGTGTCCCGCTGGCCTATATCAGCGAGAAGCTGGCGTATGCGATTGAAGATACCCATGCGGCTGGGCAGGCGCACCCAGAAATGCGCTTACGTCTTTCCCATGTGATGTATTCGCAAACTCTGGCGTTCCTGGCGCTTCACAATATGCTGGGCGCCGCCAATGACTCGGGATTGCCGGAACGCTTGCTCGATCTGGAGCGCGAGGAACTCAGGAAATGGATCAACGCTGTCGTAAGCTATGGAGATTTGCTGGGAGCGGGTGATGTCGGAACGCGCAACAGTTCTTGCTAACGCAATGGTCGCTACGGGGAAGCGGGTAGGTGGTCATGTTTGAAGCGCGATCCCTATCGATCGGCCACTACATGCTACGATTCCTCGACGATCACGATGGAGACAGCCATGTGGGACAAGATCGAACATAACGGATACGAAGTCTGGGTCCTGCCGATCCTTGCATACGGTCCCCCGGCCCCAACCACCTTGTGGCACTACTCGGCGTACATCTGTCGCCACGGTTCCGATGCCCACCTCGCCGGGCAGAGCATTCGCTTCCAGGAAC
The DNA here is from genome assembly GCF_030464785.1 of Paraburkholderia sp. SEWSISQ10-3 4. Classification (NCBI taxonomy): domain Bacteria; kingdom Pseudomonadati; phylum Pseudomonadota; class Betaproteobacteria; order Burkholderiales; family Burkholderiaceae; genus Paraburkholderia; species Paraburkholderia sp. SEWSISQ10-3 4. The sequence continues at coordinate 44,685 of NZ_JALPRI010000002.1, forward strand.
TTGTCGCCACGTTCGGCAGTGAAGAAGAGGCCCGCGAGGCTGGGTATGTCGAAGGCAAGCGGCGCGTCGACATGATGGTCGAAGGCGGCCCGGTCGCCGGCAACGGCTGATCACCGCGCTAGTTGTTCACAATGGAACTCTGGATTCAACCATGCGCACGGTGCGCTGATCTCTACGGGCAGCCGGCTACCGCGGCTGCGCACGACGACCTGAGGCCTAACGGCGTCGGCACTGTGAAGGATACGCGAGCAGAAGAGCACTACACCTGCGTGCGGTGCGGCGGCGTGTTTGCCCGCATTCTTGCAGGTGCCCCCACGCGGCAGATCTGGATGCTCCTGAACGCGGGGCAGCACTGATTCTCTTGCGCAGGAGAGTCGGCTTGCGGCTAGTATCCTTCATACGAAGATTCTTCGAAGATACCGACGGAGGCCGCTATGTGGACCTGTCGAAACTGCAATGTGTCGTTCCCCTTTGATCGCGTCGAGCCGGAAGCCGACAAACAAGGTTTCTTTTTCCTCTGTCCTGCCTGTGACTACCGCAACCAACTGGTGGATTCAGGTCCTGACGCAATGGGGCGCCCTAAGCTTGTCCAGAGTGACGACGGGGTCCCGCCTCACGATCAGCCTGACTGAAGACAACGCTGCCGAACACATTCCGCAGTTAATCGCGCTCGAGGTGCGGCGCCGTCGCCGTCGCAGATGATCCGGCAAGAAAATTGGTCAATGAACCAGAAAAAGAAGCAGCGCATAATGGTGAAATCCCTTTGGCAGAATGATGGAGGCAGATATGGCTACGTTTGCTATAGACGCCATTCGCATCAATCCGACGAACGACAGGATTACCCACGTGCGTTGGGCTCCCGTCGACCCGGCGACGCGTGACTGGTTGTCCCCCACGTCGATTGTCGAGGTGGCCGAAGTCGTGGCCGCGATCCGTCGGGGGAATGCTGTTTGGTCCCTTTTTACGCTCGGCGGCATACGGTTTCTGGGGCCAAAAATCGTGTCGGTTGCTCACGCCGACGGCCACGACGGGATTGACACCGATGTCCCTGGCGAGCACGTCGAAAAGTGTATTGACGACTTGCCGCACGTTTGACCGCGCACACTCGGCCGGGCGGACCTTGGCGTAGCGGTGCTGCCGTTGCGCACGGTCGTGGTGTCCTCGAAAATCATTCGCAGAGACCGTAAATTGACGTGCAAGGCGACGCGCCTTCCTACTTGCCCTTGATGCGGAAAATATCGAACTGGCGGTCGCCGTGGCCAGGATAATTGCGCCGTTGCGCAGAGCGTCGCCATGTTTAATGTAAATTGGTCGTTCCTGAGAGCGCCTTTTAGCGAAACACCATGAAAAACGGAAAACCAAAACTAACGCGTCGTGATGCAGACGGTCTTTTCCCCGACCTGCAGCAAAGCGGCGCCCGTCTCGCTAGCCGGCCTGATAACCCGTTCGGAGAAGAAGTATCCAGAACAACCGATCGACGCGATCGTGGCGAGGCGAAGCTTTGGAAAGATAACCTCGTTACCTTGCCTGCCGCGATCGAGTTGCCGCCAGGCTACGAGTCGGTGTCGCACGTGCGCGATGCAATGGAGCGCGCCTGGCGTATGAAATGGGTCCGGGAAAGCGGCAATGAGGTTGTGGCGGAATTTCCTGAAGGCTGGACGGCCGCTCGGCCACCCAGCGGTGCAGTGGAGTTAAAGGACGCAACTGGCGTGGTCCGGGCCGTGTACGGCTGGGCAGGAGATGCTGAAGTGAGACTCCTGCCACGATATCGGGTCGAAACGCAGGAGAACAGTTCGAGCGGTCTTGGCAGTCTGCTTGTCCGTGATCGTGAGAGCGGACAGATTCTCGAGAGGTCGTCGACGTGGTCCGCGAAGACCGGGACCAACCACCCTGATTGGACACGGCTGTCGGCGTGGCTCGACAAGCAGTATCCGCTTCACCGGAATCCGCTGCGCCTGTGGACGGATTGCGAAGGCAATCGCGGTTGAATTCGGCTCAACAAAAGTCCGTCGCCGCGAGGCCATCGTCACAAGCAAACCCCATTGCCATGCAACACCTGAAATACCTGACAGGCTACCCAGCCGGGCTGCAGGAAAAAGTCAAAAAGCTGATCGCCGACGAGCAACTCGGCCCTTACCTCGCGAAGCGGTACCCTGACACGCACCAGGTGCAAACAGATCGGGCCCTGTACGAGTACTGCTCGGAGCTCAAGCGCGAACACCTTCGCAACGGCGCGCAAATCGACAAGGTCACTTACGACAGCAAGCTTGATGTTGTGCGCCACGCACTCGGCCTGCACACGAGCATCTCGCGCGTGCAGGGCGGCAAGCTAAAGGCGAAAAAAGAAATCCGCATCGCCTCGCTATTCAGGGAGGCCGCGCCGGAGTTCCTGAAAATGATTGTCGTGCACGAACTCGCTCACTTGAAGGAAAGCGACCACAACAAGGCGTTCTACCGCCTCTGCGAATTCATGCAACCGGGCTACCACCAGATTGAATTCGATCTACGCTTGTATCTCACGCACCGCGATCTGACGAAAAACCAGACTTGAGCGCCAAGCTTAAGATGCGGAATTTCGGGCGGCGCCTACGAGCGGTCGTCCGAAGCTCCGCATCAAGAGCATCAAGCAGCAACCGCTTCAACAACCTCCGACGCCGTCAACAACACCGGAATCGACTTCGAAGTCGGCGTCCCCGCGCCATCGGCAACCGAAGAGAGCGGCACCAACGGATTCGTCTCCGGATAGTAAGCGCCAAGACACCCACGCGGAATGTCGTATTCCACCAGCAGGAACCCAGCCGCGTGACGCTCGATCCCATCGGCCCACACGCTCTTGATATCCACGCGCTGGCCCGCAACGAAACCTAGCATCGCGAGATCGTCCTTGTTGGCGAACAGCACGCGCCGCTGCCCATACACGCCGCGATAACGGTCGTCGAGGCCGTAGATCGTCGTGTTGTACTGGTCGTGTGAACGCGTCGTCATCAAGGTCATCAGACGCTCGCCATGCTCGGCGCGCGCCTGATGAATCGGCGTGTCGACGTCGATCGCATGCACAAGGAACTGCGCCTTGCCGCTCGGCGTTTTCCAGATCCGCTCGCGCGACGCCACGCCCAGGTGAAAACCGCCCGGGTTCTTGAGGCGCTCGTTGTAGTTCTGGAAGCCGTCGATCACCTGCGCAATGCCGTCGCGAATCAATGCATAGTCAGCGGCCTGAGCGAGCCAATCAACTTTGTTGCTGCCGAGCGTGGCGTGCGCCATGCGCGCGACGATTGCAATCTCCGACAGCAGATTCTCCGAGGCCGGCTTGTTCATGCCATACGAGATGTGCACCATGCTCATCGAATCCTCGACGCTCACGCCTTGCGCCACGCCATTCTGCAGATCGATTTCGGTGCGTCCGAGCGTCGGCAGAATCAGCGCGTCGCGGCCATGTATCAGGTGACTGCGGTTCAGCTTGGTCGTGATGTGCACGGTCAGCTCGCACGAGCGCATCGCTTCCCACGTACGCGGCGTGTCCGGCGTCGCGATCGAGAAGTTGCCGCCGAGGCCGATGAACACCTTCACCTTGCCGTCGAGCATCGCCTGGATCGTGTTGACGACGTCGAGACCATGCTCACGCGGCGGTTCGAAATCGTAGACTTCGCCGAGCCGATCGAGAAACGCCTGAGTCGGCCGTTCTTCGATGCCGACCGTGCGGTCGCCCTGCACATTCGAGTGTCCGCGCACCGGGCACAAGCCCGCGCCGCGGCGGCCGATATTGCCGCGCATCATCATCAGGTTCGACAGGATCTGCACCGTCGGCACGGAGTTCTTGTGCTGCGTGAGGCCCATGCCCCACGTCGAAATCACCGCACGACCCTTTACGTAGATGTCGGCGAGCTTCAGCACGTCTTCGAACGGCACGCCTGATTCGGCGACGATCGTGTCCCAGCTTTCGGCACGCAAATCGTCGGCAAACGTATCGAAGCCGACCGTGTGTTCGGCGATGAACGCGACGTCGAGCACGCGTTCCAGACCCGACGCCAACGCTTCGTCGTCGAGCTCGATCACGCGTTTGGCGACGCCCTTGATCAAGGCGAAATCGCCGCCCACCTTCGGCCGGATGAACACGGAGCTGATCTTCGTGCTGCCCATCGTGATCATTTCCACCGGATGCTGCGGACTCGCAAAGCGCTCGAGGCCACGTTCCTTCAGCGGATTGATCGACACAATGGTCGCGCCGCGCTTCGCGCATTCACGCAGTTCGCCGAGCATGCGCGGATGGTTGGTTGCCGGATTCTGGCCGAAGATCAGCAGCGTATCGGCGTGTTCGAAGTCGTCGAGCGTGACCGTGCCCTTGCCGATGCCGACCGTATGCGGCAAGCCGCGGCTGGTCGCTTCGTGGCACATGTTCGAGCAATCGGGGAAATTGTTGGTGCCGTACATGCGCACGAACAACTGGTACAGGAACGCGGCTTCGTTGCTGGCGCGGCCCGAGGTGTAGAAGGCGGCGCTGTCCGGATCGTCGAGGCGCTTCAGGTGGTCGGCAATGAGGTCGAAGGCTTCGTCCCAGCCGATCGGCACGTAACGGTCGCGCATCGCGTCGTAGACAAGCGGGTCGGTCAGACGGCCATGTTGTTCAAGCTCGTAATCCGACTGCGCCATCAGTTCTTCAACCGTATGCTCCTCGAAGAACGCCGGCGTCACGCGCTTGCTGGTCGCCTCGGCCGCTACCGCCTTGACGCCGTTTTCGCAGAACTCGAAGGTCGACGCATGCTCGCGGTCCGGCCACGCGCAACCCGGGCAGTCGAAACCGTCCGGCTGGTTCTGTTTGAACAGCATGCGGTAATCGCCGCCCGTCACCTTTTCCTTGAGGAGGTTGATGGCGACGTATTTGAGCGCGCCCCAGCCAGCGGCGGGGTGGGTATACGGTTCGATGCGAGCTTCGGGTTTCTTCATGATCTGCCGCCGGATATGGCTTGAACGAGGCTTTTATGCCGATGCATGAAAGCCTACTGTGTTCCAAAAACGGCGCAGCATACAGAAAAACGGAAAGGAGAGGGATACAGTTGTGGGAAATTTGTCATAGACTGGCGTTCCGCCCATGTTTTTGTTCGAGCCTGGTCCTTGAAACTGTACGAAAAACTCGCCGACGAAATGACCGAAGCCGTGCGCCGCGGCGTGTTCGCGGCGGGCGAGCGGATTCCGTCGGTGCGGCAGGCGAGTCAGCAGCACGGCGTCAGCATCAAGACCGTGCTACATGCGTACGCGTTGCTGGAAAGCCGGGGGATAGTCGAGACCCGGCCGCAGTCGGGCTATTTCGTGCGCGACGCGGTGGCGACGTCGGCCGCGCTCGACGAGCCGCGTCTGAACCGCCAGCCGGCAGCCCAGGCGCCGCCGGTGGCCGCTGCCGTCGACGTGAGCCGCCTCGTGCTGTCGACCCTGCGCAGCATCCGCGCGCATGACGCCGTGCCGCTCGGCTCGCCGTATCCCGATCCTTCGCTGTTCCCGTGGCGGCGCATCAACCAGTACGCGAATGCGATCGCCCGGCGTCACGCGAGCTGGAATCTGATCGACGACCTGCCGCCCGGCAATCCCGAGCTGATCCGGCAGATCGCGCGGCGCTATGCCGAGAATGGCGTACCGGTCGACCCGGATGAAATCATCATCACGCTTGGCGCGACGGAGGCGATCAACCTCAGCTTGCAGGCGGTCGCCAAGCCGGGCGACACGGTCGCCGTCGAGTCGCCGACTTACTACGCGATGCTGCATGCCATCGAGCGTCTCGGCATGCGCGCCATCGAAGTGGCGACGCATCCGGTCCACGGTATCGATATCGGGGCATTGGCCCAGGTCATCGCACGGCAGAAGATCGCGGCGTGCATGGTGATGCCGAACTTCCAGAATCCGCTCGGTTTCCAGATGCCGGACGAGCGCAAGCGGCAACTGGTCGAACTGCTCGCCGCGCACGACATTCCCGCCATCGAGAACGATGTCTATCAGGAGTTGTACTTCGGCGAGGCGCGGCCGTCGACCTTGAAGAACTACGATACCAAGGGACTGGTGCTGCATTGCGCGTCGTTTTCGAAGAGCCTCACCGCGTCGTACCGGATCGGCTGGGCGATGCCGGGGCGCTACCGCGCGCAGGTCGAGAAGCTGAAGTTTCTCAACACGCTGACCACGCCTTCGGTGCCGCAAGTCGCCGTCGCCGATTACCTGAAACAGGACGGCTACGACCGGCATTTGCGGCACGTGCGCAAGGTCTACCGGCAACAGGCGAGCATCATGATGGCGATGGTGCAGCGGTTTTTTCCGGCGGGCACGCGCGTGTCGACGCCGCAAGGCGGGTACGTGCTGTGGGTGGAGTTGCCCGAACGTGTCGATTCGATGCGGCTCTATCAGGCGGCGCTCGCGCGCAGCATCACGATCGGGCCAGGCATGATGTTTTCGATGCGCGACGATTTTCGCCACTTCATGCGGCTCAATTACAGCTATCCGTGGACGGCGCAGACCGAGGCGGCTTTGAAGACGCTGGGAGAACTGGTGGCGCAGATGGCCTGATCGGCCTTCAGAAAAGCGAGGAGACATTCACGATGGAAGACGATGAACTCGATCCGGTGCTGGTCGCCGTGCTGGCGCAGTTGTGGCGCGCGCATCGGGAAACGCCTGGCGGCGCGTGGTCGCTCGCCAAGCTGTCCAAACAGGCGGACGTGCCGATGAGCGGCCTGCGACGGCAGTTGACGGCGTTGGTAGACGGCGGCCTGGTGGACACCACGTTTAACGAGGAAGGCACGGGAACGGCGCGCCTGAGCGAGATCGGCCAGGGCTTGTGCGCGGACCTGTTCGGTGAGGGCGATTCGCCTGACGATGACGAGGCTGACCCGCCGCCACGCGTTCATTGAGTGTTCTGGCTACCAAAATACAGATTCCGTTATGGGCGGGATAACGGGAAATAATTTTTCCGCGGAAATTGACCTTCGAATATGGCCCCCTATGCTGGAGCCTTGCCCGGGACAGTCCCGGGCACTGTGGCAGGCACCTGGAAACCATCTTCGGAGAATTCATGAAAGCAAAGCTGGCGCGAGTGCTGCATCACTCATTGCGCATCAAAACCGTTCGCACTGTTCTTGCTGCGGCGTTCGGCGCGTCCCTCGCGCTCGGCGCCGGGGCGGCAGCCGCCGCGACTGCGCAGCCGCTCGGCATCGCCTTCGTCTACCTCGGCAATCCGGGCGACGCCGGCTGGACCTACGCGCACGAACAGGGCGTGAAAGAGGTCGAGGCGAAATTCGGCGACAAGATCAAGGTGACGCGCGTTGAGAACGTGCCGGAGTCGGCGGATTCGGAGCGCGTGTTTCGCGATCTGGCGGCGAAGGGCAACAAGATCGTGGTTGGCTCGAGCTTCGGCTTCCAGGATTTCGAACTGAAGGTCGCCAAAGATTTCCCGGACGCCGTGTTCGAACATGCGACGGGCTACAAGAAGGCCGCCAACTTCGCCACCTATGACGTGCGGACCTACCAGAGCGCCTATCTGGCCGGACTGGTCGCAGGTTATACGACGAAGTCCAACACGCTCGGCTTTGTCGGCTCGGTGCCGGTGCCGGAGGTGGTGCGCAACATCAACGCGTTCACGATGGGTGCGCGCTCGGTCAATCCGAATGCACGCGTGAAGGTCGTGTGGATCAATAGCTGGTTCGACCCGGGCCTCGAAAAACAGGCCGCCGAGACGCTGATCGGCCAGGGCGCCGACGTGCTGATCCAGAACACCGATTCGACGGCGACGATGCAGACCGCCGAGCAGAAGAAAGTGCATGCATTCGGCTGGGACTCCGACATGAAGAAGTTCGGGCCGAACGCGCAGTTGGGCGCATGCGTGAGCAACTGGGGCGTGTACTACACGCATCTGGTGCAGCAGGTGATGGCGGGTTCGTGGAACAACTCTCCCGTGTGGTGGGGGCTGAAAGAGAAGGCGATCGATCTGGCCAACATCAACACGAATGCGGTGTCGCCGACTGCGCAAAAGGCGTTGAGCCAGAAGCGTGACGACATCATCTCCGGCAAGTTCAATCCGTTTGCCGGTCCGATCGCGGATCAGTCCGGCACGGTGAAAGTCGCCGCGGGTAAGTCGTTGAGCGATGCGGAGTTGCTGCGTTTGAACTGGTTCGTGCAAGGCGTCGACGGTTCGCTGCCGAAGTAATGCATTGATTGGTTTGCCTAACTATTATTAAAAGATTAAAGGAGATCGCCCGTGAGTCTTACCGTCCCGACCGACGCCGGCGCCGCTGGAGTGGCGCCGGCCTATCCGCCGCAGGGTTTAACGCCGACGCACGAGCAGGTCGTGCGGCATCTGCGACATTCGAGCCGGGTAGCCGAACGGGCGACGCTGCTGGGGCACCATCCGTTCGGCGCGGTGCTGGTCGGCCCGGATCAGGAGACCGTGTTGATGGAGCAGGGCAATGTCGATACGGTGAATCACGCCGAGTCGGTGCTGGCGCGCGTGGCGGCGTTGAACTTCACGCCGGAGTACTTGTGGAGTTGTACGCTGTACACGTCGGTTGAGCCTTGCTGCATGTGTGCCGGCACGATGTACTGGGCCAATATCGGCCGCGTCGTGTTTGGCATGACCGAGAAGCGCCTGCTGGAGGCGACCGGCGATCATGCCGAGAATCCGACCATGACCGTGGATTGCCGGTATGTGTTCGATCACTGCCAGAAGCCCGTCGAGGTGATCGGGCCGGTGGCCGAAGTGGAGACTGAGGTGCTGGAAGTTCAGCGGAAGTTCTGGAGCGGCAGGTAGTGCTATTGCACGTCCGCTGGCGCGAGCATCGCCAGTCCGCAGAACCAGTCGCCGCCGTGCGGCTGATATTTCCACTTACCGTTGTTCTCCTTGATCACAGTGGAGCACTGGTCATTCACGACGATTCCCGGATCTGCCGCGGTGCATCGAAGCATCGCGGTTTCGGTTTGCTGTAGCGCAGGCATCACCACCTTACGCTGAGTGTTCGGTTCAGTCGGCCCATCCGGGTTTCCCGTTTGGATGCTTTCGATTAGCCGTTGCAGTTCCTCGATCCGGGTCTCGTACCACGTCCCCAGACACGCCGCATCGCGGCAATTCGCTTCCCGCCACGCCCACTTGCTGTCGCTGTCCGTGAGGAACGCGCGACGGTTGACGACCCGTCGCCGCGCTTTCCAGTACAGTTGCCCAAGCGTGTCATCGAGCTTCGAGAGCGCAGGGTCGTTGCAGATCATCCGTTCGGTGAGCGAGCGTCCCCTCGTGCAGTCGAAACTGGTAGCGTGAGCGGGCAGATACGTGAGCATCAATGCGGCGACAAAGATTGGGCGGAAAATTTTCATGGTGCTCCCGGCAGTGCATGGGTTTTTCATGCAATGGATGATCGGCCGAGTCGTCGGACTACAGAGGCCCGAAAACAGCATGAGTTCGGGTGGGTGATTACCAAATCTTGCTTTGCTCGGGGCGCACTGGAACGGCTAGGGCAATTCCATAAGCATTTGCCGGCTGGTTTCAGGCATGCGCATTGCAGATGTGGATAAGTACGGGACGTAAAAACGGGAGAAAAAATGAAACAACACCTCGTTCGATGCATGTATGCGGCGTTCAGCTTGCTGGCGCTGCCAGCAGTGGCGTCCGCGCAGTCGCAGGCTTATACGAATGGCACGGTCAACGTGCGCGCCGGGCCGGCTTCGGATTACCCGGTCGTGACGCAATTGCCGGGCGGTGTCCCGGTAAGCGTGATGGGTTGCATCAGCAACTACCAATGGTGTGACGTCGCGGCTGAGAATCTGCGCGGTTGGGTCTACGCAGCGCGACTCAGCTATCCCTATCAGGGCAGCAATGTGCCGGTGATGAGCTACGGCACGGTGATCGGCTTGCCGATCGTGACGTTCTCGATCGGCACCTACTGGGGCAATTATTATCGGGGCCGGCCGTGGTACGGGCAGCAATCGCGCTGGGCGCATCATTCACCGCCACCACCCCCGAGACCAGGTGCAGGACGGCCACCAGGTTGGCGTCCGCCCGGAGGTCCGCCGCCCGGAAGCGCGGGTGGTCGGCCGCCAGGCGGTCGGCCACCGGATAACGCAGGCGGACGTCCACCGGGTGGCCAGCAGGGCAATGGAGGCGGACGCCCACCGGGCGGGCAGCAGGGCAATGGAGGTGGACGCCCACCGGGCGGCCAGCAACCGGGCAATGCAGGCGGACGTCCACCGGGCGGGCAGCAGGGCAATGCAGGCGGACGCCCGGCAGGCGGGCAGCAGCCGGGCAATGCAGGCGGCCGTCCACAGGGAGGTCAGCAAGGCGGTGGGAATAACCGCCCTCAAGGTGGGTCTCAACGGGGCGGTGATCGGCCGCCCGGAAGCGGAAACAACTGAGGCAAGGTGGACCAGTCCGTCCGGTCCACCCATTCCCTTCAGTAGGCTGCGTTCATAAACGCCGAGCTGACCGCTCGCAAGGTTTCCTGCGAGCGTGGGTCGCTCAGCCGTGTATGCAGTACCACTTTCGAATTCGGCAGCGTCGGCAAGCCGAGTTGTTCGCCGACCTCCACCGCTCCCGCCGGCGCCACGCGCTGCGCCAGCGCGGCCACGGCGAGCCCTGCGCTAACGGCAGCGCCGACAGCCATCACGCCGCCACCAACGAACACCTCGGTCCACGCAATCCCGGCCGCATCGAGCGCGTCCGTGGCAATCGCGCGAATCCCGCATGGCGCGGCGAGCGTCGCCAGCTTCAGCGGCTGCCCCTCGCGATGCTGCCAGCCAGGCGCCGCGAACCAGCCGAGCCGTTCCTCAGCCAGCAGTTGCCCATCACGGCGATCGCCTTCGCGACGGCCGATCGCCGCGTCGACTTCACCGCGCTCGAACCATGCAAGGACGTCGCGTGACGCGGCAATGCGCACTTCGATGACGAGGAGCGGATCGTAAGCCGCGAGCCGCCCCAGCAGCGCCGGCAGATTCGGCCCTGCCACGTGGTCGCTGATGCCGAGCTTGAGCCGGCGCTCCGGCGCGTCGGCGGTCTCTGCCAGCGCTCGTTCATGAGCGAGCAGCAATTGCCGGGCGGCGCCGATGAAAGCGTCACCCCGCGGCGAGAGTCTCACCGCGCGCGGGGTGCGCTCCAGCAGGCGGTAACCCAGACGCGCTTCGAGCCGTTTGAGCTTGAGGCTCATCGCGGCTTGTGACGTATCCATGACTTCGGCGGCGCGCGTGAAGCTGCCGAGATCCGCGACCAGCACGAAGGCCTGGATCGCATCCAGATCGAGAGGACGGGCGAGGGTGTTCATATCGAAACTTTATCGCAGATATAAATCACCATATCTTGATGTAATGATTGCGCCGGCGCAAGCTCACCTTCAGTCGAAACCACAAGGAGTTCGCCATGCTTGCCAAACAGTATTCGCACCGTCTGCCGTCCACCTATGACATGGGGGTCATCCGCGAGCGCGCGACGCGGCGCGGCCCGCTGTGGGACGCGACCGAGGGGCTGGGATTCAAGGCTTTCGTCGTCCGCGAACGGGGCCGCTACGGCGCTACCGCGAACGTGTATTCCGCGGTGTATCTGTGGCTCGATGCTGAGCAGACCGCCGACTTTTTCATGGGTTCACGCTTTCAGAACGTGATCGACGACTTTGGCCGTCCCGACGTCGAAAGCTGGTTGCCGCTTGATGCCCGCAAGGGGCCGGCGCAACGGGCGCTCGCGTTGTATCGCGAGGAACAGCTGATCGGCGAGCAGGACAACCGCGCCGAGTTGCGCGCCGCACTGATCGAGCAGAACCGTCGCATCGCGGAGCAGGACGACACGGTCGCCGTGGTCTCCGCACTCGATGTCGCCAACTGGAAGCTGATCCGTTTCACGCTGTCGTCGTCGCCGCCGGTTGCCACGGCGGGGCGCACGGTCTACGAGGTGCTGCACCTCGCGCGGCCCGGCGTCGCGAGCCTGAAGTGAGCGCTAGCGGGGCGTCCAACGGCAGAGCGGCTGAGACCGGTCCGGCAGCGGTTCCGGCGGCCCCCGCTCAACCCGTGCGGTTAGCGCCGCTCGATATCCGCGTGGCGCTGGCCGCGCATCTGGCAGGGCTGGCGCTGACAATGGCCGCGATCGCCGGCTTCACCGTGCTCGCCGTGTTAACGGGGCAGTCGCTTCATTGGCTGACCGACTAGCCGGTCACACGCTTAGCACGCTATGCATCGTAATTAAAGTGCGCTAGCCTCGCGTAAACCCCGGTGTGCCGCTTACACTAACTTGCCGATGTGGGGTTAGGGGGCGCACATATGACACGCGAAGCGACATCAGATAGCACGATGGGAGCAACGCCTGAGGGCACCCGCTACGGGCCGGACCGGGCCGAGGGGGTGTTGGCGTCGGAGCGTACGGTGTTGCGGCTGATTACGCGCAACACACCGCTGCCGGAATTGCTCGACGAAGTATGCCGCCGCGCGGAAGCGCTGCTAGGCGATGGTGCGACCTGTTCGATCCTCCTACTGGACGCGGACGGCGTACGCGCGCGCGTGGGCGGCGCGCCTTCTCTGCCGGCGGACTTCAGCGCCGCGATCGACGGTGTCCCGATCGGCCCGCGAGCCGGGTCCTGCGGCACCGCGATGTACGAGCGGCGCATGGTCGCCGTCGAAGATATCGAAACCGATCCGCTGTGGGCCGATTTCCGGCACCTCGCGTTGCCGCTCGGTTTGCGCGCGTGCTGGTCGGTGCCGTTTGAAAACGATGCCGGCGCGGTGCTGGGTGCGTTCGCGGTCTATCACCGCACGTCGCGCCGGCCGACCCCCGAAGAAGCGGCGATGCTCCACGACATCAGCCACAGTGTCGGTCTCGCTGTTCATCAGGACGCGATGGCGCAACGCCTCGCGCACAGCGAGGAGCATCACCGGCTGGTCGTCAACCATCTCAACGAAGGCATCATCGTGCAGTCGCGCGAAGGCGTGGTGCTGGCCTGCAATCCGAGTGCGCAACGCATTCTGCGGGCGAGCGCCGACCTGGTCGGCCGCGACATTCAGACGGTGATGGTGCGTGCATATCACGAGGACGGTTCAATCGTCACCGACGCCGATCGTCCCACCAGTCAGGTGCTGGAGACCGGCAAATCCAGGCTCGGCATCACGATCGGTCTGGAACTGACGGACGGCGATGTCGTCTGGATTACTGAGAATGTCGTGCCGATCATCAAACCGGGCGACAGCGAACCCAGCTCCGTGCTGATCTCGTTCACCGACATCGGGCCGGTGCGCGAGGCGCAACGGCAGCTCAAGTTTCTGGCCACCCGTGATCCGCTCACAGGCCTTTACAACCGCGCCTACCTGGCCGAGCGGATGCGCGATCTGTTCACGCCGGGTGATGTGGCAGGCATGGGCGAGCTGGCGCGGGTCGCCGTGCTGTTCGTCGATCTTGACGGTTTCAAGAAGGTCAACGACACCGCCGGTCACGAGGCCGGTGATGCGCTTCTGTGCAGCGTGGCGGAGCGGCTGTCGGCGTGTGTCGCGCGCGACGATACGCTCGCGCGCGTGGGCGGCGACGAATTCGTAATCGTGGTCAGCGCTTACGAAAACACGGGTCGGCTGATCGCGCTTGCCCAGCGTATTCTCGATACGATCGCGGTACCGTTCGCGGTGGCGGACAACGAGTACTACATGGGGGCATCGATCGGCATCAGTCTCTTTCCCGAGGACGGCCAGGACGTGCCCACGTTGATGCGCAACGCCGACTCGGCGATGTATCACGCGAAACAATGCGGCCGCAACAATTTTCAGTTCTTCACCGCCGAGCTGAATCGGCATTTGCAGCGCCGCTTCATGATCGAGCAGGCGTTGCGGCGCGCGCTCGCCACGGATGAACTGAGCCTCGTGTATCAACCGATCGTCGACAGCCAGTGCGGCCGTACGATCGGCGCCGAGGCGCTGCTGCGCTGGTACAACAGCGAGCTGGGCAACGTCTCGCCGGTGGAGTTCATCCCGGTGGCCGAAGATGCCGGCCTGATCGTCGAGATCGGCTCATGGGTGCTGGCGCGGGCCTGCGAGCAGGTCGCGCAATGGCGGCGCACGCTGGCGCCGGATCTGATCGTCGCGGTGAATCTGTCACCGCGCCAGTTCAAAGGCGGACTGGTGGAGCGCATCGAGCGCTGTCTCGAGGAGTCCGGGCTCGAGCCGGCGGCGCTGGAGCTGGAGATTACCGAGCGGCTGTTGATGAGCGACAGCGAGGCCGTCCTGCCGATGCTCACCGCGTTGAGCGCGATGGGCGTGCGGATTTCCGTCGACGATTTTGGCACCGGTTATTCGTCGCTGTCGTATCTGAAGCGGTTTCCGCTGCATAACCTGAAGATCGACCGTTCCTTCGTCGCGGGCTTGCCGGATCATCGCGATTCGATCGCGATCACGCAGGCGGTCGTGGCAATGGCCCATTCGCTCGGCATGAATGTCACGGCGGAAGGTGTGGAAACCGCCGAGCAGGCGGCGTTTTTGCGCGGGATCGCTTGCGACAAGCAGCAGGGCTATTTTTATAGCAGGCCTGTGGGGGCGAGCGCTTATGCGCGTAGCCTGCATGACGCGCAGGTGGGGCTGGCCAGCGCTTCATAGCTGCCCTGACGTCTCGGGACACGGCTGTAGGCGCCGCAAACCCACTTCGCCCGAGGGGCTAATTCAGCTATCGGACCTCATTGCTCACTGCCTTGGGGATACAGATTCGATTGTTCAGATTCCCAAACAAGTGCCTTCGCGTTCCCGGTATTTATCCGCGGCCCCGGTCTCCCTAAAATCCTCCCATCGAATGTACATTCCGCGTCGTGCCAGAACGGCCCAGCGCGATGGGAGCCGTTATGCCAGCCTTAATTCAGAACCAGCTTTATCGACCCGCGGTGATCCTGCCGATGGTCGCGCTCATGCAGGTAATGGTCTCGCAGGATTTCAACCTCGGCCAGGTCGGCTGGGTGGTGGCCGCGCGCGGCGCGCAGGCCGCATTGCAACGCTCGCGCGAGTTGATCTGCGCCGTGCATTGCCACGCCTGAACACTGAACGCTAGCGGGCGCAATTTCCAGCAATCGGCCGGTCTGCCCATTGGCGGCGCGAAAACAGATCGGCAGCCAGCGCGCGAACGCCACCGCGCGTGCCAGAAACAACGAGAAGCAACCAGAAGGAGCGATAGCGGCAACGCGAAGCGCTGAGGGTAAGATGCTACGACCAGCACCCCAGCCTCGGGAGATCTGCCATGCCACAGCACTTCGACGCAGTCGTGATCGGTACGGGACAAGGCGGGGCGCCGCTCGCTGTCCGTCTCGGTCAAAGCGGCCGCAAAACCGCGGTGATCGAACGCGGGGCTTTCGGCGGGACTTGCGTGAATGTCGGCTGCACACCCACCAAATCGTATGTAGCTAGCGCCCGCGCGGCCCACGTGGCGCGCCACGCCGCGGACCTGGGCGTGCAGGTGAGTGGGGCGGTCAGCGTCGATCTGGCAGCGGTCAAGGCGCGTAAGGACAAGATCATTGGCCAATCGCGCGATGGCGTCGAGAAATGGCTGCGCGGCGCGGATAACGTCACCGTCTTCACCGGCCACGCGCGCTTCACCGGCGCGCATACGCTTGCCATCAGCGGCCCGGACGGCTCGGTGCGCGACGAACTCAGCGCCGACGAAATCTTCATCAATACCGGTACGCGCGCCGTCGTGCCGCCGCTCAAAGGGCTTGAGCGCGTTCGCTACTACACCAACTCCAACCTGCTTGAACTGACGGAATTGCCGGACCATCTGACGATTGTCGGCGGCAGCTATATCGCGCTCGAATTTGCGCAGATTTTTCGCCGCTTCGGCAGCCGGGTGACGGTGCTGGTGCGCGGCGAGCGCGTGCTGACGCGCGAAGATGCCGACTTCGCCAACTCCGTGCAGAAGGTGCTGGCGCGTGAAGGGATCGAGTTTGTCTTCGGCGTGCAGCCTGCGCAGGTCGAACCGCATCCACATCACGAGAACGAGGTGTGCATCGGCTTTGAGCAGAACGTTCCCGCGCTCGAAGCGTCGCACCTGTTATTCGCCACCGGCCGTGAACCGAATACCGACGACCTCGGCCTCGACGTGGCCGGCATCGCGACGGACAGGCACGGCATGATTCCCGTCGACGGCCAGTTGCGCACCAACGTGCCGGGCATCTGGGCGATTGGTGACATCAACGGACGCGGCGCCTTTACCCACACTTCCTACGATGATTTTCAGATCGTCGCCGCCAATCTGCTCGACGGCGGCGCGCGCAGCGTCGATACGCGAATCATGACGTATGCGGTGTTCGTTGATCCGCCGCTCGCGCGCGTCGGGCTTTCGGAGACCGACGTGCGCAAAGCCGGCCGCGAGGCGCTGATCGCCACCATGCCGATGACGCGGGTGGGCCGCGCGCGCGAACGCGGCGAGACGGATGGTTTCATGAAGGTGCTGGTCGACCCGCAAAGCAAGCAGATTCTTGGCGCGGCGATCCATGGCATTGAAGGCGACGAAGCGCTGCACACGTTCATCGACATCATGACGGCCGGCGCGCCGTATCCGACCTTGCAGTACGCCATGCACATTCATCCGACCATCAGCGAACTCGTGCCGACCTTGCTCGATGGCCTCAAGCCGATGAAATGAGCGGCGCACCGGTGGTATTCCGGGAGCAAGCGCGCTCGGCGAAAACGTGCAGCGAACTCAGGTAGCGAGCATAGCCGGAGCACAAGCAATGAAACGCACGATCAGCAGCGGCAACCTCTTCGATCCCGGCGCGCCAGCCGGCGCTGACGAACAGGTCGACGCGCTTGTGGAAGAGGCCGGGGTGAGCATCGAACGGATCGTCTCGCGGGGGCACGCAAGCCCGCCGGACTTCTGGTACGACAGTCCGCGCGCCGAGTGGGTCGTGCTGCTGAGCGGCGCGGCGGCGCTGGAATTCGAAGGCGAGCCTGAACTGCATCCGATGAAACCCGGCGACCACGTGCTGATCGACGCACATTGCCGGCATCGAGTGGCATGGACCAGCGACACGGAGCCGAGCGTGTGGCTGGCGGTGTACTACCCTGGCGTTTGCCAGTGACCGATAGCTGAGATCACGTCGCCATAACGGGATTAAACTCGAACTGGCACGTATCCTGGAGCGAGATCATGAATGATGCTGACCCCAAAAGCACTTTTCGCGGTCTTCCGTTGACCCCGGAACAGGACGCGGAAGTCAGACACTACATAAAAAAGCAGAAGCAGCAGGGCGCGGCGTGGGACACGCCGGAACTGGCGTCCATGCTTCGCGACATGCTGGAACCGCCGGGCGACGACGACGCAGAATTCGATCCCGACTTCGACGAAACGAAAGCCGCGGCGGAACGTGCAGCGGCCTCGATCGACGAGGCGATGGATCCGATCGAGGCGAGCGAAGAGCGCAACGCCGCGATGGAAATCGAGGCCATGAAGGGCTTGAGACGCTGAGCCTGGATTGCAGGACGCATTGCATTGCAGAACCACTGACGAGCGGCGTTGATCGACCCGACGGGAGAAGGTCGCGAGTCCACCACGGATCAGGAAAACAACATGAGCATCAGCATCGTTCAGCTTGGGTCTCCGAGAGCGGCTGACGAGGGGCTGCGTATCGGCACCGTTCGGCGGCCGCCGCGCGGCGTACCCCGGGCCGAATTCGCCACCCGTGACTATTACGACGTGTGGCTGCCCAATCTCTCGCCTGACGCGGAGCTGGTCAAGGAAGCAAAGGCAGTGACGAGCGACCGCGACTGGGCCGCGTTCGCGAAGAAATTCCGCGCGGAGATGAATGGCGGCGATGCCAGCAAGGTGTTGGACCTGCTTGCCGCCTTGTCGAAAACGACCAACTTTTCCGTCGGCTGCTATTGCGAGGACGAAAACCGCTGCCATCGCAGCATTCTTCGTCAGTTGTTGGACGAGCGGGGCGCGCTGATCAGGTGAGGCGCGCATGCGCCGCCGGCCGCATTCGACAAGTCCGGTTGTCATCACCGATAATCGGCGGCGTAGCGACTACACAATCAGGAAACCGACCGATGGGCAAGGGACGCGTCGAAGCCTTCAGCGATGGCGTGATCGCCATCATCATCACGATCATGGTGCTCGAATTGAAGGTGCCGGACGGCTTCGATCTCGCCGCGCTGCGCCCCGTGATCCCCGTGTTCTGCGCCTACGTGCTGAGTTTTATCTACGTCGGCATCTACTGGAACAATCACCACCACCTGTTCCATACCGTGCAGAAGGTCAACGGCGCGGTGCTCTGGGCCAATCTTCATCTATTGTTCTGGCTGTCGTTGCTGCCGGCCGTCACGCATTGGGTCGGTGAAAACCATCTCGCCGCCTGGCCGACCGCGATGTACGGCGCCGTGCTGTTCATGTCGGCGATTGCGTATTTCATTCTGACTCGCGTGCTGATCCGCGAGCACGGTACGGAGTCGACGCTCGCGAAGGCGGTCGGCAACGATTTCAAGGGCAAGGTGTCGGTCGTCATCTATCTGGTGGGCATGGCGCTGGCATTTGTTCAGCCGTGGCTCTCGGCCGCGCTCTACACGCTGGCCGCGGCGTGGTGGCTCATTCCCGATCGCCGAATCGAACATCTGATGGAAGCGTAAGCATGTTGCTTGCGCTCAAACTCACGCTGGTGCCCGCGTTTCTCGCCGCGCTGACTGTGGCGGGGCGGGTGTGGGGACCGTCGGTGGCGGGATGGCTCGCGGGGCTGCCGGTGGTGTCCGGCCCGATCGTGTTGCTGCTCGCGCTGGAGCGTGGGCCGGCATTCGCAGCGCTGGCGTCGGCGGCATCGATTGCGGCGATCGCCGCCTCCGAGGCGTTCAATTTTGCGTATGCGTGGACGTGTCGGCGTTCAGCATGGCCGCTTGCGCTTGTGGCCGGCATGCTCGGATGGGTTGGCGTGGCGATGTTACTCACGCATTTGCCGGGTGGACTGATGTGGGCGGTGGCCGCGAGTTGCGTGGCTGTCGCCATTTCGCAAAGCGGCTTGCCGCGCGTCACCGGCCATGTGCCGGCGACGCGTCTCGGGCTCGGCGATCTTGCGCTGCGCATGCTCGCCGGCGCGGTGCTGACGTTGGCGGTGACGACGCTGTCCGCGTCGATGGGCGCGACGTGGAGCGGGCTGCTGTCGGTGTTTCCGTTGCTCGGCATCGTGCTCGCGGTGTCTGCCCAGCGCGCGCATGGCTCGGACTTCGTTGCGTTGTTGATGCGCGGCATGGTGATCGGCCGCGGCTCGTTCGCGGCGTTCTTCGCCGTGACCGCGACGATGTTGCCGCACTACGGTGTGTGGGTCAGTTTTGCGTGCGCGGCGGTGGTGTCGATGGTGGTGCAAGGGGCGACCAGGCGATTGCTTCGCGCAAAACGGCCGGCGCAGGTTGTGACGCGTGAGCTTGCTGAACAGCAGTCAGCGGATTGAGGCCGTTTGGCCGATACTGAGATCATGACTTCGCGCACCCAAAGCTTTCCGGCCACCCGAATCGGTTTGATCTCCGACACGCATAACCTCGTGCGTCCTGAAGCCCTGCAGTACCTCGCAGGGTGCGACGCGATCATCCACGCGGGCGATATCTGCAATCAGGCGGTGCTCGATGCGCTCGCGCAGATCGCGCCGGTCACCGCCGTGCGCGGCAATAACGATATCGACGACCCGGTTGCCTCGCTGCCGACGCACGTCAAGCTGACCGTCCAACAGGTGACGATCCTCGTCGTGCATGACATTGCCGATGTGGGCGACGATCCGCGCAGCGAAGGCATCGACGTGGTCGTGACGGGGCACTCTCATAAGCCAGCGATCAGCGAGCGTGACGGTGTGCTGTTCGTCAATCCAGGCAGCGCAGGGCCGAGACGTTTCAAGTTGCCGATTTCCGCCGGTATGCTGATCGTTGAAGGTACGCACGTCAGCGCAACGTTCGATTCTCTGGTGACATAAAAAAGCGGGCCGACAAATATTTGCCGGCCCGCTTTCGAACATGTTCACGCTTATAGCTGTGGAACGCAGCCGCTAGTTATAGCGCTCGCGGACGATACGCGTACAACTTCGGCGGCTAGTTACTGAGCAACCTAGGCACAAGCCAGGATCACGCACGCGCCGTAGCAGCAGACGCGTAACCTTCATCCATCTCCGCCGCCTCACGCTCGCCGCGCAGCACCGCATGCGCTTCGGCACGCGTCGCGACACACGGACCGGAGCCGAGCAAGGGCTTGCGGGCCGTTTCACGCAGCGCGAACACCGACACGATACCGATCAGCGACGCGCCCATCAGGTAGTACGCGGGCATCATCAGATTGCCGGTGCTGTCGACGAGCCATGCCGTCACGAGCGGCGTCGTCCCGCCGAACAGCGACACCGAAATGTTGAAGCCGATCGCGAGCGCGCCGTAGCGGATCTTGGTCGGGAACAGCGCCGGCAGCGCCGACGGCATCACACCGGTAAAGCACGACAGCAGCACGCCGAGAATCATCAGGCCGCCGAACACCGGCAGCACCGTGCCCATGCGAATCAGCAGCAGCGCGGGAATCGAGAGCACGAACAGACCCACGCAGCCGAACAGCATCACCGGCTTGCGGCCGATCGTGTCGGACAGGTGGCCGGCTGCGAGCGTCATCGGCATCATCAGCACCATCACGAGCAGCACGAGGAAGAGACCGTGCGTTTCGTTGAAGTGCAGCGTGGCCGACAGGTAGCTCGGCAGATACGAGAGCGCCATGTAATCGGTGACGTTGAAGATCAGCACGAGGCCGACGCACAGCAGAAGCGGCTTCCATTGCTGCATCAGCAGCTCGCGGAACGATTGCTTCGGGAGCGCCTTGTCTTCGGCTTCGCGTTGTTCGGCCTGCTTCTTGAACGCGGGCGTTTCTTCGAGCTTCATCCGGATGTAGAGACCCACCAGACCCAGCGGGCCCGCGATCAGGAACGGCACACGCCAGCCCCACGAGAGCAGCGCCTCGTTCGAGAGCGTCGCCGTTAGAACCGCGACCGTACCCGCGCCGAGCACATAGCCGATCAGCGTGCCGAATTCGAGGAAGCTGCCCATGAAGCCGCGGCGCTTGTCCGTCGAGAATTCGGCGATGAAGGTCGCGGCGCCGCCGTATTCACCCCCCGTCGAGAAGCCTTGCACGAGGCGCGCAACCAGCAACAACGCGGGAGCCAAAATGCCGATCGTCGCGTAGCTCGGAATCAGGCCGATCGCGAAGGTGCCGAGCGCCATCATGATCATGGTCATGGCCAGCACCCGCTGACGGCCGATGCGGTCGCCCAGCGGCCCGAACACCATGCCACCGACCGGCCGCACGAGGAACGCCGCGGCGAACGTGCCGAAAGTGGCGATCAACTGGGCGGACGGGCTCGACGACGGGAAGAACACTTTGCCGAGCGTGACAGCGATATAGCTGTACACCCCGAAATCGAACCATTCCATTGCGTTGCCGAGCGCCATGGCGCCGACGGCCCGCTTGAGGAGAGATTTGTCGACGACGGTGATGTCGTCGAGTGAGAGGCGTTGTTCTTCTTTGTGATGTCGCCAGAAGCCGTTGCTGGAAGCGGTCAAGGTGAAAACTCCAATGACTGCGACGAAACTCATGAAAACGCGCATGAACGTTCCGCCACGGGTGCTGGGGAAGTGCAGTTTCGCGAGCAGAGCGATGGCGTCTCTCTCGCCCGAAGGCGATAGAAGGGGGCGTGAAAAAAGAAAACAGAACGCCCGTGCCTCGCGAATCATTCGCGAAAAAACACTCGTCTAGATTGTGCTGACTGTTGCATCTGCGTGGCCGTGGAAGGGGGGCAGATGCATGAGGACGCTGGGGTGGCTGAAAGCTGGCCCATGCGCCGCTGAAAGGCTCGAAACGAAAAAGGCCGGTGCTGGATCGCCGCTCATAGTGCGAGCTCAAGCGGGGAAACGACCGACAAGCCTTCTTGTATAAAAACTATTCAATCCGGCCCTTGGTACGCACTGCATGCCAAGTGTGAACTGAATGTGAATGAAGGTAAATTGCTGTTGGAACGGTGCACATGATAGCACGATGACGGACGATCGTGCAAACCTGGGATTCGGCCGACAGCCCGGGGAGGGCGCTCAATCCCTTGCGTGGCGGGGGATTCGGCGGATTGTGGCGGTATGGAAAAGAGGCTTAAAAGTGGCCGGAAATGGTCCGGTTAGTGAATTTTTCCAAGGCTTGAAAGTGGCGAAATGCGCGACGAAATTCGCGGCCAGACAGGCGAAAAAAATCCGCGCTCGCGGCGCGGATTTTTTGTCAGGCTGGTCGCCAATTCTGGCTTGTAGCTCAGAAAAGCGCTTACTCGGCTGCCGGCGGCACGTAGCCCTGCGCCGTATCCGCGCCTTCGCCAAAGAAGAACTTTTCGGTCTGCTTCATCAGATACTGGCGTGCGCGCGGATCGGCCATGTTCAGGCGGTTTTCGTTGATCAGCATGGTTTGCTGCTTCAACCAGGCCTGCCAGGCTTCCTTCGAAATGCTTTCGTAGATCCGCTTGCCAAGTTCGCCCGGCAGCGGCGGGAAATCGAGGCCTTCGGCTTCCTTGCCGAGCTTCGCGCATTGAACCGTACGAGTCATGCTGTGCTTCTCCTATATCGATGTGGGGCGGGCAGTCGCTTTATATGGGGACGCTCAGAGCTGTTTCATCAGCACGAGCGACTTGCGCTGCCAGTTATAGAGTCGGCGGCGGTCTTCCGGCAGGTCGTCGACCGTGACCTTGACGAAGCCGCGCTTGAGGAACCAGTGTTCGGTACGCGTAGTGAGCACGAAAATCCGCGTGAGGCCGCGTGCCCGGGCGCGTTGTTCGATGCGTTTGAGCAGGCGCTCGCCGTCGCCGGTGCCTTGCGCTTCAGGCGCGACCGTGAGGCAGGCCATTTCGCCGATGCGCTCCTGCGGGTACGGATACAGCGCCGCACAGCCGAACAGCACGCCATCGTGCTCAATCACCGAGAAATGGTCGATGTCGCGTTCGATCTGGTGGCGGCCGCGCCGCACCAGCGTGCCGTCGGATTCGAGCGGCTCGATCAGCGAGAGAATGCCGCCGACGTCGTCCGGCGTGGCTTCGCGCAGGCTTTCGAGGTTCTCGTACGAGATCATCGTGCCCACGCCATCGTGCAGGAACAGTTCGAGCAGCAGGCTGCCGTCGAGCGCGTAGGGGATGATGTGTGCCCGCGCCACGCCGCCGCGGCAGGCGCGGATCGAATGTTTCAGATAGAAGCCCGCGTCGCCGGTGACCTCGCCGCTTTCATGCAGCTTGTAGGCGTCGTCGAGCGACAGTTCGCGAACCAGCACCGGTCCGTCTTCGCCGGTCTCCATCAGGCCCGGGGTCTCGGTCAGGAACACGATCTTGTCGGCGCGCAGGGCGATCGCCGCCGCCGAGGCGACGTCTTCCATCGACAGATTGAATGCCTCGCCGGTGGGCGAGAAGCCGAGCGGCGAGAGCAGCACCAGCTTGCGGCTCGCGAGCGAATGGCGGATCGAATCCGCGTCGATCTTGCGCACTACGCCCGTGTGGGCGAAATCGACGCCGTCCAGAATGCCGACCGGGCGCGCCGTCACGAAGTTGCCCGACACCACGCTGATGTGCGCGTGCGCCATCGGCGTGTTCGGCAAGCCCTGGCTGATCGCCGCCTCGATATCCAGCCGCACTTCGCCGGCCGCTTCTTTCGCGGACTCCAACGCGCGTGCATCGGTAATGCGCATGCCGTGCGAAAACTCGGATTCCACGCCGTGCAGGCTCATCTGCTCTTCGACCTGCGGTCGCGAGCCATGCACCAGCACGATCTGGATGCCCATGGCCTGCAGCAGCGCGATGTCGGACACGAGAGCATTCAGGAGCCCCTGATGCACCACCTCGCCGCCGAAACCGACGACGAACGTCTTGTTACGGAACGCATGGATGTAAGGGGCGACTGAGCGCATCCAGTCGACGAATTGCGCGTGCTGTGCGAGGTCTTCCGTTGCTCCGGCGGGGGCCGGAACGCTCGCGGGCGCGGGGACGAGGTCGGTTTGGGAATTCATGCCGGGGATTATAATGCGCCCCCATGTCGAATGTACCCAAAAGTCCCGCTACGGCGAACGAGAATGTGGCGCCGGCCGCCGATCAGGTGAAGCCGGGCGACGCGCGCCGCCGCGATGCGCAGGACGCTAACCGCAACACGCCACCCGCCGCGCGTGAGTCCCTGCGCTCCGCGGATGACGCGCGCGTGTCCGCCCAGAAAAATAATCCGCCGCGTGAGGCGCGCCGCGAGGCGGGCGCGCAGGCGTCGAAAGCTGCGCATGAAGGGCGGAAGCACACCCCACAGGGCGACGCTGCGCGCAGCCACCCGACTTCCGGCGACGTGGAGAAGCCCGCGCGCCGCGACGATGGACGCGCGCAGAACGCGCCTCGCGGCCAACGCGAGCAGCAGGGCGCTGAACGGCGCGCGCAGTCCGAAAACACGCGAGCTCCAAATCAGCCGAAGCGTGGCGACGGACGTGCCAGTCAGCAAAGCGGTGCGCCCGCGCAAAAATCGCCGCAAGCAGGCAATGCGCAAAACGGGCAGCCGCGTCGCGAGCCCCGTCCTCCGCGCGTTCAGCGCGTCGTCGAGCCGAATCCGATTCCGCCGATTACGTTTCCCGAAGCGCTGCCAGTGTCCGGCCGCCGCGAGGAAATCGCCCGGGCCATCGCACAGAATCAGGTCGTGATCGTCTGCGGTGAGACCGGTTCGGGTAAGACAACACAGCTACCGAAAATCTGCCTCGAACTCGGGCGCGGCCTCGGCGCTGGTGGCTCCGGTCTGATCGGCCACACGCAGCCGCGCCGGATTGCGGCGTCGGCAACGGGCCGCCGCATCGCCGAAGAACTCGGCACGCCGTTTGGCGAAGTGGTCGGCTACAAAGTGCGGTTTACCGACAATCTGTCGCCGGGCGCGTCGGTCAAGTTGATGACCGACGGTATTCTGCTCGCCGAAACGCAGACCGATCCGCTGCTCAACGCCTACGACACGCTGATCATCGACGAAGCGCACGAGCGCAGCCTGAACATCGATTTTCTGCTCGGCTATCTGAAGGAAATCCTCGTCAAGCGGCCCGATCTGAAGCTGATCGTGACGTCGGCGACGATCGACGCGGACCGCTTCGCGCGCCATTTCGGTAGTGACGACGAGCCCGCGCCGGTGATCGAAGTGAGCGGGCGTCTGTATCCGGTCGAGGTGCGCTATCGGCCGGTCGCAGAGGACAGCCCGGCGGTGAAGGCGGCGGAGGGTTCTTCTTCGTCGTCGCGTGAATCGCGTGACAGGCCGAAGACGCAGCGCGAAACGGATCGCGATCTGATGGAAGCGATCGTCGATGCGGTCGACGAACTGTGCCGCGAGGGTCCCGGCGACGTGCTGGTGTTCCTGCCCGGCGAGCGCGAGATTCGCGATGCCGCCGAAGCGCTGCGCAAGCATCATCCACCGCACACGGAAATTCTGCCGCTGTTCGCGCGTTTGTCCGCCGCCGAGCAGGAACGCGTGTTCCGCACGTCGAACGCGCGTCGCATCGTTCTGGCCACTAACGTCGCCGAAACTTCGCTGACAGTGCCCGGCATTCGCTATGTGGTCGATACGGGACTCGCGCGTGTGAAGCGCTACTCGTATCGCAACAAGGTCGAGCAACTGCAGGTCGAGTCGATCTCGCAGGCCGCCGCGAATCAGCGGGCAGGGCGTTGCGGCCGCGTCGCGGATGGCATCTGTATTCGTCTGTACGAGGAAAGCGACTATCAGGGCCGCGTGCGTTTCACCGACCCGGAGATTTTGCGTTCGTCGCTGGCGTCGGTGATTTTGCGGATGAAGTCGCTGCATCTGACGGCGATCGAAACCTTCCCGTTCATCGAACCGCCGCCGGGCCGCGCGATCGCCGACGGCTATCAACTGCTCAACGAATTGGGCGCCGTCGACGACGACAACCAGCTCACGCCGCTCGGCCGCGAACTCGCGCGCTTGCCGCTCGACCCGCGCGTCGGCCGGATGATTCTCGCCGCGCGCGATCAGCAGGCATTGAAGGAAGTGCTGATCATCGCCAGCGCCTTGTCTGTGCAGGACCCGCGTGACCGGCCGATCGAGGCGCAGGAGCAAGCTGATCAGGCGCATCGCAGGTTTGCCGACGAGCGTTCCGAGTTCCTGCAATGGCTGAAGATCTGGAACTGGTTCGAAGAAGCGATCGCGCACAAGAAGTCGAACCGGCAATTGCAGGACGAGTGCCGCAAGAACTTCCTGTCGCAACTGCGCCTGCGTGAATGGCGCGACGTGCACTCGCAATTGCTGACCGTGGTGCGCGAGCACGGCTGGCGGCTGAACGAGGCCGAAGCGACTTTCGAGCAGATTCACCTCGCGTTGCTGACCGGCCTGCTCGGCAACATCGGTCTGAAAGCCGACGACGAGCCGTATTTCCTCGGCGCGCGCAGCATCAAGTTCTATCTCTGGCCGGGCTCGGCGCTGGTGAAGAAGGCCGGTAAGTGGGTGATGGCCGCGGAACTGGTCGAGACGAGCCGTCTGTACGCACGCTGCATCGCGAAGATCGAGCCGGAATGGATCGAAAAGATCGGCGAGCATTTGCTGAAGAAATCGTTGTCCGAGCCGCATTGGGAAAAGCGGGCGGCGCAGGTGTCGGCGTTCGAGCGCGCGGTGCTGTACGGTCTGCCGATCTACCACCGGCGGCGCGTGAGCTTCGGCAAACAGGACCCGGCGCGGGCGCGTGAGCTATTCATTCGCGGCGCGTTGGTGGAAGGCGAATTCGATACGAAGCTCGCGTTCTTCGCGCACAACCGCAAGCTGCTCGCCGATATCGAGCAGCTCGAACACAAGTCGCGTCGCCAGGACGTGCTGGTCGACGACGAGCTGATTTTCGGCTTCTACGATCAGGCGCTGCCGAAAGGCATCTATACGGGCGCGTCGTTCGAGCGCTGGTATCGCGACGAGGTGAAGAAGAGCGGTCAGCCGGAAGATAAGCTGCGTCTGCTGTACCTGTCGCGCGACGATCTGATGCGGCACGAAGCTGCCGGCGTCACGACCGATCTGTTCCCGAAGCGGATGACGATGGCGGGCGTCGAGATGGCGCTTACCTATCACTTCGAGCCGGGTTCGCCGCGCGATGGCGTGACGCTCGCCGTGCCGCTGTATGCGCTCAATCAGGTCGATGCGCGGCGCTGCGAATGGCTTGTGCCCGGCATGCTGAAAGAGAAGACGCAACTTCTGCTGAAATCGTTACCGCAGAAGCTGCGGCGCCATTGCGTGCCGCTGCCTGAGTTCGCGGCGGGTTTCGTCGAACGGCATAGTGGTCCGCGCTTCGGCGCGGGCGGTTTGCTTGAGACGCTGATCGCCGATGTTCGCGAGCAGACTCAGGTCGCGATGAAGCAATCGGACTTCAAGCTCGAGACGCTGACGCCGCATCTGTTCATGAACTTCAAGGTCGTCGACGAGCACGGGCGGCAGCTTGCGATGGGCCGGAATATGTCGCAACTGCGTGCTGAACTTGGTGGCCAGGCGCAGCAGCATTTTCAGAAGATTGCGTCGGGTGCGGCTGGGGTGGCGTTGGCGGATGCCGGAGGCGGTGGCGGCGTGGCTGTTGGCGCGCAAGCGGGCGGAGCAGCCGGTGCGGTAAGTGGTGGGGCTTCGCGAGGCAAAGGCACTGCTGCGTCAAGTCCGCAAACTGCGTCGCAAGACGGCGCAGCGGGCACCGCGTTGTACGAAAAGCTGACGACGTGGAATTTTGGCAAGCTCCCCGAGTTGCTGGAAATTCGCCGTGGCGGGCAGACCTTGTTCGGTTATCCGGCGTTGGTGGATCGCGGCACGCACTGTGACGTCGAAGTGTTCGATTCACCCGACGAAGCCGCGCGCATTCATCGTGCAGGGCTGCGGCGTTTGTTCGCGTTGCAACTGAAAGAGCCGATCAAGTATCTGGAGAAAAATCTCCCGGGTTTGCGCGAAATGGCGATGCAGTTCATGCCGCGTGGCACGCAGGAGGAACTGCGCGATCAACTGATCGACACCGCGCTTGATCGCGCGTGTCTGCAAGACCCGCTGCCAGCCGATGACGTCAGTTTCCATACACGCCGCGACGAAGGCCGCAGCCGGTTGACTTTGTTGGCTCAGGAAATCGCCCGGCTCGTCGGCCAGATACTGACCGAGTACGCGACCGTGACGAAGAAACTGGTGCAGGCGAAGTCGTTCACGGCCGCGCATGCGGATATGCAGAACCAGCTGGATGGGCTGATCGGCAAGCGTTTTGTGGTCGATACGCCGTACGCGCAGTTGGCGCACTTTCCGCGCTATCTGAAAGGCATTGCGTTGCGCATCGACAAGCTGAAGGCGGACTCCGCGCGCGACGCACGGCAGTTCGCCGAATTCCATCCGCTGTTGCAGAACTACCAGCGTGCGCTTGCACAACGCGGCGGTGTGCTGGATCCGCGCCTGTCGGAATTCCGCTGGCTGCTCGAAGAATTGCGGATTTCGCTGTTCGCGCAGGAGTTGCGGACGCCGATGCCGGTGTCGGTGAAGCGTCTCTATAAGGTGTGGGAGTCGATGCAGCGTTGAGCGATGGCTGGGGCGGGACCGATGCGGCGCCTGGCGGCACAGGAAGTGGGGCGGCGCAACTGTCCGCTTCGTTCGTCCAGCGTTAGCCGATGCGCTTCTACACGCGGTGTCGAGCAAAAAAACGCGCGACGCCACTCCTTTTGAGAATGTTGTCACGCGCAAAAGGCGCGAGTTCTTGCGGGCCCGCGCCTGCTCGCTAAGTACGGCAATGCTATCGGCGTCGGCGTGACTGATTCAGATCGAGCCAATCACGTTTTCCGCCGAGTTGTTACCAGTGCATGCCCGCGCCGACCGACGCACCGAACTGGCCACGCGAGTCGGTCGTCCCTTGCACCTTGTAGACCCACTTGCCGGTTTCCGACAGCTGCGAAACGCCGATGGCCATCGCCGACTGGCCGCCATACGTGCCACCCGCAATCGCCACCATCCCGCGACCCGGCAAGACCGCCTGCGGCAAACCTGCTGCGGCCAGCGCCGATGCCGTGCCACCGTACGAATCGCGACGGGCCGAGCGGATCTGGTCGTCGGTGTAGCTGTTTGCCTGGCCGACCGCGCCGCTTACGCTTTGCTGTAGTTGATTGACGTTGACCGCGTCCGTGCCTTGTACGCCGGCTGCGACGTTGGTGATCTGACGTTCCTGGCCCGCTGCGCCAACCGATACTGTGTTCGCCCGATCCGCGACTGAGCCCTGACCCAATGCCACTGAGTTGTCCGCGCTGGCGTTTGCTGCTGCGCCGAGTGCGGTGGCGTTGTTGCCGCTTGCGACCGAGTTCGCGCCGATGGCCACGGTATTGGCGCCTGCTGCTTGTGCGTTCGCGCCCGAAGCGACCGAGTGCGCGCCGCTTGCCAGCGCGCCTTCTGTCCCGCGGTCGCCTTCCGCGCTGTAGAACGGATTGGCCGTGTTGACCGTGATGTCGCTGACCGCGCCGTTGATGGCCGCGTTCAACTGGCCGAGGTTGACGGCGTCGTTTGTGTCCACGCCGTCGGCGACGTTATGGATCACTGTGCCACCGCTTGTTGCATCGCCGAGCGTGACGCTGTTCTTGTTGACGCTGCCGTCGGCGTTCCTGTCGTACATCACGGCGCCGTCGAGCCTGGCGTCGGTCTGGGACGTAACTTCCTTCAACTGGGCAACGTTGACGGCGTCGGTGTCGGCGGTACCGGCTGCGACGTTGGTGATTTGACGTTCTGCGCCGCTTGCACCGACGGAGACGGTGTTGGCACGATCGGCGATCGAGCCGTTGCCGAGGGCGACCGAGTTGGCAGAGCTGGCAATGGCCTGATAGCCGAGCGCCGTTGAATTGTCGCCGGCAGCCGTCGCGAGGGTGCCGACAGCCGTGCTGTTGCCTCCCTGTGCCCACGAGGAGGTGCCGGCTGCAAAAGAGGCGTCGCCGGAAGCGTTGGCGTAGGCGCCGATAGCGACCGAGTGGTCGCCGTTTGCGGTGGCGTCGTCCGAGCCGTCATTGGCACCGCCTGCCTTGAAATAGCGCGATGCGTCGGCGGCAGCGGCATTCAGCTGGCTCAGGTTGACGGCGTCTGTAGCTTCGGTGCCGGCTGCAACGTTGGTGATTTGACGTTCTGCGCCGCTTGCGCCGACCGAGACGGTGTTCGCACGATCGGCGATCGAGCCTTGGCCCAGTGCGACCGAGTTAGCCGCGACGGCGCTAGCGTTATAGCCGAGCGCCGTCGAGCCGTCGCCTGCTGCCGTGGTAAGCGTGCCGACAGCCGTGCTGTTGTCTCCCTGTGCCCAGGAGGACGTGCCGGCTGCAAAAGAGGCGTCGCCGGAAGCATTGGCGTAGGCGCCGATCGCGACTGAGTGGTCACCGCTTGCGGTGGCATCGTCCGAGCCGTCATTGGCGCCACCTGCCTTGAAATAGCGCGAGGCGTCAGCGGCAGCGGCATTCAGCTGGCTCAGGTTGACGGCGTCTGTAGCTTCGGTGCCGGCTGCAACGTTGGTGATTTGACGTTCTGCGCCGCTTGCACCAACGGAGACGGTGTTGGCACGATCGGCGACCGAACCGTTGCCCAACGCGACCGAGTTGGCGGAGCTGGCATTTGCCTGATAGCCGAGCGCCGTCGAATTGTCGCCCGCAGCCGTCGCGAGGGTGCCAACGGCGGTGCTGTTGTCTGCCTGTGCCCGCGAAGACGTGCCGAGCGCCAATGACTCAGCGCCGGAAGCGTTGGCGTAGGCGCCGATCGCAACCGAGTGGTCGCCGCTTGCGGTGGCGTCATCCGAGCGGTCATTGAGGCCGTCTGCCTTGAAATAGCGGGATGCGTCGGCGGCAACGGCATTCAACTGGCTCAGGTTGACGGCATCCGTTGCTTCGGTGCCGGCTGCGACGTTGGTGATTTGACGTTCCGCGCCGCTTGCGCCGACAGAGACGGTGTTAGCACGATCGGCGATCGAACCTTGGCCGAGCGCAACGCTGCCGTCGGCGAAGGCGCTAGCGTCAAGGCCAATGGCGACCGCGCCGCTTCTATTCGCGAGCGCGTTGGCGCCGAGCGCCGTTGCGCCCACGCCCGTCGCGCTAGCATAGTTGCCTATGCCGGTGCTGAAATCGGCGTCGGCCAGAGCTGTCATCCCGGCCGCGAATGCACCTTCGCCCCGGCTTTCCGCCTTGAACCCAATCGCGGTCGCGGCCGTGTTCGTTGCCGTTGCCCAGTTACCGATCGCGATGGACCCCGAACCCGATGCACTCGATCCAACGCCCGCCGCCACCGAGCCCGGTCCCGAGGCTGTCGCATCGGGATCCACGCCCGGAACGACCGAGCCGGCAGCGAAGTAAACCGTAGCCGCCTGCGCCACCGGCACACCGCCCAGCAAAGTTGCCGCAGCCAGCACAGCCTGCGCCATGACCAGCTTCCGCGATGCCGCGCGTTTCGTTTTCGAGCGAGCCGTCTCCGACGCGGCGACCCACGAGCCCGTCGTCTCACACCAAACCGATTTGTAGATTTTATTCATTTTTCAGAAAACTCCGCCGGAATTAGATCGTGGACGGCACACGAAAGCATTCTGAGTCGGAAAAGGCATCATCGCCCCAAGTGTGTCGCGCATAGGCAGAACACGTCGGCTACGGTTATTTATTCCGGCCGCTTTTTGTGTTCTGTTGATTTCCTCGCGCGTCCGAATTACCTGCATCACGCTTTCATGTCCACGGGGTTAAGTGCATGGGCGATGAACGGCGAGATTGTCAGTTCTGGTGGGGCGAAGCTGAAATAAGCCAATTCTTAAATCGTTGAAAATAAATGGCGGGATGTAATTGGGTTTGGAAAAGTGTTTTTTAATTGTATAAAGTAAAGAATAATCTTGTTTTGTCTTATGAAAAACGGAATGGCATAAGAATTTAATGAGCTGTTATTATGTGGGTTAAAATGGATTGATATGAATCGCCACGGATTTTTCTACGTAAAACCGTCGTCGGGTTGTCAGTGACTCGGAATTCACTGACAGATTTGCCGCCGGATGCGCCGCGTCCCTTCGTCTTTCCACGCGTCGCACCCGCATCCACGTCAACCGCTGGTCACAGCAAACGTTCTACAATGACGGTTGTTCTCCGAAGTGAGTTTTCATGCGTAAATTTTTTCTTCCCGGCGTGACTGCCACGTTCGCCGCAGGCGCAGCGCTGGTCGCCGCCGCAGGCTTTTTTTCTTCGGCGGCTCTCGCCAACAACGTGATCGTGCTCAATTCCGGCGAAGCCACGCTGAGCCTGATCGACGAGACCACCCGCCAGGTCATCGGCACGGTGCCGACGGGCAAGGAACCGCACCACCTGATGGCCACGCCGGACAACTCGTCGCTGATCGTCGCCAACTCGGTGTCGAACAACCTGATGTTCGTCGACCCGAAGTCGGGCCAGGTCCAGCGCTGGGTCGAGAACATCGAGGATCCGTACCAGATCGGCTTTTCGCCCGACCGCAAATGGCTCGTCACCACCGGGCTGCGTCTGGACCGCCTTGACATCTATCATTACGACAGCCAGAAGAACCAGATGACGCTGGCCTCGCGTCTGCCGCTCGCGGTGATGCCGAGCCACATGGCCTTCACCAATGACAGCAAGACGGTGTTCGTCACGCTGCAGGTTTCGGGCGAGCTAGCCGCTATCGATCTGGCTACGCAAACCGTCAAGTGGAAGATGAAGGTCGGCAAGGTGCCGGCCGGCCTGTGGATGACCCCGGGCGAGAAATATCTGCTGATCGGCATGACCGGGGCGGATTACGTCGCGGTGGTCGACTGGCGCAACCAGAAAATCGTCAAGACGATCCAGACCGGCAAGGGCGCGCACAACTTCCGCTCGCTGGTCGACGGCAAGCATGTGGCGGTATCGAACCGCGTCGCGAGCACGATCAGCATCATCGACGAAGACACGCTCACCAACGTCGGCGATATCACCGGTTTGATGCCGGGGCCGGACGACATGGAACTTTCCGCGGACAAACGCTATCTGTGGGTGACCTTCCGCTTTGCGAAACATGTCGGCATCATCGACCTGAACACGCGTAAGCTGATCCAGACGATAGCCGTCGGCCGTTCGCCGCACGGTATCTATTTCTTCAATCGCGCGCCGATTACGGCGCCGAACGGCGCGTGACGCTGTAACAGGCAGACCGCGAGGAATGAAGTAACAGGCCAGCACCATGTTCCATCTGATTTTTTCTTCTCTCGACAGCTTCGTCTCAGCCGTGCAGACGCTGCTGTACGTCGACGTGGTGCAGCCGCTGCTGTTCCACTTCAATCTGATGGACTATGACGAAGACACTTACGACAGCCTGTATTGGGTGATCGTCGGCGTCTTCGAGGTGCTGGCGATGTACGCGATCCTGCGCCCGCTCGAAATGCTCCGCCCGGTGGAGCGGTGGGAAAACCGCAAGGCCGTGCGTGTCGACGTGATTTACACGTGGATCGCCAAGCTCGGCATCCTGAACCTGTTCTTCTTTTTCGCGCTGCAGCCATTGTTCGACAACGTGCAGGCCTGGCTGCGGCTGCACAACATCGCGAATATCGAATTCGACAATCTGTGGCCGGGCGTCACCACGCAGCCGCTCGTCACATTCGTGATGTACCTGCTCGTGCTCGATTTCGCGGGCTACTGGTATCACCGCTGGGAACATCGGATCGGTGTGTGGTGGGAATTGCACGCCGTACATCACAGCCAGCAGCAAATGTCGCTGTGGTCCGATGACCGTAACCATTTGCTCGACAGTTTGTTGCAGGCTTCGTTTTTTGCAGCGATCGCGTTGGTGATCGGCGTGCCACCGTCGCAATTCGTCGTGCTGGTGGCAATCACGAACCTCGCGCAGAGCGTGCAGCACGCGAACATTAGTCTGTACTTCGGCTGGCTCGGCGAGCGCCTGTTGGTCAGCCCGACCTTCCATCGCCGGCATCATGCAATCGGCTATGGCCACGAAGGGCTGAAGTACGGTTGCAACTTCGGCGTGCTGTTCCCCTGGTGGGACATGCTGTTCCGCAGCGTGTCGTGGAGCCGCGAAATGGAGCCCACCGGCATCCGTGACCAACTCGAAGGCCGACGCTACGGCGACGGTTTCTGGGCGCAGCACTGGCTTGCCTTCGTGCGCATCGCCGGGAGGCTTGCGCCGAAGCGTCGCACCGAAGGCAGCGACGCCGCCCCGGTTTGAGCATTCTTCCTCTTGCGCCGTCGGTTTTCCCGGCGGCGCGTCACGTGGTTTATCCTGTTCACGTTTGTGCGCGCAGCCTTGGCCTCGTGGCCGGTGCGTTGCGGCATTCTCCTTATTCCATCGTTTCGTTCACCGGCACTGGCTCGCATGAATGATCTGTTGCGCTCGTTCGGACGTGCGCTCGCAAGCGCGCTCCACCCGCGCATGCTCTGGTTGACCTTCCTGCCGTTTCTGGCGGCAACGGTCGGGTGGGGCGTGATCCTGTGGTTTTCCTGGCAGACGCTGATCGGCGCCACCCGCACGTGGCTCGAAAGCTGGTCGTTCACCGTCACGCTCTATCATCTGTTCGACTGGCTCGGCTTTTCGGCGCTGCACACGGCAATCGCGCCGTTTATCGTGATTGCGATGGCGATTCCGCTGATCGTCGTCACGGTGTTGCTATTGATTGCCACGCTGTCGATGCCGGCCGTGATCCGCTTTCTGTCGGCGCGGCAATTCCCCGGCCTTGAAATGCGTCGCGGCGGAACGTGGTACGGTAGCTTGGGCCAGGCATTGTGGACCACGCTGGTTTGTCTGGTGCTGCTGATCGTCACGTTGCCGCTCTGGCTGGTGCCGCCGTTTTTTGCGCTGATTCCGCCGCTCCTGTGGGGCTGGCTGACGTATCGCGTGATGAGCTACGACGCGCTCGCGCTGCATGCCACGCGTGACGAGCGGCGCGCGCTGGTGAGACGCTTCCGTTTGCCGCTGCTGTTGATCGGCATCGCGAGCGGACTGCTGGGTTCACTGCCGACGCTGCTGTGGGCATCGTCGGTATGGCTGATCGTGCTGTTCCCGGTGATCACCGCGGTGACGATCTGGATCTACGCGTTCATCCTCGTGTTTTCGGCGCTGTGGTTCGGCTACTACTGTCTGCGCGCGCTGCAACGCATGCGTGCGGAAGAGCACGGCCCGCGGCACGCGGCGCCGGTTCCCTACTGATGAATTACTGACAAAGCGAAAGAGGCGGCAATGGCATTTGGCGTCATCATCATCGGCGACGAAATCCTGTCGGGCAGACGTATCGACAAGCATCTGCCGAAGGTCATCGAATTGCTGGGCGCGCGCGGGCTGTCGCTCGGCTGGGCGGAATATATCGGCGACGAGCCGGAGCGCATCACGGCGACGTTGCGACGCACGTTCGCCTCCGGCGACATCGTGTTTTCCACGGGCGGCATCGGCGCCACCCCGGACGACCACACCCGCCAGTGCGCGGCAGCCGCGCTCGGCGTGCCGCTCGAACTGCATCCGGAGGCCGCGAAGCTGATTCAGGAGCGTATCCGCGATATGTATCCGGCGAACGCCGCAGCGCCGCTCGATCTGAATTCGGCCGAGAACCGGCATCGTCTGAATATGGGCACGTATCCGCAGGGCGCGTCGATCATTCCCAACGGCTACAACAAGATTCCTGGCTTCTCGATCAAGCAGCATTACTTCGTGCCGGGCTTTCCGGTGATGGCGTGGCCGATGATCGAGTGGGTGCTGGATACGCAATACGCGCATCTGCATCATGCGATGCCGCACGCGGAAAAGTCATTGCTGGTGTTCGAGCTGCCGGAGTCACGCCTCACGCCGTTGATGGAAAAAATCGAACACGATTTTCCGGGTGTGCGGGTGTTCAGCCTGCCGAGCGTGGGCGATGCGGAGCGTGGCGGCGTGTATGCGCGGCATCACATCGATCTCGGTGTGAAGGGCGAACCGGAAGCGGTGGCAGCGGCGTTTGTGAAGCTGCGTGAAGGTGTGCACCTGCTGGGCGGCGATATCGTCGAGCCGGAAGCGGCTGGGGCTAAACCACGCGCTTGAGCGCTGGTCGTGCAGCGGTTAATCGCCACGCACACCATCCTTCCTTCGGGCGCGCTTGCGTCCGTACCTGACATAACACTCAACGCATCATCGGCCTGTCACATGCAGCGCCGACGATGCGTCTAATTGTCCCGCCCCATCTCCCGAAGGCCCCTGCGGATCAATAATCAGGCGCCGATCCACGGCAACCCGCGAAAGCACCAGCCCGACACTGTCTTCCGATGCCCCTGGCCGTCCTTGTCGCCTTCGAAGCCTTCCAGCAGGTCGTACGCCTTGGTAAAGCCGGCTTGGGTAGCGGCAATCGCGGCGAGCTTCGAGCGCGCGGCGCTGCGGCACAAGAACAGCACCGGCGTGTCGGGCGAAGCGAGATGACTCAGTTGCTGAAGGAATTCCTGGTTCGGCACGGCGCCTGGGTAGCGCGTCCATTCCACGTGGGCGTATTGTCCGTCGCCGATAACCGGCCGGCCAACCCAATCGAGTTCGGCACGGGTGCGCACGTCGACGAGACGCGTGCGCGAGTCGAGTTGCAGCAGTTCGAACGCCTCGGCGGGCGATACCGCGCCCGCGTAGGGCAACTGGTTCTCGGTGCGGCGCTTGTCCGCCTGGGCGTACAACTGTTCGAGCGTGCTCATGAGCGCAAATCTCCGTCGGACCAAATGAACATTCTAGCGCGCCGCGTGCGACGCGCATGCGGTTCAGCGCGGGCGTCCAGTCCGCACGAAGCAAGGAGATGTGCGCTCTGTAATGGTGCATATTCCGAAAAATGCACCAGAATAGAGATGTCACCCGTTGTCGATTTTGTGAATGCACTAACTCGGTGCGATGCGCAACGTGAAGATTTCGGGGCCGCATGCGGTTCGGTGCGCCCATTCCCCGCAAACGCGCGCGCAGTGTGGTTCTGCGCCGGGTTGGCGCACACATGGCACAGAAGCTGCTTTATTGGTGCCGATCGATTTGTTCCAGCAGGCTTTTATGTTCATCCTCAACGATAGAGGGGTGGACGCGCCGGGATGGGTCAGCTAGATTGGGCGGCGGCTGAATCCGCCGAATTCGTTAATCAGGAGATAGGTTATGAGTAAATCCGTGGCCGACGTCGTTCAACTCGTCAAAGACGAGGACGTCAAGTTTGTCGACTTCCGTTTCACCGACACGCGCGGCAAAGAGCAACACGTTTCGGTGCCGGTGTCGGCATTCGATGAAGACAAGTTCGAAAGCGGCCATGCGTTTGACGGTTCGTCGATTGCCGGCTGGAAGGGCATCGAAGCATCGGACATGCTGCTGGTCCCGGACGCGAACACTGCCTTCATCGACCCGTTCTATGAAGAGTCGACCCTCGTCCTGACCTGCGACGTCGTCGAACCGGCTGACGGCAAGGGCTATGAACGCGACCCGCGTTCGCTCGCAAAGCGCGCTGAAGCGTACCTGAAGAGCACGGGCCTCGGCGACACGGCCTTCTTCGGTCCGGAACCTGAATTCTTCATTTTCGACTCGGTCAAGTGGGGCACGGACCAGTCGGGCACGTTCGTCAAGATCGGTTCGGAAGAAGCACCGTGGTCGTCGGCGATGGACTTCGAAGGCGGCAACACCGGCCACCGTCCGGGCACGAAGGGCGGCTACTTCCCGGTCGCACCGGTCGACACGTTCCAGGACATCCGTTCGGAAATGTGTCTGTTGCTCGAACAGATCGGCATTCCGGTCGAAGTGCATCACCACGAAGTCGCGGGCCAGGGCCAGAACGAAATCGGCACGAAGTTTTCGACGCTGGTGCAACGCGCCGACTGGCTGCAGCAAATGAAGTACATCATCCAGAACGTCGCGCACACGTACGGCAAGACGGCAACGTTCATGCCGAAGCCGGTGGTCGGCGATAACGGTTCGGGCATGCACGTTCACCAGTCGATCTGGAAAGACGGCACGAACCTGTTCGCAGGCAACGGTTACGCAGGTCTGTCGGAATTCGCGCTGTTCTACATCGGCGGCATCATCAAGCATGCTCGCGCGCTGAACGCAATCACGAACCCGTCGACGAACTCGTACAAGCGCCTCGTGCCGCACTTCGAAGCACCGGTGAAGCTGGCTTACTCGGCGCGCAACCGTTCGGCATCGATCCGCATTCCGCACGTGTCGAACCCGAAGGGCCGCCGTATCGAAACGCGTTTCCCGGATCCGATGGCGAATCCGTACCTGTGCTTCTCCGCGCTGATGATGGCGGGTCTGGACGGCGTGCAGAACAAGATTCACCCGGGCGAAGCTGCCGACAAGAACCTGTACGACCTGCCGCCGGAAGAGGATGCAAAGATCCCGACCGTATGTGCCGGCCTCGACCAGGCGCTGGACGCACTCGACGCGGACCGCGAATTCCTGACGCGCGGTGGCGTGTTCACGGACTCGATGCTCGACGCGTACATCGAACTGAAGACGGGCGAGCTGCAACGCTATCGTCAGTCGGTGCACCCGATCGAATTCGAAATGTACTACTCGCTGTAAGCGGCAATGGCGCTTCGCCCTTCAAACGGCGAAGCGCTTTGCCCGACGCTCGCGATCGGTCACGAAGGGACGGCGGCGCCGTCCCTTTTTTGTTAGGCGCGAATGAGTCCATTCGCGGCGTTCGTGACGTACAGGGGCAAAGAAGTAGCGCATCAGGCAGGACAATAAGCGGTACACCTGATTGATCACCATCTCCTATCGGCCAGACTGCAAGATGGTTCTGAAGAATCTGATGAAGGCAAGGAAAGGGCACGAGCAGACGCTGTCGGACGACGCTCAGCTCGTGGGTTCCGGTTTGCTGCCGGGCTTCGAGGCATTGCCGACAGTCGCGTTGGTGCTCGAGAAGCGCACGTTGCGCGTGGTGTTTGCGAACCCGTCGGCGGAGTCGATGCTGGAGCTCTCGCGCAAGCAATTGACGCAGATGGCGTGGCCGGACATCTTCTCGAACGCGGACGAACTGCTCGCCACGATTTCGGCGATCGCCGCCCACCGTTTTCACGCGACGCATCTGGACGCCGTACTCGAGCGTCCGGGCCACGAGCCGCTGCATGTGCATGCGGTCGTCGGTCACCTGGAAAGCGCGCAAGACTATGTGCTGCTCGAACTGTTCGAGAACGAGCGGCATATCCGCACCGACCGCGAGGAGCGCATCAACGACCTCACGGCGGTCAACAAACAACTGATCCGCAACCTCGCGCACGAGATCAAGAATCCGCTCGGCGGGATTCGCGGCGCGGCGCAACTGCTCGAATTCGAACTCGGCGAGCGTCAGCGCGACGAGTTGCGCGAGTACACGCAAGTCATCATCAAGGAATCGGACCGGCTGCAAACGCTGGTCGATCGCCTGCTGGAGCCACACCGTCATCCGCATATCGTCGGTGACGTGAATATTCATGAAGTGTGCGAGCGCGTGCGTCAGGTGATTCTCGCGGAGTTTCCGCGCGGTCTCACGATCGAGCGCGACTACGACGTGAGCGTGCCGGACCTGCGCGGCGACAAGGAGCAACTGATCCAGGCGTTGCTGAACATCGTGCGCAACGCTGCCGAAGCATTGCGCGAACGCATCTCGCAAGGCGATGCGCGCATCGAATTGCGCACTCGCATTGCGCGCAAGATCACCGTGTCGAAACGTTTATGTAAGCTGGCACTGGACTTGCATATCACTGACAACGGGCCAGGCATTCCCGAAGAAATCCGTGACCGCATTTTCTATCCGCTCGTGTCGGGGCGCGAGGACGGCAGCGGTCTCGGCCTGACGCTCGCGCAGACTTTCGTGCAACAGCACGACGGGCTGATCGAAGTGGAAAGCCGGCCGGGCCACACCGAGTTTCAGATTCTGCTGCCGCTCGACTGCTAACACCACAAGCCTCTCAAGACTTCTGAACGACCTATATGAAGCCGATCTGGATAGTAGACGACGATCAATCGATTCGCTGGGTGCTCGAAAAAGCGCTCGCCCGCGAAAACTTCGCGACTCGCAGCTTCGCGAACGTGCGCGAGGCATCGGCCGCGCTCGATCACGACAGCCCTCAGGTGCTGGTGTCCGACATCAGGATGCCTGGCGGCTCCGGCCTCGAATTGCTGCAGACCGTCCGTGACAAGGTGCCGGGCCTGCCCGTCATCATCATGACGGCGTTCTCGGACTTGGACAGCGCGGTCGCCGCATTCCAGGGCGGTGCGTTCGAATACCTCGCCAAACCGTTCGACGTCGACAAGGCGGTCGAGTTGATCCGTCGCGCGGTCGACGAAAGCATGCGCGGCGAACAGACGTGGGACGACCGCGTCGCCGATGCACCGGAAATGCTCGGCCAGGCGCCGGCGATGCAGGACATGTTTCGTGCGATCGGCCGGCTGTCGCATTCCGCGGCCACCGTGCTCATTACCGGCGAATCAGGCACCGGGAAGGAACTCGTTGCGCGCGCGTTGCACCGACATAGCCCACGCGCGAATGGTCCCTTCATCGCGTTGAATACGGCGGCGATTCCGAAGGATCTGTTGGAATCCGAACTGTTCGGTCACGAGCGCGGAGCGTTTACCGGCGCGCAGGCTATGCGCCAGGGGCGCTTCGAGCAGGCTGAGAACGGTACGCTGTTTCTCGATGAAATCGGCGACATGCCGTTCGATCTCCAGACGCGCCTGTTGCGTGTGCTGTCGGACGGGCAGTTCTATCGCGTCGGCGGCCACAATCCGTTGCGCGCCAATGTGCGCGTGATCGCGGCGACCCACCAGAACCTCGAATCGCGCGTGCGTCAGGGCCTGTTCCGCGAGGACTTGTATCACCGGCTCAATGTGATCCGTTTGCGTTTGCCGGCCTTGCGCGAGCGTAGCGAAGACATTCCGCTGCTTACGCGCCACTTCCTGCAAAAGAGTGCGCGCGATCTGGGCGTGGAGCCTAAGCGCGTGTCGGAAGAGGCGCTCGCTTATCTGGCATCGCTGCCGTTTCCGGGCAACGTGCGTCAACTGGAGAATCTCGCCAACTGGCTCACGGTGATGGCGCCGGCGCAGACCATCGAGATCAAAGACCTGCCGCCCGATCTGGGCCCCGCGCAAGTCGGCGTGGCCGATCTCACGGGCGGTGGCACCGGCGTGATCGGCACCGGTGAAGTAGGGCTCGCCGGCGGCGCGCCGATCAACGGCATCAGCGCAGCCGCGCATCCGGCCAGTGCTGCCGGCATGCCCGTCGCGACCGCCGTCGCCGCCTGGGAAGGCGGCTTGCGCACCGAAGTCGCGCGGATGTTGCGCGAGAATGCGGCCGACGTGATGGACGAACTCGCGCGCCGTTTCGAAGCGGCGGTGATTCGCGAGGCGCTGGATTTCACGCGTGGCCGCAAGGTTGAAGCGGCGGAGCGGCTCGGCATTGGCCGCAACACGATTACGCGCAAGATTCAGGAACTCAATCTCGAGCCCTGAGGTTTGCGCGGTCAGCCGGGGCGGCTTGGCAGCCGCTCCGGCGCGCAGCGTCAAAGGCTCTCCGGCTCCCACAAGGCATAATCAACGCTGTTTTCATTCGACAGCTGACGATGCCCGCTTCTGCCGCTTTTTTCTCCTGGCCGCTTTCTCCCGATCCCTTTCTGTCGCTCGAAGCGCTCGACGACCCTGACGCACTCGCATGGGTCGAAGCGCAGAACGCCCGCACGCGTGCCGCGTGGTGCAGCAGCGCGGAATTCGAGTCGCTCAAACAGCGGCTTGCCGACGCTTATCTGCCGCGCGAGCGCCCGGTCATCCCCGATCGCTGGAAGGACTGGGCCTACGATCTGTGGCAGGACGAACGCAATCCCAAAGGCATCTGGCGGCGCACGACGTGGGCGGCCTGGCGCAGTGGCGCACCTGTCTGGCAGAACCTGCTCGACTTCGATGCGCTCGGTGCGGCCGAAGGCATGCCATGG
Organism: Paraburkholderia sp. SEWSISQ10-3 4; assembly: GCF_030464785.1. Lineage (NCBI taxonomy): Bacteria > Pseudomonadati > Pseudomonadota > Betaproteobacteria > Burkholderiales > Burkholderiaceae > Paraburkholderia > Paraburkholderia sp. SEWSISQ10-3 4. The sequence continues at coordinate 86,543 of NZ_JALPRI010000002.1, forward strand.
GTCTGTGCCGAACTCGACATTCTTTATCCGGACGGCGATCGCGCGCTGGTCACGCTGTCGCCGGGCGGCTCGGATGCGCTGGTAGTACGCGAGTTCGACATCGACGCGCGACGGTTCGTGGACGATGGCTTCGTGATTGCAAAGGCCGGCAAGCACACGGCTTCGTGGATCGATCGGGACACGCTCTACGTCGGCTGGGACAACGGCCGCAAGACGCTGACGCGCTCCGGCTATCCGCGCGAAGTACGGCGCTGGACTCGGGGGAGTGCACTGGCCGACGCGCCGGTGGTCTTCAAGGGGGCGTTTGGCGACATCGGTGTGGAGGCCCACTACGATCCGATCGAGCAGCGCCACACGGTGGTGAGCAGCGTCGATTTCTTCGATTCGCAGACGTACTACATCGATATCGATAGCAACAATGGCGCTGCGGACGGTGCCGATGCATGGCACAAGTACGACGTGCCGTCGCACGTCGCGGTCGGCGGCTGGCAAGGCTGGCTGCTGCTTGAGCCGCGCCTCGATTGGGACTGCAATGGCGTGCGCTACCCGGGCGGCGCGTTGCTGGCGATCCGCGAAGCCGCGTTTTTGCGTGGCGAGCGTGACGTGGTGCCGCTTTTCACACCGACATCGCAAACCTCCGCCTGCGAGTGGACGCACACGCGCAACTACCTGATCGTGTCGTACCTGGAAGATGTGCAGAGCAGGACCTCGCTGTGGATCCCGTCGCAAGCGGCCGATCAAGGCTGGCACTGGCATCAACGTTTCTTTCCCTCACGTGACGATGTGCAGGCCGACGTCTCACCGATCGAGCCGACGCTGAACGACGAAGTGTTCGTCGATACCGACGACTATCTGCAGCCGCCTGCGTACTGGCTCACCGATCTTGCCCAGAACGACCTGACCGACTGGACGTTGCTCGACCGCTGGCCGACCCAGTTCGATGCGACGCCGTTCGCGGTGACGCATGGGCACGCGGTGTCCGCGGACGGCACGCGGGTGCCGTACACCGTGATCGGACCGCGGGTAGCGCAACACGCTGTGCAAGGGCAGACGGCGCAGACAGACGAGCAACCACGCCCATGCCTGCTCAACGGTTACGGCGGTTTCGCGATTCCGCTGCTGCCGGGTTATCTGACCGGGCCGGGGATCGGTTGGTTGGAGCGCGGCGGCGTGTACGTGGTGGCGCATATACGCGGTGGCGGCGAGTTCGGCACGCAGTGGCATACGGCGGCGCAGGGCGAGCATCGGCAGCGCTCGTTCGACGATTTCATCGCGGTGGCCGAGGCGCTCATCAGCACAGGCGTGACCAGCGCCGCGCAACTCGGTATTCAGGGCGGCAGCAATGGCGGCCTGCTGGTCGCGGTGTGCATGGTGCAGCGTCCCGAGTTGTTTGGCGCCGTAGTGTGCGAGGTGCCGCTGCTCGACATGAGCCGCTATCACCTGTTGCACGCAGGCGCATCATGGATCGATGAATACGGCGATCCGGACGAGCCAGACGAGGCACGCGTGCTGGCCGCTTACTCGCCCTATCATCGCGTGAGTGCGGACGTCGCGTATCCGCCGGTGCTGTTCACCACATCGACCGCTGACGATCGCGTGCACCCCGGACACGCGCGCAAGATGGCCGCGCGCATGCAGGCGCTGGGCGCAGAAAAGGTCTGGTATCGCGAGAACACGGAAGGGGGCCACGGCGGCTCCGATGAGCTGGAGCAGGCCGAGCACGATGCGATGGTGTTCGAATTCTTGTGGCGCTGTTTGAGCGGGGCGACGTAGGCCCCGCTCGCCGTGCGTTCAGCCGATCTGGGCGACGACCGGCGCGTGGTCCGACGGCTGCTCCCACTTGCGCGGCACCTTGTCGACATCGCAGGACGAGCACGCCTCGGCGAGCGCTTTCGATAGCAGAATGTGGTCGATACGCAGCCCCGCGTTGCGGCGGAACGCCATCATCCGGTAGTCCCACCACGAATAGATCTTCTCCGGCTGCTCGAACTGACGGAACGCATCGACGAGACCGAGTTCGACCAGCCGCACGAACTCGGCGCGCTCTTCGGGCGACACCAGATTCTGGCCTTCCCACGCTTTCGGATCGTGCACGTCGCGATCTTCCGGCGCGATGTTGTAGTCGCCGAGCAGCGCGAGTTTCGGATACAGCGCCATTTCGCTCGCGACCCAGTCGTGCAGGGCGGCGAGCCAGTTCAGCTTGTAGGCGAATTTGTCGGTGCCCGGCGCCTGGCCGTTCGGGAAGTAAGCGGAAATGATGCGCACGCCCTCGATGGTCGCGGCGATCACGCGTTGCTGCGGGTCTTCGAGGCCGGGGATATTGCGCACGATGCTGCTTTCGTCGACGTTCAGGCCGTCGCGCACCAGGATGCCGACACCGTTATACGTCTTCTGGCCCGCGAACCAGCTTCGGTAGCCTTTCGCTTCGAGTTCGGCGCGGGGGAATTTGTCGTCCGTCAGCTTCAATTCCTGCAGGCACAGCACGTCTGCGTGGCTGGTTTCGAGCCAATCGATGACGTGCTGCAGGCGCACTTTGAGGGAGTTGACGTTCCAGGTGGCGATTTTCATAAAGTTCTCACATTCTTGCTGGGCAAGGCTTTGTGGGGCGCTGGCCCCGCGTTCCGCTTTATTTTTGCTTCAGCGACGACCCGTCTGGCGACCCGGATCCGGATTGGCAGGATCGGGTCGATTCCGATAGTCCCGCATCTTATCGCGCGAGACGACCGACGGTGAAAATTGCCCCGGCGGCCGTCAAAAATAAAAGCCCGATGCCGTCATGCCACGGCGTATAGTGGGATCACATTTACGCGCATCGGGAACGCATCATGGCCCAACTATATCCAGCCCTTTATAAGGACTTCGAAGTGCATCCGCTGGTGTTTTCGCGGCAGTTCGACAAGTTCGACGGTCACAAGCGTCATGCCGAAGGTTACGACGTTGCAGTACGCGTGTGCCGGCCGGGCGCGATCAGCGGCTCGAAGGCAAGCCGCGTATTCCGTCTGGTGCTGGCGTCCACGTTCTCCGATTTCGGTGTCGCGAAACGCAGCGCGAGCCAGTATGGCGCGGACATCATCGACGGCAAAGTGGAAGGCGCGACGGTCGAGGATCTCTGAGTAGTCTGCTTATGTGCGGCGTTCACCAGCTGCATGAGCGCGACCCGCAACAGGCACCTCATTTGAAATTATTTCGTCCGATTGTTTGACGTCTCGCGAACCACCCTATATACTCTTTTTCTCTGACGCGGGGTGGAGCAGTCTGGCAGCTCGTCGGGCTCATAACCCGAAGGTCGTAGGTTCAAATCCTACCCCCGCAACCAAGCATTGTTGAAAGCCCGCTAGCGCAAGCTACGCGGGCTTTTTAACTTCTGGCGTTCGCTTTCACGCGTGCATGCGCCGCGTGCACTTGCATTCACTCCTCCGACTCGATCGCCCAGTCCACTGCCGCTTGCGCATGCAATTCGGTCGTGTCGAATACGGGTAACGCCGAATCTTCCGGCTTGATCAGCAAGGTGATTTCCGTGCAGCCGAGAATCACTGCCTGCGCACCGCGCGCGGCCAGTCCTTCGATCACACGTTGATAGACCGCACGCGAGGCGTCATTCACGTTGCCGTGGCACAGCTCGTCATAGATGATGCGGTGCACATCCGCGCGTTCGGCTTCTTCGGGAATCAGCGTCTCGAGGCCGTAGCGTTCGCTCAAGCGCCCCGTGTAAAACGTCTGCTCCATCGTGTAGCGTGTACCCAGCAAGCCCACCCGCGCGATTCCTGCGGCGCGCAGCGCCTTGCCGGTCGGATCGGCGATGTGCAGGAAGGGCACGCCGATCGCCCGTTCGATCGATTCGTACACGCGATGCATGGTGTTGGTCGCCAGTATCACCAGGTCGGCGCCGCCGCGTTCGAGTTGGCGCGCGGCGTCGGCCAGCTGATCGCCGAGCGCCGTCCAGTTGCCGGCGCGCTGGTTGGCCTCGATCGGCGCGAAGTCGACCGTCAGCATCAGGCTGCACGCGTTGTGGTGGCCGCCGAGACGCGCCTTGGCGTGGCGGTTCAGGAGCCTGTAGTACTCGGTGGACGACTCCCAACTCATTCCGCCGATCACGCCGATGGTTTTCATGGTCTTGCTCCGTTGGTGGATGATGCAGGCGGTTGCGTATCGAATGCCAGGCATCGAACGTGTGGAAAGTCGAGTATAGGCGGGCGTTGTCATTCGTAGCCGGTACGCATTCCTCTCCGCCTGCCGGTACGGCGTCCTGCTAAAACGCGGGCACACACTTTCTGACGCCGATAAAATCGCAATCAGTCAAAGAGCGGTCAACAGGAGCGAATCATGGATCTGATTATCCGCCGCGCGACGCTGCCGCCGAGCGCCACATCACAGCACAAGCAGCACAAAGAGCCGGTCGACATCGGCATCGAAGCGGGCCGCATCGTCGCCGTCGAACCGAATCTGGCCGCGAGCGCGCATGAAGAAATCGACGCCGCCGGTTCGCTCGTCACGCCACCATTCGTCGATCCGCATTTCCACATGGACGCGACGCTGTCGTACGGTCTGCCGCGCGTGAATGCGTCGGGCACCTTGCTGGAAGGCATCGCGCTGTGGGGCGAACTGAAGCCGGACCTCACGCAGGAGGCGCTGATCGAGCGCGCGCTGCAGTACTGCGATTGGGCTGTCGCGCGCGGTCTGCTGGCGATTCGCAGCCACGTTGATGTATGCGATCCGCGCTTGCTCGCCGTCGAAGCACTGCTCGAAGTGAAGCGCCGCGTCGCGCCTTATCTCGACTTGCAACTGGTCGCGTTTCCGCAGGACGGCGTCTTGCGCAGCGCAGGCGCATTCGAGAATCTCAAGCGAGCGATTGCAATGGGCGTCGACGTGGTTGGTGGGATTCCGCATTTCGAACGCACGATGGCCGACGGCGCGCAGTCCGTGCGCATGTTGTGCGAGTTCGCGGCGGAGCAGGGCTTGCGCGTCGACATGCATTGCGACGAATCGGACGATCCGATGTCGCGTCACATCGAAACGCTCGCCGCCGAAACGCACCGGCTCGGCTTGCATGGGCGCGTCACCGGTTCGCATCTGACCTCGATGCATTCAATGGACAACTATTACGTCAGCAAGCTCTTGCCGCTGATGCGCGAGTCGGGCGTCGCGGCGATCGCCAATCCGTTGATCAACATCACCCTGCAGGGCCGCAGCGATACGTATCCGAAACGGCGTGGCATGACACGCGTGCCGGAGATGATGGCGGCGGGCATCAACGTCGCGTTCGGCCACGACTGCGTGATGGATCCGTGGTACAGCCTCGGCTCGGGCGACATGCTCGAAGTCGCGCACATGGGTTTGCATGTTGCGCAGATGACGGGCGTCGACGGCATGCATGCGTGTTTCGACGCGGTCACGGTGAATGCCGCGCGTATTCTCGGGCTGGAAGACTACGGCGTCGCGCCGGGTTGTGCGGCGAATCTCGTGCTGCTCGATGCGCGCGATCCGGTCGAAGCGATCCGCTTGCGCGCCGCACGGCTTGCAGTGGTGAGCCGCGGCAAGGTGGTGAGCCGTGCGCCTGCTGCGCGCGCGGCGTTGTCGCTGGAAGGGCGTCCTGCCGAGGTGGATTTCAAACTGCATCGCGGTTAGCCGCAGCGCACCGCTCGCGGCGCGCGTTCATGAAAAAAGCCGGTGCCTGCTCTCGCAGGTCACCGGCTTTTTTGTCGACGTCGGCCCTTTCTACAAAGCCGACCGATGCTTCACCACAAGTTCAATGCGCCGCGCCAGGCGCCATGCCGTTGTGCCGCAACAAGGCGTCGATATTCGGCTCGCGGCCGCGGAACGCCTTGAACGATTCCATCGCGGGACGGCTGCCGCCCACTTCCAGAATCTCCTTGCGGTAGCGCATGCCGGTTGCCTGATCGAGCACGCTGCCGCTCGCGGCCTGTGCGGCTTCTTCGAACGCGGCGTACGCATCGGCGGACAGCACTTCAGCCCACTTGTAGCTGTAGTAGCCTGCTGCATAACCGCCCGCGAAAATATGGCTGAACGTATTCGGCCAACGCGAGAACGAAGCTTGCGGCACCACGTGGAAACGCTCGTTGATCTCGCTCGCGAGTTCGGTGGCGTTCTTCGTGCCGGACGCATCGAAACCGGTATGCAATTGCATGTCGAACATCGAGAACACGATCTGGCGCAGCGTGCCGAGACCGCTCTGGAAATTCTTCGCTGCGAGCATCTTGTCGAACAGATCGCGCGGCAGTGGCTTGGCCGTGTCGACGTGCGAGGTCATGTCGCTCAATACGTCCCATTCCCAGCAGAAGTTCTCCATGAATTGCGACGGCAGTTCAACCGCGTCCCACTCGACACCGTTGATACCCGACACGCCCAGTTCATCGACCCGCGTGAGCATGTGATGCAGACCGTGGCCGAACTCGTGGAACAGCGTGATCACTTCATCATGTGTGAAGCAGGCGGGTTTGCCGCCGACCGGCGCCGAGAAGTTACAGGTCAGATACGCCACCGGCGTCTGCACGCTACCCTGCGTGTGCTTGTGACGGCCGCGCGCATCGTCCATCCATGCGCCGCCGCGCTTGCCTTCGCGTGCATACAGGTCGAGATAGAACTGGGCGACGAGGCCGCCGTCCTGATTCTCGACGCGGAAAAAGCGCACGTCCGGGTGCCACACGGCTGCTTCGTCGCGACGGATGCGCACGCCGAACAGCGTTTCGGTGACCTTGAAGAGGCCCTTGAATACGACGTCTTCCGGGAAGTACTGTTTGACTTCGTTCTCGGAGAACGAATAGCGCTTCTGACGCAGGCGTTCAGCGGCAAACGTCATGTCCCACGGCTGCAGCTCGGCCATGCCGAGCTCGTTCGCAGCAAATTCGCGCAGTTCTTTCCAGTCCTGTTCAGCATGCGGGCGCGCGCGCGTAGCGAGGTCCTCGAGGAAGGCCATGACTTGCGCCGGCGACTCAGCCATCTTCGGCGCGAGCGAGACTTCGGCGAAGTTGTTGTAACCCAGCATGTGCGCTTCTTCGGCACGCAGCTTCAACTGATCGGCGAGCACGGCCGTGTTGTCCCATTCCGGCTTGCCGTTGCCATATTGCGGGCCGAGTTCCGATGCGCGCGTCACATACGCACGGTATATCGTTTCGCGCATCGCGCGATTTTCCGAGTACTGCATGATCGGGAAATACGACGGGAAGTGCAGCGTGAATTTGTAGCCGGTCTTGCCTTCGCGTTCGGCCGCTTCCTTCGCGGCTTCGATCACGTCTTCGGGCAGGCCGGCCAGTTGCGCTTCATCGCCGGCTTCGACGATGTAGGCATACGCGTTGGTCGCGTCGAGCACGTGATCCGAAAACGCTTTCGACAAGCCCGCCTGCTTTTCCTGCAATTCGGCGAAATGCGGCTTCTGGTCTTCCGGCAACTCCGCGCCCGACAGGCGGAAATCGCGCAGCGCATTGCCGAGGATCTTCTTGCGCTCGCCGGTCAGCGAGGAAAAATCGCTGCTGGCGTGGAGCGCCTTGTACTTCTCATAGAGCGCGAGATTCTGGCCGACGCTCGACCAGAATTCGGTGACGCGCGGCAGATTCTCGCCGTACACCGCGCGCAGCTCCGGCGTATCCGCCACGGCGTTCAGATGGCCGACCACGCCCCAGGCGCGCGACAGCGGTTCGGTGGCGCGTTCGACCGGCTCGACCACGTCGGCCCACGAAGCGGGCGTGATGGGCTGGGCGGCGCGCTCGACGGCGGCGGCCGCATCGGCGAGCAGGATATCGAGGGCGGGGGTGACGTGTTCGGGGCGGATTTCGCCAAAGCGCGGCAGGTCGGAGAAATCGAGGAGCGGATTGTCGTGCTTCGAGGGGGTATTGGACATAAGGCTTCCTGTCTGACGCGGGTGAACGGGTAATCGGTGCATCGACGGGCGCGCGATGGCGCCCCAATGACACTCCATATGGACATTATTGGGGCAGGGCGCGCCGATTCCAATCCGTCGGTAGACAAATTATCAGATGTCGCGTGACTGTGCGCGGAGGAGCCGGTGCCACACGCGGTTCCGGCGGCTGCAAGGCAATGCGCCAGCGGGTTGCCGCCGCCAGAACCGCTCTCGCAGTGCCGCGGCGCTCTGTGCGAAAGCGAACGGTGCAAATTGCTGCCATGCCACATTCTGGCGCGTCGGCACCCATTAGTGACGCTTTCTGTAAGAGGTATCGATGAACCCGCTTTCGCACGCCCTTTCGCGCAACGGCAACAATTTCGATCTCGTGCGGCTCCTTGCCGCCATCGCCGTGGTGTATGGCAATTCATATCTGATACAGGCCCCCGACGGCACGACGGATTGGGTCCGGAACGCGCTCGGTTTCGACGGTTTTGGCGCACTCGGCGTCTATGCGTTCTTTCTGCTGAGCGGCATGCTGGTGACCGCCAGTTTCGACCGGCAACGCTCGGTGCCGCGTTTCGCCGCGTTGCGCATCGCGCGCCTGTGGCCGGCGGTGGCGGGCGGCTCGCTGGTGACCGTGTTCATCGTCGGGCCGCTGTTCACGACACTGCCGCTGCGCGACTATTTTGCTTCCGGCATGACGTGGGCCAACCTCGACAACTTTTCCACCATCGTGCTGAAAACCGGCTGGGTGGTGCCCGGTGTATTCGAGCACAACCGCTTTCCAGTCGACGTCGCCGCGCCGCTGTGGACGTTGCCGCTCGAAGTGCGCTGCTATCTGATCGTGATGGCGACAGGCATGCTGGGCTTGTTGTCCAGCGCGCGGGGGGCGGCACTGGCGGCGGTGCTCGGGTGCGCCGCGTTCGTTCTGCGCGTGCATCTGCCGCATCTGCAGATCGGCCTGCGTGACTTCAGCGAAACGTCCGGCGGCTATTCGTTCTGGCCGGAACCGTTTTTCATGCTGGGGATGCTGCTGTATGGCTGGCGCGAACGGATCGACATCAACGGCCTGACGGCCGTCGCGCTGGTGATGGTGTTTCTGGTGTTCCGCGACACGGCCGGCGCTCAACCGCTTTTCTATCTGGCGTTTGTTTACGGCGTGCTATGGGTGGGCGCGACGCCGCTCTTGCGGCGCTTCGTGCCGCGCCACGATTACTCGTATGGGATTTATCTGTACGGTTTTATGGTGCAGCAATGCGTCGCGAATATCGCGCCGCAGTTGAGCCATGTGACGGCGGTGCTGATCGCGGCGCCGTTCATCCTGCTGTGCGCGGCGCTGTCGTGGCACTTCGTGGAGAGGCCGGTGCTGAGGTGGTGCCGCGGGCGTCTTGCGCGCCGGTCAACGACGCTTGGCGCTGGGGTAGTGACGCGGTGAGAGTCGTGTTTGACGCCGGAGTTTGACGGTTTGCATGCCGGCGAAATCACCTCGCCGGCATGAACCCTCAGCTTTACGCCTTTGCCGCCGCTTCGCGCTCGGCGGCTTCGATCGTGTTGACGAGCAGCATCGTGATGGTCATCGGACCGACGCCGCCCGGCACCGGCGTGATGTAGCCGGCCACTTCCTTGACACCCGCGAAATCGACGTCGCCGCACAGCTTGCCGGCTTCGTCGCGATTCATGCCGACGTCGATCACGGCCGCACCCGGTTTCACCATGTCCGCCGTGAGAATGTTGCGCAGGCCCGTGGCGGCGACCACCACGTCAGCGTTGCGGGTATGGGCAGCCAGATCGCGCGTCTTGCTATGGCAGATCGTCACGGTAGCGCCCGCTTCGAGCAGCAGCAGCGCCATCGGCTTGCCGACGATGTTCGAGCGGCCGATCACCACCGCGTTCGCGCCTTGCAGCGGAATCTCGTAGGCCGCTAGCATTTTCATCACGCCGTACGGCGTGCACGGGCGGAACAGCGGGCGGCCGGTCATCAGCGCGCCGGCATTGGCGACGTGAAAACCGTCGACGTCCTTTTCCGGGGCAATCGCCTCGATCACCTTGTGGCTGTCGATATGCGGCGGCAGCGGCAGTTGCACCAGAATGCCGTGAATGCGCGGATCGCGATTCAGCTCGTCGATGCGCGCCAGCAGCTCGGCTTCCGGCAGATCGGCCGGATAGCGGTCGAACGACGAACCGAGGCCGTTGTCATTGCACGCCTTGACCTTGTTGCGCACATAGACTTCGCTGGCTGGATTGTCGCCGACCAGCACCACGGCGAGGCCCGGCTGATGCCCGCGGGCGGTGAGGGCTGCGGCGCGCGTAGCGACGTCGGCGCGCAGGGTCTTGGAAAGGGCTAGGCCGTCGATCAGTTTGGCTGTCATGGTCGGTCGAGAAGGGCGGTTTGGAAAGCGGAGCAGGGCACAGGCGCGCGTGCGCGGCACGTGCGATGGCGCTTTTCACCGGAAACGGGTCGGCACATGAAAAGCGCGCGGCGCGAATCAGGGATAAGCAGCGCTGCAAAGTCCGTCATTATACCGGCCCGGCTTGCCGTGCCATGTACGGATTCCGGATGCGCCGGCGCGCCGGAATCCGCGATGCCTCCAATCGTCGAGCGACTTTTCCCGCTACTCCTGCACTGCCTGCCAGCTATCGTCCGGGTCGAACGATTTAATGGCGGCCGCGGCACGCGCGGATTGCGGCCCGAGGTTCTTCTGATAGACCTGACCGTCCTGATTGACGATAAAGCTCATCACGCCGGTCTTGCCGTATTCGGCCGGCGAGGCGAGCAGACCGAACCCTTTGGTCAGCACGCCGTTCTCAACGTAGTTCTGCGCGCCCCCCTTCGCGTGCGCACCTTGCGCCGTCAGGATCCGGTAGTGATAGCCGTGGTAGGCCTCTTTCGGCAGGGTGCCGTTGGGCATGGTGGCGGCGAGCGGTCCGAGCGGGCTTTCCGTTTCGCCGGGCGCCGTTGCCCAATACAGGCCGTCATGCTGGCCCTGCGTACTGACGAAGCGCTGTGCGTAGTGCTGGGTCAGGTTGTGATAATCGTTCTGCGCGTCGAGATAGGCGAGCGAGGTCAGGATCGCCGCGTGTTCGTTGCGGCCGATGCGGCGCGTCAGCATCTCGTCCTGCGCGGCGGGCGGATCGAAACGCCAACCCTTGCCGGCCTGCACGAGCGGAATCGGCAAGGTCCAGCCACTGTCGCCGACGGCCAGATGCGCGGTTGCGCGACCCTTGCTCTTCGCTGGATCTTCGATGATCTGATGTCCCTTCGACCATGCGCCAAGGAACTGGTAGATGTCGTCCTCGCCGATTCCTTCGGAAGGAATGTAGCGATGAAAATCGTTGCCGAGCACGTGTTTGAGCGCACCTTCGTCGTTGCGGGCCAAGGCGTCGACGAATGCATTGGCAGCGTCGTCGGCCGTGGGATAGACCGCCTGCGCGTGTGCCGCGGTCGTGCCGAGCAGCAGTACCGGCGCCACCAGCAGGGTGCCGGTCGTGCCGAGGGCGACGGCGAGTGTCAGAACGTGGGCGCGCAAGGCGCCGCGTGGGAATAAGCGAATCATCAGAGACTCCTCTTGATCGTTCAACGGTTGCGGCCGAGATGGCGCTCGCCGCCGCCACCGCCCAGTCTGCCGCCACCACCACCGCCGCCGAAATTGCCACCGCCGCCGCGCTGGACGCCGCCGCCGTTTGCACCGAGACCGCCGCCCGTGCGTTGCTGACCGCCGCCATTGGCGCCGAGCCCGCCGCCGGAACGGTTCGCGGCTGCGTTGCGGCTCGCCTCGCCACGCTGCGTATCCTGGCGCGCGGCATTGCCGTCGCCGGCGCCGCGTAGCGCGTTATCGCGATTGGCGTTCTGCGCACGGTTCTGCAAATCGGCGTTCTGCGTGCCACCCTGGTGAATCCCTTGCACGCGTTGGCTCGCATTGCCGCTCAGGTTCTGACCGGTTCGGTTCTGCAAGGTCTGCTGCGCCTGGGCACGCGCGGCGTCGTCACGGCCGCGATAGGCATCGCGCTGAGCGCCGCTGATATTGTTATTGACGTTGCGGTTGATGTTCGCGTTGTTGACGTTGCGATTGACGTTGGTGTTGCGGTTCCAGTTCGTCGTGTTGCTATTCACGTTGAGCCGGTTGTTCACATTGATGTTGTTGTAATGGTTCACGTTGATGTTGACATCGTGCGTGTTCCAGTTGAAGCCACCCCACAGCGAATTGGCAACCGCAACACCGGCGCCGAACGCGAGGCCGGCCGCCAAACCGCTTGCGATTGCATAGCCGGGTGGCGGTGGCACATACACGGGCGGGTAGGCGGGATAGGGCCATGTGCCGTAGACCACAGTCGGGTTATAGGTAGGCACGTAGACCACTTGTGGATTGGCCGGCACGATCTGAATCGTGCTTTGCTCGACCACAACCTTTTGTTGCGAGCTCGTCTTCAGATTGCCTGCTGCTTGCGCCTGTTTGCGCAGGCGTTGCACGGAGTCCATCACGTCATTCGACTGGCCAAGAAAGGCCGTGCCGAGTTGCGCGACCCAATCGGGTTTCGACGCCATCGTTGCGAGGACCTGCGGGAAGGCGACGAGTGACTGCACGCTCGGGTCCCAGGGCTCCGACGCGACCGCTTTGACGGCGTCGTCGCCTTGCAACTTCGAGTTTGCTTTCGACCACGCGGCTGCGGCCTGCACGTCTTGCGGGAAGGTGGCGGCCATCAGCACTTGCGCAAGCAGTGCATCGGGATAAAGCGCGATGGGCGCAGTCAGCGAATCGAGTTGCTGGTTCGACAGCTTCGCGGCGCTTTGCGCATAGACCGCGCTCGGCATGGTCAGACCGACGAAGAATGGTGCGCCCGCAAGTGCGGCGCACACAAGCAACACACGCGAACGGTGTGTTCCGGATCGTTTCACGATGAAATCCTCCCGGCTGCGTTAGACGCGCGAGATCGATGCGCAGCGCATGCTGCGTTGCTTTCGCGCGATGGAATGGAGAAGGCAGCGAATAAAGCGAGTAAAGGTCGGCTCAGCTTCGCTTGAACCGTTCGACAAGACTGATGCCTCAGCAATGCGGCCGAACCGCTTTAACCGATTTGCGTCGCAAGGCGACGCCGCATACGACAACGACAGCACATGTGTCCTGTGTTCATCGGGCATCAAAGATTCCTGCTAAGGAGTTCTTTATAAATTAAGGGGCGCAGTGAAGCTTGTCAATCTTGTCGGAGGAAAGAAGTTATTGCCGCGCAGCGTAAGCGTTTGCTGAGTAATGCGTAATGATTACGGGATAAAGATGCGGTGCGGATGCGCACGCGTCGAACTATGCCGCGCATCGCTGTAGCGAAGCGGGAGAAGGGGGAAGGAGAATGGAACAGACCGGACTTTTCGACAGTCCGGCCGTTGAAACTCAGTAACGAGCCGCGGGCCGCGCCGCGGTCGTTAAGTTTATTGCGCCGGTTGCGGCTTGTTCGACAGCGCCAGTCGCAGCAGATCGGCGACCGTGTTGACGTTGAGCTTTTCCATGATGTTCGCGCGGTGCGCTTCAACCGTCTTGATGCTGATGCCGAGGTCGTCGGCGATCTGCTTGTTCAGGCGGCCGGCGATGATGCGCTCAAGCACCTGGTGTTCACGCGCGGTCAGCTTGCCGAGACGTTCGGCCGCTGCGCGTTGCTGCTGCACGCTGGTGCTTTCGCTGCGTGCCTTGTCGAGCATGCGCTCGACCAGCTTGCGCAGTTCGGCTTCGTCGAAAGGTTTTTCGATGAAGTCCATGGCGCCTTTTTTCATCGTCGACACAGCCATCGGCACGTCGCCATGGCCCGTCACGAAGATGATCGGCAGCGACGCGTTGTCGGCGATCAGGCGTTCCTGCAACTCGAGCCCGCTCATGCCGGACATCCGCACATCGAGAATCAGACACGCGATCTGGCCCGGATGCGTATGCGGCTGCCATGCGTCGATGAACTGCTCGGCGCTGGAGAAGCATTGCACGCGGTAGCCGTTCGCCTCCAGCAGCCAGCGCAGCGAATCTCGCACGGCCTCGTCGTCGTCGACAACAAATACCGTTTCCTGTGTGGTGACTGGGCTGTTCATATCTCTCCCGTAACGGTTTGTGGTTTCGGCGCCTCTGACCCGCCGTTGCTCGGGCCGTCAGGCTCTCCAATGGGCAGACTGCAATGGAACGTGGCGCCTGTGATGTGGCCGTCAGATTCGACGTTGTTAACCACCCACAGACGGCCGCGGTGCGATTCGATAATCGAACGGCAAATGTTCAGCCCCATGCCCATACCATCGGACTTGGTGCTGTAAAACGGTTCAAACAGACGCTCGGCCGTCGCTTCGTCGACACCCGGTCCCTGGTCGACGACGCTGATGCAGACAAACCCGCTCTCCAGCCGCACGACGACGCGAATCACCGGGTCGACCGCATTCGGACGCGCATCGTGCATGGCCTCGACGCCGTTCTTCAGCAGGTTCACCAACACCTGCTCGATCAGCACCGGGTCGACGTAAATCACCGGCAGGCGCGAGCGCAGATCGGTCACGATGCGAATCTTGCGCTTGCGCGCTTCGAGTTCGGCGAGACCCACGGCATCGGCGACGATATCGGCCACGCGCGTAGCCTGGCGTTTCGGCTCGCTGCGTTTCACGAACTCGCGAATGCGCTTGATGATCATGCCAGCCCGCACCGCCTGTTGGGCGGTTTTCTCGAGCACGGGTAGAAGATTGTCAGGCGTCGTTCGACCGGATTTAACCAGTGCCACGGTTCCAGAGCAATAGTTATTGATCGCGGCGAGCGGCTGATTCAGTTCGTGCGCGAGCGACGAGGCCATTTCGCCCATCGTCATCAGGCGGCTGGTGAACTGCAGCTTCTCGTCTTGCTGACGCGAGAGTTCCTGAGCCTGCTTGCGGGTGGTGATGTCGGTCGCGATCTGCATCTGCGCGAGGTGGCCATCCACCCACTGGATGTACTGGCGGCGCACTTCGAACCATTTCTGAATGCTTTGCACGTAGACTTCCTGCGCGTCGGCGGTGCTTTCGGTCAATGCGGCGGCCGGCAGACCCGCGTATGCATCCACCATATCGATCGAATCAGACGACGCCTGTGCGCTATCGAACCCGCCACCCGCCAATTCTAGATGGCCGTCCGGGCGAATGCCGAAGAGATGCCGGTAGTAGCGGTTAGCGAACAGTAACTCGGCTTCGTCGGCGGCCAGCACGGAGACGGCGGCGTCAAGACTTTCGAGGACGGTTGTGAAGCGTTCGTGTGCTGCGGCGAGCTCCTCGCGCGCGCGCTTCGGTTCGGTAATGTCGGTCATCGACGACATCCAGCCGGTCTGGCGGCCCGAGCTGTCGATCAGCGGCGACACATAGAGGCGTGCATGGAAGAGCGATCCGTCCTTGCGGCGCACCCGTAATTCGAAGCCCGAAGAGGGCGCCTTGCCGCGCAGCGTCATGTCGAGCTGGCGTTGCATCTCAGGGTAGGCATCGCGCGGCCAGTAAGCGAATGGCGCGTTCTTGCCGACCAGATCGCTTTCGTCCCAACCGGTCATGCGGCAAAAGGCCGGATTGACGTGAGTGATGCGGCCGTGCATGTCGAGCACGCGCATACCGATCAGCACCGAGTTTTCCATTGCGCGGCGAAAGAACGCTTCGGCGTAGAGCGCCTGCTGCGCCTCGAAACGTTGCCGCGTGTGCTTCCACAAGCTCCACAGACTCCACAACACGAAGCACGACAGGCCGGCCACCAGCCAGACCAGCGTGTTGTTGGTGAAGTTGGTCATCTGCGGGAACGCGTAGACGCGTACCGAGACGCCCTGGCCCGGCGGGTCGAGCGGCAGATCGTAGAACATGTCGCGCGGCAGGCGCGGGCGGGTCGACGTGGTGGTCAACTCGCGGTTGTTCACGTCGATGATCGAGATTTTGTATTTCGCCGACAACTCGGGCGGAATGTCGTGCTTCAGGATGCCTTCCACCGAGAACACGGCGGCAATCGTGCCGAGGAAGTCACGGTCGCGGTAGACCGGCGTCTGCAGCGTGATGTAGCCGTTGCCGAGGTCGTCGTAGATCAGCGGTGAGTACACCTGGCGGCGCGTATTGCGCGCCTCGTTGAAGGCGGCTTTGACGGCCTCGTCCATCTGCGCGTCGTTCGGCTTGGCAAGACGCTGGCCGAACACGGGGAGTGCGGTATTGGGCCAGCGCGGTTGCTGCAGGCTCGTGTACCAGTTCATGTAGAGGATCTCGGGATGCCCCTGCATGATGTCCGTGGTGGACACCTGGAATGAATGCGGATCGGCGTGGCCGGCGACGAGATCGCGGGCGAGGGCCTGAATCTGTTCCTGCGCGCCCGTCATGGACAGGCGGATCTGCTGCTGCGCCCATGCGACGTTACGGTAGAGCGTGTCTTCCTGCTGCTGCTGTTCGCGCCGGTTCAGGCTCCACAGAATCAGGCTCATGACGACCAGGAAAACCAGGATCGACAGCAGCGGCGTGAGCAAATAGGAGTTCGACCACCACGGTCCGTGGTGCCAGCGGGAGGACGGCGTCGAATCCGCCGGCGAACCAGCGGTGCGCGCCGAGCGAGCGAAAAGCCGTTCGGTCAACATGCGTGGCATTGTAGCGCAGCGAGTCACTAGCAAATGGCGCAAAAAAGCGCTGAAAGAACCGTTATTCGGCGCAAACTAGCCGACGTATCGGTCGATCGGCAGTCAAATCAGGTTGCGCCGCAACAATTTTCCGCATTATGAGATTCGATCTCGTGATTCGAAATTTTTGTTGCGCAGACGTCGGGACCCCTTTTACAATCGGCCGAAGCTGCCGCGGCCGTGCTTCGTCCGCGTCGTCTGTTCAAAGAGCGTTCCTCTATATCCAGGAGACGAGCATGTCCGCTGTACCCGACGAAGTCATGAAATATGTCGCTGCCGAAAAAGACGACGATCCCCAGGAAACCGGCGAATGGCTGGAAGCGCTGGATGGCGTGATTTCTGCTGTGGGCCCCGATCGCGCTCACTACCTGATCGAGAAACAGATCGAATTCGCCCGCGTACATGGCGAACATCTCCCGTTCTCTGCAAACACCCCCTACATCAATACGATTCCCGTGTCGCGTCAGGCGCCGATTCCCGGCGACCAGGACCTCGAGCACCGGATTCGCTCGTACACGCGCTGGAACGCCATCGCCATGGTGCTGCGCGCGGGCAAGGATACGAACGTCGGTGGCCACATCGCCTCGTTCGCGTCGGCCGCCACGCTGTACGACGTTGGCTACAACCACTTCTGGCACGCACCGTCCGCTGAACATGGCGGTGACCTCGTGTTCGTGCAGGGTCATTCGTCGCCGGGTGTCTACTCGCGCGCGTTCCTGCTCGGCCGTCTGACCGAGAACCAGCTCGACAACTTCCGTCAGGAAGTGGGCGGCGAGGGCATCTCGTCGTACCCGCACCCGTGGCTGATGCCGGATTTCTGGCAATTCCCGACCGTCTCGATGGGCCTCGGCCCGATCATGGCGATCTATCAGGCGCGCTTCATGAAGTACCTGCAGGCGCGCGGCATTGCGAAGACCGAAGGCCGCAAGGTCTGGGCCTTCCTCGGCGACGGCGAAACGGATGAACCGGAATCGCTCGGCGCAATCGGCATGGCCGGTCGCGAACGCCTCGACAACCTCGTGTTCGTGATCAACTGCAACCTGCAGCGCCTCGACGGTCCGGTGCGCGGTAACGGCAAGATCATCCAGGAACTCGAAAGCGAATTCCGCGGCGCCGGCTGGAACGTCATCAAGGTCGTCTGGGGCAGCCGCTGGGATGCGCTGTTCCAACGCGACAAGTCGGGCGCGCTGATGCGCCGGATGATGGAAGTCGTCGACGGCGAATATCAGACGTACAAGTCGGAGTCGGGCGCGTATGTTCGCGAACACTTCTTCAATACGCCTGAACTGAAGGCGCTGGTTGCCGAGTGGTCCGACGAAGAAATCTGGAACCTGAACCGCGGCGGCCACGACCCGCACAAGATCTACGCAGCGTTCTCGGAAGCTTCGAACTCGCAGGGCCAGCCGACCGTCATCCTCGCGAAGACGATCAAGGGCTACGGCATGGGCGAAGCCGGCCAGGCGATGAACATCACCCACCAGCAGAAGAAGCTGCACGTCGATCAGCTGAAGAAATTCCGCGATCAGTTCCGTCTGCCGATTCCCGACGAAGACCTCGTCAACGTGCCGTACCTCAAGTTCGAAGAAGGTTCGAAGGAACTCGAGTACATGCGCGCTCGCCGTCAGGACCTCGGCGGCTATCTGCCGGCGCGTCGTCAGAAGGCCGAGTCGCTGCCGGTGCCGGCGCTCGACGCGTTCGAGCCGCTGCTGAAGGGCACGGGCGAAGGCCGCGAGATCTCCACGACGATGGCGTTCGTGCGGATCCTGAACATCCTGCTGAAAGACAAGGCGCTCGGTAAGCGCATCGTGCCGATCGTGCCGGACGAGTCGCGTACCTTCGGTATGGAAGGCCTGTTCCGTCAGATCGGTATCTGGAATCAGGAAGGCCAGAAGTACGTGCCGGAAGATTCCGACCAGCTGATGTTCTACCGCGAATCGGAAACCGGCCAGATCCTGCAGGAAGGGATCAACGAAGCCGGCGGTATGTGTGACTGGATCGCAGCCGCGACGTCGTACTCGACGCACGGCGAGATCATGATCCCGTTCTACATCTTCTACTCGATGTTCGGCTTCCAGCGTATCGGCGACCTGGCATGGGCGGCGGGCGACATGCGTTCGCGCGGCTTCCTGCTGGGCGGCACGGCCGGCCGCACGACGCTGAACGGCGAAGGTCTGCAACACGAAGACGGCCACTCGCTGCTGTGGGCGGCATCGGTGCCGAACTGCATCAGCTACGACCCGACGTTCGGTTACGAACTCGCGGTCATCATGCAGGACGGTCTGCGTCGCATGGTTGCTGACCAGGAAGACGTGTACTACTACATCACGGTGATGAACGAAAACTACGAGCACCCAGCGATTCCGCAGGGCGATGCTGTAGCGGCCGACATCATCAAGGGTATGTACTCGTTCAGGAAGGCCGATGCTGATAAGAAGGCACCGCGCGTTCAGCTGATGGGCGCAGGCACGATCTTCAACGAAGTGATTGCCGCTGCTGACCTGCTGAAGAACGACTGGGGCGTCGCTGCCGACCTGTGGAGCGTGCCGAGCTTCACCGAACTCGCTCGTGAAGGTCACGAAGTGCAGCGTTGGAACCTGCTGCATCCGACGGAAGAGAAGAAGGTCTCGCACGTCGAGAGGCTGCTGAAGGACGCACAAGGTCCGGTCATCGCTTCGACCGACTACGTGCGCGCGCTGACCGAGCAGATCCGCGCGTTCGTGCCGCAGAAGTTCGTCGTGCTGGGCACGGATGGCTACGGCCGTTCGGACACGCGCGAAAAGCTGCGTCACTTCTTCGAAGTCGACCGCTACTGGGTCACGGTTGCCGCGTTGAATGCACTGGCAGATGAAGGCACGATCGAACGCAAGGTCGTCGCCGAGGCGCTCAAGAAGTACAACCTTGATCCCGCCAAACCCAACCCGATGACCGTCTAAGGCATCATTCCCCGTGTGCCACGGCGTGCGCGCCTGCTCCTGATCGACAGGAGCGGGCGGCGTGCGCGGCCCAGGAGACACTAACAATGAGTCAAGCGATCGAAGTCAAGGTGCCGGACATCGGCGATTACAAGGACATTCCTGTAATCGAGGTGCTGGTGAAGGCGGGTGACACCGTCGAGAAAGAGCAATCGCTCGTTACGCTGGAGTCCGACAAGGCGACCATGGACGTGCCGAGCTCGGCTGCCGGCGTCGTCAAGGAAGTGAAGGTCAAGGTTGGCGATAACGTGTCGGAAGGCTCGCTGATCGTCGTGCTGGAAGGCGCGGGCGCGGCGGCTGCCGCACCGGCTCCGGCGCCTGCCGCTGCACCGGCTCCGGCTGCTGCGCCGGCACCGGCGCCCGCTGCGGCCGGCGGTGGCCTGCAGGAAGTCAAAGTGCCGGATATCGGCGACTACAAAGACATTCCCGTGATCGAAGTCTCGGTGAAGGTCGGCGATCGCGTCGAGAAAGAGCAGTCGCTGGTGACGCTCGAATCCGACAAGGCGACCATGGACGTGCCGAGCTCGGCCGCCGGTGTCGTCAAGGAACTGAAGGTCAAGGTCGGCGATACCGTGTCGGAAGGCTCGGTCATCGTCGTGCTGGAAGCGGATGGTGCTGCTGCGCCGGCTGCGGCTGCCGCACCTGCGGCGAAGCAGGAAGCGCTCGAGAAGCCGTCGGATGCGCCGGTTGCTCCTTCGCCTGCGCCGGCTTCGCCGTCTGCGCTTGCACAAGCGCCGCTGATCCAGGCTGGCGAGGGTGGTGCTCGCCGCGCGAGCCACGCTTCGCCGTCCGTGCGCAAGTTCGCGCGCGAACTCGGTGTCGACGTGACGCAGGTGCAGGGCACGGGTCCGAAGGGCCGTATTACGCAAGCGGACGTGACCGGCTTCATCAAGGGTGTGATGACGGGGCAACGCGCTGCACCGGCAGGCGGTGCTGCACCGGCTGCTGCGGGTGGCGGCGAATTGAATCTGCTGCCGTGGCCGAAGGTCGACTTCACCAAGTTCGGCCCGGTCGATCCGAAGCCGTTGTCGCGCATCAAGAAGATCTCGGGCGCGAACCTGCATCGCAACTGGGTCATGATTCCGCACGTCACGAATAACGACGAAGCGGACATCACCGATCTCGAAGCGCTGCGCGTGCAGTTGAACAAGGAAAACGAAAAGGCCGGCGTGAAGTTCACGATGCTGGCGTTCGTGATCAAGGCGGTGGTTGCTGCCTTGAAGCAGTTCCCGACGTTCAATGCGAGCCTCGACGGCGACAACCTGGTGTTCAAGCAGTACTACCACATTGGGTTTGCTGCCGATACGCCGAACGGCCTGGTCGTTCCGGTGATTCGCGACGCGGACAAGAAGGGCTTGATCGATATCGCGAAGGAAATGACCGAGCTGTCGAAGGCTGCGCGTGACGGCAAGCTGAAGCCGGATCAGATGCAAGGCGGCTGCTTCTCGATTTCTTCGCTGGGTGGGATTGGCGGGACTAACTTCACGCCGATTATCAATGCGCCGGAAGTTGCCATTCTCGGGTTGTCGCGTGGCGCGATGAAGCCGGTTTGGGATGGCAAGCAGTTTGTGCCGCGTCTGATTCTGCCGCTGTCGTTGTCGTATGACCATCGGGTGATTGATGGTGCTGCGGCGGCGCGGTTCAATGCGTATCTGGGTGCGATTCTTGCCGATTTTCGGCGTGTGATTCTTTGATGTGGTGATGGTTGCGCGGGGCGCGGTTTTTTTGTTTATCCGCGTCTCTCTGTAGAACCTGCTTTCTTAGTGGTCTATTAGCGTTGCCCCTGTGCGGGGCGGCACCTACTTTTCTTTGTCTTCCAAAGAAAAGTAGGCAAAAGAAAGGCGCGTCCTTGGGCGGACAGCAAAGGAAGTTGCTGTCCGCCGCGGTGCCTGCTTTTAGGCTGCTTTTTTTTGGTTCTTCCCTCATCACGATCAATAAGAGAAGGGGACACTATGAGTCTCGTCGAAGTAAAAGTGCCGGATATCGGTGACTTCAAGGACGTCGATGTCGTCGAAGTCAATATCAAACCGGGCGATGTCATCGAGAACGAGCAGGCGCTGATGACGCTCGAGTCCGATAAGGCCTCCATCGAAGTGCCAAGCGATACCGCCGGCACCGTCAAGGAAGTACGCATCAAGGCCGGCGACAAAGTCTCGCAAGGTACGGTCATCGCGCTAGTCGAAACGTCCGCAGACGCAGCACCGGCTAAGGCGCCTGAGAAAGCGCCCGCTCCGGCAGCAGCGCCTGCACCGGCGCCGGCGCCTGCGTCCAAAGCGGCAGCGCCCGCGCCGCAAGCCGGTAGCTTCTCCGGCAGCGCGGATATCGAGTGCGACATGCTCGTGCTTGGTTCGGGCCCCGGCGGTTACTCGGCTGCGTTCCGCTCGGCCGATCTCGGCATGAAGACGGTGCTCGTCGAACGTTATTCCACGCTCGGCGGCGTCTGTCTGAATGTCGGTTGTATCCCGTCGAAGGCGCTGTTGCACACGGCCCTTGTTATCGATGAAGCGGAAGCGCTCGGCTCGCATGGCATCACGTTCGGCAAGCCGCAAATCGATCTCGACAAGCTGCGCGACTTCAAGTCGGGCGTCGTCAAGAAGCTCACTGGCGGTCTCGCCGGCATGGCCAAGATGCGCAAGGTCGAAGTCGTGACGGGTACCGGCTCGTTCGTCGATCCGTATCACATGGAAGTCGTGACGGACGGCGGCAAGAAGGTCGTCAAGTTCAAGCAGGCGATCATCGCCGCGGGCTCGGAAGCGGTGAAGCTGCCGTTCATTCCGGAAGATCCGCGCGTGGTCGATTCGACCGGCGCGCTGGAGTTGCGTCAGATTCCGCAACGCATGCTGGTGATCGGTGGCGGCATCATCGGCCTGGAAATGGCGACGGTCTACGCCACGCTCGGCGCAAAGATCGATGTGGTCGAAATGCTCGACGGCCTGATGGCCGGCGCGGACCGCGATCTGGTCAAGGTCTGGGAGAAGTACAACAGCAAGCGTTTTGCCAACGTCATGCTGAAGACCAAAACCACCGCAGCGGAAGCGAAAGACGACGGCATCTACGTGTCGTTCGAAGGTGAAAAGGCCCCGGCCGAAGCGCAACGCTATGACCTCGTGCTGGTCGCTGTCGGCCGTACGCCGAATGGCAAGAAGATCGGCGCGGACAAGGCAGGCGTGGCCGTGACGGACCGAGGTTTCATCGACGTCGACAAGCAGATGCGCACCAACGTGCCGCATATCTTCGCGATCGGCGATATCGTCGGTCAGCCGATGCTCGCGCACAAAGCCGTGCATGAAGCTCACGTCGCTGCGGAAGTCGCTCATGGCGAGAAGGCGTACTTCGATGCACTGCAGATTCCGTCAGTGGCCTACACCGATCCTGAAGTGGCGTGGGCCGGCAAGACGGAAGATCAGCTGAAGGCCGAGGGCGTCAAGTACGGCAAGGCGGTGTTCCCGTGGGCAGCCTCGGGCCGCGCTATCGCCAACGGTCGCGACGAAGGCTTCACCAAGCTGTTGTTCGACGAAGAAACGCATCGCGTGATCGGCGGCGGGATTGTCGGTTTGAACGCCGGCGACCTGATCAGCGAAGTGTGTCTCGCAGTCGAGATGGGTGCGGACGCAACGGATATCGGTAAGACGATTCACCCGCACCCGACGCTCGGTGAATCGATCGGTATGGCCGCCGAGTTGTACGAAGGCGTCTGCACCGACTTGCCGCCGCAGAAAAAGAAATAATGCTGCTGCCCCCGCCTGCATGCAGACAGGCGGGGTCGAAAAAGCAGAGGCAAAAAAAACGGCGCGCCCCGCAAAGGGCGCGCCGTTTTTTATGCAGCAAGCAGCGTAGAGCGTTTGGCAACATGCGCCGCGCATCTCAGGCAGCGGGAAAAAAAATCCCGGCCTTTCGCCGGGCAAACGATACGTCATTCAACGTATCGGAGCGTTCGGCCAGATGAAACTGTGTGAGCGGCAACGGCACGACGCAGTTGCTTGCATGTTGTTGCTGCAATCGCGCCGGCCCTGCCATGAGGCGGGGCCGGCGTGATGTGCGGCTTGAAACTTAGACTGCCTTCTTTGCCGAGCGCGATGCTTGTGCAGCGGCTTGCGATGCTGCCTTCGATGCGGCCGTTGCGGCTGCATTGAAGTTGCTTTCAGCGATTTCGACAGCTTGCTTGGTTGCCTTGTGGACCGTTTCGTACGTGGTGTTGGCGGCGGTGATTGCCGACTTCAGCACGGCGACAGCGGTTTCCGAACCGGCCGGGGCATTCTTCGCAACGTTTTCGACGAGCGACTGGACCTTGCGGTTTTGCTCTTCGAATTGGGCTTCTGCGACGCGGGTGAACTCACCTTGCGTTGCCGAAACGATCTCATACACGTGACGGCCGTACGACAGCGCCTTTTCAGCCACCGGTTGTGCGAGGCTAGCTTGCAGTGCCAGCAGTTCCTGCGCGTCCTTCACCGACAGGGCGCGTTGGGCATTTTCCTGGCTTTCCGCGAGCGTCGATTTCACGACTTGCAGGTTCAGTTCAACCAGCTTTTCGACGCCTTCAAATGCTTTGGTCGTCAGGCCGAACAGCGTTTCAAAGTTGGCTTTCTGGGCTGCAGCGAATTGCTCAGGGGTCAGCAGAGTCATGGTTTACGCTCCTGGATCGCGGTCTGTCTGTGCGGACCGCATTGGGTTGGTGGCGAGACGCTCTCAGCTCGTCTCCCCGGACCGCGATGTTTTGTGCATCGCAGCAATGGTTCCCATTTTAGGATGGTGTTAACGAATGTCAAGTGTTTTTTGTGCGTCGCACAATATTAAGAAATTACTGATAAAACAATACCTTATGCGGTGGGCATGACATTCGTTTGACGCAGGTTGATTTGTCCTTCGCACCGCGCTGGTGCAGAACAAATCCGCATTTGTTACCGATTTCAGGAGGGATTTTGACCGCGCGATGCGACCCGGTGCGGGTGGAATGGCAAATCGGCGTTTGACAAAAAACCCGTCGATTGCTCTTCCCGATGTAAACCAGAAAGTGTCACGGAACGTTAATGCTCTATGCCGGTCGAATGCGCGTTGGCGGTCTCCAGCAGGTGTTTAACAGCCTGCGGCAGGACTCGCTCGACGTCCCGGCGTGCCGGCAAGGCTTTACGTGCCTGCGCTCTGACCGTATTTCCCCTGATCAAGGTTGTCTCGAAATTGCCGTTATGCTGAAAGAATCGGTACGATTCCGGCATTTGGCGGCAAAGGCGAGGCGAAGCGCGTTGGCGATCGTTTTTTTCGATCGGAACGTGGCACTTATTTGTGTTTTTGCGATCGGAGCTTACAAGCCGGTTTAAGGAGCGCGTATAAGTGCTTCAAATTGCTAATTTTTCGTTGTTTTACTACACTTGCGGAAACCTCTTGCCGCTCCCTACTGAACACCCATGAAAACCGACATGTTTTCGTCGCTAAAAGTGATCCACGGCGCGGCTCGCAGCACCGCTCTGTCGGTGGCCGTCTCCATGGTCATCGCAGCGGCGTTCGCCACGCCTGTCAGCACTTTTGCCGCCACGCCCGCCACCACGGCAAAAACCTCCAAACACGCGAAAGCGGCCAAAAAGCCCGCCGCGGCCCCGGCTGACAAAGTGTCGAGCAAGAAGGCCGCCAAAGGCGCCGCTGCGAAGACCGTGGCCGCTGCAGATGACGACGCGCCGCGCGCGAGCGTCAAGCGCAAGCGCGTGACGTACTCGTCGAACGGTCGTCACCACTCGGTGATGCGCCGCGTCGCGTACGAACCGCGTCCGCCTACCGTCGGCCAGGCTTTCGGTCTGCACGACACGCCGGACGCGCTGATGCTGCGTTCGAGCGTCGCCTATGTGATCGATCAGAACACCGGCGAATCGCTGTTCGACAAGAATTCGCGCGCCGTGGTGCCGATCGCGTCGATCACCAAGCTGATGACCTCGATGGTGGTGCTCGACTCGAAAGAGCCGATGACCGACCAGATCGAAGTCACCGACGAAGACCGCGATTACGAGAAGAACACCGGTTCGCGTCTGTCGGTGGGCTCGGTGCTCTCGCGTGAAGACATGCTGCACATCGCGCTGATGGCCTCGGAAAACCGTGCCGCCGCCGCGCTGTCGCGCTACTTCCCGGGCGGCCGTCCGGCGTTCCTCGCGGCAATGAACGCGAAGGCCAAGCAGCTCGGCATGACCGACACGCACTTTGAAAACCCCACGGGTTTGACGAGCCAGAACGTTTCGAGCGCGCGCGACCTCGTGAAGATGGTCAACGCGGCGTATCAGTATCCGATGATCCGCAAGTTCTCGACCGACCACAGCTACGAGGTGTACACCGGCAAGCGTTCGCTGGCGTACAACAGCACGAATGCACTGGTGCGTAATCCGACGTGGGACATCGGTCTGCAAAAGACCGGGTTCATCAACGAAGCGGGCGAGTGCCTCGTGATGCAGGCGACCATTCACGGCCGTCCGATGATCATCGTGCTGCTCGATTCGTCGGGTAAGTACTCGCGCTTTGCGGACGCGACGCGTCTGCGTACGTGGCTCGACAACGGTGGCGATCAGCCGCGCATCACCAGTGCGGATGCCGGCGGCTCGGGTACCTGAAGCGCGCTAGCGTGCTCTGGCGGCCGGTTTTGAACCGGCCAGAAAAAAAGCCTCGCAGAAGCGAGGCTTTTTTATTACGTCGGAGGAGGACGCGTGATCACCCGCTTATGCGTGCTGGGGATGCGTATGCTCCTGCGGCGTCTGAGGGCGATAACCCAGCGACGCGGAAATCAACAGCGCCGTTTGGCTGAGCTGCCCCAACCACGAGTCCTGCAAGCGATCCGCCGGGGCCGAAAGCGACAGGCCCGCGACCAGTTTGCCGGTGTCGTCGTAAATCCCCGCTGCGATGCAGCGCACGCCCAGTTCCAGTTCTTCGTTATCGCGCGCGCAGGCCTGCTGGCGCACGTGCGACAACTCACGTTCGAGCTTGGTCAGATCGGTGATGCTGTTCTGCGTGTGGCCGGAAAGCCCGGTCCGCGTGGCGTAGGCGCGCACGCGGGTCGATTCGTCCGCGGCGAGGAAGAGCTTGCCCACCGAGGTCAGATGCAGCGGCGCCCGCCCGCCAATCGCCCGCACGACCTGCATGCCGGAACGCTCGGAATAGGCGCGTTCTATATAGACGATCTCATCGCCCTGGCGCACCGACAGGTTCACGGTCTGCCCGGTTTGACGGTGCAGTTCGCGCATCGGCGTGAGTGCCGCGTCGCGTACCGAGAGCCGCGCCTTCACCAGATTGCCCAGTTCGAGCAGGCGCATACCGAGACGGTAAGTGCCGGGATCCGACCGGTCGACCAGCCGGCACATCACCATGTCGTTCAGGATGCGGTGCGCGGTGGACGGGTGCAGCTCCGTGCGGATGGCGAGTTCTTTCAGGCTGACCGGGTCGCTATGCGCAGCGAGTGCATCGAGCAAGCGCATCATGCGTTCGATCACCTGGATCGAAGTTTTGGGATCCGGGTTCGTATCGCTCATGGGGAGGAATCGGTTGACGCGTCAAACAGCGGAAATTGATTGTATCCCGTATTGTGAAAAGATGGAAAGCAGTTGGAACGTCTATTCCAATTTAACGTGGCATTCGTCTTATGCCTTCCGGCCGTTGGTATTGTGCGGCAAACAGCGGATAATCAGGGACGTTTTCCCGAAGGAGGGCTCATGCGAGTCGGATTGTTCGTTACCTGCCTGATCGACCTGATGCGCCCGGAGATCGGTTTTTCGGTCATCAAGCTGATCGAAGGCGCCGGTTTCGAGGTGGTGGTGCCGCCCGCGCAGACCTGTTGCGGGCAGCCCGCGTACAACTCGGGTGAGCGGCGCATCGCGCGCGATCTGGCCGAGAAAACCCTGCGTGAATTCGAACAGTTCGACTATGTCGTGGTGCCGTCCGGTTCGTGCGGCGGGATGATCCGCGCGCATTACGGCGACCTGTTTGCCGACGATCCGGAGTTGATGAACCGCTTCGGCCGCTTGCGCGCCAAAGTGTTCGAGTTGACTGATTTCCTTGTCAACGTGGCCAAGGTGCAATTGCAACCCGGTGAGTTCGCGGGCCAGGTGACGTACCACGATTCCTGTTCGGGGCTCCGCGAACTGGGTGTCAAAACGCAGCCGCGCGCGCTGCTGGCGCAGGTGGGCGTGGCGGTGACTGAAATGAAGGATTGCGAGCATTGCTGCGGCTTCGGCGGCACCTTCGCGATCAAGTACGGCGACATCTCCACGGCAATCGTCGATGAGAAATGCGCGAATATCGGCGCGAGCGGCGCCGGCACGGTGGTGCTCGGCGACCTCGGCTGCATGCTGAATATTGAAGGCCGCTTGCGACGCACCGGCGATACCGCTACACGCGTGCTGCACATCGCCCAGGTGCTGGCCGGCGACGCGTAACGATCGTCGCAGCATCCAGAACGCGCAGTTGATTCGGTACACGCCATTTCGCGCGCTTCACTCGTTCATTTGATTCGCTTTTCGCTCGCGCATTTCAACAGCGCATTTCACTTGCGCTTTTCATTCGCGCTTTCACTCGAATACGCTCAAGGCCGCCATGCAAGTCCAATCGATGCATTTCAAGGCCCGTGCGGGCCAGAAACTCGCCGACCAGCGTCTGCAGCAGAACCTGACCAAGCTGTCGACCAAGTTCGTGTCCGCCCGCGCCGCGGCCATGACCGCGATCGATTTCCCCGCCACCCGCGCAGCGCTGAAGGAGCGCCGCAATCGCGCGCTGGAAAATCTCGACGTCTGGCTTGAAACCTTCGAACGTGAAGCGACCCGGCGCGGCGTCACGGTCCTGTTCGCCGAGACGACGCAGGAGGCCGCGCGCCTTGTCGGCGATATTGCGCGCCGGCACGAGGTGAAGAAGGTGATCAAGACCAAGTCGATGGTCACCGAGGAAATGCGCCTGAACGAAGTGCTCGGGCAGATGGGCGTGCAATCGATCGAAACCGATCTGGGCGAATACATTCTCCAGATCAACGACAACGAGCCGCCCAGCCACATCATCGCGCCGGTCGTCCATAAGGATAAGGACGAGATCGCCGACCTGTTCGCGAAGACGCATGGCCGGCCGCGTCTGACCGAGATCACCGACATGACCCGCGAAGCGCGCGAGATGCTGCGTCCGCACTTCATGACCGCGGACATGGGCGTGACCGGCGGCAACTTCGTGGTGGCGGAGACGGGTTCGGTTGTGCTGGTCACGAACGAGGGCAACGAGGGCATGTGCACGGTGATGCCACGCGTGCATGTGGCGGTGACCGGCATCGAAAAGGTGTTGCCCACGCTGGAAGATCTCGCGACTGCAATGCGTTTGCTGCCGCGCTCGGCAACCGGTCAGGCGACGTCCAACTATTTCTCCGTGCTGACCGGGCCGCGCGGCGCCGGCGATCAGGACGGCCCCGAGCATATGTACGTGGTGCTGGTCGACGGCGGGCGCACGGGGCTGATCGGCGGCGACTTCCAGGACATGCTGCGCTGTATCCGTTGCGGCGCATGCATGAATCACTGCCCGGTGTATCAGAAGGTGGGCGGTCACGCCTACGGCTGGGTTTATCCGGGGCCGATGGGGTCAGTGCTGACGCCGAGCTACGTCGGGATCGACAAGGCACTGGATCTGCCTCAGGCGGCGACGTTGTGCGGCGAGTGCAACAGCGTGTGTCCGGTAGGCATTCCGTTGTCCGATCTGCTGCGCAAGCTGCGCGAGAAGCAGGTCGAGCGGCATCTGCGACCATGGCGCGAGCGGGCAGGGTTCGCAGTGTGGGGCTTCCTCGCATTGCACCCGGACGCTTATGCGCTCTTCACCAGGCTGGCGGTTCGCGTGCTGGAAAGAATGGGCGGGCGAAATCGTTCGATTGCCAGGTTGCCGCTGGGTGGAGCGGGCTGGACCAACACGCGGGATATGCCGGCGCCGGTCGGCCGGACGTTCAGAGAGTTGTACGCCGCGCAACGCAGCCATATTGGTTGAGCGAGCAGCGCAGCGTTGAGGTTTTGCGCGGCTCATACAGGAAGCGCGACGCGAGACTACGCCCGCGTCGCGCCCCGCCGGATCAATGGTCCGTCATCCCTGGCTGGCGACCGTTATTGCTTCTGGCCTGCGAATTCCCGCCATTGCCGCGACTACCGTTGTTGCCTGCCTGTTGTGGCGGAGGCGGCGGTGGGTTGCCTGCTCCCGGCCGCGGAGCATTCGATCCACTCGGTCCTCTCGGCCCGCCAACCGCACCTTGAGGGGGCGGCCCCCCATGCTGCCCGCCGCCGTTCGGCTGACCATGCCAGCCGTTATCTCCCCGGTTGTTGTTTCCATCGTTGCCGTTATTCGGCCGCCCGCGGTCCGGATAACCCGGGTAGCCCCGATAGCCGGGCCCGGGCCCGTAATAGCGGCCGGGCCCATCGTAGTAACCGGGGCCCCCATAATTGCTGTAGCCCATGTAGACGTTGGTCTGCGGCACAACCGGCACGCCGGTGGCATAGCCATCGTAACCGTCATAGCCGCTGTAACCGCCGCCGTAGCCGGCCATCGGCGAGCCGTCCGGATAGACCGCGCAGCCGGCTAGCAACGCAGCAGCGACCATCAAACCGGCGAGTGGAGCAATACGTTTCATTGGAACGACCAGTGCGAAGATTTCATATCTGTAAGACAGCTATTATCGCTAAGCGTCGCACCAGCTTTGTATTCGTTTGTAAGGATTTCTTTTTCATGCCATGACGCAGGTCAGCGTCGTAGCGGCAGAGACAGGCCAGTTAATGGACTGTTCCATCCAGCGCAACGCTGTATCTCGCGCCAGTAGGTTTTTCCCGATTGTAAATTCCTATAGCATTTCGACTGGGCATAGTGGGTCACGAACTCACGAGCCCCTAATCGGAAGAAACCACATCATGAAAAAGACAATATCGGTGTACTGGCCCCTCGCCATCGTTGTGCCGCTTGCTGCGGCAGCCTATCTGCACATTTCCGGCGACGCGGCTTCGCGCGCCTCGCAGGCTCCGCTCGCCGCTGACCAACTGACCGCGGAACTGGCGCGCGCCGTCTCGTACGGCATGGTCGACAACACGACGACGTTGCCGGCCAAACCCATGCACGCTGTCACGGCAATGCCGGCGGCTGAAGCGTCGTAAGCGTCTTAGCGGCGTCCTGAGCGCGCGTAGCCTCCGGCGCGATCTGGTCGACCTTTGTATAATCGCGCCACCGTTTCCTAACTGCCGATCCGCGGGCGTTGAGCGTCCGAAAGCCTCTGATGAAAACCGTGTCCGTCTGCTTTGTCTGCCTGGGGAACATCTGCCGTTCGCCGACCGCGGAAGGCGTGATGCGCCGTCTGGTCGACGAGGCGAAGTTGACGGAGCGCATTCTGATCGATTCCGCCGGCACGGGCGACTGGCACATCGGCCAACCGCCTGACGACCGCGCGCAGCATGCGGCCGAACAGCGGGGTTATGAGTTGGCCGCCTTGCGCGGCCGCCAGGTCGCGGCAGCCGACTTCGAGCGCTTCGATCTGCTGATCGCAATGGACGACAAAAACGTCGCCGCGCTGCGCCAGATCTGCCCGGCGGAGCAGCGCGACAAAATCCGTCTGTTGATGGAATTCGTGCCTGAGACGGACGGCCGTTGGGGCGGCGCCCGCGAAGTCGTCGACCCTTATTTCGGTGGCGCCGAAGGCTTCGAACAGGTACTGGATCAATGCGAAGCAGCCTGCCGTGGACTGATCGCAGCGTTGCGTCCCCAATTGATCACGTAAGACTGGCGGGTCATCGCCGAAGTCTGGACCGGCTTATCCAGCAATTAAGCAAATGACCCAAATCACGATAGGGATACTTGACTAATTCAGTCATGTATTTATACTTGACCAAACTTGTCGAGAATTGCGGTTCCCACACATATGAGACTCACCACGAAAGGCCGTTTCGCCGTCACGGCGATGATTGACCTGGCACTGCGCCAGGAGCAGGGCCCGGTGACGCTTGCGGGTATCAGCCAGCGCCAACATATCTCCCTGTCCTATCTCGAGCAGCTGTTTGGCAAGCTGCGTCGTCACGAAATCGTCGAGTCCGTGCGCGGACCGGGCGGCGGCTACAATCTGGCCCGCCGTGCTGAAGACGTGACCGTCGCCGACATCATCATCGCGGTCGACGAGCCGCTCGATGCCACCCAATGCGGCGGCAAGGGCTCGTGCGAGGGCACCAAACAGCACGATGGCCACTGCATGACGCATGAATTGTGGTCCACGCTGAACCAGAAAATGGTCGAGTACCTCGATTCGGTGTCCCTGAAAGATCTGGTCGATCAGCAGCGTTCGCGCGAAGGTGCGCCGGCGGTGTTGCGCGACCGGCGCAACGAGGCGCCGGCGGTCGAACCCGCACGCGTCGTGCCGAAAGGGCCTAATTCAGTTTTCAACATGGCCGGTTCCTAGGCGCGGCAATCTGAACGCACCGCAGCCTGATCAGGAAACCAGAAGCCAGAGCAATGACGTCCCCGGAGCAATTGATGAACAACGACACTCTCCACCTGCCCATTTACATGGACTACAGCGCGACGACGCCGATCGATCCGCGCGTGGTGGACAAGATGATTCCGTACCTGCGCGAGCAGTTCGGCAACCCCGCGTCGCGTAGCCACTCGTATGGCTGGGCCGCGGAGCGCGCGGTCGAAGAAGCGCGCGAGAACGTCGCCGCACTGGTGAATGCCGATCCGCGCGAGATCATCTGGACCTCGGGCGCAACGGAATCGGACAACCTCGCGATCAAGGGTGCGGCGCACTTCTACAAGAGCAAGGGCAAGCACATCATCACGGTGAAGACCGAGCACAAGGCTGTGCTCGACACCTGCCGCGAACTCGAGCGCGAAGGCTTCGAAGTCACGTATCTGGACGTGAAGGACGACGGCCTGATCGACCTCGAAAAGTTTAAAGCCGCGCTGCGCCCGGACACGATTCTGGTGTCTGTCATGTCGGTGAACAACGAGATCGGCGTGGTCCAGGACATCGAGGCGATCGGCGAGATCACCCGTGAAAAGGGCATCATTTTCCACGTCGACGCGGCGCAAGCCACCGGCAAGATCGCGATCGATCTGCAAAAGCTGAAGGTCGACCTGATGTCGTTCTCGGCGCACAAGACGTATGGTCCGAAGGGTATTGGCGCGCTGTACGTGCGTCGCAAGCCGCGTATCCGTATCGAAGCGCAGATGCACGGTGGCGGTCACGAGCGCGGCATGCGTTCGGGCACGCTGGCTACGCACCAGATCGTCGGTATGGGCGAAGCGTTCCGTATCGCGCGTGAAGAAATGGCAACGGAAAACGAGCGCATCCGCATGCTGCGCGACCGTCTGCTGGCCGGCCTGTCGGAGATGGAAGAAACGTATGTGAACGGCGACATGGAAAAGCGTGTGCCGCACAACCTGAACATCAGCTTCAATTTCGTCGAAGGCGAATCGCTGATCATGGCGGTGAAGGACGTGGCGGTGTCGTCGGGTTCGGCGTGTACGTCGGCTTCGCTGGAACCGTCGTATGTGCTGCGCGCACTGGGCCGTAACGACGAACTGGCGCACAGCTCGATCCGCTTCACGGTGGGCCGCTTCACGACTGAGCAGGATGTGGATTACGTGATCAACCTGCTGAAGACCAAGATTTCGAAGCTGCGCGACTTGTCGCCGCTATGGGAAATGCACAAGGACGGGATCGATATTTCGACCATCCAGTGGGCAGCGCACTGACGCGCCAGTTTGGACGACGTCGAATTTATCGAATTGCAAATTGCAGGTTGAAACGGATCAAGGAGTGTCATCATGGCTTATAGCGACAAGGTTCTGGACCACTACGAAAACCCGCGCAACGTTGGTTCCTTCGCGAAGGACGACGATGCAGTCGGCACCGGCATGGTTGGCGCGCCGGCATGCGGCGACGTGATGAAGTTGCAGATCCGCGTGGGCGCGGACGGCATCATTGAAGACGCGAAGTTCAAGACGTACGGCTGCGGTTCGGCGATTGCGTCGAGCTCGCTCGTCACCGAATGGGTGAAGGGCAAGACGCTTGATCAGGCAATGTCGATCAAGAACACGCAGATCGCCGAAGAACTGGCGCTGCCGCCGGTGAAGATCCACTGCTCGATCCTCGCGGAAGACGCGATCAAGGCAGCGGTCGCCGACTACAAGCAACGTCACGGTGAAGCAGTCGTCGAAAGCGACAAGCAACACGCGTAAGCGGCGAGTGGGTGCTCGTTAGAGTGCGCATTTGGGTAAGTCGAAGCGGACGGTGCGAGCAAAAAACACCGTCCGGCATGAGCGATATTTGAAGCAGGCAGGGTAGCAGCGCGTCAGTAGGCACAGGAGTGACGAACACGCGCGGCGCAATGAGAAACGCTATGGCAATTACGTTGACCGAAAAGGCAGCACAGCACGTCCAGAAGTATCTGACTCGCCGCGGCAAGGGTGTCGGGCTGCGCGTAGGCGTGCGCACCACGGGATGCTCGGGTTTGGCCTACAAGCTCGAGTACGTGGATGAACTCGCGCCCGAAGACGAAGTGTTCGACTGCAACGGCGTGAAGATCATTGTTGACCCGAAGAGCCTCGCTTATATCGACGGTACCGAACTCGACTTCGCACGCGAAGGGTTGAACGAAGGCTTCAAGTTCAACAACCCGAACGTGAAGGACGAGTGCGGTTGCGGCGAATCGTTCCGCGTGTAAATCGGCTCACTCCGCGTGCAGCGGATCAAAGGCGGCGCGTGCCGCCTTTTTAGTTTCATCCGCGCATCCGGGTTGGTTTTTTCGGCTGACTTGGTCGCTGAATCCGCCGGCGAGTCTCCACAGCGCTTTCGATCCGCGTTTTTAGCCTGCACTCCGGTGCGCTTTCCTGAACGGACTCCTTTTATCCGATGGCCTCGCTGAACGACAGCCACTTCGACCTGTTCGATCTGCCGGCGCAATTCGCGCTCGACGCGGCGGCACTCGATCACGCCTACCGCACGGTGCAGGCGCAAGTGCATCCGGACCGCTTCGCGGCGGCCGGCGACGCGCAAAAGCGCATCGCGATGCAATGGGCGACGCGCACCAACGAGGCATATCAGACGCTGCGCGATCCGTTGAAGCGCGCGACCTATCTGTTGCACCTGCGCGGCATCGACGTCGGCGCGCATGACAACACGGCGATGGAGCCGGCGTTCCTGATGCAGCAGATGGAGTGGCGCGAAGGCATTGAAGACGCGGCCGCGGCGAAGAACGTCGACGCGCTCGACGCCTTGCTGACCGAACTGCGCGACGAAGAGCGCATGCGTTTCGACAAGCTCGGCACGCTGCTCGACAGCGGCGCGAATCAGGCGGCGGGCGAGGCAGTGCGGCAGTTGATGTTCATCGAGCGGGTGGCGTCGGAAATCGGCACGCAGATCGAGCGGCTCGAGAACTAGCGGTTAGGCGGCCCGGTGCCGCCGCGCATGAATACGCAGCGATAACAGCCGTAGCAATACATCCAGCAACGCAAAAATTCAGGACGGGGCCAAGCGGCTCCGAGAAGATCCAGATGGCCCTACTGCAAATCTCTGAACCCGGCATGGCGCCGGCGCCCCATCAGCGGCGTCTGGCGGTCGGTATCGATCTCGGCACCACCAATTCCCTCGTTGCCGCCGTGCGCAGCGGCGTGCCGGACGTGCTGCCCGACGAAGACGGCTATGCGCTGCTGCCGTCGGTGGTGCGTTACCTGGAAAAGGGCGGCCGCCGCATCGGCCGCACGGCCAAGGCCGAGGCCGCGACCGATCCGCGCAACACGATCGTGTCCGTCAAGCGCTTCATGGGCCGCGGCAAGGCGGAAGTAGAAGGCGCCGAGAACGCGCCGTACGATTTCATCGATGCACCCGGCATGGTGCAGATCCGTACCGTCGACGGCGTGAAGAGCCCGGTCGAAGTCTCGGCGGAAATTCTTGCGACGCTGCGTCAGCGTGCCGAAGATACGCTGGGCGACGAACTGGTCGGCGCAGTGATTACTGTGCCTGCGTATTTCGACGAAGCGCAGCGCCAGGCGACCAAAGACGCCGCGCGTCTCGCTGGCCTGAACGTACTGCGTCTGCTGAACGAGCCGACTGCGGCCGCGATCGCCTACGGCCTCGATAACGGTTCCGAAGGTCTCTACGCGGTCTACGACCTCGGCGGCGGCACCTTCGATCTGTCGATTCTGAAGCTCACCAAAGGTGTGTTCGAAGTGCTCGCGGCGGGCGGCGACTCCGCGCTCGGCGGCGACGATTTCGACCATGCCCTGTATCGCCACGTGCTGGAGCAGGCGGGCATCGCGCCGCAAACGCTCGCACCGGAAGACGTCCGCCTGCTGCTCGACAGCGTACGCGTGACCAAGGAGGCGTTGTCCGACGCGCCGAATGCGAAGGTACAGGCAACGCTGTCGAACGGCACCCAGATCGATCTGACGGTCGACGAGGCCACTTTCGAGGCCATCACTCAGGCGCTGGTTCAACGCACGCTTGGGCCGACGAAGAAAGCACTGCGCGACGCCAAAGTGGCGACCAAGGACATCAAAGGCGTGGTGCTGGTCGGCGGCGCGACGCGCATGCCGGTGATTCGCCGCGCGGTCGAGTCGTTCTTCGGCCAGCCGCCATTGATCAACCTGGACCCGGATCAGGTCGTCGCGCTCGGCGCGGCGATCCAGGCCGATCTGCTCGCGGGCAACCGTGGCGCCGACGGCGACGATTGGCTGCTGCTCGACGTGATTCCGCTGTCGCTGGGCGTCGAAACGATGGGCGGTTTGACCGAGAAGATCATCCCGCGCAATTCGACGATTCCGGTCGCTCGCGCGCAGGATTTCACGACCTTCAAGGACGGCCAGACGGCCATGGCGATCCACGTCGTGCAAGGCGAGCGCGAGCTCGTCAGCGATTGCCGTTCGCTCGCGCGTTTCGAACTGCGCGGCATTCCGCCGATGGCCGCCGGTGCGGCGCGGATTCGCGTCACATATCAGGTCGACGCGGACGGCCTGCTGTCCGTGTTCGCACGTGAGCAGGGCTCGGGCGTGGAAGCGTCGGTGGTGGTCAAGCCGTCCTACGGCCTCGCCGACGACGACATCGCCCGCATGCTCGAAGAAAGCTTCTCGACCGCCGAAGTCGACATGCGTGCTCGCGCGCTGCGCGAAGCGCAAGTCGAAGCACGCCGGCTCGTCGAAGCCACCGACGCGGCCCTGGCTGCCGACGCCGAATTGCTCGACGACAGCGAACGTGCCGAACTCGACACGCTGCTCACCGCATTACGCAACATCGCCGGAAGCGACGACGCCGACGCAATCGAAGCCGCGACCAAAACGCTCGCCGAAGGCACCGACGAATTCGCCGCCCGCCGCATGAACAAGGGCATTCGCCGCGCGCTGGCCGGCCGCAAGCTCGACGAGATCTGAGCGTCTTGTGGCGTGGCCGCGCGATGCGCGCCAGCCGGCAATGAACCGCGCCGCACGGACTTAAAAAGTCCGCGTGGCGCCAGTAAAATGGTACGGAGCCTGTTTGCGGCCGCCGTGCCGCAGACCCAAACGGAAAATGTATGCCTCAAATCGTTGTGCTGCCCCACGTCGAACTGTGCCCGGAAGGCGCGGTGATCGATGCCGTGCCCGGCAAGAGCATCTGCGACAATCTGCTCGAGCACGGCATCGAAATCGAGCACGCGTGCGAGAAGTCCTGCGCGTGTACGACTTGTCACGTGATCGTGCGTGAGGGTTTCGCCGCCTTGACGCCGTCCGAGGAAGACGAGGACGATCTGCTGGACAAGGCGTGGGGGCTCGAACCGGCCTCGCGTCTGTCGTGCCAGGCGATGGTGCCGGCCGAGCAGGATCTGGTTGTCGAGATCCCGCGCTACTCGATCAAT
The DNA here is from genome assembly GCF_030464785.1 of Paraburkholderia sp. SEWSISQ10-3 4. NCBI lineage: Bacteria > Pseudomonadati > Pseudomonadota > Betaproteobacteria > Burkholderiales > Burkholderiaceae > Paraburkholderia > Paraburkholderia sp. SEWSISQ10-3 4. The sequence goes on from NZ_JALPRI010000002.1 coordinate 123,835, forward strand.
CACGCGAAGGAAAATCACTAACTGGAGGATGCAGCCATGAAGTGGACCGATACGCAAGACATCGCGATGGCCCTGACTGACAAGCACCAGGACATCGATCCGCAGCAGGTGCGCTTCACTGATTTGCACCGTTGGGTCACCGAGCTGGAAGGTTTCGACGACGATCCTAACCGGTCGAACGAAAAGATCCTCGAAGCGATTCAGGCTGCATGGATCGAAGACGCGGATTACTGAGCGGGCAGTATGCTCGGTGGTTCCGTGGCGGCGGGGCGCGATTGATTCCGCTCCGGCTGCGGCAAAGAAAAAGGCGATTCCATTGGAATCGCCTTTTTTAACGCCTGGAGAATCTTCAGGTGGTCAGCTTGCCACGAGCGTGCCGTTTTCGACTCGCACGCGCTGGCCTTGCTGGAACGGCGGCGCTTCGTGATACGTGAAGTAGCGCGTCTTGCCGCTTTCCATCCGCACCCGCACCGAATAGGACGTCGTGCTGCGGATGTGCTTTTCGACCGAGTTACCGGCCAGGCCGCCACCGAGTGCGCCCAGCACCGTCATCGCGGTACGGCCGTTGCCGCTGCCGAACTGGTTGCCGACTACGCCGCCGGCCACGGCGCCGCCGACCGCACCGATACCCGTGCCATGGCCTTCCTGACGGACCGCCGAGATGCCTTCGACCGTGCCGCAGGTCGAGCAGTAGGCCGGTTGCGACGGCTGTTGCTGGGCGTACTGCGGTGCCGGCTGTGCCTGTTGCTGTTGAGCGTACTGTTGTTGCTGCTGTGTCGGCGCCGGAGCGCGTTGAGGCGCCTGTTGCTGCGCTGCCTGCTGTTGCGCTTCGGCCTGCGCGGCTGCCTGTTGAGCGGCCGGATTTGCCGGCGCCGCCGAATCGACCACGCCCGGTTGGGTGCTCACTTGCGCCGCCTGGGTCTGATCGGTTTGCGAGCCGCTGCTTGACGCCTTCGGGAACAGGCCCGTGACGGCCGCTGTCGCGGCAAGACTTGCGATGATCACTGCGCCCGCAGCAGTAGCGACGAGCGGGTGAAGACGACGTTGTTGCGTGGGCTTGGTATCTGGATTATCCATATTGGCCTCCGTCTGGAGCAGAGTCGACTGTTATTGAGACTGAGTGTCGGGCAAATCGATCCCGCAAGGGTTTCAATTTGTAACCATTTCCGGGCAATCATCGCAGCGCTTTCGCGTCAAAGCGCGCGCAGCGCAGCGGGGCGCCTGATTCCTTGCGGGTCCGCAGCAACTTAAGAAAACCCCGGCCCAGCGGGGAATATGCGCTTTTTACCGATGGTTACAAACTGTCAGCTTTCGGCTGCCAGTGTTTTTCACGCACCGCAAGAAAAAACGCCCGACATCAAGCCGGGCGTTTTTCTTTTACGAACCACGCAACGATCAGTCTTCGCGGCGCAGATGCGGGAACAGAATCACGTCGCGAATGCTCGGGCTGTCGGTCAGCATCATGACCAGACGGTCGATGCCGATGCCGCAACCGCCAGCCGGCGGCATGCCGTACTCCAGCGCGCGGATGTAGTCGGCGTCGTAGAACATCGCTTCTTCGTCGCCGGCGTCTTTCTGGTCGACCTGCTTCTTGAAGCGGGCGGCCTGGTCTTCCGGATCGTTCAGCTCCGAGAAACCGTTGGCGATTTCACGGCCCGTGATGAACAGCTCGAAACGCTCGGTGATGCCATCGAACTTGTCCGACGCGCGTGCCAGCGGCGACACTTCGATCGGATAGTCGATGATGAAAGTCGGCTCCCACAATTGCGACTCGGCGGTCTCTTCGAACAGCGCCAGTTGCAACGCGCCCACGCCTGCGTTCAGGAACTGCGGCTGCGAAGCATCGACGCCGAACTTCTTCAGTTCCGTGCGCAGGAATGCGTCGTCGCCGAGTTGCGCGTCCGTGTACTGCGGCGCGTACTTCTGGATCGCCTGGCTGATCGTCAAGCGATGGAAGGGCTTGGCCAGATCGAGCTCACGACCCTGGTAGCTGATCGTCGCGCTGCCGAGTGCATCGACCGCCGCCTGACGGATCAGCTGCTCGGTGAAGTCCATGATCCACTTGTAATCGGTGTACGCCGCGTAGAACTCGATCATCGTGAATTCCGGATTGTGGCGGACCGACACGCCCTCATTGCGGAAGTTACGGTTGATCTCGAACACGCGCTCGAAGCCGCCGACCACGAGGCGCTTCAGATACAGTTCCGGCGCGATGCGCAGGAACATCTGCATGTCGAGCGCGTTGTGGTGCGTGGTGAACGGCTTGGCCGCGGCGCCGCCCGGAATCGGGTGCAGCATCGGCGTTTCGACTTCCATGAAGTCGGCGTCCGCCATGAACTTGCGGATCGACGACATCGCCTTGGTGCGTGCGACGAAGGTCTTGCGCGTTTCCGGCGTGACGATCAGGTCGACGTAGCGCTGGCGGTACTTCATTTCCTGGTCGGCGAGGCCATGGAACTTGTCCGGCAGCGGACGCAGCGACTTCGACAGCAAACGCAGTTCGGTGCAACGCACCGAGAGTTCGCCCTTGTTGGTGCGGAACAGCACGCCGCGCGCCGCGACGATGTCGCCCATGTCCCACTTCTTGAAGGCGTCGTACGTTTCCTGACCGACGTCGGCGGGCGTGATGAAGAACTGGATCTGACCCGAACCGTCACGCACGGTTGCGAAGCTCGCCTTGCCCATCACGCGCTTGAGCATCATGCGGCCGGCGATCGCGACTTCGAGGGGATTCGCTTCGAGCGCTTCCTTGTCGATCTCGGCGTATTTCGCTTGCAGATCTTCGGCGTGATGCGTGGGGCGGAAATCGTTCGGATAGGCGACGCCTTGCTCACGCAGTTCGCGCAGCTTTTCGCGGCGCTCGGCCATGATCTTGTTGTCGTCGCCCTCGGGCGCGGCATTAGGCTGGGTCGGTTCGGTCATGATGGTTTGGTATTCGGTGGCCCGCACCAGGATGGTCCGCATGCGGGTGGCCAGTCAGTAAAAACCTCAGGCGCTATAACAAAGATGCAAGGATACGGCGCGGCGATGTCAGGCATGCCGCGCCGGTTGCGCTTAGACGCCCTGTTTCAGGCTGGCGCTGATGAACGGATCGAGGTCGCCGTCGAGCACGCTCTTGGTATTGCTGATTTCGACGTTTGTGCGCAGATCCTTGATACGGCTGTTGTCCAGCACGTACGAGCGGATCTGGTGACCCCAGCCCACATCGGTCTTGCCGGCTTCGAGCTTGTCCTGCTCGGCCTGACGTTTGCGGATTTCCGCTTCGTACAGGCGCGATTTCAGCATGGCCATGGCTTCGGCGCGGTTACGGTGCTGTGAACGGTCGTTCTGGCACTGCACGACGATGCCCGACGGCATGTGCGTAATCCGCACGGCCGAATCGGTCTTGTTGATGTGCTGACCGCCCGCGCCGGACGCGCGGTACGTGTCGATGCGCAGATCGGCCGGGTTGATGTCGACTTCGATCGAATCGTCGATTTCCGGATACACGAACACCGACGAGAACGACGTGTGGCGGCCGCCCGACGAATCGAACGGCGACTTGCGCACGAGGCGGTGCACGCCGGTTTCGGTGCGCAGAAAGCCGTACGCGTATTCGCCTTCGATCTTGATCGTGGCGTTCTTGATGCCCGCGACGTCGCCTTCGGTCTGTTCCAGCACTTCGGTCTTGAAGCCCTTGCGCTCGCAGTAGCGCAGGTACTGGCGCAGCAGCATGGACGCCCAGTCGCACGCTTCGGTGCCGCCGGCGCCGGCTTGAATGTCGAGGAAGGCGTTGTTCGGGTCGGCCGGATTCGCGAACATCCGGCGGAATTCCATGTCGGCGACACGTTGTTCAATGCCTTGCGCGTCTGATTCGCAGGCGAGGAGGGTTTCCTCGTCGCCTTCTTCGCGGGCCATATCGAACAGGTCCTGCGCGTCGCGCAAGTCGTTATCGAGTGACGTGAGTTTGCCGACGGTGTCGTCGAGCAGCTTTTTTTCCCGGCCGAGGGCCTGGGCGTGCTTCGAGTCGTTCCAGACGTCCGGGTCTTCGAGTTCCCGGTTGACTTCGATCAGACGTAATGCCTTGTCGTCGTAGTCAAAGATACCCCCGTAGCGAGTCTGCGCGCGTGCGCAGGTCCGCCAGTGAGGCTTCGATCGCGTTGAGACGTTCCGCTTCCATGTCGATCTTTTATAGCTTCGTAAAAAGGGGAAATTATAGCCGATCGGCGCCCCGCGCCGGAGGCTCTTGAGCGATCCGGCGCGGGTTTGGGGTTGATTTTGCGGTGATTTTCGACGCTGCTGCGCATCCTGCGGGCATCTCGAGCAACGTGCTAACTCGCCGCGTGCTCGACGATCAATTGCACTCGCGACACGCCATTCCACGTGTCGCTGGCGAGCCTGTAGGCGACGATGGTGCGTGCCGGCAGCGTATCGGTGTGATTGAACCAGATCGCGTTGAAGCGCTGGCGACCGCGCACCAGTTGCAGCTTCAGATGCTTGTCTTTCACCAGCGCCTGCGACGCAATGTCGAATTCGCCGGAAAACACCGGCGCCGGGAAGCCCTGGCCCCATACGGCGGCGTCGAGCATTTCGACGAATTGCGGCGTGAAGTAGGCGTCTTCGAGTTCGCCATCGGTTTCGACCGTGCGCGAGAGCGCCTCTTCAGAGAGCCATTCGCGGCCCACGGCCTCGAACGCGGCGGTGAAGCGCGGCACGTCGGCGGCGGCCATCGTCAGACCCGCGGCCATTGCGTGGCCGCCGAATTTGACGATCAGGCCCGGCTCGCGCTTCGAGACCAGATCGAGCGCGTCACGTAGATGGAAGCCCGAGATCGAACGGCCCGAGCCTTTGACGAGCAGGCCGCTATCGTCGGCGAGCGCGAATGTGAACGACGGCCGGTGGAATTTCTCCTTCAACCGTCCGGCGACGATGCCGATCACGCCCTGGTGCCAACTCGGATTGAACAGCGTGATGGTGGTCGCGCCCTCAGGATCGATCGCCGAGAGGTCTTCGAGCGCCTGTTGCTGCATACCGGCTTCGATTTCGCGGCGCTCGCGGTTCATGGTGTCGAGCTGCTGTGCGAGATCCCATGCGCGGCCGATGTCGTCGGTGGTCAGGCACTCGATGCCGAGCGACATGTCCGACAGGCGGCCGGCCGCATTCAGACGTGGCCCGAGCGCGAAACCGAGGTCGAAGCCCGACGCGCTGCGGGCGTCGCGCGCGGCGGCGCGAAAGAGGGCGGCGATGCCCGGCTGCATCTTGCCTTTGCGAATCCGCTGCAGTCCTTGCGCGACCAGCACGCGGTTATTGCCGTCGAGCTTGACCACGTCGGCCACCGTGCCGAGCGCGACCAGATCGAGCAGGCCGTCCAGACGGGGCTCGGGGAAGTCGTCGTTGAAGGCGCCGCGGCGGCGCAATTCCGCGCGCAATGCCAGCAGCACATAAAACATCACGCCGACGCCGGCGATGCATTTGCTCGGGAACGTGCAGCCCGGCTGGTTCGGATTGACGATGGCGCGGGCTGCCGGCAGTTCGTCGCCGGGGAGGTGATGGTCGGTGACGAGCACGTCGATGCCGAGCGCGTTCGCCGCTTCCACACCGTCGACGCTGGCGATGCCGTTATCGACCGTAATCAGCAGTTCCGGCTTGCCCGATGCACTGCGAGCGGCCAGCGCGACGATCTCAGGCGTGAGGCCATAGCCGTATTCGAAGCGGTTCGGCACCAGATATTCGATCTGGCCGCCGAACATGCGCAAGCCGCGCACCGCGACCGCGCAGGCGGTGGCGCCGTCGCAGTCGTAGTCGGCGACCACCAGCATGCGGCGCTTGTTCTGAATGGCATCGGCGAGTAGCACGGCGGCGTCTTCGCAGCCTTTGAGCCCGGCGGGCGGCACGAGCCGCGCGAGACCGGTTTCGATTTCATCGGGCATGCACACGCCGCGCGCGGCGTACAGGCGCGCCAGCACCGGATGCAGGCCGTGGCGGGTGAGGACTTCGGCGTCGACGGGTGACGAGGCGCGCGTAACGATTCGAGTCATTCGGAGAGGCCGTGGATCATTCGATAGGTCATTCGATAAACAGCGAGGCGAACACGCGCCGTCGCCAGAATTTGCGCAGGTCGCCGCGCGTGATCGCGAGCGTCACCGAGCCGGTGTCGCCGCACAGCGTCAGGGCGAGTTCGTTTAACTGGCCGGATTGCAGTGCCTGGAGCGCGGGCTCGAACCAGTCGGTTTGCAATGCGGCGAAGGCGTCGTTCCAGCGCGCCCAGTCCTGCTCGATGTAGGGCGTGGAGAAAGGATCGAGTTCTACCAGCGTGGCGCCGTTGGCATGTGTGTCGGCGGACGTGCCAACCGACGCGTTGCCTGAGGCGCCGTTTGCCGCACTAGCGGCCTGGAACGCCGCAAACGACGCCGGCGGCGCCGCGGTCTGGACGCCCGACGTCATGGCGAGGCCACGCGTGGCCGCCGCGTCGGAAAACACCCGCGCGAACGGGCTCGTCACCGGCTGCGCCGCGCCTTGAGCGTGAAACCAGATCGAGTTGACAGCCGGCAGGCCACGCGCTTCGCGCGCTTCATTGACGGGATGCTCGAACCATGCCATCTGGACTTCGTTCTGCAGCTTCATCCAGGCGCGTGAACGGTCGCCGGAATGGGCCTCGTGCGGCAGCCAGATTTCGATGTTGCGGCCGCTCGCGCGCAACGGTGACGCTCCTGCCAGCGTGCCGAAGCCGTCGCCCGACAGGTACCAGCGCGCGGGCTTCGGCGCTTCGATGCGCACGCCGAGTTCCTCGATCAACGGCCGGGCGATCGCCAGCAGCACGCTGGCTTCGTCGTCGGACAGTTCGAGCGAGGCCGGATCGATCAGCACCAGATGGTCGTGAGCGATACGCACGTGCACCGGTTGCACGCAGGCCCACGTGGCGTTGCCGGGTTCGCCGCCGTCTGCGCGCAGCATGTACGGGGCAAGCGGCGCTTCGTCGGCGGCAGCTGCGCCGCTCGGCAGCGCGCCGAACTGGCGCGCCACCCAGCGCTCGTGCGGCAGCGTGCGCTGAAAATCTTCACCGACCACCCGTTCGACCAGCGTCGCACGGGCGATCAGCCGGTCGAGGGCTGGACTCTGAATATCGTGCAGGGCGGTGGAGGCGTCCGCTGCGGCGGGCAGCGCGAAGGGCAGGAGAAGATGAAGACGGTTGGCGTGCATGATGCTGCGCATTGTAGGGCAAAGAGTGCGAGTATTCAGACCATATCGGCGGATTCGGGCACCCCATCCGGGCCTCGCCGATGGCAGCAGCCGCGCGCGGCGGCACCGCGCCCATGACGAGGGAGACCGACATGTCGCGTGAACTGAAAACCGAGCAGGAACTGCTTGGATTGGTCGTGCAGGCGCTCGACGCCAATCCGGCCACGGCCGGCTGGATCCCGACCGGATTCCACGAGACCGTCGAGGATGAGGACGGCTGCAACTGGGATATCACCCATCTGCATCGCGACCGTAAGGATGCGGAAGTGCGCGACGTGGCGGCCAGCGAGGCGGCCGGGATCATCAATGGTCTGAGGAGTCGCTACAACCTGCGCTAGGGTGTGGGCGGCTCGAGGCGGCGGGCGGGCCCGCTGTCGCCGCGAGCGTTGTGCTCGATGCCGCCGGCAGGCCTGTGCGTTCGCCGTGAACCCCGCGTGCAAGGCCTTTGCGTGTGTTCGCGGCATTGTATGGCAAACTTCGCGCTTGATTGACGGCAGTGGCGGCAGGGACGGGGCGATGGCTCCGGTGGCGCGGGGGTTGCTTGGGGCACTGGAGCGCACCGGAACGTCATACCGGAACCATCCGGGTTGCCGCGACACCAATGATCACGACGCTCGGGGCCGCATGACAGGCGTGACAGCCGCAAGCTGCCGCCGCCATGCGCGGCAAAAGGCCCGCGAGCAGACGAAGAACGCAGAAAAGGATTCGCTTGAAATTTCCCTACGAATGGCAGATTGGCTGGCGCTACACCCGCGCCGGCAAACGCACGACCGGTAACGGCTTCATTTCCTTCATCGCGCTCGTGTCGATGTCGGGCATTGCGCTCGGCGTCGCGGCGCTGATCGTCGTGTTGTCCGTGATGAACGGCTTCCAGAAAGAGGTGCGCGACCGGATGCTGTCGGTGCTGGCGCACGTCGAAATCTTTTCGCCGACCGGTTCGATGCCCAACTGGCAATTGACCGCCCAGGAAGCGCGCCAGAACAAGGAAGTGATCGGCGCGGCGCCGTACGTCGAAGCGCAAGCGCTGCTCACGCGCCAGGACGCCGTGAGCGGCGTGGCGCTGCGCGGCGTCGAGCCGACGCTCGAACCCGAAGTGTCCGACATCGGCAAGGAAATGAAGGGCGGCAAGCTGACCGACCTCGTGCCGGGCGACTTCGGCATCGTGCTGGGCGCGGACCTCGCCACCAATCTCGGTGTGGCGGTCAACGACAAGATCACGCTGGTCGCGCCCGAAGGCACTATCACGCCCGCCGGCATGCTGCCTCGGCTGAAACAGTTCACCGTGGTGGGCATCTTCGAGTCGGGGCATTACGAATATGACAGCACGCTCGCGCTGATCAATATCAAGGACGCGCAGGCGCTGTTCCGGCTATCCGCGCCAACCGGCGTGCGGCTGCGCCTGACCGATATGCAGCGGGCGCCGGAGGTCGCGCATCAACTGGCGCGCAGCCTGTCCGGCGATTTGTATATTCGCGACTGGACCCAGCAGAACAAGACCTGGTTCTCGGCGGTGCAGATCGAAAAACGCATGATGTTCATCATTCTCACGCTGATCATCGCGGTCGCGGCGTTCAATCTGGTGTCGTCGCTGGTGATGACGGTGACCAACAAGCAGGCTGACATCGCGATTCTGCGCACGCTCGGGGCGCAGCCCGGCTCGATCATGAAGATATTCGTGGTGCAGGGCGTGACGATCGGCTTTATCGGCACGGCGACCGGCGTCGCGCTCGGCTGCCTGATTGCTTGGAGCATTCCGTGGCTCGTGCCGATGATCGAGCATCTGCTCGGCGTGCAGTTCCTGCCGCCGTCTGTGTATTTCATCAGCGAACTGCCGTCTGAACTGATTCCCGCCGACGTGGCGCGGATCGGCATCATCGCGTTCGTGATGTCGGCGCTGGCGACGCTTTATCCGAGCTGGCGTGGTGCGAAAGTCCGTCCTGCGGAGGCACTGCGCTATGAATGACCGTTCCACTAGCCTGGCCATGGCCGATCAAAATAACGCGCTGCATCCCTATGTGCTGGAAGCGACCGGCATTTCGAAGTCGTTCGTGCAGGGCGGCCTTAATGTGCAGGTCCTCAACAACGCGCAACTGAACGTGCGGCGCGGCGAAAAGCTGGCGATCGTCGGCGCGTCGGGGTCCGGCAAGAGCACGCTGCTGCATGTGCTCGGCGGCCTCGACGATCCAAGTGCCGGTCATGTTTCTGTAATGGGCAAGCCCTTTACGAAGCTCTCCGAGCGCGAACGCAACGATCTGCGTAATCGCGCGCTCGGGTTCGTGTATCAGTTCCACCATCTGCTGCCCGAATTCACCGCGCTCGACAACGTCGCCATGCCGCTGCGGATCCGCCGGATGACGACCGAAGCCGCGCGGCGCGAAGCGCTCGCGGTGCTGGAGCGCGTCGGCATGGGACATCGGGCGAAGCATCGTCCAGGTGAGCTGTCGGGCGGCGAGCGTCAACGTGTCGCGATCGCGCGGGCGCTGGTGACAAAACCCGCTTGCGTACTCGCCGACGAACCCACCGGCAATCTGGACGGCGGCACCGCCGACACCGTGTTCAACCTGATGCTCGAACTGTCGCAAACGCTCGACACCAGCTTCGTGATCGTCACGCACGATCCGGAACTGGCCGGACGTTGCGACCGGATCATGCGCTTGCGCGACGGCGTGTTGTACGAAGAGCCGCCGGTGCCGGTTTAAGCACCGCGCGGAACGTAAGCGTTGCTCCGCCACCTCTGTCACTAACGAGGCGCGCCATGTGGATCGATACGCACTGCCATCTCGACGCTTCGGAATTCAACGCCGATCGCGACGAAGTCGCCGATGCGGCGCGTCGAGTGGGCGTGGGGCGTATCGTGATTCCCGCGATCGGTCGCGAGAACTTCACGACGGTGCGTGAACTCGCGCACCGTGTCGATGGCGGCGCGTATGCGCTGGGCATTCATCCACTTTTTACGCCGGGCGCGCAGGACAGCGATCTCGACCTGCTGCGCATGGAAATCGAGGCGAGTCTCGACGATCCGCTGTTCGTCGGCATCGGCGAGATCGGCCTCGATTATTTCGTCGAAGGTCTCGACGATGCGCGCCAGCAGTTCTTCTACAACGGTCAACTTCAACTGGCGCGCGAATTCGATCTGCCGGTGATTTGCCACGTGCGCAAATCGCAGGATCAGGTGATCAAAGGGCTGCGGCGGCATCAGATTCATCGCGGCATCGCACACGCTTTCAACGGTAGTTTCCAGCAGGCTCAGGCGTATATCGACCAGGGCATGCATCTCGGTTTCGGTGGCAATCTGACCTTCGAACGAGCGCGGCAAATCCGCCGTCTTGCCGAGCAATTGCCATTCGATGCGCTGGTCGTCGAGACCGACGCGCCGGACATCGCGCCTTCCTGGATGTACAAACAGCGCAACTCGCCGGATCAGATTCCGGCCATCGGCGCGGGCCTCGCGCAACTGCGCGGCATGAGCGCCGACGAAACCGCCCTAGGCACAACGGCTAACGCGCTCGCCGCGCTGCCGCGGCTCGCACTTTCCTCTGCATAATTGAACGCGATGGTTTGAGTGATTCGCGCCGGGCGGAACACATGCCTGGCGGGATTGCTGACGCCTGCTCGCTGTGCGTTGCGCCGTCCGGCGATGGCTGGGTGGAAGGGGCGGAGGGCGGATGCGGGCATGGTGGTGCGGGTTTGCGTTGGGCGTGTTCTGGCTGCAGCGGCAGGCGGCGTTGCCGGATGGGGGTGGATGGTGCGTGCTGGTGCTGCTTGGGTGCGTTGCGATAGTTATAGCGGTATGGGGATTGCGTCGCGGCTCTTCTGGCGATGGGCGCAGCGGTCCTTCTGGTGGATTGCGCTGGGGTGCTTCTGTGATAGCGGGCCCGCGCGCGGCAGTTGCGAATTCGCGTGTGAGACGCGTCTTGTTCAGCGCGCGCTTGCGTTCGGGCGTCGGCTGGGGCGCGGTGTGGATTGCGGCCTTATGTGTGGGCTTTGGCTATGCCGCCTGGCGCGCAGAAACTAGGCTCGCGGTGAGCTTGCCGAGCGCTTGGGAGGGGCGCGATATCGACGTCGTCGGCAGTATCAAGGGGCTGCCGTCACGCAATGAAAAGGGCGCGCGTTTCCTCTTCGAGGTCGAGTCGGCAGATGCGCCGATCGCCGCGTTTCCACGCGTGATCCAACTGTCGTGGATTGCGGAAGATGCGCCTGCGCCGTTGCTCGAACCGGGCGAGCGCTGGCAGCTGACCGTACGGCTCAAACGCCCGCACGGCAATGCGAACTTCGGCGTGCGTGATGCCGAAGCCAGTTTGCTGGCGCGCAATGTACGCGCCACCGGCTATGTGAGCGCACCGGGTCACGCCGTGCGTTTGCCGGGCAACGCGCGCGGCGTAGGCGTGACGGTCGATCGCTGGCGCGCCGCGCTGCGTGCGCGCATCGGCACGGTGCTCGCCGATGCGCCACATCGTGGGATCGTTGTTGCGCTCGCCATCGGCGCGCAGGACGAAGTTAGCGCGGCCGACTGGCTGTTAATGCGTGGCACCGGCACCAGTCATCTGGTGGCGATTTCTGGTTTGCATATCGGCTTTGTTGCGGGACTGGCGGCGTGGCTCGCCGGTGCGGTGTGGCGGCGTTCGGGGTTCATCGGCCGCAACTGGCCATTGCTGCTGCCCGCGCAGATCGTCGCGGTGGCGGGCGGCGCGTTGTTCGCCGGGCTGCATGCGGCGTTGGCCGGTTTCAACGTGCCGGCTCAGCGTGCATTGTGGATGGCGGGTGTGGTGGCGCTCGCGTTTATCAGCGGGCGCAACGTTGCTCGATCGGTGGTGCTGGCGTGGGCGCTAGGGTTGGTGCTGCTGATCGATCCTTGGGCGGTCGTATCGGCGGGATTCTGGCTGTCGTTCTGCGCGGTGGCGGCGATTCTGTTCGCGATGTCGGGACGGCCTCGTGTGCAGGATCATGAGCAGCGCCGTGACGAAGAGGGGGAAGGCGCCGTGACGCCGACAAGGCTCTCGCGCCTGTGGTCCGGCCTGTGCCGTCGCGTTCGCGCTTTCGGTGAGCGCCTGCGCAGCGCCGCGCATGTGCAGTTCGCGGTAACGGTCGCGCTTGCGCCGCTCACCGTTTACTGGTTCGCGCAGATCCCACTAATCGGCCCGCTTGCGAATGCTTTCGCGATTCCATGGGTGAGCCTGCTGGTGGCGCCGGCGGTTTTGGCGGGCGTCGCGTTGCCCGCGCCATTCGATGCCTACGCCTTTCGCGCCGCGCACACCTTGCTCGACCTGCTCGCCGCAGGCTTGCAGATGCTGTCCGGCCCGGCATGGACGCTCTGGCGATTGCCGCAGCCGGAGGCGTGGACCCTTGCCGCGGCGGCGGTCGGCGTTCTCTGGTGTCTGGCGCCGCGCGGCTGGCCCCTGCGCTGGGCCGCACCGCTTACTTGGCTACCGTTGCTGATGCCTGCGCCGCCGGGTCCGCCGCATGGCAGCTTCCGTGTGACGGCGCTCGACGTCGGTCAAGGCACCTCGGTGCTGGTCGAAACGGCGCACCATGTGCTGCTGTTCGACGCCGGGCCGGGGCCGGAATCGACGCATGCGGGAGAACGGGTTGTCGTGCCGTTTTTGCAGGCACATGGCGTCACGACGCTCGATGCGCTGCTCATCAGCCACGCCGACTCCGACCACTCGGGCGGCGCGCCGGCTGTGCTGGACGCGATCGAGGTGCGTCAAATGGTGGCGGCATTGGCGCCGACGAATCCGTTGTGGTCGAACGCAAAGCAGCGCGGCGCGGATACGTTGCCCTGCGCGGCGGGGCAGCGCTGGCAGTGGGATGGCGTCGAGTTCGCAATACTCTGGCCCGATGCCGGGCCGCTGCAAGGCAAGCCGAACGCGCATTGCTGCGTGTTGCGGGTGAGTACGGTGTCTGCTGAGGCGAGGGCGTCAGCCGGAAATGTTAAACCGACGCCATTACGCATAACCGCCTTGCTGACGGCCGACATCGAAGCGCCGGTCGAACGCATCCTGCTCGCGCGCGATCGCGACGCGTTGCGCGCCCAGGTGCTGGTCGTTCCGCATCACGGGAGCAAGACCTCGTCGACCGAGCCGTTCCTCGACTCTATCGACCCGCTCGTCGCGCTATTTCAGGTAGGCTATCGCAACCGATTTCATCATCCGAATACGGGTGTGTTCGAGCGTTACAAGGCACGGCACATCGAGCTTGCGCGCAGCGATGCGGACGGCGCGGTGCGGGTCGATGTGAGCCCGGATTCCAAAATGGATTTCGGCCCAGGTCTCAACCTGAGCGTCGCGCCCGAGGGAAGCCCGGGAGTCAGCACGGGAACCGCCCCAGACCTGAACAGCGCCGCACTGACGCTCGAACGCTATCGCGACACGCAACGCCGCTACTGGATGGATCGCTGATGGATCACTGACCGTACAGATAGAACAAACGCGCCGCTGGACTTGGAACCAGGATGAAAAGCCAGGCGCCATTCCGGCGTGCCAAAACAGAACGGAGATAGTCGCAGTTGAAAAACATCATCCACTTCTCGCACGCGAACGGTTTTCCGGCGTCGACCTACCGGACGATCTTCGCCGAACTCGCCGACGACTATGACCTGCGCTCGATCGAGCGCATCGGCCACGACGCGCGTTATCCCGTCACGCAAGACTGGCCGCATCTGGTCGAGCAATTGCTCGACGACATCGGCCGCTCGTACGAGCAGCCGGTGTGGCTGGTTGGTCATTCGCTGGGCGGCTATCTGTCGCTAATGGCCGCACTGAAAAAACCGCAGTGGGTGAGGGGCGTGGTGATGCTCGACTCGCCGGTGATCGCGGGCTGGCGCAGCAGCATGCTGCGCGTATCGCAATGGACCGGACTCGACGAGCGCCTGTCGCCCGCGGCCGCGACCCGCACACGCCGCACGCAGTGGGCGAGCCGCGACGAAGCATGGCGGCATTTCCACTCGAAGCCGGCGTTCGCGCGCTGGGACGAGCGCATGCTGTCCGACTACATCGACTTCGGCATCCCGCAGAGCTCGCGCGACGGCGGCCGTTCGCTCGCTTTCGACCGGCGCACTGAGTATCAGATCTACAAGACCTTGCCGCATACGCTCGGCCCCCGGCTTGCGCGCGGCGCCCCGGTGCCGGTGGGCTTCATCGCCGGCACGCGTTCGAAGGAGGTGCGCCAGGCGGGTCTGGACGCCACGCGCCGCGCGACTGGCGGTCATGTGGAATGGATCGAAGGCAGCCATCTGTATCCGATGGAAAAACCGCTCGAAACCGCGCGCGCGGTGCAGCGGATGCTGCGCGAACTGGAGCGGGGCGCCTGACCGCACGCCTCGCCGGGGCAAAAAAACGGTGCATGATCGGCGCACGGCAATTGCTGCCGCCGTAGCATCGGTACGTGCAGATGTCGCTCGGATTTTGCTGGGTTGAGACCCTGCTTTACGGTATAATCCGTTTTTCCCGCGAGCATCCAGCGATGACCAAATATGTTTTCGTCACCGGCGGCGTAGTATCTTCCCTCGGCAAGGGTATTGCCGCCGCTTCCCTCGCCGCGATCCTCGAATCGCGCGGTCTTAAAGTCACCCTCCTCAAGCTCGATCCCTACATCAACGTCGACCCCGGCACGATGAGTCCGTTTCAACACGGCGAAGTGTTCGTGACGGAAGATGGAGCGGAGACTGACCTCGACCTTGGCCACTATGAGCGCTTCATCAGCACGAAGATGCGCAAGGCCAACAACTTCACCACAGGCCAGATTTACGAATCGGTGATCCGCAAGGAACGCCGCGGCGACTATCTTGGCAAGACGGTGCAGGTCATTCCGCATATCACGAACGAAATCCAGGCGTTCATCGAACGCGGCGCGGCTTCCGCGACGTGCGGTGAACCGGACGTCGCTATCGTCGAAGTGGGCGGCACCGTGGGCGACATCGAATCGCTGCCGTTCCTCGAGGCCGCGCGTCAGATGAGTCTGCGTATGGGCCGCAACAGCGCGTGCTTCGTGCACCTCACGCTGGTACCCTGGGTCGCGACCGCAGGCGAACTGAAAACCAAGCCTACCCAACACAGCGTGCAGAAGCTGCGCGAAATCGGTATTTCGCCGCACGTGCTGCTGTGCCGCGCCGACCGTCGCATTCCGGACGACGAGCGCGCGAAGATCTCGATGTTCTCGAACGTGCCGGAAGACGCGGTGATTTCCGTGTGGGACGCCGACAGCATCTACAAGATTCCGCAAATGCTGCACGACCAGGGTCTGGACGCGATCATCTGCGAAGAGCTCAAGCTCACGCCGAAGCCGGCCGACCTGGCAATGTGGTCCGATCTCGTCGAAAAGCTCGAGAACCCGAAGCACGAAGTCACGATCGGCATGGTCGGCAAGTATGTCGATCTGACCGAGTCGTACAAGTCGCTGATCGAAGCGCTGCGCCATGCGTCGATGCATACGTCGACCAAGGTCAACATCGAGTACATCGATTCGGAAGAGATCGAGACGCAAGGCGTCGAGAGCCTCAAGCATCTGGATGCGGTGCTCGTGCCGGGTGGCTTCGGTCGTCGCGGCACCGAAGGCAAGATCGCTGCGATCCGCTACGCACGCGAAGCGAAGGTGCCGTATCTCGGCATCTGCCTCGGCATGCAACTGGCCGTGATCGAATTCGCCCGCGACGTGGTCGGCCTGAAAGATGCG
This sequence comes from Paraburkholderia sp. SEWSISQ10-3 4, assembly GCF_030464785.1. Taxonomy (NCBI): domain Bacteria; kingdom Pseudomonadati; phylum Pseudomonadota; class Betaproteobacteria; order Burkholderiales; family Burkholderiaceae; genus Paraburkholderia; species Paraburkholderia sp. SEWSISQ10-3 4. Next base: position 139,723 of record NZ_JALPRI010000002.1, read on the forward strand.
AACAGCACTGAGTTCGATCAGGAAACCGAAAACCGCGTGGTCGCATTGATCACCGAGTGGTACGACCGCGAAGGCAAGGTCGAGAAGCGCACCGAAGAATCAGATCTGGGCGGCACGATGCGCCTCGGTTCGCAGCGTTGCCCGATCAAACCCGGCACGATGGCCGAAGAGATCTATGGCAAGGATGTGAACGAACGCCATCGTCACCGTTATGAAGTCAATAACCGCTTCGTGCCCCAGCTCGAAGCCGGTGGCCTTATCATCAGCGCCCGTACCCCGAGTGAAGATCTGCCGGAAATGATGGAATTGCCGCGCAGCATGCACCCGTGGTTCGTCGGCGTGCAGTTCCACCCGGAATTCACGTCCACGCCGCGTGACGGCCATCCGCTGTTCAAGTCGTTTGTCGAAGCGGCGCTCGCGCATCAGCAGCCGCGCGTGGCGACGGAAGTTGGGGAGAAAGCATGAAACTGGGCGATTTCGAAATCGGGCTCGACAAGCCGTTTTTCCTGATCGCGGGCACCTGTGTCGTCGAATCCGAACAGATGACGATCGACACGGCGGGCCGGCTGAAGGAAATCTGCGCGAAGCTGAACATTCCGTTCATCTACAAATCGTCGTACGACAAGGCCAACCGCAGCAGCGGCAAGTCGTTCCGCGGTCTGGGCATGGACGAAGGTTTGCGCATTCTGTCGGAAGTGAAGCGTCAGCTCGGTTTGCCGGTGCTGACCGACGTGCACGCCGAGCACGAGATCGAGCAGGTTGCGTCGGTGGTCGACGTCCTGCAAACGCCTGCTTTCCTGTGCCGTCAAACGGACTTCATCCACGCTTGCGCGCGTTCGGGCAAACCGGTCAACATCAAGAAAGGCCAGTTTCTCGCACCGCACGACATGAAGAACGTGATCGACAAGGCGCGTGATGCGGCGCGTGAAGCCGGTCTCTCGGAAGACCGCTTCATGGCGTGCGAACGCGGCGTGTCGTTCGGCTATAACAACCTCGTGTCGGACATGCGATCGCTTGCGATCATGCGCGAAACCAACGCGCCAATCGTGTTCGACGCCACCCACTCGGTGCAGTTGCCGGGCGGGCAGGGCACGAGCTCGGGCGGTCAGCGCGAATTCGTGCCGGTGCTGGCGCGCGCCGCGGTTGCCGTCGGCGTCTCGGGTCTCTTCATGGAAACCCATCCGAAGCCTTCGGAAGCCAAGTCGGACGGCCCGAACGCGGTGCCGTTGCATCGCATGGCCGATCTGCTCGAAACGCTGGTGACGCTCGATCAGGCCGTCAAGCGCGCGCCGTTCCTCGAAAGCGATTTCAACTGATTCAGGCGTTCGCGGGGTGTCACGATCGGCGCGCATAATTGGCCCGATCGGCTCAGTTGGCACGCGGCGAATGCACGCAATGGTCGTCGAAAGCATCGGGGCGCGTAGTGTGCTGGGGAGACCGGTGCAGTTTCACAGTAAAGAATTCAACGTCATTTCTTGAGGAAACCATGAGTGCTATCGTAGATATCATCGGTCGAGAGATTCTCGATTCGCGAGGCAACCCCACCGTCGAATGCGACGTGCTGCTCGAGTCGGGCACGATGGGCCGCGCTGCGGTGCCGTCGGGTGCATCGACGGGCTCGCGCGAAGCGATCGAACTGCGCGACGGCGAAGCCGGCCGTTACGGCGGCAAGGGCGTGCTGAAGGCTGTCGAGCACATCAACACCGAAATCTCCGAAGCGATCATGGGCCTCGACGCTTCCGAGCAGGCCTTCCTCGACAAGACCCTGCTGGAACTCGACGGTACAGACAACAAGTCGCGCCTCGGCGCGAACGCGATGCTGGCTGTGTCGATGGCCGTCGCGAAGGCTGCTGCTGAAGAAGCCGGCCTGCCGCTGTACCGCTACTTCGGCGGCTCGGGCGCGATGCAATTGCCGGTGCCGATGATGAACATCGTCAACGGCGGCGCGCACGCGAACAACAGCCTGGACATCCAGGAATTCATGATTGTGCCGGTCAGCCAGCCGACCTTCCGCGAAGCACTGCGCTGCGGCGCTGAAGTGTTCCACGCGCTGAAGAAGATCCTGAGCGACCGCGGCATGAGCACGGCCGTGGGCGACGAAGGCGGTTTCGCACCGAACTTCGGCAGCAACGACGAATGCCTGTCGACCATCCTGCAAGCTATCGAAAAGGCGGGCTACCGCGCCGGTGAAGACGTGCTGCTCGCGCTCGACTGCGCAGCGAGCGAGTTCTACCACGACGGCAAGTACCAGCTGGCGGGCGAAGGCCTGCAACTGTCGTCGACGGAATTCGCTGACTATCTCGCGAACCTCGCCGACAAGTTCCCGATCGTTTCGATCGAAGACGGCATGCACGAAAGCGACTGGGCCGGCTGGAAGATCCTGACCGACAAGCTCGGCAAGAAGGTGCAACTGGTGGGCGACGACCTGTTTGTCACCAACACGCGCATCCTGAAGGAAGGCATCGAGAAGGGCATCGCCAACTCGATCCTGATCAAGATCAACCAGATCGGTACGCTGACGGAAACCTTCGCGGCGATCGAAATGGCGAAGCGCGCCGGCTACACGGCCGTGATCTCGCACCGCTCGGGTGAGACCGAAGATTCGACGATCGCGGATATCGCGGTCGGCCTGAATGCCGGTCAGATCAAGACGGGTTCGCTGTCGCGTTCGGACCGGATCTCGAAGTACAACCAGTTGCTGCGCATCGAAGAAGACCTCGGTGATATCGCCAGCTATCCGGGCAAGTCGGCGTTCTACAATCTGCGCTAAATGGATTGTTCGCTAGCGCTGACCGATGAACCGGTTATCTTTCGTTTCTGATTGACCCCGCCGCCCTGCGTATAGCGCAGGGCGGCGTGTATTTATTGTGCTTACTTCATGCGGCTTGTCACTGCTGTCCTGATCGTTCTGCTGGCGCTCATCCAGTATCCGCTCTGGTGGGGGCATGGCGGCTGGTTGCGCGTGCACGAGTTGCAGCAGCAACTGGCGCAGCAACTGCAGAAGAATGCCGACTCGAAGCTGCGCAATGAGCGTATCGAAGGCGAAGTCCAGGATTTGCAGAACGGCACCGCGGCGGTGGAAGAGCGGGCGCGTTACGAAATGGGCATGGTGAAGGACAGCGAAGTGTTCGTGCAGTTCGTTGCGCCGAACGCGCCGTTGCCGGCTGCGAACACGCCTTCGGTTACCACGTCTACGCGTGGCGTGGTGTCGGCGGCGCCGCTGCATATGGTGCCGAACCCGGAGTCGCGCGCGAAGCCGGATCGCAAGCATGGCGGCAAAGCGTCGGCAGAGAAGAAGCCCGCGCACTGAGCGCAGAAACGAACGAAAACGCGAGCGTAAAAGCGCGTAGAAAGAAAAAAAGCCGCCCGTGGGGCGGCTTTTTTATCGGCATTGGAATAAGAAGAACGGCATACCTCTCAATCGCCGCATCGTTAATGCCTCACTTTAGGCGTGCCAGTTTCGGCTTACCAGCCCCAATACGGCGAGTAGCCTACGCCGACACCCGTACCCCAGCCGTGCCCCCAGCCCCCGCCGTAATAGCTGCCGTACACGCTGACAGGCGGCGAGTAATAACGCGAGTACGCTTGAGCCGCGTTCTCGGCGGCAATGGCCTGATTCTGATCGGAGAGCACCTGACGGTCGATCGCATCATAGCGCTGGCGTTCTTCCGGCGTGAGCGGGCGGGCGGTGCTGGCCATACCCGACTGGTCGGCCGGCAGGCGGCTATAAATCGGCGATGGCCCCGGTGGGTCCATCACGCAACCCGTAAGCGCGGCGCTGCCGGCGATGACTGCCAGCACGGTCAACGAGCGTATGCAATGCTTGAGCGAAGTAGGAATGTTCATTTTTGATCTCCATCGGTCGGATGCCTAAGCAAAACTTGCGCAACGCGCACCGCCCGGGATCCAACTCAACGATCGACGATAACGCGCCGCCCAAGCCCCAAAAAAAGCAGCAGGCGACGCGTCATTTTACTGCCTGTAAAGCACGTTTAACGCGCAGCCGCCTGGCCGCTTCAGTGCCGCTGGTCGGCCGCCGGTGTCACGCCTTGTGAGAGCGCATTCGCGACGAAAAGTTGCGCCACATCGACCGGATCGAATTCGTACCGTTGATTACAGAATTCGCAATGAATCTCGACGTGACCACGCTCTTCGATCACTCCGTCCACTTCTTCGCGGCCGAGCATCTTCAGCATCGCGCCGACTTTTTCGCGCGAACAGCTGCATTCGAAGCGCGTTGTAGCCGGTTCGAAATGCTGCACGTTCTCCTGCCAGAACAGACGGCGGAAAATCGTTGCCGGTTCTTCTTTCAGCAGTTCGTCTTGCGACATCGTGCCGCCCAGCGTACAGACGCGCTCCCACGTGTCCGCATCCAGATCGCCCGGGTGCGGGACGATGCCGCCGTCGCCAGGTAGCTTTTGCAGCAGCATGCCGACTGCGCGTTCGGTGTTCGCTGCGAGCCACAGGCGCGTGTCGAGCTGCTCCGAGTGATGCATGTAGTGCTCGAGCACTTCGGACATCGACTTGAGCGGGCCGTCCACACCCGAGAGCGGCACGATACTTTGATACGGCTGCTGGCCGGGCTGCTTGTCGCGCGGGTCGAGCGTGATCACGCAACGGCCATGGCCGCTCGCGTTGACCAGGTCGATCATCGAGGTGGTGTCGTCGATCGTATTGCCTGCTTCGCCGGAGAGCTTGGCGGTGGCGCGCATCGACAGGTCGGAGCTGCATTGCACCACCAGCATCTTGGCCGGGCCGTCGCCGAAAATCTGCATGACAAGCGTGCCGTCGAACTTGAGGTTCGCCGAAAGCAGCGCGCACGCGGCCATCATTTCGCCCAGAATCGTCCGGACGGGCGCAGGATAATCCCGGCGCGTCAGCACTTCCTGCCACGTATTGCGCAGCGAAACGATCTCGCCGCGTACCGGCGCCGCGCTGAACATGAATTTTTGCAACTGGTCGCTCACAACTTTTCCTCGGTCGAATGACGCAGCCTGATGCTGCGCCGTGCGCGCCGCGCGCCCGGCTGACTAGCCGATGCGCACGAGCTGCGCCTTGAAATATTCGCGGCGCTCGGCATAGCTTGCCGTGCCGCGCTGCATATTGGCGATATCCGTCTCGGTCAGTTCGCGCACCACTTTGGCGGGCGCGCCGAGAATCAGCGAATTGTTGGGAAACACTTTGCCTTCAGTGACGATGGCGCCCGCTCCGACCAGACAGTTGCGGCCGATTACCGCTCCATTCAAGACCACGGCCTGAATTCCGATCAACGAGCCCTCCTTGATCGTGCAGCCGTGCAGCATGACCTGGTGGCCGATCGTCACATTCGGCTCGATCGTCAGCGGGAAGCCCGGGTCGGTGTGCAGCACCGCGTTTTCCTGGACGTTGCTGCCGGCGCCGAGGGTGATCGGCTCGTTGTCGCCGCGAAGCGTCGCGCCGAACCAGACGCTCGAATTTTCCTCGAGCGTCACATTGCCGATAATGTTCGCCGAATCCGCGACGAACACGCTTTCATGGATGGTCGGGGCTGCTTCGCCAAGCTTGTAAATTGTCACGCTGTCTCCTCTTGATCGGTCGCTACACGCTGTGCGGGCGGGCCGGGGCTGCGAAACCGGTTACGAAGTGGGGCCGTTAAATGAGGCAGCTAAATAGGGCAACTAAAGCTAAACGCCCAAAAAGCGGTCAAAAGGCCCCCGATGAACCGGGCTGTCCTGCCGGCCCCGCGCCATAGGCACGCGAGATGGTCGAATCGAGTATTGTAAACGGTTGTGTGCTTAGGCCGCTCGGAGGTGCTGCGAGCCGTCAGGCGCCGAGCTTCGGCAACCGTCGCGCCTTTCGTCCTGCCTGTTGCCATTCCCTTTGCCAACCTGGTTGCCATGATTTCCGCTGCTTCGTCTGTTCCGCCCGCTCTGCCGATGTCGACGAATCCTGAGCATTGCCCAAATCGCGCGAACTGCGCGCGCAGCGCGGCGCTGGCCGCATTGCGCGAAATCGATCCGGCAAGCAAGGCAGCCGCAGCACGCGCCTTATATGCAGCGGTGCTCGAAGGCAGCCTCGCATGCTCCGCGGACCTCGAACTCGCGGAGCCGACCGACCTGCCGGGCCGTCCTTCACGTCCGGAACTGGTCGATCCGCGCAAACTGAAGCGCCGCAGCATGCAATCGCCCGAAGGGCGAGCCGTCTTGCTGCACGCGCTGGCGCACATCGAATTCAACGCCATCAACCTCGCGCTCGACGCCGTCTGGCGCTTTGCCGGCATGCCCGCTGCGTTCTACACCGACTGGCTCAAAGTCGCCGCCGAAGAGGCCCATCACTTCTCGCTGCTGGTCGCGCGGCTTGCGGAATTCGGCCATGCCTACGGCGATTTTCCCGCACACGACGGCCTCTGGGACATGTGCGAGCGCACCCGTGCCGACGTGCTGGCGCGCATGGCGCTGGTGCCGCGCACCCTCGAAGCACGCGGTCTCGACGCCTCGCCGCCGATTCGCGCCCGCCTGCAGCAAGCGGGCGACCAGGCGTCCGCAGCGATTCTCGACGTGATCCTGCGCGACGAAATCGGTCATGTGCTGATCGGCAATCGCTGGTTCCGCCATCTGTGCGACGCGGGCGGCCTCGATCCGCACGCCACCTACGCGCGTCTCGCCGATCAGTATCACGCACCGAAATTACGCGGTCCGTTCAATTTCGAGGCGCGTCGCGACGCCGGTTTTGACGAAGCCGAACTGGCCGCGCTGGTCGCCTTGGCCGGCCTCGAGGCTGAGCAGTCGGCCCCGCCGGCCACTCAAGCCTCGGGTAACTGAAGCCTTTTTCCATAGCAGGACGCCACGCATCGTCTGGCTATCTCGTTATAATCGAACGACCATTCTTTTTTCGGGCGCGCCGTTCATGAATACATCCAGGTCTGAATTCGTCGCCGTGCGCGGCATCCGTCTGCACGTGCGGCGCTGGGGCAATCCGGACGCGCCGATGCTGTTCATGCTGCACGGCTGGATGGACGTGGCGGCGTCGTTCCAGTTCGTCGTCGACGCGTTGGGCGGCGACTGGCAGGTGATTGCGCCCGATATGCGTGGCTTCGGCCTGTCGGACTGGCCGGTCGCGGAACGCGGCGGCGGCAACTACTGGATCCAGGATTACCTCGGCGACCTGGACGCGTTGCTCGACCACTATGCGCCGACCGGCGAAGTCAATCTGGTCGGCCACAGCATGGGCGCGAATATCGTCTGCCTGTATGCGGGCGTGCGGCCGGAACGGGTTCGGCGCGTGGTCGATCTGGAAGGCTTCGGTCTCGCGCCGTCGCACTCGGCGCAAGCGCCCAAGCGTCTGCGCAACTGGCTCGATGAGTTGCGCGATCCGCCCCAGTTGAAGCGCTATGCGTCGCTGGACGACGTCGCCGGCCGTCTGATCAAGACCAACCCACGCCTCGCTCCGCAGCGTGCGGAGTTCCTCGCGCAGCATTGGTCCAAGCCGGACGGAGAAGGGCGCTTCATGCTGCTCGCCGATCCTGCGCACAAACTGCGCGGGCCGACGCTGTACCGCCTCGACGAAGTGATGGCCGTCTGGCGCAAGGTCATGGCGAAAGTGCTGCACGTCGAGGCCGCCAACTCGCCCACGCTCGCCCAGATTGCCGGCGAGATTCCGCTCGACGAATTCAAGGCGCGCTTCCAGGCTTTTCCGAACTGGCGCGAAAAGATCATCGACGAAGCGGGGCACATGGTGCATCACGACCAGCCCGAGCAGGTAGCCGCGCTGATCGAGGGCTTCTGCGCCTGAACCTTGCAAAAGGGTTTCGGCGCGCGGACCATTATCGCGAGATAGCGCTGCGGCCATTTACTGCGTTGCAGTAAAATGAGTGCAGAACCTTCTCAAGACAAAGATGAACGCCGACCTCCATTGCCACTCCACCGTTTCCGACGGCCAGTTCGCGCCGGCCGATGTTGCGCGCCGCGCGCACGCGGGCGGCGTGACGCTGTGGGCGCTGACCGACCACGACGAACTGGGTGGCCAGCACGAAGCGCGCAGCGCCGCTGAGGCGCTCGGCATGGACTACCTGAGCGGCGTGGAGATTTCGGTCACGTGGGCGTCGCGCACCGTGCACATCGTCGGGCTCGGTGTTGACCCGACCAGCTCGATCCTGATCGACGGCCTCGCACGAACCCGCAACGGCCGCGCCGCGCGCGCCGAAGCGATTGGCGAGCAGTTGGCCACGCTCGGCATCCCCGGCGCCTATCAAGGCGCGCTCAAATACGTCTCGAACCCGGACATGATTTCGCGCACGCACTTCGCGCGCTTCATGGTCGAAAACGGCTACGCCAGTTCGACGCAGGACGTGTTCACCCGCTATCTCGGCGACGGCAAGCCCGGCTACGTGTCGCATCGCTGGGCGAAACTGGCGGATGCGGTCGGCTGGATTCAGGCGGCTGGCGGCGAGGCGATCATCGCGCACCCGGGGCGCTATGCGTACTCGCCGGTGGAATTCGACGCGTTCTTTGCCGAATTTATCGACCTCGGCGGTAAAGCGATCGAAGTGGTGACGGGCAGCCACACGCCGGATCAGTACCGCGAATACGCGGACGTCGCGCGCCGCTTCGGCTTTGAAGCCTCGCGCGGTTCCGACTTCCATGCACCCGGCGAAGGCCGTGTCGATCTCGGCACGCTGCCGCCGCTGCCTTCCGATCTCAAGCCCGTCTGGGAACGCTGGCTGTGATCGCGCGCCGTGCCGCGGCGGCACGATATGCGCGACTGTCCCCGTCCGAGGGGCGTGCTTTCGCCCAATCTTCCGCCCGGCTTTCCGTCCGAACTTCGTCTGCTTATTCGTCCGCCGTTACCCGTAGCCATCGTTAGTCAAAATGTCCCAATACTTTCGGCTTCATCCGGATAACCCGCAGCCGCGCCTCGTCAAACAGGCCGTGCAGATCATCAACGACGGCGGCGTCGTCGCTTTGCCGACGGATTCGAGCTACGCGCTCGCCTGCCACCTCGACGACAAGGACGCGGTCGAGCGCCTGCGGCGCATTCGCGGACTCGACGAGAAGGCCTTGCTGTCGCTGCTGGTGCGCGATCTCTCAGAGTTGTCGAACTTCGCGATGGTCGACAACCGGCAGTACCGCCTGATCAAGTCGGTCACGCCGGGCCCCTACGTCTTTGTGTTGCAGGCCACCAAAGAGGTGCCGCGCCGCCTGTCGCACCCGTCGCGCAAGACCATCGGCCTGCGGGTGCCGGAGCACGCGATCACGCTGGCCATCCTCGAAGAACTCGGCCAGCCGCTGCTCGGCTCCACACTGATCATGCCGGGCGAAACCCAGCCGCTGAACGACCCGGAAGAAATCCGCGAACGGCTCGAGAAACAGTTGGACCTGGTGATCGACGGCGGCCCGTGTGTGTGCGAACCATCCACCGTGATCGATCTGACCGGCGCCGAACCGGTGCTGGTGCGGGCAGGGCGCGGTTCTCTCGCGCCCTTCGGTCTCGAAGAGACGGCATGAGTGAAAGCGGACAGACGCACGCAATCGCGTTGTTACAATAGCGAGTTATGGATTCTTCCCTGATACAGACCATTGCGGTTTACGCGTTGCCGGTGATTTTCGCGATCACGCTGCATGAAGCCGCGCATGGCTACGTCGCGCGCTGGCTCGGCGACAACACCGCGTACGTGCTCGGCCGCGTCTCCGTCAATCCGATGCGGCACATCGATCCGCTCGGCACGATCGCGATTCCCTTGCTGTTGTACTTCGCGACCAGCGGCGCGTTCATGTTCGGTTATGCGAAGCCCGTGCCGGTCGCTTTCGGCAATCTGCGCAATCCGCGCTGGGGCAGCCTGTGGGTCGCGGCCGCCGGACCGGGCTGCAATTTCGTGCAGGCGCTGGTGTGGGGCCTGATCGGCGTTGCACTTGCCGTGGGTGGGGTTGATGAGCCTTTCTTCACGCGCATGGCGGCAGCCGGCGTCGGCGTGAACCTCGTGCTCGGCGTGCTCAACCTGTTTCCGCTGCCCCCGCTCGACGGCGGCCGCGTGCTGATGGCGCTGTTGCCGCCGCGGCAATCGATCGCGTTGTCGCGCCTCGAACCGTACGGCTTTTTCATCGTGATGGCGCTCGTCATGACGGGCACGCTCACGCGCTATTGGCTGAGCCCGCTCGTCACGCTCGGCTACGGTGCGATTACCGCAATTCTGACTCCACTTGTTTCGCTTTTCTAAATAACCATGTTCCCAGACCGTATCTTCTCCGGCATGCGGCCCACCGGGTCGCTGCACCTCGGCCACTATCACGGCGTGCTGAAAAACTGGGTGCGGCTGCAGTCCGAGTACCCGTGTTTCTTCTGTGTGGTCGATTGGCACGCTCTGACGACGCACTACGAAACGCCCGAAGTGATCGAAAAGAACGTGTGGGACGTGCTGATCGACTGGCTCGCGTCGGGTATCGATCCGGCGCAGGCTACGCTGTTCATCCAGAGCAAGGTGCCCGAACATGCGGAACTGGCGCTGCTGCTTGGCATGAGCACACCGCTCGGCTGGCTCGAACGCGTGCCGACCTACAAGGAGCAGCAGGAAAAGCTGAAGGACAAGGACCTGTCCACCTACGGCTTCCTCGGTTATCCGGTGCTGATGGCGGCAGACATTCTGCTGTACCGCGGCTCGCTCGTGCCGGTTGGCGAAGACCAGGTGCCGCACGTTGAAATGACGCGTGAAATCGCGCGCCGCTTTAACTATCTGTACGGCCGCGAACCGGGCTTCGAAGAGAAGGCGAATGAAGCCGCGAAGAAGCTGGGCGGCAAGCGCGCCAAGCTTTATCACGAGTTGCGCAACGCCTATCAGCAGGAAGGCGACGACGAAGCGCTCGAGCAGGCGCGGGCGATGCTGCAGGAATCGCAGAGCCTGTCGATGAGCGACCGCGAGCGTCTGTTCGGCTATCTAGAAGGCTCGCGCAAGATCATTCTGGTCGAACCGCAGGCCATGCTGACCGAAGCGTCGCGCATGCCGGGTCTGGACGGCCAGAAGATGTCGAAGTCGTACGGCAACACGATCGGCCTGCGCGAAGACGCGGAAACGATCACGAAGAAGGTCCGCACCATGCCGACCGATCCGGCACGCGTACGCCGCACCGATCCGGGCGATCCGGACAAGTGCCCGGTGTGGCAGCTGCATCAGGTGTATACGGACGAAGCCACCCACGAGTGGGTGCAGAAGGGTTGCCGAAGCGCGGGTATCGGTTGCCTCGAGTGCAAGCAGCCGGTGATCGAAGGCATTCTGCGCGAGCAGCAGCCGATGCTCGAGCGCGCGCAGAAGTACATGGACGATCCGTCGTTGTTGCGCGCAATCGTCGCCGACGGCTGTGACAAGGCCCGCAAGTTCGCCACGGAAACGATGCGCGACGTGCGTGAGGCAATGGGCCTGTCGTACAACTGAGCGCGGCGCTGAAGCGATGAGCACTTCAGTTGCCACGTCGGACGGTTCCTCGCACGGAAACGGCGAACCGTCGCGCTGGGTGCGCCACTGGGCGCATCTGGTCGCGCCGGGCGGCGCGGTGCTCGACGTGGCGTCGGGGGCCGGGCGGCATGCGCGCTTCTTTGCATCGCTGGGCCATCCGGTGACCGCGCTCGACCGCGATGCGGCCGCGCTGGACCTGATGCGCGACGATCCGCGCATTACCACGCTCGCGGCCGACATCGAAGGCGCCGCATGGCCCTTGCCTGCCGACGCGAAATTCGCCGCGATCGTGGTCACGAACTACTTGCACCGGCCGCTGTTTCCTCAGCTGTTGAGTTCGCTCGCGCCCGGCGGCGTACTGGTTTACGAGACCTTCGCGCAAGGCAACGAAAGGGTCGGCAAACCGTCTAATCCGGCGTTTTTACTTGCGCCGGGCGAGCTGCTCGAGGTGGTGCGCGGCCACCTTCGCGTGGTCGCATTTCAAGACGGATTTCTCGCGCAGCCGCGCCCGGCCTACGTCCAGCGGATATGCGCAATTATGGAGGCGGATCGCTCAGCCGAGCGTGCAGATGCGGCACCCCCGCGTTGTTACGAGCTGGCTGGCTAATCCGCTACAATCGCGGTTTACCTGATCAAATTCATGGCGTTTCATGACTAACGGCAATCAAAGCAGCACTGGCGGCGTTCAGATTCGCGGCAGCATCCCTGCCATCATTACTCCGATGCTCGAAGACGGCGGCCTCGATCTGCCGGCGTTTCGCAAACTGATCGACTGGCATATCGCAGAGGGTACGAACGCCCTGGTCGTGGTCGGCACGAGCGGCGAGTCGGCCACGCTGTCGGTCGAAGAACACGTGCTGATGGTCAAAACCGCAGTCGAGCACACAGCGGGCCGGATTCCGGTGATCGCGGGCTCGGGCGGCAATTCCACCACTGAAGCCATCGAGCTCACGCAGCAGGCGAAAGACGTCGGCGCGGACGCTACGCTGCAGGTCGTGCCGTACTACAACAAGCCGACCCAGGAAGGCATCTATCGCCACTTCGCGAAGATCGCCGAAACCGTCGATCTGCCGGTGATCCTGTACAACGTGCCGGGCCGCACGGTCGCGGACATGAGCAACGAAACGATCCTGCGTTGCGCGCAGGTGCCGGGCATCATCGGTGTGAAGGAAGCGACCGGCAATATCGATCGCGCCGCGCACCTGATCAAGTCGGCGCCGGCCCATTTCGGCATCTACAGCGGTGACGATCCCACGGCGATCGCGCTGATGCTGCTTGGCGGCCACGGCAATATTTCGGTCACCGCGAACGTCGCGCCGCGCGCGATGAGCGAACTGTGCAAAGCTGCGCTTGCCGCGGACGCGAAGACCGCCCGCGAGATTCATCTGAAACTCCTGTCGCTGCATAAGAACCTGTTCATCGAGTCGAATCCGATTCCGGCGAAATGGGCGTTGCAGCAACTGGGTCGTGTGCAGGGCGGAATTCGCCTGCCGCTCACGCCGCTCGACGCGCAATACCACGAAGTGGTGCGCGGCGCGCTGCGCGAAGCGGGTCTGCTGGGTTAAGCGGGCTCAAACCCGCGCCCCCAGCGCTCAAGAAAGCCTGCCACCGGCATTCCCTTAAACCGACGTCGATCCAGCCCACGTTCCCGGCACACAGAACCAGGCACCGCGTTCCAGCATCACGAAGGACCTCATGAAACGTTCCGCACTTTCCCTCCACGCAACCCGCATGGCGGCGCTGGCGCTTGCCCTGGTAACGCTCGCCGGCTGTGACACGCTGAACGACTGGTTCGCCTCCGACCGCGTCAACTACAAGGGCGCGGGCAGCGCACCGCCGCTCGCCGTTCCGGGTGACCTGAGCACCGCCCCGACCGACGGGCGCTATGTTGCGCCGCCGGCCAATCTGGCGCTGGGCGGCGCGCAGCAACGCGCAGTCACGGCAGCGGGTAATTCCACCGAAGGCCAGCCGAATGCGCAAGACCCGCTGGGCATGCACATCGAGCGTGACGGCGATCGTCGCTGGCTGGTCGTCGACGGCCGCACGCCTGAACAACTGTGGCCGCAGCTGCAGGAGTTCTGGCAGGAAAACGGCTTCGCGCTGAAAACCGATGCGCCGGCCACGGGCATCATGACCACCGACTGGGCTGAAAACCGCGCCAATATTCCGGACGACTGGTTCCGTCGCACGGTCGGCAAGGTGATCGACTTCGCTTACTCGTCGGGCACCCGTGACAGCTTCCGCACGCTAGTGTCGCGCGGACCGGCTGACACGACGGACATCTCGATCACGCATAGCGCGATGGAAGAAATGCTGACGGGCCAGGACAAGACGTCGTCGCGCTGGGAAGAGCGTCCGCGCGATCCGGCGCTGGAAGCGCTGTTCCTGACCAAGCTGATGCAGAAGTTCGGCCTGACCGAAGCGCAGTCGAAGCAACTCCTGACCGATGCCCGCTCGGCCACCGCGCCGGCCACGATTGACCAGAGCGCGGGCGCATCGACGCTCGACTTGCAGGAATCGTTCGACCGCGCATGGCTGCGCGTGGGTCTCGCGCTTGACCGCACCAACTTCACGGTCGACAACCGCGACCGCGCGAAAGGCATCTACTACGTGCGTTACGCGGATTCGATGCAGGAACTGAAGAAGGAAGGGCTCTTCGGCAAGCTGTTCTACAGCGGCAATTCGGCGAAGAAGCCGGGTCAGGAATTCCTCGTCAATGTGCGCTCGAAGGGCGACACCGTGACGCAGGTGGCGGTGCTGGACGCGAACGGGCAGGTGGACAATTCGTCTGACGCGCAGCGCATCGTGACGTTGCTGCACGCGCAACTGAACTAAGCGCGGGCTGTGCGCTTCGCCAGTCTCGGCAGCGGCAGTGAAGGCAATGCCTTGCTGGTGGAAGCGCAATGCGGCGCGACCACCACGCGCGTTCTGCTCGATTGCGGCTTTTCGGCCAAGGAAGTCGAGCGGCGTCTAACGCGGCTCGGCGCGGGCGTCGAAGGTCTCGACGCCATTCTGATTACACATGAACACAGCGACCACATTGGCAGCGCGCTGACGCTGGCGCGCAAGTGGTCGATTCCGTTGTACATGAGCTGGGGCACCGCCCGCGCGGTGGGCGCCGACGAAGCCGACGTCGACCTGCAGGTGCTGTGGGGCGACGAAGCGGTGGCGATCGGCGACCTCAGCGTCCTCCCTTACACCGTTCCTCACGACGCCCGCGAGCCGCTGCAGTACGTGCTCTCCAACGGCGCGAGCCGGCTTGGCGTGCTGACCGACGTCGGCACTTCCACGCCGCATATCAGCGCGGTGCTGAGCGGCTGCGACGCGCTGGTGCTCGAATGCAATCACGATGTGCGAATGCTGGCGGGTAGCCGGTATCCTCAATCGCTGAAGGCGCGTATCGGCGGCAATCACGGGCATTTGAACAACGAAGCCGCGGCTGAAATCCTGGCCTCGCTCGACCGTTCGCGCTTGCGCCATCTGGTGGCTGCGCATCTGAGTCAGCAGAACAACACGCCGGAATTGGCGCAGGCCGCCATGGCGGGTGTGTTGGGCGCCGCGCCAACCGAAGTGGTGGTCGCCTCTCAGGATGAGGGCTTCGCCTGGCTGAGCTTGTGATTCGTCTCTGATTGACTGGCATTTGACATTGCCAGGCTCGGTGATTCACCGCTGACTTGCCGGCAGTGCAAAGAAAAAAGCCCATGACGATTGCTCGTCATGGGCTTTTTCTTCAAGGCCGAAGTTTCGCGCGCCGCGCCTTGCGTCAGACTTAGTTGCGGTTGCCGCCGAAGATGCCGAGCAACGCGAGCAGGTTGACGAACACGTTGTACAGATCCAGGTAGATCGCGAGGGTAGCGGTGATGTAGTTCGTTTCACCGCCGTTCACGACACGCTGGACGTCGAACAGCATGTAGGCCGAGAAGATCACGATGGCCAGCACCGACACCGTCAGCATCAACGCCGGCAGGTGCAGGAACACGTTAGCGACCGAAGCCAGCAGCAGCACGATGACGCCCATGAACAGCCACTTGCCGAGGCCCGAGAAGTCACGCTTGCTGACCGTGGCGATCGTTGCCATGGAGGCGAAGATCACACCAGTGCCACCAAAGGCCAGCATGATGAGCGACGGGCCGTTCGAAAAACCGAGCACGAAGCTCAGGATGCGCGACAGCATCAGGCCCATGAAGAACGTGAAGCCGAGCAGCACAAACACGCCAATGGCGCTGTCTTTGGTTTTCTGGATGGCGAACATGAAACCGAAGGCGATCGCGAAGAACGCCAGCATGCTCATGCCGGGGCTGGTGGCGGCGAACAGCGAGAAACCGGTTGCCACGCCCACCCATGCGCCGAGCACGGTCGGAATCATGGACAGCGCTAGCAGCCAGTAGGTGTTCCGTAGTACGCGGTTGCGTGTTTCGACCGTGCTGACTGCGCCATTGCGGCCAAAGCTATACGGATGATCGTTCATGGTCTCTCCTTACCTCAGAAGCATGTTGCGTAATGGTTGTGCCGCGGGTTGCGCAGCAAATGGTGCGTCAGGTAGTGCAGCGCCGGCCGGAATTCTTGCAGCCAGTCGCAGGATGTTCATCCCTAAGATTGGCGCGGTGGCAGGGAGTTTCAATACCCAGAAAATGTCCACACGACCTACGCTACCAGTATTCAGAAACTCCTGCTTGGAGTCTTTCAATGTTGTAAGGGTTCAATCGCAATCATACACGGGAACATGCTACAATAGCGGATTCATTTGAATCTGTAACCTCTTAATTTTTTGGAGTTTTTATGGCGATCGAACGCACCCTGTCGATTATCAAGCCGGACGCAGTGGCCAAGAACGTGATCGGTCAGATCTACAGCCGTTTCGAAAACGCTGGCCTGAAGATCGTGGCTTCGCGCATGGTCCACCTGTCGCGCGCTGACGCAGAGAAGTTCTACGCTGTGCACGCTGCACGCCCGTTCTTCAAGGACCTGGTCGATTTCATGATCTCGGGCCCGGTGGTCGTGCAAGCGCTGGAAGGCGAAAACGCGATCCTGAAGCACCGCGACCTGATGGGCGCAACGGATCCGAAGAAGGCAGAAAAGGGCACGATCCGCGCTGACTTCGCTGACAGCATCGACGCTAACGCGGTGCATGGTTCGGACGCCGCTGAAACAGCTGCAGTTGAAATCGCGTTCTTCTTCCCGCAAGTGAACGTCTACTCGCGTTAAGCGGGTTTAGGCAGGTTTGAGCGCGTCTGAACGCGCTTGCCCTGCAAGGCGCTATCCGCGCGATTCGTGCGCTGCCGTTGGATTTGTCGCACGAATCCGCACGAACAGCCCGGCAAAGTAGTAAGGTAAAGCAGCAGGAATGGGCGCGAACGGCATTGCGTTCATGCAGCTTGTTGCATGAACGTAGTCTCGCACTGAAATGGCAGGATTCGATATGACGAGCAGTCCCACCGTCAACCTTCTCGACCTCGACGCCCAAGGGCTTGTCGCTTACTGCGACAGCCTGGGCGAGAAGCCGTTTCGCGCCAAGCAATTGCAGCGCTGGATCCACCAGTACAACGCTGCTGACTTCGACGGCATGACCGATCTGGCGAAGTCCTTGCGCGAAAAGCTCAAAGGGCGCGCAACGATCACGATGCCCGGCATCGTCAGCGACAATATTTCGACTGACGGCACACGCAAGTGGCTGATCGACGTCGGCAACAGCAACGCGGTTGAAACCGTCTATATCCCCGAAGAAACGCGTGGCACGCTGTGCGTGTCGTCGCAGGCGGGGTGCGCGGTCAACTGCCGTTTCTGTTCGACCGGCAAACAGGGTTTCTCCCGCAATCTCACCACCGGCGAAATCATCGGCCAGCTGCGTATGGCCGAGTTCGCGTTGCGCGCGACGCGCGGCACGGATGGCGGCCGCGCCACGGGCGGTGACGGCAAAGGCGAGCGTGTCGTCACGAACGTGGTGATGATGGGTATGGGCGAGCCGCTGCTCAATTACGACGCGGTGGTGCCCGCCATGCGCCTGATGCTGGACGATAACGCGTACGGCCTGTCGCGCCGCCGCGTCACACTATCCACCTCGGGCGTCGTGCCGATGATGGACCGGCTTGGCGCCGATCTGCCGGTGGCGCTCGCGGTCTCGCTGCATGCCCCGAGCGACCCGCTGCGCGACATGCTGGTGCCGCTGAACAAGAAGTATCCGTTGCGCGAATTGATGGCCGCTTGCCAGCGCTATCTTAAAGTCGCGCCGCGCGATTTCATTACGTTCGAATATTGCATGCTCGACGGCGTGAACGACAGCGAAGCGCAAGCGCGCGAATTGCTGGCGGTTACGCGCGACGTACCGTGCAAGTTCAACCTGATTCCGTTCAATCCGTTCCCTGAATCGGGCCTCATCCGCTCGAAGCCGGAACAGATCAAGCGGTTTGCACAAGTGTTGATGGACGCGGGCGTCGTCACCACAGTGCGTAAGACACGCGGCGATGATATCGACGCTGCCTGCGGTCAGTTGGCCGGTGCGGTGAAAGACCGCACGCGCCTCGCTGAGCGCACCGGGAAGGCGGCGAAGATTATCGAGGTGCGCGCCGTGTAATCGCGCGAGATAGTGGGGCGCGACCGTTCGGAGGAAAGCGATCCGGACGCGCGAAAACCCTCCACGCCATCCGCGATTGAAAAGAAAGTTTGCAGAAGCGATCGGAAGCGGCACACAAGGCCGCGCATTTTGTTATAAACGGTCTGCGATTCGGGCGTGAGGCTTTGGCCCGTCCGGGTTGCACAAGTGAAAAAGAATCGACGCGAAAGGATTTGGGATGAGTGAGCCGCAGCACCCGCAGCCGCAGGACACAGACACAAACGAAGGCCATCCGGCGCCAGTCGCCCGGGCGGTAGTGCAGCCTGTTGAGCAGCCGGGCCCGGCGAGTTTTGATTCCCTGGCGGCAGTTGGCGCGCGCTTGACCCAATTGCGTGAATTGAAGGGCTGGACGATCGAAGACGTGTCGGCGCGCCTGAAGGTCTCCGTCACCAAGCTGCGTGCGCTCGAATCGGGCGACATCAGCCATCTGCCGGACACGACCTTCGCGCTCGGCGTGGTGCGCAGCTACGCGAAGATGCTTGGCGCTGATCCCACGCCGTTCACGCAGGCCTTGCGCCGCGAGAAGGGGGTGCCCGCGCCGGATCTGTCGATGCCGGCGTCGTCGGGCAAGGATTTGCCGCGCGGCCGCGTATCGCTGTCGCTCGGCGGCAGTGGACAAAAGAGCCGCTCATGGCTGTGGGGCATTGCAGCGATCATCGTCGCGGTGATCGCGCTCGGCATGTGGCATACCAATGGCGGTGATTCGTCGGCGTGGCTCGCACGATTGAAGGCGAGCGCCAATGGCGCGGCGGGTGGCGCGACCGGTGCATCGGGCGCGGTGGCGCAGGGTCAGCCGGCAGGCTCCGAGGCAACCGCGGAAGACGCGGCTTCGGCCCCGGAAGCGCAGGCCGCAACGGATAACGCAGCGTCGGGTACGCCGATGCCCGCCCCGCTGGCAACCGGTGAAGCGCCGTCTCCCGCTCCGGCGGTCACGGCAGCAGCAGTCGCCCCGAAGGCCGGTTCGCAGGTTCAGGCGGCGGCGCAAGGCGCGAGCGCGCCGGTGGTCGCCGCGATAGGCGCATCGGCGGCAGCGGATACGGCGGCGCCGGCCGCGGGTGAGGCGATCATCGCGTTGCGCGTGACGCAGGACAGCTGGTTCAGCGTGCGTGGCAAGGACGGCAAGGAAGTGTTCTCCGGCCTCGTGCACGCAGGCGATACGAAGGAAGTGACGGGCGCGGCCCCTTTCAAGGTCACGGTCGGCAACAAGGCGGGTCTCGAGTCGCTTACGCTCGATGGTCAGCCAGTCGATCCGTCGAAATATTCGGCAGCCAAGGGTAACGTGGCGCGCTTCGCGTTGCCTTGATAGATACGGTATGCGTCGCGGCCAACCGGTTCGCGGCGCTTTTTCAATTCAGGCGCTACGTCTTTTGTGTGGCGCATGCGGCGTAAATGGGTTTTTCGATGCAATCCGAAGCTCAATCCCAATCCAGTAGCAAGATCGTTTCAAACGAACCGGTGTTCGGCGGCCACGCTGTACGGCGCAAGTCGCACGCGGTCGATGTCCGTTGGGGCGGCCAGCTCGTTACCATCGGTGGCGATGCGCCTGTGCGCGTCCAGTCGATGACCAACACCGACACCGCGGACGCGATCGGCACGGCGATCCAGATCAAGGAACTGGCGCAAGCCGGTTCGGAACTGGTGCGTATCACGGTCAATACGCCGGAAGCGGCGGCGGCCGTGCCGGCGGTTCGCGAGCAGCTCGACCGCATGGGCGTGTCGGTGCCGCTGGTCGGCGATTTTCATTACAACGGCCATTTGCTGCTGCGCGATTACCCCGCGTGCGCGGAGTCGTTGTCGAAGTACCGGATCAATCCGGGCAATGTCGGCCACGGCGCGAAGCGCGACACGCAGTTCGCGCAAATGATCGAAGCGGCGGTGAAGTACGACAAGCCGGTGCGGATCGGCGTCAACTGGGGCAGCCTCGACCAGGACCTGCTCGCGAAGATGATGGACGAAAACGCCGCGCGTTCCACGCCGTGGGAAGCGCAGAGCGTGATGTACGAAGCGTTGATCCAGTCGGCGATCGGCTCGGCGGAGCGCGCGGTCGAAATCGGCCTGCCGCGCAACAAGATCATTCTGTCGTGCAAGGTCAGCGGCGTGCAGGATCTGATCGCGGTGTATCGTGAACTCGCACGCCGTTGCGACTTCGCGCTGCATCTGGGTCTGACCGAAGCGGGCATGGGGTCGAAAGGCATTGTGGCGTCGACCGCTGCGTTGTCGGTGTTGCTGCAGCAAGGCATCGGCGACACGATCCGTATCTCGCTGACGCCGGAACCGGGTGGCCCGCGCACGGGTGAAGTGATCGTCGGCCAGGAAATTCTGCAGACCATGGGCCTGCGTTCATTCACGCCAATGGTGATCGCGTGCCCGGGTTGTGGCCGCACCACCAGCACGCTGTTCCAGGAGCTGGCGTCGCAAATCCAGACCTATCTGCGCACACAGATGCCGGTGTGGCGCGATCAATATCCTGGCGTCGAAAAGATGCACGTCGCGGTGATGGGCTGCATCGTCAACGGTCCGGGCGAATCGAAACAGGCGAATATCGGCATCAGCTTGCCGGGTTCGGGCGAAAATCCGGCCGCGCCGGTGTTCATCGACGGCGAGAAGGTCAAGACGCTGCGCGGCGAGAACATCGCGCAAGAATTCCAGCAAATCGTGAGTGACTACGTCGAGCGCCGCTATGGCCGCGCCGAAGCGCTCAACTAAAAACCGCCAATCGAAGACAGATGACTGAACAGAAGAAAAAGCTCGAAAAGTTGTCCGGTGTGAAGGGCATGAATGACATCCTTCCGCAGGACGCCGGGCTGTGGGAATTTTTTGAAGCGACCGTCAAGTCGATGCTGCGCTCGTACGGATACCAGAATATTCGTACGCCGATCATCGAGCATACGCAGTTGTTCAAGCGCGGTATCGGTGAGGTGACCGACATCGTCGAGAAAGAGATGTACAGCTTTACCGACGCATTGAACGGCGAAAATCTGACGATGCGCCCGGAAAATACGGCGGCTGTGGTGCGTGCGACGATCGAGCACAACATGCTGTACGACGGGCCGAAGCGCCTGTGGTACATCGGCCCGATGTTCCGTCACGAGCGTCCGCAGCGCGGCCGTTATCGCCAGTTCCATCAGGTCGGCGTGGAAGCGCTGGGCTTTGCCGGTCCGGACGCCGACGCTGAAATCATCATGATGTGCCAGCGTCTGTGGGACGACCTCGGCTTGATGGGCATCAAGCTCGAACTCAATTCGCTGGGTCTCGTGGAAGAGCGCGCGGCGCATCGCGTCGAGTTGATCGCGTACCTCGAAAAGCACATGGACGTGCTCGACGAAGAAGCGAAGCGTCGCCTGTACACGAACCCGCTGCGCGTGCTCGACACGAAAAATCCGGCTATGCAGGAAGTCGCGCAGAACGCGCCCAAGCTGATCGATTTTCTCGGCGAAGAATCGCGCGCGCACTTCGAAGGCCTGCAGCGGATTCTGAAGGCGAACAACATTCCGTTCACGATCAATCCGCGTCTCGTGCGCGGTCTCGATTATTACAATCTGACCGTGTTCGAATGGGTGACCGACAAGCTCGGCGCGCAAGGCACGGTCGCGGCCGGCGGCCGTTACGATCCGCTGATCGAACAGCTTGGTGGTAAGCCGACGGGCGCATGCGGCTGGGCCATGGGCGTCGAGCGTATCCTCGAGTTGCTGAAAGAAGAGCAGCTCGTGCCGGAAGACGAGGGGTGCGACGTATACGTGGTCCATCAGGGCGACGCGGCGCGCGAACAGGCCTTTATCATCGCCGAGCGTTTGCGCGACACGGGTCTCGACGTGATCCTGCATTGCAGCGCGGACGGTCAGACGGCGAGCTTCAAGTCGCAAATGAAGCGTGCTGACGCGAGCGGCGCGGCATTCGCGGTGGTCCTCGGCGAAGACGAGATTGCGAACGGCACGGTCGGCGTCAAACCGCTCCGTGATACAAGTTCTAACGGCGGTAAAAACGAGCAACATAACGTGCCCGCCGAAGACTTGACCGAATTTCTAATCAATGCGATGGTTGCAACCGCCGAAGACGGCGACGACTGATCGCGATGTCGTCGGGCCCCTTGGCTCGACACGCACACGTATCAAGAAAGAGGAAATCGCCGGGCGATGAGTTACCACGACGAACAAGAATCGATTGAAAGTCTGAAAGCATGGTGGACGCAGTGGGGCAATGCAACCACGTGGATCGTGCTGGTGGCCCTGGTTGCCGCCGCCGGCTGGAACGGCTGGAATTTCTGGCAACGGCGCCAGGCCGCGGAAGCCGCGGTGCTGTATGACCAGGTGCAACAAGCCGTTGCATCGGGTGACAAGGCGAAGATCACGCGCGTTGCCACCGATATGGAAGACAAGTTCAGCCGCACCGCGTATGCGCAGATGACCGCGCTGGGCGCCGCCAAGGCGCTGTACGCCGCGGGTGACGAAGCCGCCGCGAAGGCCCAGTTGCAATGGACCATCGATCACGCAAAAGACGACGAGTTCAAGCAGATCGCCAAGCTCCGTCTGGCTTCGCTGCTGCTCGACGACAAGGCTTACGACCAGGGGCTCGCACTGCTCGCCGAACCGCAGTCCGATGCGTTCAAGGGCATTGTGGCGGACGGCCGCGGTGATCTGCTCGCCGCCCAAGGCAAGCGTGACGATGCGCGCGCTGCCTACAAGCTTGCCCTCGACTCGCTGTCGAAAAACGATAGCTCGGCTCGCCAGTTGATTCAGTTCAAGCTGGATGCGCTGGGCGGCTAATCGCCGCATGCAGCGCGCCGCATGACACGACCAACCGGTCTCCTTTAACTCATTTCCTGAATGCTTCGTCCACCGATGAATCTGCTGAAACGTTACGCTGTGCCCGTTGCCTGTGCGATGACCGTGCTCACCATGGCGGCTTGCTCATCCACGAAAGACGAGCGCCGCGAGCCCACGCCGCTCACCGAGTTCAAACCCGTGCTCGACGTGCAGCAGGCGTGGAAGACGAGCGTCGGCAAGGCGGGTCGTTACCTGTTCTCGCCGGTCGCGGTCGGCAACGCGGTGTACGCGGCGGGCGCGAACGGCTCGGTTGCGAAGATCGACGCGCAAACCGGCAAGGACATCTGGCGCGTCAAGTTGCGTGACGATCTGTCGGCCGGTGTCGGCAGCGACGGCACGCTCACGGCGGTCGGCGGCCTGAAGGGCGATGTCTACGTGCTCGGCGCGGACGGCAAACAATTGTGGACCGCCAAGGCGCCTGGCGAAATCATCTCGCCGCCGCTGGTCGGCAACGGCCTCGTGGTGGTGCGCACGGTCGACGGTCAGATCGTCGCGTTCAATGCGCAAACTGGCGAGCAGAAGTGGAATTATCGGAACCGCGCGGTGCCGCTCAACCTGCGCGTTTCCTCGGGCATGACGTTCGCGGGTGACGCGGCGGTGCTGGCCGGTTTCCCGGGCGGCGCGTTCGCCGCGATCAACCTGCAGACCGGTGACAACTACTGGCAGACTCCGGTGTCGTATCCGAAGGGGGTGACGGAAGTGGAGCGTATCAATGACGTGACAGGCCCGCCCACGCTGCTTGGTTCGGAAACCTGTGCGGTGACGTTCCAGGGTCAGATTGGCTGCTTCGACGCGAACTCGGGCCGCGCGGTGTGGGAAAAGGCGTTTTCGAGCACGAGCGGTCTCGCGCAGGATGACCGCGCTGTGGTGGCGGCCGACGACTGGTCGGTGGTGTCGGCGTTCGACGTCAGCAACGGCGCGACACTCTGGAAGAACGACAAGCTGAAGAATCGCGAACTCAGCGTCCCGTTCATTCTGGGTCATGCCGCTGTGCTGGGCGACTATCAGGGCTACGTGCACTTCCTGTCGCGCGACGACGGTACACTCGTGGCCCGTGTGAAGACCGACGGCACCCCGATTACCGCGGCGCCGGTGCTGGCCGGCGAAACGCTGGTCGTGCTGACGCACGACGGCGATCTGTACGGCTACCGTCCGCGCTGATCGCGCAGACTATTGGCAGTCAAGCGTCGTCAAACGTGCAGGCCGGCTTCGCCGGCCGCACGCGTTTTTGTTGTATAGCTGGGCAACTAGAAATATTCCGCCGGACTGGCTGGTCCGGCAAGTCGGATCAGAAACGGCCCATGTGGCCATCGGTGGCTGCTTGCGGCGCCACCTTCGACGGCATCCTGGTCGATACGCAGAGAATCGTATCGAACCGGCGTGTGAGCCGTTGAGCAAGAAAGACTGAAGCTGGCGGCCCATTGGCGCTGCCCCATACAGCCAAACCCCCGTCCGCCCGGGTGCGCATATTGACAGCACATCCGGGGCTGGCCGAATTCGTGATAATTTTCGTCAAAGGCTGCCGTGTAGCGGCCGCATGGCGTCGCTACGCGGGCCGTCGATTTCGATCCCGCGTTTCACCGTGAACAACATCTGATGAAACCCGTTATTGCCCTGGTTGGGCGCCCCAATGTGGGGAAATCCACGCTATTCAACCGTCTCACGCGCACGCGTGATGCGCTGGTTGCCGACCTGCCCGGTCTCACCCGCGATCGCCATTACGGCGAGGGGCGCGCCGGCGACCGGCCGTATCTGGTCGTCGATACCGGCGGCTTCGAACCGGTCGCGAAAGACGGCATCCTGCACGAGATGGCGCGTCAAACCCGCCAGGCGGTCGAAGAATCGGACGTCGTCGTGTTCATCGTCGACGGCCGCAACGGTCTCGCGCCGCAGGACAAAACGATTGCCGACTACCTGCGCAAGACCGGCCGGCCGATCTTCCTCGTCGTCAACAAGGCGGAGGGGATGAAGTACAGCACAGTGGCCGCCGACTTCTACGAACTCGGTCTCGGCGACCCGCGCGCGATTTCGTCGGCACACGGCGACGGCGTCACCGAAATGATCAATGACGCGCTGGGTGTCGCGTATGCCGGACAGCCGGAAGAGAGCGACGAGGAAAAACAGGCGCACGGCGTGAAGATCGCGATCGTCGGCCGGCCGAACGTCGGCAAGTCGACCTTGATCAATGCGCTGGTGGGCGAAGAGCGCGTGATCGCGTTCGACATGCCGGGCACCACGCGCGATTCGATCTACGTCGACTTCGAGCGTCAAGGCAAACCCTACACGCTGATCGACACGGCCGGTTTGCGCCGTCGCGGCAAGGTGTTCGAAGCGATCGAGAAGTTCTCGGTGGTGAAAACGCTGCAGTCGATTTCGGACGCGAACGTCGTGATCCTGCTGCTTGACGCGCAACAGGATATTTCCGAACAGGACGCGCACATTGCCGGTTTCGTGGTGGAGCAGGGCCGCGCGCTGGTGGTGGGCGTGAACAAATGGGACGGGCTCGATTCGCATGTGCGCGAGCGCACTAAGGCGGACATCGAGCGCAAACTAAAATTTCTCGACTTCGCCAAATTCCACTTCATTTCCGCCGCGGAAAAAACCGGAATTGGCCCGCTGATGCGCTCGGTCGACGACGCCTACGCCGCCGCCATGGCCAAGCTGCCGACGCCGAAGTTGACGCGTGCGCTGATCGAGGCAGTGGAATTCCAGCAGCCGCGCCGACGCGGTCCGGTGCGCCCGAAACTGCGTTACGCGCACCAGGGCGGACAGAATCCGCCGATCATCGTGATTCACGGCAATGCGCTCGATGCGATCACCGAAACGTACAAACGCTACCTCGAAAACCGCTTCCGGGAAACTTTCAAGCTGACTGGGACTCCATTGCGCATAGAGTTCAGATCGTCGACGAACCCTTACGCGGATAAAGGCTAAATCCAGGCTGAAACCCGCGTGTGTGTTGGGTTTGGCCGCAAGGCCGGCCCGCTCGCGCAAAAATGAAAATCGGCTATAGTGTAGCGGTTGACGGCGGATCTCTTTTTCTTCGTCGTCAATTCAGTCAACCTGCAAAAAAATACGGAGTTTGCTATGAGCAACAAAGGGCAATTGTTACAAGACCCGTTTTTGAACGCACTGCGTAAAGAGCATGTGCCGGTGTCGATCTACTTGGTCAACGGCATCAAGCTTCAAGGGAACATCGAATCGTTCGACCAGTACGTCGTGTTGCTCCGGAATACGGTCACCCAGATGGTTTACAAGCACGCAATTTCTACGGTCGTGCCTGCCCGTCCGGTGAATTTCCACCCGGATTCCGAACAGTCCTAACCCCCGTCCGCGGCCGGCGTAGCGTCGCCCGTTGGCGATTACTCCCGGCCGCCTTATTTTGATACCCTCCAATTTGATCAATGCAGCGCTTGTCGGCATCGACTTCGGTAAGATCGATTTCGAAGCCAGTCTGGAAGAACTCAGCCTGCTCGCGCAAAGCGCGGGCGCCAATCCCTTAGTCACCCTCACGGGGCGCCGGTCCAGTCCCGATGCCAAGATGTTTGTAGGCAGCGGCAAGGCCGAAGAATTGCGTCTGGCCTGTGAGGCGAACGACATCGAACTCGTCATTTTCAATCACGCTCTGGCGCCTGCACAGCAGCGCAATCTGGAGCAGGCACTTAACCGCCGCGTGATCGATCGCACCAGTCTCATCCTCGATATTTTTGCGCAACGCGCCCGCAGCCATGAAGGCAAGCTGCAGGTGGAGCTCGCGCAGTTGCAGTATCTATCGACGCGGCTAATCCGCGCATGGACCCACCTTGAACGCCAGAAGGGCGGTATTGGTTTGCGCGGTCCTGGCGAAACGCAGCTCGAAACCGACCGCCGTTTGATCGGCGAGCGTATCAAGGCGCTCAAAACCCGCCTCGAAAAACTGCGCCGTCAGCACGGCACGCAGCGCCGCGCGCGCAGCCGCAATCAAACGATGTCCGTGTCGCTCGTCGGCTACACGAACGCGGGCAAATCCACGCTCTTCAATGCGCTGACGAAGGCTCAGGCGTACGCCGCCGACCAGCTGTTCGCCACGCTGGACACCACGTCCCGCCGTGTCTATCTGGGCGACGAAGCCGGTCAGGTGGTGGTATCCGACACGGTCGGTTTCATCCGCGAATTGCCTCACCAGCTGGTGGCGGCTTTCCGCGCCACGCTCGAGGAAACCATTCACGCTGACCTGCTGCTGCATGTGGTCGACGCGTCGAGCGCCGTGCGTCTCGATCAGATCGATCAGGTGAACGAGGTGTTGCACGCAATTGGTGCGGATACGATCCGTCAGGTGCTGGTGTTCAATAAGATCGACGCCGTGCCGGAGTTGGCGGCCCGTGGCGACGCGGTCGAGCGGGATGAGTATGGTAATATTTCGCGCGTCTTTTTGAGCGCGCGCACGGGGCAAGGGCTGGATACATTGCGCGCTGCCATCGCTGAAATCGCTACTGCCGAACCTCTCTCCGATCCGCTGGTCGATCTATCGGAAGAAGACCGGTCGGCAGCACCACGCGAGGACCGTAAGGTCTCAGAACTCGGGCACTGACCCGCTCCAATTGCACTGACCCGCTGTCTACTCTGGTGAACGAACACAGGTGAACGATTACAACGAGCGGAGTATCTGGCTGCGCATGCGCGCCATGCTTTCACTGAACGATCCGCGCTGGGGCCGGGGCGACGGCAATGGCGAACGCCAACGACCTAACGAACCCAAGCGGCCGCCGGCCAAGGACGGTGAAGGCCCGCCCGATCTCGACGAGATGTGGCGCGATTTCAACCGCCGTTTGAGCCGCGTGTTCGGCCGCAAGGGCGGCGGTGCGGGTGGTGGCCGTCCGGACAACGGCCGCGGCGCGCGCATTGGCGTGGGCATCGTGATCGGCGTGTTGATCGCGATCTATCTCGGCAGCGGTGTGTTCGTCGTGCAGGATGGCCAGGCCGGCGTCGTGATGCAGTTCGGCAAGTATCGCTACACCGCAGGGCAGGGTGTGCATTGGCGCCTGCCGTATCCGTTCGAAGCGCACGAGCTCGTCAACATCGGCCAGATTCGCCAGGTGGAGATCGGCCGTAACAACGTGGTGCGTCTCGCCAACGTGAAAGACGCGTCGATGCTCACGCACGACGCCGATATCGTCGACGTGCGCTTTGCCGTGCAGTACCAGGTGAGCAAGCCGACCGACTATCTCTTCCGCAGCGTCGATCCCGATCAGAGCGTGATGCAGGCCGCGCAGGCGGCGGTGCGTAGCATCGTCGGTGCGCGCAGCACCAGTGACATCCTCTATCAGGATCGCGAAACAATTCGCCAGCAACTGATGGCGTCGATTCAGCAATCTTTGGATGAATACCAGTCCGGCCTCGCCGTGACCGGTGTGACGATCCAGGGTGTGCAGGTGCCCGACCAGGTGCAGGCCGCTTTCGACGATGCCGCCAAAGTGCGCCAGGACAACGAACGCGCCAAACGCGACGCGCAGGCCTATGCCGCCGAGCTGCTGCCGCGCGCGCAAGCGGATGTGGCGCATCAGGTCGACGAAGCGAAAACGTATAGCGACAAGACGGTGGCCCAGGCGCAAGGCGATGCCGAACGCTTCAAGCAGGTCTACGCGCAGTACTCGAAAGCGCCCGCTGTGATTCGCGAGCGCATGTACCTGGAAACCATGCAGCAGATCTATTCGAATACGACCAAGGTGTTTGTGGACAGCAAGAGCGGCAACAACGTGTTGTATCTGCCGCTCGACAAGCTGGTCGAGCAGACTCGCCAGCGCGTAGCCGACGCTGCTGCAGCCGCTTCCGGTGCTGCCGTTACGTCGGGCGCCGCCGCGCCGCAAGCCGCGAGCAGCGCTGCCGCACCGGCTGCTGCTGCCGCTGCTTCCGCGCCCGCCGCGGTTGCGACGCCTGCCAGTCAGGCCGCCGCCAGCAGCGACGCACTGCGTTCACGCGACTCCTTCCGCAGCCGTATGCGCGAAGACGACGTTCAATAAGGAGCGCACATCATGAACAAGATCATTGCGCTCGTCGTAGCCGTCGTCATCGTGCTGTTTGTCGCATCGTCGATGGTATTCGTGGTCGACCAGCGGCATATGGCTGTGTTGTCCTCGCATGGCGACACCGCGCCCGAATTGCTTGGCCCGGGCTTGCATGTGAAGCTGCCGCCGCCGTTGCAGACGGTCACGCTGGTCGATAACCGCATCCAGTCGCTCGACGCGCCGGATGAAGACCGTTATGTCACGTCGGACAAAACCGACCTGCTGGCCAACCCGGTCATCAAATACCGCGTAACCGATCCGCTGAAGCTGCTCGCCGAAACCCGCGGCGACGTGCAAAGTCTGGCGGACCGCCTCGCGCTGCTGTCACGCAGCGCGCTCGGCGACGCGTTCGCCAAGGTCACGCTGACCGATGCGCTCGCAAAGCAACAAGCCGTCGCGGACGAAGCACGTGGCACGATGAGCAAAGCCGCGGCATCGCTGGGCGTTTCGGTGCTCGACGTGCAACTGACGCGCGTCGATTTCCCGGCAGCGATGGCCGACTCGGTCTACAAGCGGATGATCGCCGCGCGCGAGCAGGCCGCGGCCGACGAACGTGCGAAGGGCACGGCCGAGGCCGACCAGATCAAGGCGGATGCCGTCAGCCAGCAACAGGCGATTCTCGCGGACGGCTATAAGCAGGCGCAGACCATCAAGGGCGAGGGCGATGCCAAGGCCGCGGAAATCGCGGCGGAAGCATATGGCAGCGACCCGCAGTTCTACCAGTTTTATCAAAGCATGCAGGCGTACAAGAACACCTTCAAGCCGGGCGACGTGATCGTGGTCGACCCAAGCAGCGAGTTCTTCCGCTTCATGCGTAGCCCGACCGGTGGCGCCGCCCCGGACGCTCCCGCGGTACCGCGCAAACACTGATAACCGGAAGGCCGCGGCATCCGCATCGCGGCCCCTTCATTCGCATGGACATAGCCGGCTCGTTACTGCTCGCGATCGCATTGATGCTGATTATCGAAGGGATGTTTCCCTTCGTTTTTCCGAGCGCCTGGCGCGACACGTTCCGTAAAATAGCGGAACGGCCCCCGCATCAGATTCGCGTCGGCGGGCTGGTCGTGATGGTGCTCGGGTTGATCCTGCTGTTTATCGTGACCTGAGGGCGTCGCATAGCGCCGCCGCTGCGCGCCGTTGCGTTGGCGCTCCATTTGCGCGGCATCAGCGGCTTGGCAACAGCGAGCGTTCAGCGGCGCGGGCCAGGAAGGGTTATGAAGGGCCGTAAAGGCCCGCCGCGATACCCGCGACAGCCGCCAGAATAAAGCCGTCGCCCGCCATTCACACACATTTACCGGCGCACCCAGCCGCCGTGTTCAACGTCGTAGGACTGTATCGATGTCGACCTGGTTACTTCCCGAGAATATCGCCGACGTGCTGCCGTCGGAAGCCCGCAAGATCGAAGAGTTGCGGCGCCATTTGCTGGACCGTTTCCGCTCCTACGGCTACGAAATGGTGATGCCGCCGCTGCTCGAGTACATCGAGTCGCTGCTTACCGGCGGCGGGCAAGATCTGAATCTGCGCACGTTCAAGCTCGTTGATCAGATGTCCGGGCGCACGCTCGGTCTGCGCGCCGACATTACGCCGCAGGTCGCGCGTATCGACGCACACCTGCTGAATCGTCAGGGCGTGACGCGTCTTTGCTATGCCGGCAATGTGGCGCATACGCGTCCGCGCGGCCTGCACGCCACGCGTGAACAGATCCAGATCGGGGCGGAAATCTATGGTCACGCCGGTCTCGAAGCGGATCTGGAAATCCAGCAGTTGATGCTCGACGCGCTGCGTCTGGCCGGCCTCGCGAAAGTGCGGCTCGATCTATGCCATGCCGGCGTGCTCGCCGCGCTGATCGAAGCGGAACCTGCTGCTGCGGAGTTGGGCCAATCGCTGTACGACGCGTTAGCCGGCAAGGATGTGCCGCGCCTCGTCGAGCTGACCGCCAATCTCACGCCGGTTACGCGCGACGCATTGCGCTCGCTCCCCACACTTTACGGCGACGCGTCGGTACTCGACGAAGCCCGGGCACGCTTGCCGAACGCACCAGCTATCGCCCGCGCGCTCGACGACCTCGCATTCCTCGCGAGCCAGGTGGACGGCGCCGAAGTGATGATCGATCTGGCTGATTTGCGCGGCTACGCGTACCACAGCGGCGTGATGTTCTCGGCGTATGTGGACGGCGTGCCGAACGCGGTTGCGCGCGGCGGCCGTTACGACCACGTCGGCCAGGCCTATGGCCGGGCACGTGCCGCAACCGGCTTCTCGCTCGATCTGCGTGAAGTTGCTCGAATTTCGCCAGTAGAGGCGCGCAGCAGCGCGATTCTCGCCCCGTGGCAGCATGACGACGCGCTGCGCGTGAGCGTCGCCGCACTGCGCGATGCCGGTGAAGTCGTGATCCAGGCGCTGCCTGGCCACGAGCACGATCTGGACGAGTTCGCCTGCGACCGCGTGTTGGTCGAGCGCAACGGCGCGTGGGTCGTCGAACCCCGTTCCTGAGCGTGAATCGATAGACCGCCCGAGGGTCATCCCAAGGGCATTTCAGAAGGCGTCCAAAGCGTCGCCGAACCCGGCGCGGCCACTCGCCGCGCTATTTTCGATATACCCACCATAACGTGCATACCGTTGAGCGGAAACGGAAAAATTCGGAAGGTTCCGCGAACATAGGTAGAATACGTTTTTAACCAGCTTACGAAACAACATGTCTGCCAGCGCAGTGAATGTGAACCCCGGGCGCAACGTCGTCGTCGTGGGGACCCAGTGGGGTGATGAAGGCAAGGGCAAGATCGTCGACTGGCTGACGGACCACGCTCAAGGCGTCGTTCGCTTCCAGGGCGGTCACAATGCCGGTCACACGCTTATCATCGGCGGCAAGAAAACCATCTTGCGTCTGATTCCGTCGGGCATCATGCATCCCGGCGTCGCGTGCTACATCGGCAATGGCGTCGTGTTGTCGCCGGAAGCGCTGTTCAAGGAAATTGGCGAGCTCGAAGCCGCCGGGGTCGATGTTCAGAATCGCCTCTTCATTTCCGAAGCCACCACCCTGATCCTGCCGTATCACATTGCCATCGACCAGGGCCGCGAAGCGCGCCGTGGCGCGAGCAAGATCGGCACCACCGGCCGCGGCATCGGCCCGGCCTACGAAGACAAGGTAGCGCGCCGCGGTTTGCGCGTGCAGGACCTGTTCGAGCCGGAAAGCTTCGCCGAACGTCTGCGTGAAAATCTCGATTATCACAACTTCGTGTTGACGCAATACCTGGGCGTCGCCGCAGTCGACTTCCAGCAAACGCTCGACACGATGCTGAGCTATGCCGACCGTCTGAAGCCGATGGTGACCGACGTGTCGCGCCGTCTGTACGATGAAAACGCCGCCGGCAACAATCTGCTGTTCGAAGGCGCACAAGGCACGCTGCTCGACATCGACCACGGCACCTATCCGTACGTCACGTCGAGCAACTGCGTGGCCGGTGCGGCTACCGCGGGCGCAGGTGTGGGTCCGCAAAAGCTGAACTACATTCTTGGCATCACCAAGGCGTATTGCACGCGTGTCGGTTCGGGCCCGTTCCCGAGCGAACTGTACGACGCGGATAACGCCGCGCGTCAGGAACCGATTGGCCTCGAACTCGCCAAGGTCGGTAAGGAATTCGGCTCGGTCACCGGCCGTCCGCGCCGCACCGGCTGGCTCGACGCCGCCGCACTGCGCCGCTCGATCCAGATCAACGGCGTGTCGGGTCTGTGCATGACCAAGCTCGACGTGCTCGACGGCCTCGACGAAGTGAAGCTGTGCGTCGGCTACACGGTCGACGGCAAGAATATCGACCTGCTGCCGCGTGGCGCATCGGAAGTCGCGCGTTGCGTGCCGGTGTACGAAACCTTCGCGGGCTGGAAGGAAAGCACCGTCGGCATCACGGAATGGGACAAGCTGCCGGCCACCGCGCGTGCTTATCTGACGCGTGTGCAGGAAGTCGCGGGCATTCCGATCGACATGGTGTCGACCGGTCCGGATCGCGACGAAACGATTCTGCTTCGTCATCCGTTCAAGGTTTAAGCCATGGTGCAAGGTGTACCCATGATTGCGATGAAAGATCCGCGCAACGACGACAAGAACCTGTGGGTCGGCTGGGACGAATATCACCGGCTGATCGAACTGCTGGCGTTGCAGGTGCATGAATCGGGCTGGAAGTTCGACAAGATTCTGTGTCTCGCGCGCGGCGGTTTGCGCGTCGGCGACCAGCTCTCGCGTATTTACGATCTGCCGCTGGCGATTCTCGCCACCAGTTCGTACCGCGAAGCGGCCGGCACGGAGCAGGGCGAGCTCGACATCGCGCAATACATCACGATGACGCGCGGCGAGCTGCACGGCAACGTGCTGCTGGTCGACGATCTGGTCGATTCGGGTGTGACGCTGGCACGCGTGCAGGCGCATCTGAAAGAACGTTATCCGGCGATCACCGCGGTGCGCTCGGCGGTACTCTGGTACAAGGGCTGCTCGAAAGTGAAGCCTGATTACCATGTGCAGTATCTGCCGACCAATCCGTGGATTCACCAGCCGTTCGAGGAATGGGACACGGTTCGTCCGCATAACCTCGGCGCGTGGATCAAGCGCGGCATGCAGCAGGACCAGGAGTCGTCGGGCACGTGATGCGCGCTACGACGTCGTGTGTATCGCGTCGTATCCCGTGCAGTGTCTGCAAGACGGAGCCCGATTGGGCTCCGTTTTTTTTATGTGCGTTATGTGTCCGCCGTATGTCCCGCGAAGGGTGCCTCGCAAAACGCGCATGCCGCGCTGGCGAAACGCCTGACGCAGCAGACGCGCCTAAATCGCAGTGCTACACTGCGCGGACCATCCACGTGGTGTATCCACAACAAGCCGGGCGGCGCTAGGCGGGCAGTTTAGAATAGCGGTCGTTTTTTCCGCTCAGGGAACGGATTTCCTCGCGTCTATGACAGATAACAATCACGTGCACAAACAGCCTCTGCCTTCCCTCGCGATTGCTGCGATCGGAGTGGTGTTCGGCGATATCGGCACGAGCCCGCTGTACTCGCTGAAAGAAGCTTTCAGCCCGGCACATGGCATTCCGCTGACCAACCAATCGATTCTGGGTGTGATCTCGCTGCTGTTCTGGGCGATCGTGATCGTGGTCAGCATCAAGTACGTCTTGTTCGTGATGCGCGCCGACAACAACGGCGAAGGCGGCGTCCTCGCGCTGATGGCGCTGGCGCTGCGCTCTCTCGACCAGAAGTCGAAAATGGCCGGCCTGTTGATGATGCTCGGCATTTTCGGCGCCTGCATGTTCTATGGCGACGCGGTGATTACGCCCGCCATTTCGGTGATCTCCGCGGTCGAAGGCCTTGAGATCGCGGCGCCCAATCTGTCTCATCTGGTGCTGCCGCTCACGATGGTGATCCTCGTGCTGCTGTTCTGGATTCAGCGGCACGGAACGGCCACCGTCGGCCGCCTGTTTGGCCCGATCATGGTGCTGTGGTTCGTGGTGCTCGCCGCGCTCGGCCTGTGGCACATCCTGCAGTCGCCGAATGTGATCCGCGCACTGAATCCGTACTACGCCTACACCTTTATGGCCGCGCACGTGTTGCAGGCCTACGTGGTGCTTGGCTCGGTCGTGCTGGTGCTGACGGGCGCCGAAGCGCTTTACGCCGATATGGGCCACTTCGGCGCGAAGCCGATCCGCATGGCCTGGTATTTCCTCGTAATGCCTTCGCTGGTGCTGAACTATTTCGGCCAGGGCGCTCTGCTGATGCACGATCCGAAGGCAATCGAAAACCCGTTCTTCCTGCTTGCACCGGATTGGGCGCTGCTGCCGCTCGTGGTGCTGTCGACGGTGGCGACCGTGATCGCGTCGCAAGCCGTCATTTCTGGCGCCTATTCGTTGACGAGCCAGGCGATCCAGCTCGGCTACGTGCCGCGCATGAAGATCCTGCACACGTCGGAACTGGCGATCGGCCAGATCTATGTGCCGGTGGTGAACTGGATGCTGCTGTTCATCATTCTGTGCATCGTGATCGCGTTCAAGAGCTCGGATAACCTCGCCGCCGCGTACGGTATCGCGGTGACGGCCACCATGGTCATCACCACGGTCCTGGCCTGCGTCGTCATGGTGAATGTGTGGAACTGGAACAAGTTCCTCGTGGCGCTGATCATCGGCGTGTTCATGGCGGTCGACTTAGGCTTTTTCGGCGCCAATCTGCTCAAGGTGGCCGAAGGCGGCTGGCTGCCGCTCGGCATCGGCGCGCTCCTGTTCTTCCTGCTGATGACCTGGTTCAAGGGCAGGATGATCGTCAAGGAGCGTACGGCGGCTGACGGTATTCCGCTTATGCCGTTCCTGCAGGGTCTGCTCGCGCATCCTCCGCATCGTGTGTCGGGTACCGCGATCTATCTGACGGGTAGCGATTCGCTCGTGCCGGTGAGCTTGCTGCACAACCTGAAGCACAACAAGGTGCT
The DNA here is from genome assembly GCF_030464785.1 of Paraburkholderia sp. SEWSISQ10-3 4. Taxonomy (NCBI): domain Bacteria; kingdom Pseudomonadati; phylum Pseudomonadota; class Betaproteobacteria; order Burkholderiales; family Burkholderiaceae; genus Paraburkholderia; species Paraburkholderia sp. SEWSISQ10-3 4. Next base: position 175,073 of record NZ_JALPRI010000002.1, read on the forward strand.
GCACGAACGCACGATTTTCCTGACTTTCGTGACGCTGGATATTCCGTATGTGAATGATGCGGAACGCGTGACGGTAAAGGATCTGAACGGCGGCTTGTTCCTCGTCAAGGCAGCGTACGGTTTCAACGAAACGCCTGACGTGAAGGCTGTGTTGCTCGAAGTCGGCCGCACGCACGACATGACCTTCGAGTTGATGGACACGTCGTTCTTCCTCGCCCGTGAAACGGTCGTGCCGACGCAGTTGCCTGGCATGTCGGTGTGGCGCGAACGTGTGTTCGCATGGATGCATCAGAATGCCGCCAAGCCGACCGACTTCTTCAGCATTCCCGCCAACCGGGTGGTGGAGTTGGGGACGAAGATCGAGATCTGACGCGACGGGTCGAGGCTCGGACGCGCCTTGCATGTGAAGGCGCGGCAAGCGAAAAGAGATAAAAAAAAGCCCACGCAATTGCGTGGGCTTTTTTTTTCTGCTCAGTCATCGCGGATGTCAGTGCGTGGGCGAATCACGCACTGACGAACCCGCTTATTTCTGCTTGAGCTTGGCGAATGCCGCGGCCATTGCGCCGCCTGCTTCCGGCTCACGCGAGCGCTGTTGCTGCGCGCCGCGGCCAGCACCGCCCGAACGGCTCGAACCGCCCCGATCCTGCTGGGCGCCGCCACCGCTGCGCGGCGCGGCTGCCGCGCCGAACTCGTCGTCCAGACGCATGGTCAGCGCGATACGCTGTCGCTTCACGTCGACTTCCAGCACCTTCACCTTGACGATCTGGCCGGCCTTGACCACTTCGTGCGGGTCTTTGATGAACTTCGTCGACATGGCCGACACGTGCACCAGACCGTCCTGATGCACGCCGATGTCGACGAACGCACCGAAGGCCGCCACGTTCGTCACGACGCCTTCGAGCACCATGCCCGGCGTCAGATCGCTGACCTTCTCGACGCCTTCACGGAAGGTCGCGGTCTTGAACTCGGGGCGCGGGTCGCGGCCCGGCTTTTCGAGTTCCAGCAGAATGTCGCGCACGGTCGGCAGGCCGAAACGTTCGTCGACGAATTCGGCCGGCGAGAGGCCACGCAGTGCGTCGCGATTGCCGAGTACTTCGCCGACATGCTTGCTGATCTTCGCCAGCATGCGTTCAACGACCGGATACGCTTCCGGGTGAACCGACGAGCGGTCGAGCGGGTTCTCGCCGTTGTTGATGCGCAGAAAACCGGCGGCTTGTTCGAAGGTCTTGTCGCCCAGACGCGGCACCTTGCGCAGATGTTCGCGCGACGGGAACGGGCCGTTTGCATCGCGATAGTCAACGATGTTACGAGCCAGCGTCGCGTTCAAACCCGACACGCGCGCGAGCAACGCGACCGACGCCGTATTGGCGTCCACGCCGACCGCGTTCACGCAATCCTCGACCACCGCGTCGAGCGAGCGGGCCAGTTCGCGCTGATTCACGTCGTGCTGATACTGGCCGACGCCGATTGCCTTCGGCTCGATCTTCACCAGTTCCGCGAGCGGATCCTGCAAACGGCGCGCAATCGACACCGCGCCGCGGAGCGACACGTCCATGTCCGGGAATTCTTTCGCCGCGAGTTCGGAGGCCGAGTACACGGACGCACCGGCTTCCGAGACGACGATCTTCTGCAGCTTGAATTCCGGATGACGCGCGATCAGCTCGCTCGCAAGCTTGTCCGTTTCGCGCGACGCCGTACCGTTGCCGATACTGATCAGCTCAGCCTGCGTCTGTGCGCAGATGCGCGCCAGTTTCGCAATCGAGCCGTCCCAGTCGCGGCGCGGCTCGTGGGGATAAATCACGTCGGTGGCGAGCACCTTGCCGGTCCGATCGACCACCGCGACTTTCACGCCGGTGCGCATGCCCGGATCGAGGCCGATCACAGCCTTCGGTCCTGCGGGTGCTGCCAGCAGCAAGTCCTTCAGATTGCGCGCGAACACGCGGATCGCTTCATGTTCGGCTTCGTCGCGCAGATTGGTCAGCAGTTCGTTTTCGATATGCGGCTGCACCTTCACGCGCCAGCACCAGCGGCACACGTCGGCGAGCCACTTGTCGGCCGGACGGTTCTGATTGGCGATGCCGAAGTGGCGGGCGATCAACGCTTCGCCCGGATGCGGCACTTGCGCGTCGAGTTCTTCGCCGAGCCCGAGCTTGACCATCAGCACGCCCGCATTGCGGCCGCGGAACAGGGCCAGCGCGCGATGCGACGGCACGGTTCGAATGGTTTCCGCGTAATCGTAGTAATCGCGGAATTTTTCTTCTTCCGCGTTTTCCTTGCCCTCGACCACCTTCGACGACACCACGCCCTGGTTGAACAGGTAATCGCGCAGCTTGCCGAGCAGATCCGCGGTTTCGCCGAACTGTTCGGAGAGGATGTCGCGCGCGCCGTCGAGCGCGGCCTTGACGTCGGCGACGCCTTTCTCGGCGTCCACGTAGGCGGCGGCTTCGGTTTGCGGGTCGAGGAGGGGATTGGCCAGCAGCGCGTCGGCGAGCGGCTGCAGGCCGGCTTCGCGGGCGATCTGCGCGCGCGTGCGGCGCTTGGGCTTATACGGGAGATACAGGTCTTCCAGCACCTGCTTGCTGTCGGCGCCTTCGATTGCGGCGCGCAGTTCGTCGGTGAGCTTGCCCTGTTCGTCGATGCTCGCGATGATCGTGGCGCGCCGGTCTTCCAGCTCGCGCAGGTACAGCAGGCGCTCCTCGAGATTACGCAGTTGCGTGTCGTCGAGATTGTCGGTCACTTCCTTCCGGTAGCGGGCGATGAACGGAACAGTCGCTCCTTCGTCGAGAAGTTGCACCGCGGCCGCGACCTGGCGCGGCTGGACGGACAGTTCGGCGGCGATGCGCTGTACGATCTTGAGTGCTACGGTTTCCGTCATAAGGTCTTGGTGTTCCTGCTGCTCAATCAAAGGTCGCGCCGTAGTGGCACATGCCCGGCACATGCCAGGCATACTCCGGGCCCACGTCGGGCACACCGGTGTACGCTGGGCGTGCGCGCTGCGACCAGGTTGCTGGAGCGGGGCATTTTGCCATAAATGCAAAAGGGCTCAACCGCAGGGTGATAGAATTTCGGGCATGTTCCGTTGACCAATTACGACGTTGCCAACCTCCCTGTCCCTCAACCGCCTGGACTCCCGCTTGGTCTCTCGCTTGTCACAATTACCGCTTTTTCTGACGCCGCGTGTGTCGCGCTCGCCGCTTACATCGCTCACGTCGGTGTTGCGGTCCCTGTTCAGGTCAGCGCTTCCGTCCAATGGGATGTTTTTCGTTTCGTGCGCGTCGTGCGTCATGGCAGCTTCGCTGGCCATGTCCGCGCCGGCCGTAGCGCAATCCGCAGCGCCGCTCGTGGCCGCCAGCAGCCTCGCGCCGGCAGCGGCTTCGGGCACAACGAGCACCATGAGCGCCACGGGCGCGGACAATGCCGATAACGCGGCATCGCCCAACAGCGCATTCGACGCGCGGCAGAAAGTCCTCGATCAGCGTACCGAGGAAAACAACTACCGTTACGCGGTCGCCGAACACGATTGCTACAGTAAGTTCTTTGTCAACCACTGTCTGAACAAAGCGCGCGACAGCATGCGTTCGGTGCAGGCCGATATTCGCAAGGAACAGCTCGCGCTCGACGGTGAACAGCGTGTCCAGCACGCTCGCCAGCGTGACGAGCAGGCAGCGCTCAAACGCGCACAAGACGAAGCCAGCGCGCCGCAGCGTGCCGCTGACGACGCGCGCAACGCCCAGGCCTACGAAGACAAGCAGCGCCAACACCAGCTCGACCAGGCGCAGCGCGCGGCCGAGGCGCCGCAACGCAGCGCCAACGCGCAAGCCTATCAGCAGAAGCAACAACAGCACGCGCTGGATCAGGCGCAGCGCGGCATCAGCCCGTCGCAAGCCGCAGCCAACAGCCAGGCATACGACCAGAAGCAGGGCGACTTCCAACGCAAGCTCGACCAGGCGCGTCAGCAGGGCGCGCAAAAGGCGCAGGAGCGGGTGGAGAAGCAGCAGACCTTCGAGAAGAAGCAGGCCGACGCGGCGCAGCACAAGGCCGATGTCGAGGCTCGTCAGAAGCAGGCGGCCGAGAAAGCCGAGCAGAAACGTCAGGACCAGTTGAAAGAGCAACAGCAGCTTGAAGAACAGCAAAAGCAGCAAAAGGAACAACAGTAGGTGTGCTGTAGCGGGTTCTGGTAGGGTAGTAGCCAGGCAGCAGTCGTCGTAACGCGTTTTAAGCCGGACAGCAACCTCAGGCATTGGGCTGCATATGCAGCCCTGTGCCGCATACGAGAGGAGGCGAGCATGCGCGATCAACATCACGTCATCACCGCGGACACATTGCGCGACCGTATTCTGCAACTGGAATCGGAGCATAGTGGGCTCGATCGCTTGATCGACCGAATGTCGGAAGAGCCCGGCATCGACGACTTCGAGTTGCAGCGCCTGAAAAAGCGCAAACTCAAAGTCAAGGACACCATCATCTTGCTGCAATTGCAGCTCGAACCGGACGCACGCGCCTGAGTTCGCGCCCTGGCAGGTGCCGGGTCGCGCCCCGCGCGCCGGACTTTGCAGGAAACGCTTGCCTTGAATTCACCGCTTGAAACTTCACCACACGCCACGGCGGGCGAGGACGCTCCGGCGGCCGGCACGCCCGCGCTGCGTCCTCCCGCGTCGCTGAATCCACGCCGCGTTGCCGAACTGGACGATATCTTCGCCGACAACGGCCTGCTCGCCCGTCAGATCGACGGCTATCGTTCGCGCGCGTCGCAGATCGAGATGTCGCGCGCCGTCGCGGCGGCCATGGAAGCGTCGGGCCGCGCGATGCCTGAGCCCGCGATGTTCGAGGCGCAAAAGCGTCCGGCGCGGCGTCTGCAATCGCCAGGCGCGGAGGCGGCAACTGGGGCTCCTGAAAACGACGAATCGAGCGCTCTCGACGGCAGCGAAAACACGCTGATCGTGGAAGCGGGCACCGGCACCGGCAAGACCTATGCGTATCTCGTGCCGGCCATGTTGTGGGGCGGCAAGGTGATCGTCTCCACCGGCACCAAGCATCTGCAGGATCAGCTCTTTCAGCGCGATATTCCGACCGTGCGCGATGCGCTCGCTGTGCCGGTGTCGGTGGCGATGCTCAAGGGCCGCGCGAACTACCTGTGCCATTACTACCTGCAGCGCACAGCGGATAACGGTCGCCTGCCTTCGCGCCAGGAAACCTCGTATTTGCAGGACATCATTCGCTTCGCCAAGATCACGCGCACCGGCGACAAGGCTGAACTCGCGAGCGTGCCGGAAACGGCGGCAGTGTGGTCGATGGTTACGTCCACGCGTGAGAACTGTCTTGGCCAGGAGTGCCCGCATTACAAGGAATGCTTCGTGATGCAGGCGCGCCGCGAGGCGCAGCAGGCCGACATCGTGGTGGTCAATCACCATCTGTTTTTCGCCGACATCATGTTGCGCGATACCGGCATGGCTGAATTGCTGCCCACGGCCAACACCATCATCTTCGACGAAGCGCATCAACTGCCGGAAACCGCGACGCTGTTTTTCGGCGAGACGCTTTCCACCACGCAATTTCTCGAGCTCGCGCGCGATTCCGTGGCGGAGGGCCTGGGTCATGCGCGTGAATCGGTCGACTGGGTCAAGCTCGGCTCGACACTCGAACGCGCGGCGCGTGACGTGCGGCTCGCTTTCAAGGAGGATACGGTGCGCTTGTCGATCGGTCAGTTGCCCGACGATCATCCGCTATTCCCCGCACTCGAAACACTTGAGACCGAGCTCGACGCATTGACGTCCGCGTTGGCGGGTCAGGCCGAGCGAGCCGAATCGATCGGGGCGTGTCTGCGCCGCGCACGCGAACTGCAAGGCGTGCTCGCGGGCTGGACCACACCGCCCACCGAGACCGAACGCGCAGCCGCTGACGCCGCCGCGGAGGACGCCAAGGCCGAACGCACCGATCCGAACGAAAAGGTGCGCTGGATCGAAGTGTTCGCGCATACGGTGCAATTGCACGAAACACCGCTGTCGGTTGCGCCGATCTTCGCTAAGCAGCGCGCGGGTGTGCCGCGCGCTTGGATCTTCACCTCGGCGACATTGTCGGTGCGTGGCGACTTCACGCACTACGCGGCGCAGATGGGCCTGAACGCAAAGCGCTCGATGACGCTGCCGAGCCCCTTCGACTATCCGACGCAAGGGCTTCTGTACGTGCCGCGCAATTTGCCGCAGCCTTCGTCGCCAATGTTCACCGACGCCGTGTTCGACGCCGCATTGCCCGCGATCGAAGCATCGGGCGGCGGCGTATTCATGTTGTGCACGACGTTGCGCGCGGTGGACCGCATCTCGGCCAAACTGCGCGACACCATTGAAGCACGCGGCTGGGACTATCCGTTGCTCGTGCAGGGTGACGCGAGCCGCACCGAGTTGCTCGATCGCTTCCGTGCGTATGGCAATGCGATTCTGGTGGGCAGCCAGAGCTTCTGGGAAGGCGTGGACGTGCGGGGCGATGCGCTCTCGCTGGTCGTGATCGACAAGCTGCCGTTTGCGCCGCCTGATGACCCGGTGCTCTCGGCGCGTCTCGATGCGCTAACGAAGAAGGGATTGAGCCCGTTCGCGGTCCACCAGTTGCCGCAGGCTGTGATTACCCTCAAGCAGGGCGCAGGCCGTCTGATTCGCGCTGAGACCGATCGTGGCGTGCTGATGATCTGTGATACCCGTCTCGTCGACAAACCGTATGGGCGCCGTATATGGCAGAGCCTGCCGCCATTTAAACGCACACGAGAGATCGAAGTCGTGCGTGAATTCTTCGAAGAGAACGCAACGCCGGCTGAATAGCAGGTGATTAAGCGAATGCCGTTGTAAAAAACGGCGCTTAAATGACAAAACGCCACGGATTTGAATCCGTGGCGTTTTGCTTTACTGCCCAGGAAATCGAGATGATTTCCCGGAGCAGTTTTCGCCCAGAGGCGAACCCTATGCGACAGCTTACTGGCTTGCGCCCGAAGCCGGAGCAGCAGCCGAAGCAGCAGCGCCTGCGTCCGAAGCAGCGGTCGTAGCCGAAGCAGCAGCGTCGCTCGCAGCAGCAGCCGCACCCGATGCAGCAGCAGCCGAATCCGAAGCTGCAGCAGCCGGTGCCGAAGCAGCAGCTGCGTCGCTAGCCGGGGCAGCGGCTTGATCGTTGCTCTTGTTGCATGCAGCCAGTGCCACAGCTGCCAACAGGGATGCTACGAGGAGGGATTTCTTCATGATCACGTCCTTTTATGGTTAAAGGTAAGCAACAGCGCAAAATAATACCGGTAATGTGCTCCAACATCGACCTGGGCCGTTGGTGGAGACGCTCTTTTGACGAGCTAGAATCTTCCCTACGGCTTGGGCGGAAATTATATGCACTTTCGTACTGACAATCCATAAATCCGGGGTCAATACGTTGTCTTTCTCATACAAAATTTCACAGTACGGTATAACAGGCGGGCAGAGTTACGCAAGCTCGCCCACTTGTATCCAGCCCGCACAATACCACTCGTGAAGCAGTGCTGTCACCGACGAATCGTCTGAGAGTGTTACAAAGCGTTTCGCACTCAGACACCGGTGGTCAGCGAGGTCAATCAACCACTTTTTGGCCCCATTAAACGGCGTTTCCTCTCCATTTAGGAAGAAAAAACGGCGGTTGTACAACAAATTAGTCTTGCGGTCCAGTCGAATGCCAGACTTGGATGCCTGACTGATGAAACGTGCTTCATTGAGCGGTCGTTGCGGCGGATCAAACACGACGCTCGGCTTCGGTTCGCTGAGGTACGTGCCAAGGAACGACGCAATGTCCTGCTCACTCCACTTGACGCCAGCAAGGATCGAACCAACCCGTTCGATCAAGGCGGCGGGCAGCGCTGCCGGACGGTCTACTGCGGCCTGCTGCGGGTCGCGATAAAGCGCATCGGGCCGCGCGGCCGAGTCGCCGCGTTCGGCCAGATGATAGAGGAACTGCGCGGTCAACTCGCCCGCGGACGGGGCGCGAAAACCGATCGAGCAGGTCATGCATTCGCCTTCGGCGACACCGTCATGGGCGATATGCGGCGGCAGGTACAGCATGTCGCCCGGCTCGAGCAGCCATTCCTCTTCCGCTTCGAAATGCTGTAAAACTTTCAACGGCAAACCCGGTTGGAGTGTCAGATCTTTCTGAGCACTTATTCGCCACCTGCGTTTGCCTTTTACTTGCAAAAGAAACACATCGTAGGAATCGAAGTGGGGGCCGACGCCGCCGCCATCGCTTGCATACGAAATCATCAGGTCGTCCAGACGCGCGTCCGGCACGAAGCGGAAACGGTCGAGCAAGGCGCGCGCGCGATCGTCGTAAAGATCCACGCCTTGTACGAGCAAGGTCCAGGCGCGCTGCTTGAGCGAGGGCAGTTCATCCGGCGCGAACGGGCCGTGCTCCAGCTGCCATTTGTTGCGAAAGTGCGTGATCAGACGTGCTTCGACTTCGTCCTGATCGGCCAGCTCGAAAAACTCCTCGCGCGACAGCGGCGCCTCTACGTTCGGGATCGCCTGGCGGATCAGCAGCGGCTTCTTCTGCCAGTACCGGCGCATGAATTGCGACGGTGTCAGATTGCCGAGCAAGGGCGTGGGCGTGTCGGGCGAGGGCGGGAGAATAGGGCGAGCCGGCTTTGAAGCCGCCGAAGAATTCCGTGCCGAAGCTGCATCGGCCGGGTGGTCAGTGGGCCGCTTGGGCATCGTATAATGTGAGTTGTATTCTGGAGAATCGAATGAAAATCGCAAAGAACACCGTCGTGTCGGTCGCTTACAAGCTATCGGATGCGCAGGGCAATCTGATTGAAGAAAGCGACGAGCCGATGGTCTATCTGCACGGCGGCTATGATGGCACGTTCCCCAAGATCGAGGAAGAGCTCGACGGCCACGAGGCCGGCTTCGAGACCCAGATCCAGCTCGAGCCGCAAGACGCGTTCGGCGAGTACGATCCCGATCTCGTGAAGATCGAGCCGCGCGATCGCTTCCCGGAACCGCTCGAAGTCGGCATGCAATTCGAAGGCACGCCGGAAGAAGGCGATGAGGATCTCGATTCGCTCGTCTACGTGGTGACCGACGTGGCGGAAGACAAAGTCGTGCTCGACGGCAACCATCCGCTTGCCGGCATGGCGCTGCGTTTCGCGCTGACCGTCAAGGACGTGCGTCCGGCTACGGAAGACGAAATCCAGCACGAACACGCGCATGGCGCCGACGGCCTCGAAGTCCTCGATGACGATGACGACGAAGCCGAAGACGACAAGTCAGGGCCCACGCTGCACTGAGCTTGCGGGCGTACTGGGCGCGCCTGAGGGCGTACTCGGTGCGTGCGGCAAAACGGTCGAGGCGGGCGGGCCGGACATGGCAGGCCCATACTCGCCGTTGCCGTCGTCCGTCGATCTGTGTTGCTGCGAGTCCGGTTGCTGCTGCCCGGGCGTTTGCAACAACGGCGGCAACTCGGAAGCGGGGCCCAAGGCGGGCACGGCCGGCATCGAAGCGGCCGGCTCTTCGCGCTGCGGCGCCGGTGCTGCTATCGGCATTGGCATTTGCTTCGGCACGTCGCGCACACTCACGCGGAACGGCGGTTTCTTGCCGAGATCCGCTTCAATCTGAATCCACTGGTTAAGACGATCATGCGGCGCAAGCGCGACACGCGTGAGGTTCGTCACCAGCATCCCCTTGTCATTGCGTAGCGGCTGATCGATCACGAAGCCGGCGCTCGCGCGTTCGTCGTCGCAATGAATCACCAGCACCGGTCCGCGAAAAATCTGCGCGAGTTTGACGAGGCTGCGTTTGAATTCCAGAAAGCCGTCGCGTCGCGTGTTTCGCGCAAAGCGCAGCCACGCGAAACGGTCGGGCCGTTCGTAGCGCTCCGGATCGGGGTCGCCCTGAATGAATACGACAATCGCACGCGCGTCGCGGCGTTTCGCATATTCGCCGGCATGTTCGAGCCAGAATGCATTGGCGATAACGCGATCTTCAAACTCGCCATTGCGGCCGCCCGCGGTCAGATAGTGATTGTTCGGGCTCGGTGCGTTCAGGCCGACAAACACGGTATCGCCGACTTGCCAGCGCACGTTTTCCCGGAATGGACGGAAGCGCGACACTTCGCTCTCGCGTGTCAATGCGATCGGGTTCTGACCCATCGACGTGGAGTCGGTGAAGAGGGTCTGGCGCAGTTGATCGAGCCGCTCGACCGGGTCGAAGCCGCCGGCCTCAGCCGTGCCGCAGTCGGCCCAGTCGTGCTGGCCCGGAATGAAGAAGAGGGCGGGCCGCGATGTTTCGAGCAGCGCGTGGCGCCGTTCGTATAACGCATCGCGGCAAGCTTCTTTTGCGCCCTTCAGATTGCCGTCATAGACGACGAACGATACGTCGCGGTCGCGGCCGATTGCATCGATCAGACGTTGGGTGGGCGCTTCGTCGGCGGCGCTTTGCATCGTGCTGGCGATGACCGCGAACGCAAAGCGCGGCGCTTCGGCGTGCGCGAGCGGGGTACTCACCACGAGCACCACAAACGACGCTAGAGACGCAAAGCCGCCCGTAAGCGTGAGAGCATTGGTCAGCGCCGCGCAAAGTTTGCGCGGGCGCTGCGAGGGCCTGTGTGCGTCAATGATCTGCATCCGGCGCGGCGGCCAGGTCGTGCAGTTCGTACAGCAGATCGAGCGCTTCGCGTGGCCGCAGATCGTTCGGATCGATTGCACGTAGACGTTCGACGAGCGCCTGCATGGCCGGCGACACCGCCGCTTGCTTTTCAACGGGTCCGTCGTCGGCGTCTTCGACCAGCATGGGCATGGGTGCGGCGAACAGATCGAGTTGCGGTGCGGGTTGCGCCGCCGATTGTTGTTCGAGATGCGCAAGATGCTTGCGGGCGGCACGAATCACTGCGTTCGGCACACCGGCCAGTTGCGCGACCTGCAAACCATAGCTCTGATTCGCCGGCCCTTCGCTGACCGCATGCAGGAACACGATGCCGTGCCCATGCTCGACTGCCGAAAGGTGCACATTGGCCGCGTGTGGAAACTCAGCGGGCAACTGCGTCAATTCGAAGTAGTGGGTGGCGAACAGCGTATGACAGCCATTGTGCGAGAGCAGGTGCCGCGCGATGGCCCACGCCAGCGCGAGGCCGTCGAACGTCGACGTGCCGCGCCCGATTTCGTCCATCAGCACGAGACTTTGCGGCGTTGCGTCGTTCAGGATCGCTGCGGCTTCGGTCATCTCCACCATAAAGGTCGAGCGGCCGCCGGCCAGATCGTCCGCCGCGCCGATCCGCGTGAAGATGCGATCGATCGGACCGAATGCCGCGCGCCGTGCGGGCACATAGCTGCCGACGTAGGCCAGCAACGCGATCAGCGCGGTCTGCCGCATGAAGGTCGATTTACCGCCCATGTTCGGGCCGGTGATCAGCAGCAGCTTGCGCTCGGGTGTGAGCGTGCAGTCGTTAGCGATAAATTGCTCGACCTGCGCCTCGACAACCGGATGCCGGCCCTGCTCGATTTCGATGCCGGTATCCGGCGAAAACGTCGGCGCGACCCAATCGAGCGCGCGAGCGCGTTCGGCGAAAGCAGCCAGCAGATCGAGTTCGGCGAGTGCCGCCGCGACGCGCTGACAGTCCGGGATAAAAGGCAGCAGCCCTTGCAGCAACGCGTCGTAAAGCGAGCGTTCGCGGGCCAGCGCGCGTTCCTGCGCGGACAATGCCTTGTCTTCGAACGTCTTCAGCTCAGGCGTGATGTAACGCTCGGCGTTTTTCAGCGTCTGACGGCGGCGGTAGTCGTCCGGCACCTTGTCAGTCTGGCCGCGCGTGACTTCGATATAGAAGCCGTGCACCTTGTTGTACTCGACGCGCAGATTACCGATGCCGGTGCGCGCCCGTTCGCGCGTTTCGAGGTCGATCAGGAACTGCCCGCAGTTCTCCGAAATATCTCGCAACTCGTCGAGTTCCGCATCGTAACCACGCGCGATCACGCCGCCGTCGCGCACCATTGCGGCGGGCTCCTGCGCGACCGCGTGCTTGAGCAGTTCGACGCAGGCTTGCGGCGGTTCCAGCGACGCATCGATACGCGCCAGCGAATCCGCATTGGACGAAACGGCCGCGAGTTGCGTGCGCAACTCGGGCAAGGCGATGAACGTATCGCGCAGGCTCGACAGATCGCGCGGCCGCGCCGACAGCAGTGCTAGACGCCCGGTAATCCGCTCGATGTCGGAGACTTGCCGCAACGCGCCGCGCAGCGTATCGACGCCTGCACCGAGCGGTGCGTCGAGCAATGCGCCGATGGCCTGCTGACGTGCTTGCGCCACGGCGGCTTCACGCGGCGGGTGATGCAGCCAGTGACGCAGCAGACGGCTCCCCATCGTCGTGCAGCAGGTGTCGAGCAATGAACACAGCGTGGGCGATTCGGTGCCGCGCAGTGTTTCGGTGAGTTCTAGATTGCGGCGCGTGGCGGGGTCGAGCCCGATATATTCCGACTCGTACTCGACCTTCAGGCTGCGCACGTGACGCAATTGCTGGCCTTGCGTGGCCGCCGCATACAGCAGCAGCGCGCCGGCCGCGCCGCATGCGGCTGTCAGCGAGTGCGCGCCGAAGCCGTCGAGGCCGGCCACTTCCAGCTGGTCGCACAGACGCTGCGTGCCCGAGGCGATATCGAAGTGCCAGACCGGCACGCGGGTAAGAGCGCCGGCGTTGACAGGCGGCGTCCAGCTCGCGGAGTCGGCGGGCGCATCGGCCACCAGAATTTCCGCAGGACGAATCCGCTCGAGCGCGGCGGCCACCTGGTCGGGCGCCACTTCGGCAAGGCGTAGTGCGCCGCTCGCCAGATTCAGCCACGCGAGCCCGACGCTCGTGGCGACGCCGCGCCGATTATGCGCGACGCACAGCGCCATCAGGTAGACGTCGTTCTTGTCGGACAGGAGCGCTGCGTCCGTCAGCGTGCCGGGCGTGACCACGCGCATCACTTTGCGCTCGACGGGCCCTTTCGACGTAGCCGGGTCGCCGATCTGTTCGCAAATCGCGACGGATTCGCCGAGCTTCACCAGCTTGGCCAGATATTGTTCGACGGCGTGATGCGGCACGCCCGCCATCTTGATCGGATTGCCCGCCGAGGTGCCGCGCTGCGTAAGTGTTAAATCGAGCAGACGCGCGGCCTTTTCCGCGTCTTCGAAAAAGAGCTCGTAGAAGTCGCCCATCCGGTAGAACACCAGCGTGCCCGGATGATCCGCCTTGATGCGAAGATACTGCTGCATCATTGGTGTTTCCGCTTTCGCGCCGCTCTTGCTGGTGGCCGCTTCCGTCGTTGTCAATCCCTTAACTCCTATGTCTGACGGGGATTCCCGCGCACTTCATCTATCCAACTACATCCAACAGCATCCAGCTACATTCTGCGGAAAGTGCAGGTTTTTTCCACTTGTCGCCGCCCTCTAGCCAAAAACCTGCACTAGCAGCTAGACTCAGGTATCGGGAGAACCTACATCGACAAACTGAGGACATGACCATGAAAATCGACCCCAGGACGGTAAAGCTCATGCAGCCGGGCGAGCATCTTAACGTGGACGACTGCCCAGGTCTGCGTCTCGTTATCGCCGCCAGCCGACGCACCTGGACATACAGGTATCGCAGCCAAGTTGACGACAAGGTTCGTCAGGTCAAGATCGGCGCGTGGCCGGAAATGTCCGTCGCCGCCGCCGTCGCCGCATGGGAAGGTCTGCGTGCTGCCCGCGATGCTGGTAGAGACCCAGCCAAGGAAAAGCGAGCGGAGCGCGCCACGACCAGCACAGCGCCGTCGGTGGACCCGATGTTACCGCACGCGTCGCCAACGGTGCGCGACGTTGCCATGGCCTACTGGCGCGGCCACGTCGCGACGGCCAGAAAGCCGAAGGGGGCGAACGAGGTAAAACGGATGTTCGACACAATGCTGGGCCCTGTTGCGGAAAAGGACGCCGCCATGCTCGCGCGCCGGGACGCCTTCAGTCTTATTGAAGGGTACGCCGCGATCCCGGTGCAGGCCCAAAATCTGAAGCGAGAGCTGGGTGCGGCATGGGATTACGCGCTAGACGCTGGCCGCCTGCCAGACGACACGGCCAACTGGTGGCGTCAGATTTTGAGGGGGAAGCTGAAGTCTGGCGGGAAGAAGATCGCCGGGGAAAAGGTGGGGACCGCGAAGCGGGTGTTGTCGGCCCCGGAACTCGGCGAGCTTGTCGCGTGGCTGCCAAACTTCAGCCGTCTGGTTGAGGATGCGCTGAGCTTGTATTTGTGGACCGGCACGCGCGGCGCGGAGATCATGGCAATGACCGGCGCAGAAGTCGCTGATGAGGCTGCCGGGCTTGTGTGGACCATACCGAAGGCCAAGACGAAGAACGCGCGCCACGCGAACGCTATGGACTTGCGCGTGCCGCTCGTTGGCCGCGCCGAGAAGATCGTCAGGAGGAGGGTGGCCGCGCATGGCAACGGGTTTCTGTTCCCGTCGGATAAGGGCCCGGGTCACACTCAGCAGAAGGTGGTGAGCGAGTCGGTTTTCTTCAGGCAACCGTACTGCAAGATACGGGACAACTGGGAGCGCACCAGACTGACCGTGACACATTGGGGACCGCACGATCTTAGGCGGTCGGCTCGTACCTTGCTCGCGCAATTAGGCTGTCCGCACGAAGTGGGGGAGGCGATCATTGGGCATATGCTGCCCGGCGTAGGAGGGATTTATAACCTGTATCAGTTCGATCCGGAAAGGCGCGAGTGGCTCAGCAAGCTGTCCGATGAGTTGGAGAGGCTCGCCGAAGCTCACGTTAAAGGCTTGGTTGCGAAGCCTGCCTAGCCCTGCGATTGCCAGCGTTCATGGGCGGAAGCATGTCTGCGACCTCGCGCGATTCCGCCCACTGCACGACTTCAGATACCAGCCAGCCAACTCGGCGAGCGCCGAGCGCCCTTGGCTTCGGAAATTCCCCGGCACGCACCATTGCCTGGATGCCGCTCGGCGACAATGTCAGGACATCGGCGACATCCCGCAGGCCATAGAAGATCGGCGCGTGCCGCCGCGCAGGACCATCGCTATCGCCGTCGGCATCCCTCGACTTGCTCGGTTTGCGTGCCGACGTACGGCGTTGTGTGCGCGGCGTGCGCGGGGGCGGTGTGCGCGAATCCGCTGAGACGCCGCCGACTGGCATATGGTCCGCCTGACGGGCTTCAAGAGCGCGATAGATGGTAAGCGCCGCACGCTCGCGCTGGCGAGCTGGCCTGAAGCCTTCAAAAAAGGCGGAAAAAAATGGGTTCTCGCTCATGTCTTCATGGTCCGTTAACGAAAAACGGCAGACCCCTGCGCTCGCAGGTTCTGCCGTTGTGGACGCAACTATATTCTGCGGCTAGAGCAGACGCAACTGTGCCTAATGGCTTGCCCTGACGTTTTCGGACACTTCGGGTAAAAATATTTGCAAGGCAGATCGCGGATTCTGACCGAAAAGAAGACAGGTCAAAACGCCTTGTTCAACAAGGAAATCTGGTTGCGAGCGCATCCATCAATTCTGCGTCATAAGCAGAAAAAGCCTTGCTGGGCGGGGCTTCCAGCCAAATCTTACATTGCAAGATTAAGCAGAGTGCTGCCATAATTCTTCTCATGGCACAAAAGAAGGGACGTTGATGCGCGTGATTTTCTGCGCGTAGAAACGAAAAAAGCGCCCGGCAAGGCGCTCATTTCTTACTGCTTAGACCAATCCCGGTGCAGGGAAGGTCTGACTTGAGGAGTCAGGCCAAATCTTAGGGCGTTTCTGCGTCCGACGCAACACATTTCCTGCCCGGGTTCCATCTTCTTTATAGGTGAGCCCGCTGTGACCGCATCAAACCAATCGACCGCTTCCCTGGCGGTGACCGCGAACAAGTTTCGCGGATCGCGTCCGAATACATCCGGCCACATCGGTGTCACGTGGCACGCTGCATCAAAAAAATGGACTGCGACCGTGACGCTGGCGAACCCCCGCAAGCGTAAGCACGTTTCCGGCTTGTACGACACGCCGGCCGAAGCCGCCGCCGCCCGTGCCGCATTCATCGAGCAGCACGGCACTGCCGCGCCGATCCCGCGCGCCAGGGTCGCATCAACCCATGCGACCGCCGAGGCCGCCTGATGCTCTACTACCAGTTCCACATCAATGATTTCCGCTCTGGCTCTGTCGGCATGTCCGAGCTTGAGGAATTGTATTACCGCCGCATGCTTGATGAGTACTACGCCAAAGAGCAGGCACTGCCGCTCGAAGTGGACAAGCTGTGCAGGCAGATCGGTGCGCGCTCGCAAGAGGCTCGCGACGCCGTCGCTTACGTGCTTGAGTCCAAGTTCATGAAGACCGATGCCGGTCACGAGAATTCGCGCTGCGAGCGTGTACTGGCGGAATATGACGGCTACAAGGCGGACAAATCGGCGGCAGGTAAGGCGTCGGCTGCGGCGCGTGCGGCAAAGCGTGCGGCTGCGGTCGCGACTGCCGCTGCGGCTGGCAACAACCGTTCAACTGGTGACGAACATCCGTCGAACGACTGTGCAACTGCTGCTCAACATCCGCCCAACACACCCTCAACAGAATCCAACCTAATCACTAGCACTATCACTAAAACCCATTCTGCTACTGACGTAGCAGACGCTGGCGCGTCCGGCGAACTGTTTGGCAAGAAGGATGATTCGCAACCCGGCGAACAGCAGCAGACCCCGACCGCCGAACTCTGGTCGGCAGGTGTATCGCTTCTGGAAGAGGCTGGCGTACCGAAGCCGCAATGCCGCAGCGTGATCGGCAAGTACGTCCGCGACTATGGCGAGCCGGTCGTGCGCGAAGCTGTCCGCGCTGGTGCCAGTCGTCCGCCGACTGCCGATCCGCGCGCATGGCTGACGGCGACGTGCCAGCACCTGAAGGGTGCCCGTGTTCCGGCAACTGCCAAGCCGAGTCGCTACAACAACCTGGCCGCGCAGGACTACTCGATGGAATAGACGGGGTTCCGGTAGGTCGAGGATGCTGATTGCGCTGGCCCTGACGAGCCCGGCACGGGCCGGCAGAATTTTTCGATGGGTGGTGAGGGTGGCGGGTTCCAGCGGTTCCTGGAGCAGCACTTTATCGGGGCCGGTTGGTTGTTCGCGCAACGGGTCGAATGTAGACCAGCGAAGGACAAGTGAGATCGACAAACCGCCGATGATGACCGACGATATTCAGCGCAAAGCCCCGTTGTTATTGAGTTTGGAGTGTTTTCGACGCTGTTGGATATGGGTCTTGGTCAGTTGCGTCTGAGACAATGCGAACACGTTAACGAACAGGAAGAACGGGGAATGGAATCAGCAGTGAAAAGCAGTGCCGTGCGTATTAGCCCAGCTACTCTGCGCCGCGCGAAGATCGTTGCAGTGCATTACAACATGCCGGTCTCGGAGTTGGTAGACCAGGCCGTGCTGCAGGGTATCGCTGAGCGCGAGCAGGCCATCCGCGCCGCCGCCGTGCAACCCGTGAAGCTGGTGCGCTAGTAGACATGCAATCCGACCGCGCGGAGCGGTCAACCGGAAAAATAAAGGACTACTAACGTGAATGAAAAGAAGATCGCCACGTGCATTAAGCACGGCGAGTATGAATCGACGGGAATTGCGCTTGCGAGCCGCACGCATTGGACGGGGTGCCCGACGTGCGACGAGGAGCGCACACAGGAGCGTCGCGAGCGCGAGGAGGCAGAGGGGGATGCAGTGCGTGCTCGCATGGCGCAGCAGCGCCGCAGTTACGCGCGCATCCCGTCACGCTTTGATGGTTGCGCGTTCGATAACTACGTGACGGATACGGACGGAAAGCGCACTGCATTGACGGCGGTCCGCAATTTCGTTGAGACATTCGAGTCGCTTCTTGACCCGCGCAGCAAAGAGCCGTTCTGGCTGGCGATCCACGGTCGCGTCGGGACTGGCAAGTCGCACCTGTGCGTTTCCGCCATCAACGCGGTGATCGATACGCACTCGGCGCAGTACGTGGAGATTCCGGCGATTGTCCGCAGGGTTAGCGCCACGTGGCGTCGCGATTCGGATGAAAGTGAGTCAGACGTGTTCCGCAGTCTGACGACGTGCAAACTCCTGGTGATCGACGAGATTGGTGTGCAGCGCGGAACGGAGTTCGAACAGACGATCATGACGGACATTCTGAACACGCGCTACAGCAACCATATGCCGACCGTTCTCGCGACGAACTACGGCAAAAAGGATTTGGATGCTGTGCTTGGTGATCGTACTGCAGACCGCTTGCGCGAGGTGGGTAAGCGCGTGATTTTTGATTGGGAGTCGTGCCGTGGAAAATACTGATATGAACAACGATTCGAACAAGGTTCCGCCGCACTCTATCGAAGCCGAGCAATCGCTGCTTGGCGGCTTGTTGCTGGACAATTCGGCGTTCGACAAAATCGCGGGCACGCTCGTTGAGAGTGATCTGTACCGCTATGACCATCGCATCATTTACGGGCACGCTACCAAGCTGATTGCAGCCAACAAGCCCGCTGACGTCATCACGGTCTACGAGTCCCTGACCGCATCCGGAAAGGCTGATGAGGTCGGCGGCCTTGCGTACCTGAATTCGCTTGCTCAGAACACGCCGAGCGCGGCCAACATCGTCCGCTATGCTGAGATCGTGCGCGACCGTGCCGTGCTGCGTCGCATGGTGACGGCGTGCGACGAAATCGCAGAGCAGATTTTCAAAACGGGCGGCAAAGAGGTCTCGCAGATTCGCGACGAGGCAGAGGCGAAGTTCTTCGCGCTCGGCGAGGCTGGTGCGCGCGGCACGCAGGGTTTCGTTGAGGGCGGCGTGTATCTCGCGAATGTTCTTCAGCGCGTGGATGATCTTTATCACAACCCCAATCAGAGCGACGTGACTGGCACGCCGACGGGCTTCGTTGATCTTGACAGCATGCTTACCGGCCTTCATGGCGGCGAGTTGATTATCGTCGCCGGTCGTCCTTCGATGGGAAAAACCGCGTTCTCCATGAACATCGGCGAGCATATCGCCGTAGACCACGGATTGCCGATCGCAGTGTTCTCCATGGAAATGCCCGGCGAACAATTGATGAGCCGCATGCTCGGATCGATTGGCCGTCTTGACCAGCAGCGCCTGCGTACGGGCCGCCTCATTGACGAGGACTGGGTGAAGGTTACGCACGCGACGCAAAAGCTGAGTGAGGCGCAAATCTTCATTGACGAAACGGGCGGCTTGAACTCGATGGAACTGCGTTCGCGTGCGCGTCGTCTGCAGCGCCAACACGGAAAATTGGGTGCCATCATTATCGACTACCTGCAATTGATGAGCGGCACTGGCGGCGAAAATCGCGCGACGGAAATCTCTGAAATCTCGCGCTCGCTTAAGAGCCTGGCGAAGGAACTCGATGTTCCGGTGATTGCGCTGTCGCAGTTGAATCGCGGTCTTGAGCAGCGCCCGAACAAGCGCCCGATCATGTCGGACTTGCGCGAGTCCGGGGCCATCGAACAGGATGCGGATGTGATCCTTGCTATCTATCGCGACGAGGTTTATGTGCAAGATTCCCCGGACAAGGGTGCGGCGGAAATCATTTGCCTGAAGCAGCGTAACGGCCCGATTGATACGGTTCGCCTGACGTGGCACGGGAAGTTCAGTAAGTTCGAGAACTTCGCAAGCTCGAACGGCTACCGCGACTAAATTTCATCCATAGCGGTCCACGTGGGCCGGTATCAACCAACGAGGAGAGGCAGCATGAATAACGCACCACGCGACGTCGAAGAGTTCGACCATAGCGAAGGCGGCCACGCCGACTAAGCCCAGGCGCACGGCTCGCTGGGCTGGTTGTGTGGATGGGCGGACTTCCCCAGGCGAACCCGAAAACTACAGCCAGGATCAAGCACTATGCACCAAACGCAATCACGCATTCGCCCCGTAATGACTTCTGACGCATTCGAGGCAGCAATTCAGGGTATGTCAAACGAGCAGGCCCAAGAGGCTCTCAAGCCTGGTACGGACCTTGGCAGCGAGTTCCGCCGCATGATCGTGAGCCTGTTCGTTCGCACGCGCCTTACGGCCCGCAGTAATGCCGAGCAGCGCAAAAAGAATGCCGGTCAGGTCCGCACCGTGCGTCGCAAGATCGCCGAACTCGAACGCAGCCAGTGGGCGTTCCTGAACAGCGCAAATCTGCTTCAATGCCGTCGCTATCTGCGGGACATTCAGGAGACGGGTCGCGAACTGCGCGAGAAAGCTGCCGAGATAGGCAAGTCCGTCGAGAATTCGGCGATGTTCATGACTGTCACGCTGCGGCGCGACTTCGTGCTTGATCTGCTGAACGTCGGGAGCTTCGCGAAGGAATGGGCGAATGATCGCGAGCATCCGATTGCGATAGAGGAGATTGTCCGCGCTGGCTTCGCTGACGAACCGGCGCGTGGCAAATCGAACCGCGACATTGAGCCGATGCAGTACTGCCTGCTGCATGCCAATCGCAGCCCGTATGAGCAGCCGAAGGTCGAGGCCACGCCGGAGCAGTTCGAGGCGCTCGATACGAAGGTCTCAGCGTACCGCACGCTGGTAGAAGATCTGCTCGCAGAGTTGTCTGCTGTGGCGAAGGCAGAACGCGCGCTGAAGCGTCCGATGATGAAACAAGTCACGCCGGTGTTTAAGCGCCGCGCCTCCGTGCTGGAAGCCATCTTTTCGCTTTGGGCCGAACACCTGCAGCCGCTGCTGATCGGAGGCGGCAAGGGCTTCAGCCTGGCACAGAAGCTGGCTATCCTGCGCGCCGATCCTCTTAAGGTCCAAGGCAAGGATTTGCCCGAGGAGGCGTCGCTGCTCGAACTGGTGGGCGGCGGCCACGTCGAGACCTGCGAGGACGACGAGGCGGGCGGCCCGTTCATGCTGATCGGCGTCACAAGCAACACGACCGAATGGCGCGATCAGTTGGAACTTTGCCACGCGATGCTGGCCCGTGACGGTAATCGCATCCTAGCCGCGTCTGGCAAGGTCTACGGCATCGAGGGTATGCCCGCGCATCCGACCTTGCAATAAGAACCACGGGCCCGGTTCGCCGTTGGGGCCGTATATCAACATGCCGGCGAGTCCGGGCTTTTTTGCGTCCACGGCACTGGATGCCCCTGGTGGGGGTTTTCTTAGTTATACGCCTGTAGCTGTTAATAAATACCATACGACATGGCAGTGCAAAATTTAAAATGTGTTGTAACGTGAGAAAAATATCGTAGAATATGCCTGTCGAAGTGAGACGCAACCAAGCGGGGACGGGGATGAGTGCAAACGATACAGTTTTGGTTCTGACGTACAAAAGCGTCGAAACGATGATTGAGGAGGGCGGATGCGGGCACTGGAAGGCGAACGCGCAATCGCTGACAAGCTGCAGATATGTCGTCGCGACCCGCAATGAGCGGCGCACGGGGCGGGAAGGAGACGAGCCGCACGGCGCTGCCTTCATGGTCGGCGAGGTGAGCGGTGTCTCGCAGGAACAGAATGGTCCTCGCTTCGTGATCCAGATGCGCCGCTTCGCTCGGCTCAGCACGCCATCCGAAGGTGCATGGCAGGCAGGCGGAACCGGCGGATCTAATCCGGTGCGCTACGCGCGGTTCCGCGATCTCGGGATCAGCCTTAAAAATCTGAAGTGGGAGCCGTGGCCGGGGCAGGTGGCCGAATACGTCGATCAGCCGCTCACGATGGCACAGGCGAAGGCCGGGCTAGCGCTGACGTTCGGCGTGGCTCCGGAACAGATCAAAATCACGATTGAAGGCTGAGCACGGGCGCAGCGCCACTCTCGCTGCAACGGCAGCCAATTGGTCGCCGTTTTTTTGCGGCTCTGTGGTGGTCGATGCGTCGCTGACGCTTCACTGAAGGCGAGCGCGCAAATGAAGAGGGGGTCCCCAAATTCGGGGAACCCCTTTTTTCTTTGGCGCGGCGTGGTTAGATCGTGAGGCAGGCGGCGCATCGCGCGCCGCGCTGTCTTACTCGTCAATGCGCGGCGGCCCGCGCGCTGGCTTCCGCAAGCATCCGCAGCGCCTCAAGCGATGAGCGTTGCACCTACCGTCCTCGCGCGTTGCCGGTTCGAAGGTCGCAGTTCGACCCGAAGCAGCCGTCCAGCGCGTTACAGACCAGACGTCGAATCTTGAAGCAAAACAACCATTCGATTTCCTAAGCAGCCTGCGTATCGTCAGGGCATTGCCGCGGGCTGCCTTTCGCCGGTGTAGTCGCGCCGACGCAGGGCGATGGCCGAGGCCCGCAGTCTCAGACCGTTGCCTGGCGCACCGCGTCCCGTAACGCGCTCCAGGATCGTGTTCTTTCGAAAATGGAATCCCGGTGGATCTTGAGATATCGGCATTGTTCCGAGTTGAAGCCGCCAACGTTCAGGACCTCCGGCAGAGCCCATGCGCGCAGGACCGAGCGGTCCTGGAAGCGGGAAATCAATAGGGTCCCGTCATCCTTGAAAGAGATTCTGCCCTTGTCGAACAGATGGTCAACGTGCGGCGCCAGAAACAGGCCGTTATTGCCGTCCCAGTGCTCATCGCCCTCACACAGCGTCCAGGGCTTGATGTGACTAGCAATCAGATGCGCAGTGTCCTCGATACCTGTGACGCGACAACGTTGCTCGAAGCGTAGCAGGTTCGTGCGATAGCGCCCCTGGCCGATTCGCGCTTTCTGAATCGCTTCACGGTCCTTGGGGGAGAACTGGCTTCGCCCTATGGCCTGGACTTTGGCAGCCGCTGCTTCTTCACGCAAGAGTTCAGCCTGAAGCGCCCACTTGGGGCTGCGCTCGCGCAACTCATACAGAAAATCATCATCGGATCCGCGTTTTGCGCCACGTTCCTGGAGCGTGAATCGTACGAACCCCGTCTTGCCGAAGACTTCGGAGGTTGAACAGTTGACGGTTGTATCCCAGCCAACGCTAATACGCTTAACAATCTCTGTCGACTGCGGATATGGCCCAGAGTCGCCTGTGCAGCGCTCAAGACTCGGCTTTTCCAACACGACGCCGAGCGCAAGGATTCCCACCCCGTCCTCATAAGCAAAGATCGGATCGCCTGCCTCGATCATCCCCAATACGCGATCGTGCGTGTCGTCCTTCTCGGGCGTAAAGTAGGCGGCCTTCGCAGGCATCCAGAACTTGAAGAATGCACTTCCTTTCTTGTCGTACGGATGATCCTTTCGGTACGAGTGGATATCGGTATTGACCCAAAAGAGTGGATCTGGGCTAGGTTTTGTTTTTGGCATAACGTGATCGGACTTCTGTGGGTGGTACTGTGGTCCGGAGCAATCTGGCTTCCATTCTCCGGAATACGTTGATTACCCGATCTGACAGCTTGTCACAACGGTCATTGCTTTAGTGGATTCAGCTCGCTGCTTGGTGGCCTTTCTTTTTCAAGCATGGCCTTGCGAAGGCCCTTCGAAGTAGCCTCAGTACGTGGTGCAGCGCGTGTTGCCGTACGAGCTCTGACAATTGGTAACGACGGGTTGCGGACGTCTCAGGGAATCGCTGAATCGCTGGAGGGCGTCACTGATCGCCTGCATCTTCTGGCGTTTCTGGTCCGCCTCAAACTCTTCCTGTTGTTGCTCCAGCGCTTCGTTTGCGACGCGTTCCCGCGTCTCCTCCCGTTCCTTGTCCTGTTTGGCTGCTGCGGCTTGGGCCTGTGCGCGAGCTTGCAGGGCAGTGTTGTAGTTCAGGAAAGCCTGCAAGTTATCTGAATCCGTCGAAACAAACGTGGCGTAGTCGATTTGACCTGAATAGAGCGATGCACGGAGCTTTCTCGAATTCGAGACAAAAAGGGCGAACGCGCTTGCTGCCTCCCCGTTGAACAGGGCGCCAAACTGCTGCTCGCAGAACGAACGGTCCTCGTCATACGCAACGAGCGCTTGCTTCTCAATCTTCGTCGGCTTCGAGTGATCGGCAAGCTGCTGTATGGTGGGCGACGTGATGACCTCAGGCAGCTTCGCACGGATCGGATCTAGTCGTTTATCTGCATGCGCACGGGCCGTACAGACGTCGTCTGCGAAGGATTGATCCACTCCAACAAGAGCGACCACTGCCAGCAGCATCGCGACGATCCGTTTCTTTTCCATTTTGCTCACCCATTTGCAGCCGACGGCCGCCAGAACAAGAACAGTGCCCCCAGATGTGATATCGGCACTTGGCTCGGAAGGGTTTAACACCCGAGCCAAGCGCAACTCGCCGCGCTCGCAGTGCGCGAGCTGCAGCTCGATCCAGTCGCGCCCACGGCCGATTACTCCAAGCTAACCAGCGCGCCCTCAGGCAATGCTCGCAATGACCGGCAACGGCGCGCAAGCCGAGTGGTCGGAGCGCATCCGCCTAGGCACCCTGTCGGAGGGAATTGCGTTGGATTTTGCGGAGCTGCCACGCTTCGCTGATGCGGCGTCGCTGGCAAAGCTGTTCACGGACGGTTGGCGGCTGGACTATCGATCGCCGGTGGTCCGCAACATCCGCGACATGTGCGCGGCACATCTGTTGCGCTCAACGTAGCGATCCCAGCGCGCCAGTAATCTGCGGACACAATTCCCGCCGAACTTCGTCAAGCACCCCCAATCTCATCTTTTAAGGGGGTGCAACATGCTTAGACTTATGGCAATTCTTGGTTTAGCGGCCGCGCTGTCGGGCTGCGTCGCATATCCTGCCGGCTATGGCTATGCCGATCCCGCATACGCTTATGGCCCCGACTATGCGCCAGCGTACGGCTACGGAAGTATCAATGTCTGGGGCGGTGGAGGCGGCGGTTACCGTCGTGGGGACTACCACCATGGCGGATGGGATCACGGCTATGGGCACGGACACTGGGAAGGCGGTCATGGCGGCGGTCATGGCGGTGGGCATGGGGGCGGGCACGGACACTAAATGCGTCCTGATTCCGCTTGCAACACCATACTGCCACTATCCCGCTGTCGCCCTTGCGCTTGGCCGAGTGACTGTCTCAAATCCCTTTCAGGCCGCCTCGTGCGGCTTTTTTCTATGCGAGAGGATCCCGCTGCCCTACGTACATCCGCCATTCTGGGAACTGCTCGAAGAAGCTTTCACTCACGTAGACCAGATAGAGCGTGGGCGAGCTCGTGTTCGTCGTAATCTCCGGCTCGTTGAAGATGGTCACTCGCGCTAGCACGGCCGCAATGGCCCCCTTAGAGGTGACAGCGGTCACGCGCTCCATCAGACGGTCGGGCAGTACTGGAGGCCGAAAGCCTTAAAATTAGCCGAAGGGACGTGGAGAAGCACAGCAACTGCATGCCAGCGCGATCTCCCAGTGCTATCGTTTCACGTAATCGCGCTCTGGAACAAGGGATTATGTCCTTTTTGACAATCACCAGTGGTAAAGGCGATCGAAAGACCATCGGCGTTTCCGCCGAGGGGGTGCCGCAATTGAGCGGGGTGGGGCGAGTTAAAGGCTTTGAGTCGGTAGGATATGCCGAGTTACTAGAACGCCTCGAGCACGCGATAGGCTGCTGGAGGATCACCGTGTCCGAGGATCAAAAAAAACGGAAGGAAAGGTCGTTTTGAGTTCGTCCGGTGGGCCACTTTCGCGCGACATAATCGATTTCTACATCTCCGTTCCGTCGGTCATGTTCGACCGCATATATCGGATGATGGAATTGTTTTTTACTTCGGACTCGAGCGAATTCACGATTAGAGTCCACGGTTTCGCACCAGAATACCCGATAGAAGTAGGGATGACCGATCAGCCGCATTGGTTGGTGGAACTTTGCGATCCGTTGCCTGTGACATTCACCGAGGTATGGTGTGACATGAGTGCGGCCGGTTGACGACCGGCCAAGAGCGCGATGACCCTGCTCATCGTGCTCATCGCGGGCAGGGCCATTGTCAGTCGCGGAGCGGACCTTCGCGTGTCGGCGTGAAAGCACTGTCGAGCGACTCTAGTTGGCCGAACCCGGTCCTATGATGATTGGCTCGCCGCCATCACGCCCCTCGCGCAAAAGGGCACGTGATGATTCCTTCCTACGCCGCAAGCACCGCGCAAACGGCCACGGTGCAGGGGCCTTTTGTCTCACCCCGGCAAGCCCGCGGGCGTACATATCCGAAGTGGACAACCAAATCCGAGCCCGCCAAGCCGTCCCAGACGCCGACCATCCCGAGGATTCGCCACTACGACCTAGCCGCTCTGCGCCAGTTCTCGCCAGCCGTATCCATATTTGACCTGCTCCCCGTTGCCACATTTCGACAACATGGACGACCTAGACGCCGTCTAGGAAGCCGTCTAAAAAGCCGTCTCGTTTCAGGGCGTGACGCCAGACTGATTGCAATAGGAGGAGTTATGGCAAAGCAGAAACTGACGCCCCAGCAGTGGCAAGCGGCTCGCCGCGAGTGGGAAAGCTCACCGACTGAGAGCTATGGATCGGTTGCAGTTAAGTACATGATTTCAAAGGCGCTCGTAGGCCAGCGTGCGGCTGCTGAGAAGTGGCAGAAGGACGTTGGGGCGACCCCGTACGGGAAGAATTCGGGCGCTGCGCCGGGGATTCATAATTTACAGGATGCCCCGTCAACTCGCCAAACGAGCGCCAGCCTAGACGCGACCGGCTCGCAAAATTCGGGGCAAGTTGGCGATGTGTATCGCGCGCCTGCCTCAGACGCAGAGGGTCGCGTTGATGCCGTGGCCGCTGAGTACATTGCGAACCGCACGACGCCCGAGTTTGAGGATGTCCAGTATCCGGTCGGTATGGTGGACGCGTTCGAGCGGCGCGAGTTCGCGGATGCGGCAATCGTTCGTCGTCAAAAGCAGATTAACGCTCTGCAACGCAAAGAGCTTCAGGCCGTAAAGTCCAAGTTGTACGCCGCAATCCGAGCGTCGGACGGCAAGAATGGGCCGTCGCTGGCGTTGGCCGTCAATCGCAATATCGACTCGCTGAAGGCTCTGCACGCCGAGGAGCGTGGCCGAGAGCTTGAGCGCGTGGCACTGACCTTGGAGGAGTACGCGGGCATGCCGACGCGCCCAAATGCCTGCCTCATTAAGGTCGTCCAGCATGAGGGCGCGAGCTTCGATGAGGCGGACAACTCGCCCGAGGCAGTGAAGTACCGTAATGAGGCTCGCCGCGTCCTGAGCGCCGCCAAGGATGAGCTTCTGTCCGCTGGCCTGACGCCAGTTCAGGCTTGGGCCGCGATTGGCCGCATGCGCGGTGCTGCTGCGCTTACCGGGGAAACTGTGGACGTGGAAGCGAAGGAGATCCAATGAAGCCGATGCCAAAAGTGAGGGGAGCCGCTCTGACTGCGCGCCTGCATGCGATGCTAGCCGAGCGCGGTATTGAGCCGCCGCGCATCTATCCCGATATGAGAGCCGCGCGCCGTTTCCATGTCGCATGTACCGCGCCGGCGGTGACTGTCTACCCGTCGCCATACGTAATCGAGCGCCTGGCTCACGCCGCGGCTGATGCGAAGATCGCCGTCGATCCGGTGTATGCCGAGACCGTCGAAAGGCTGGACCGTGCGCTTGCATCGATGCTCGATGAGGGTGTCGGCTTGGCAGCGCCCCGCGCGAAATCGACGTGTGCGCCCCGCGCGCCGCACGTGATGACCAACGACTATCACTGATACGTGGGGAGCGACATCAATGCAGTGGTCGCTGTACCATCCGCCCCGAAGCTCTCCAGATATTCGCGCTGCCCCGGTTTTACGCGTACCTTGTCTGTGTGTTGATACACGCCTGCATCGTCATCCCACACGATGACATACACCTCATCGCCTCCCACAATCAGATTGGCAATCTCGTGATGGGTCATAGCCTTTCCCACATCCAATCCCGGGGTCGTGTCTATGGGATCGTGCAAGCTGTACTCATGGACTTTGGCTTCTTCCACTTCTGTTCCCGTGCTATCAAGCTTGATCCACGAAATACCGTAGACACTCATTGTTGCCCCCTCCGGTTGTGCTGAGACCCTCACCCGTTCTATCTATATGCGTTCCCGCTCATACGGGTCATAGTCGTTCAAGGCTGTAGCCTGAGCCTGTTGCCTGCTCCGCTGGGCTTGCAGTCGCTGTTTTGCATCAGGATCGACAGGGAGCGCGAGGGGGATCTTGAACCGGAGGCGGCTAGAGTGTTCTTCGTTTGCGGATGCCTTCCGGTCACCACCTAGCGCAAGTATTGAGGCAACCTTTAACTTCGCCTCTGCATTTGTTCCCTTTTCCTCGTTTACGGTCACCGCCACGTCGAAGTCAACGAGGAAAACGCTTTGACCATCCTCCATCGTTGCGAAGTGTGATTCGTCACGGCTCGATGTATAGAGGGACGGATTTACAAACCCACCCTGCGAGTGAACGGCCTCCTGTGCCTCCCGAACACCTTCAGCGATCTGCGTTAGGCTCGTGCGAATAAACTCTTTCAGGTCCATTGCCGCACTCCAAATGAGTGGAAGTAGTGCCTATACGCCGTGCCGCGTTAGGTTTGGCTGATTTCGCAGAAGACACTACCACAACCTTTTCGGAGAAAGATGCCGTCGTCACGTTGTAATTGATTTCGAGTGGCTGAACGGGCGCAGGCAAATGCTGTATGTTTATACAGCGTTTTTTTATGAATTTCCGACCATGATGTGCCCCCCCTTGACTGCCGACGATCTAGCTTCGCACCACCCTAAGCCGAGCAGCGCACGCCGATTGCGATGATTTCCAAGGCGCATTCAAGGGCTGCCCCTTCCGTCATGCCCTCTGATAAAAATGGCGACAGGCTGATTCTCGTAGGATGGTCTCCACTTCCGTCTGGTCGCCGGATGAACACGTCTGCATCGTGCGTATCGACGAGGGTCGCCGTCAGCAAGTGTCCGCGCCCAAATCGCTGTCTGCTCGGGTTTACCATGTGACCACTTCTGTCTCAGGTCCAGGAAATTACCTTATGTCGCCGCCGTTTGGGCGAGCGCTTCGGAAATCGGCGTCCGTAAGATGGTCTGCCGGGTGATGCTGTGTATTCGAGTGCATGGCGATATCAAGAGATCTGTCTTAAAGCGGGCATTGGCCGTCATCGGCGAGGGGTAGCTATCTGTAGTCCCGCTAGGTCATGCACGCGCCGAAGGCCCTGAGGTGGTTGACCGCCGCGTCGATATCAAGGCACTTCCTGGCGTCATGAGCACGTGTTGCCGGTCTGGTCAGCGCAATGGGAGCGGTCAGATTGCCTATGCGGTTACCGAGCCAAGGTGTTCTCCAAAGACATCTCGCGCATTGAGCCAATGATATCGCGACAGTGCTGGCCGCAAGAGAGGCAGGCGGCGGCGCACGCGCATGCGGACCATTCGGTGCACGTTGCCAAGCGCGTCGGACGAGACGCTGCCGTTCTGCCGAAGCCCCCAACGCCTCCGGTTCCAACCGACTGGCGGAGCGACGCCGCTCCTACTTCAGAAGATCGAACAGCGCTTTTGCGTCAAGCATCCCGTGTCCCGGCCCCGGATTGTGCACGCCCGAGAAACGCGTCGTGGAAATGAGCGCGGCGCGAAGCTGCCGCGCATTGTGCTGAGGTTGATTGAGCTGCTTTGCACGGTGAGAGAAGACCAGCGCAAGCGCTCCCGTCACATGTGGTGCCGCCATGCTGGTGCCGGTCATCGAAGTTCCCGCGCCGTAGTTGTTATTCCCGGCCAGCGCCGCCGTAATGTCTTTGCCGGGCGCGCAAAGATCAGGTTTGGCACGACCGTCGCGCGTCGGCCCGAAAGACGAGGAAGAGGTGAGCTGCAGTGGCGCTCCCACGTGACATGCTGCAACCGTAATGACGGTATCAGCCGTACCGGGGATGCTCAGGGTGACCTCTGGCACCTCTGTCGAGAAGCGTACTGCACGCGCATCGTCCCGCTCCACCCAGACATTCACCACCGGATCGCGGCTGCGGACATTGACCCCTTGAACATTGAGTGACCACTGCCCAGCTTGGATCTGCGCGGACTGCGGGGCAATCTGGATGACGAGGCGATTGTCTCCATTGTCGACGTGCCGCTCGACGAGTTCCATCAGTGCAACATTTCCGCCGAGCGTATGTGTGACCTTCTTGTTGCTGTGCGAGACCACTGGCGACGCATTACCCGCCGGATCCACGAGCGTGAACTCAAGGTCGTCGAGCGCTCCGTACCAGACTTCGAAGTAGTCCTCGTAGCGGAAAGTCGCGTCAGACTCCCAGGTGATCGGCATGAGGCCGTTGAAGGCTTGGATACGGGCGTGGCCGCCAAACCCGCGCTCGTTGCCGGCTGACTTCACCACCACGAAGCCCGGGTCCCGGCCTTTGTGGGTGATCGAGTCGAATCCGGCTTCGAGCAGCGATGTGCCATCGTGCGCACCGGCATTCATGCCCAGACTGACATTGACCGCCATGGGTAATGGATCGGTCAACACCGTGTTGTGGCCCGCGGCGACGCGCTTCAGGAAATCGAGTGCCTCCAGATGGCTCGCGGAATAACCGACGCTGACGGGATCTGCCGGATTGCTCTTCAGCTTCGGCATCACCACGACGATGCCCGCGTCAGGAGCCATACCGTTGCCAAGTCCACCCACGGCCCTTCCCGCCGCAATACTCGCGACGTGCGTGCCGTGCGCACCGGGATCACGCAGCTCAGGCGGGACCGGTAGTGCCAAATTGACCATTTGCTGGATATCGCTCGCAAGCCACAGGCGTCCGAGGGTCGAAGGGAACGTTGTATCGATCGCATTAGGGCTGGGCCCGACGGCATCGTGCTGATTCCAGATCGCGAGTATCCGCGTCTTGCCCTGGCCATCGAGAAATGCCTCGTGCATCACGTCGATGCCAGTATCGATGATGCCCACCAGCGCCCTGTCTCCGCGTTCGCCGATCGCCGGCCCGTGCACTTGGTCGCCGGACACGAACGGCACCGAATCCACAAGCTCGTGGTGTCCGCCTTCCCGGCTGATCTCGATCCCGGTGACCGTTGGATCGTTCGCGAGCTGCTGAATTTTCTCCAAGGTGCCGCGGGCCGTGAGGATGCTCCCGATACGGGCGGTAGCGACAATTCCCGGGGGCGGCACCCAGCCCTCGTCCGTGACGCGAACCACGACAGAGACTTCGTCGGTCGGGCGCTTTCGTGCCCTTGCACCACCACTGCTTTCGACAGATTCCTGCGCGGCGCGGCTGTCCGACTCGACCGAAAGCGCGGCATCGACGGAGGTAGCGCCGGTCCAGCGCCGAATGGCCGCAATATAGCGTTCGAGTTTGTGGTCGACGAAGCTGGAGCCCGGAATGAACCCCTCGACTGATTGATCAAGGGCGGCCCCGCTTGCCGAGCGACCCTCCTTGGCGAGCGCCGCGCGCACGCGATGGATTTCCTTCCTTAGCCGCTCGAACTCTTCTATTGACAGTGGGGCCGGTTGGATCTGCGCTGCATGCGCTTTGGAATCTGCGAATTGCACGCGCCCGCTACCGTCGAAATGAACAAGTTGCCCCACAGGCGAATAGCTTGGCGGCACGCGCGCCACGACATCGTCGTCATTGACTAAGCGGTAGAAGCGAAACGGGAAGTCGGTCTCGAACAAGGCCTGCAAGGTTTCATCCCCAACCTGTGGCTGGCCGAACGTTAGCACAGTCGCGGATTCCAGGACCTCTCTGAACTCGGCAGCAGCTATGGTCGCCAGAGCACCTCCAAGGCCGTGACCGGTGAGCCATGTACGCATGCCAGCAGTGCGAATCTGCGAAAGTGCAGATGCGAGCTGCTCCTTAACGAGGTCGAATGCTGCAGCGAAACTTCTGTTGACGTTGGCATAGCCCCGGTCCTCTAGCCGGAGGTCGAAATTCCCGATCCAATCGCAGATACTCTCTGACCCGCCGAACGCAATAAGCAGAACATCGTTTGTTGCCGCTACAAATCCCCGTGCACTTCCTGCCTCGAACCCGCGGCACCTATCGAATTCCCAACTGGAGCTCGCGATGTTCTCGACCGTCGAATTGCGTTCATAGGCAAGCTTTGAGGCGAGCGCCAGCGAGAGGGCGCTGTCCCAACTGGGGCCGTTCCACAGCGAAGACAGTTGAAACATCGTTGAACTCCAATAACTTTAAGCGAACGAGATTCGTCTGACAAAGGCCAAGGAGCCAATGCAAATGACAACATGCTGCGCGCTGCGGCGACATCGCATCGCCTGACGTTGAATTGTAGCTTCGGTCGGCTGCACGCGTGATCCGCTTGGTGCGATAGACCACATACGCCTTTCGGGGCGCGCGCCGGGCGAACGGTCAGCAGCTGCCGGTTTGCTGCGCCCGTCCCCGACTGTCAGCTTAGTGGCGGCGAGTTTGCTCCCGCGAATGTCGCTGTAGGGTCGCGTGCTGCCGATCGTCGACAGGCAGGGGCCGGTCGAGTACGGAACTTCGGCATCGCACCGGGTTCGGCTATCTACGGAAGTTGGCCCCTGCTTGCACGCGGACTTCGAACATCGGCCCAAAACAATGGCCCTGCGGATACTCCGCCAGACCGTATGGCCCTCAAGTGTTACTTATGCGTCCTGCGAGGAAAGGTAACGTTTGCCCTCGACGAAAATGGAACGCTAAAATGCCATCGCCGATTTCGCGAACAACAAATGAGTGGAGTTGCGATGGTTCTTTATCATCACGGCGCAGCAATTCAGCCTTGCGTCACGAAGCATGGCAAAGCCTTTGTAGCGCGTGCATCAATCTTGGCGGAAGACGGTGAAGCTACCTCACTTGGGAATCTCGGAGAGTTCGCGAGTCAGGAACGCGCGTTCGCGTTTGCAGTGCGCAGTGCCACCGCATTCGTGGATGGCGAATCCCTGCCGCGTTCACCTTTTGAACTAGCCTTGACCGCGTAGGAGCCTCTTAACGTGGCGGCGAGATCACGTCCCACGCCGATGGCGCAGTGAATGCGGAGCTCGAATTCACGGTCCTCGGCAGTGACAAGATCTTCGCCATCGTCGCCGGGGCTAGCTGCTCTCAATACGGCAGCGGCAACGGCCCACGACAGATTGTCGAATAAAGTGCCTTCGGCGACGCCAACCACGGCGGATCGCTGTCGCCAAAGGCAGGCACCGGCCTGGCCATGAGCGGACGGTGGCGCGGTCCCACCCCATTTGAAGCTAACCGCAAGAAAACAATGCGGCTGGGCCGGAAACGTGGGGTAGCGCTTTCTCCTTCAAGTCCGCGCTAGCCCCATTCCTTCGCAAGTTCAATATGGCCGAAGTGGGTCAGGAGGTTTACGAATGACGCTCTGGTCTCGCTGGTTGGTCTAACAGCATACGCCTCGCGAAGAAGCGCTCGAGCATTGTCCACGTCTTTGATAAGCAGATTTAATTGCGCGAGTCCGACTAAGCTTGCAAAAGTCGTCGGCGTCTTGCCACCATGCATCGCGAGCATCGCGAAAAACGGTTGTTCCGGTTCCATCGGGTTTTCAATCCAAAGCGGTGTACGTCCATCGCGGCGGTGCTTCTTCACCAGATCGACTGTGGAAAGAAGTTCATGCATCGCAGGCACGAGAGAGGAGGGGACGACGAATCCGACAATCACCCTTTCCAAATCATCTGGCGAAATTAGCCAGAATGGTGGCTGGCTCACGTCTTCAAAGACGTCAATCAGCGGAAATTTTTGCTTCGATGCTAAGAGAGATCTTGCTGGCCACGGATCGTGAAACGAAAACCAGCCGCGCGGTATATGTGTATTTCCTCGCGGGTGAACGAAGTCGACCCCATTGAGGCCGCTAATAGCTATGTTATGCCCGCTCTGTCCATTCGTGGTCATCACCTGCAGCACCGGCCGATCAATGTCTAACTCGAAGCAGAGGGCGGCGAGCAGCCAAACAAGCACTTCGGACTCTAAAATTTTCTTACGGGTGATGCGCGTAGTCGCTTCGCCTTCAAAACGCTTCGAAAGGAATAGAACAATCGGGTCTGCGGAATACAATTGCTGGGACGCCCACGTCTCCTCAACTGTTATCCCATAATCGAATAGTTCAGGGCCATGCTTGGCTACGTAATCTCGAAACTCAGGTTCAAGTTTAAGGATTTCGAAGGATCTGAGTTTTGCGCCAGTGGGCCATTTGTTCTGATGAATCCAGATCCTGCCGACCCAATGCCCTAACTGCTCCTTCATTTCCTCCGAGCCATACTCAGGATACTTGTAGGATTCAAACTTTGCGTCCTGAGTGACGTATTTCCAAGACAGCGCGGTCAGCAAAGGTGCGAGTGGATCCGGATTCCCGCGTTGAATCGGATTTTTCCGACGATCCCCCCGACCGCCAAATTGCAGGTGGGGCGTCGCCACATTTCTCTTTGCCGGAAAGAATCTGGCGGGCCAAGAAAGCCGGATCATTCGACGTACCTCCTAGTCAGTTCGATTGGCTTGATCCCTTCGGCCGAACGCCGCTGCCTAGAGATCACTCGGCTCGACCGCGTCGAAGAAGCTTTTGTCGTCTTGCTCTTTGACCGGTTCCGCACCTTCGCCTCCAAATCGAAGCCCGAGCAGGAACGGTTTGACGCGGGACAGCCTGAACAACGGGGTCAAGCCTTTTTGAGCAATGACTCGGACAATGTCGCCGCTCTGGGCGTTGACGGAGAAACCAGCATCCAGCTTAGCCAAAGTAGAAGGGTCAACGGCTGCTTTGGCGGTAAGCTCCAAGGCCGCTTGCGCTGAGGTCGATACCATGATGGTCGCCGAACCGGCACGAACGAGGGTATCTATCACACACCACTCCCTTCGCCATTGATCCTTTCCATTTCGAGAGAGTTCCACAATCGATTTGCCAAGGGTGACTTTGTCGTCAATTTCGTCCATATAGCAGTCCGACGCCTGAAAGATGAACCCACCCTTTTTGCTGAATTGAATGCATACACCGGCTTTGGCTGCGGGTAGTGTCGTCCCGGCGGCAAGCTCGCCTTTTACTTTTGTCAGGATCTTCACACCTGATTCGGACGTAAAGCTGAAGTCTGCCGGATGGCCCCCAAGTCTAGACGTATAAGGAATACCAAGGTTTTTAAGAGAGGTCACTTGTTTGAACACATTGTTTTCGACGATGCCGACGTCTCCGAGCGAAACGCTCATGTTTGGCATCCAGCAAGCAAGGAAGGCAAACCTTTTATAAATATCCCGAACATAAATTTTCGCCGCGCCAGTCATGTCAGATCCTTCGTTTAGTTACGTCGTTGACCTTCATCGAACGATCGCCTTGCCTAGCTGACGGGAGCGGCCGACGCGCGGATGCCTCGGCGGCAGGTGGCTTGGCGGGAGGCTTCGGCCACGGCGACCTCCCTTTCTGTTTATAGACGAAGACGAGCGGTGATTTTCAGAACAATTGACTCATAGCGCTCTCGGCCGCAAGCGAACAACCCAGCGGGTGCGCACTTTCTATTGTCACCTCTCTGTGACAATTCGCCGCCTTCGGTCATTCGAACACGTAGCGTGAACGAGCTTGCACCAACTCGGCACGAGCTATAGTAGGTTTAGCATGAGGCGTCACCCAGACGACGCCGGTAACCCAGATGGGCGACTCCCAGCGGACGGCAATGCAGTCGCAGTCCGGGTCGTACGGTGTAAGGCGGAAATACTCCGATACTTGATCTCGCCATGAGGTTGAACTGTTTTACAGCGGGAACGTAGGGTTGGCAGCGTTGATAATGAGCCAGCGTCGCAGCCTAGATCCACAACCACAAAAGCTGCTCCTGCCGGAGAATCGTCAGGCGGCTTGGGAGTCTTCCGGCAGGACAAACCGCGTATCCGCCCCTTCTTGGGAATCCAACACTTCCCTTCGAACCGCTTGATTGAAAGTGGAGGCCACTGTGCCCGACACAAACGAAATTCCGCACGCAGATGGAACTACTACAGTAGTTGAAGTTGACAATGACGGTAACTTTTACGTCTATACAACTGATTCATCAACCGGTGACCGAGTTGTTGACGGTCCCTCCGCGGAAATCGGTTCCAATTACACTCTGAGCGAAGTAATGGCGAGCTATGTACGAGCGGACGACCCTCCTGGCGACGCAGATCTGGGACCTGCCGATGATGCCGAGTCCGGTGGCGACGACACCATTGGCGCTGAGTCAGGCGAAACGGACCCTGGTGGCGCGGAGCCAGGAGGCGCTGAGCCCGAAGGGGCGGAGCCTGATGGCGCGAGCGGCGGTTAGATTTCTTTTAAATCGATTTCGTAGCGATTGAGTCAAATTCTTGTACGCGGCAATTTTTCGCTTCGTCACACAGTGCATTGCAGCGTGCCGTGATTGAACAGCGGGCCATAGGTCTCGATGCGCGCGTATTGACGGGATTGAGGTGGATCGTGCCGCCCGGCGCAAGGGTGTTCATGGTGAGTCTCGGTGTGGTGGTGGGTTGATTTGCGCGTGGGCCATGCCGAACAGAACGCCCATATAGGCGTGCGCAGTTTGCGCGATGGGGCCGCTTTGTGCCTGGGGAATGCGCTGGGGTGCTGTTGACGCTCGGCGCGGCGCCTTTTCTAGCTTGCGCTGCTGCTTGCCGGTGAGCTTTTTCGGGGGTTCATTTGTGCGTTTGGCGCAGGGCTTACTTTTCAGCTTTGCTGTCGAATCAATGACTTGCGGATCGTCTTCTTCGTCGGTGTATTCCGGATCGCACATGCCGAGAACGATGGCCGCCTCTTCATCGCTGATGCCGCGCTCTTTGGCGTAGTCGCAAACGTACGTCGTCACGCCGTCGCGCACGAGGTAGCAACCAGCCCATTCCGATTCCTGCTCAGGCTGCTCAGAATCGCTCGCAGCATGCTCTACCACTTCAGGCAATGCGATGGCATCGGCAGCCAGCGTGGACGGCTCTGTAGGCTTGCTATCGAACGAGGCGCGGGCGGCAGTCGCATCCTCAATCGTGTCGAAGTGGCCAAGGTGGACGGCGCGACCTGCTTGGTAGCCGCGCGCACACCACTTATTCCTTTTCACTACCCAATGAACACCGTTGATGCCGGATGTGTTGCGGGTGTGCAGCACTGAGCCATTTGGATCGAGCGGAAATTCGACGGTTCCACGCGTCCTCAGACGGTAATGCGCCAGTGTGGCAGAGATGCTATGCGCTTTTGCGAGCCCGGAAAGCGACGGCTTAGCCTCGCTACCGACCTCGATAACCGGCACAGGCCAGCCGTCGGTGAGCCATTCGACAAACTCAGCCAGGCCGTCGGCGGTAAAGTCCCAAAATGCTGCGATGGAATCCGAGTCAAGTGCGGGCTCATTGAGCGACGCACGATAGCCTGCGTCGTCCTCTTCGTCCATCGGCGGCAACCATCCGCAGCGGCGCGCTTGACGGCTGCCATCCGAATCGCTTTCGTCTGACGGCGCGGGCTTTACGTAGAGCGGCGTGTCCCAATCGACAGGCGATGCAACAGTGCTGGTCTTCTTGCCGGTACGCCGTGTGCCGCGATGAGTGTATGTGCGTTTCGGCTTACTAGGCTTCTCATCGCGAACCATACCGGGTTCCCACGGCGAAAACGGCGGCGGCGTCCACAATGAAAACTGCTCGATGACCTCGTCGCCGATGATCGTCTTGACAAGGGTCGCGCCGGGCATCGTGCGCTCAACGAAGCGGCCGCACTCGAAGGCATCCATGCACAGGCTAATGTCTTCGATCTTGCGCTTGCCATCGGCCGTCTTTACTGTGATGGTTGCGTTGCGAAGGCCAGCCCACTTGCGAATTGGCATGCCTTTGCTATTCACCCCACCGTTGACAAATTCGCGTTCGCGGTTGAAGCACGAAACGCAAACAGTGTTTCGCACCAAGCGCATCTTGCCGATCAGGCGCTTGTTCGTCATGCCACTCTTCAGGCAGCGGATGCAGGACAACGAGCCTTTCGCGGCAGCGCGTTCATGGCTGTCCGCGCGCTTGTTGTTGATTATGTCGATAGCCGTGCGCTCGCTGACGCCCGCATTGAGCACGCCGACGACGCAACCACGGCACGAAACGCGGCTGCCGCTCAGGAAGTTCGACTTGCACGCGGACACGCTGATGTCGGCACGGAGTGGGCTGCAGTGAAACGTCGGGGGGAGTTCGGGATAGGCTTCGAGCGGGCGCAAGGCCACGTCCTCAATCCGCATCGGGACGGGGAGGGCAATCGTACGCCCGATAGGTTCATGCCGCGCTGCGAATCCCATGTGATGCCCCTGTGTTTCGATACACAGAGACTGGTGTCACGAACGTTTCCCACGAAGCCGCGCGTTTCCCTTGTCGAATAATGTTTTTATGCAAGTGGTAACGGCGCAACTCGGGCAAGAAAAAGCCTTGTCGAAACCGGGCTCTTTCAGCAGGCTCAAAACTGAGTCGGTTACTCGCCGCGCAGCTTCGCCATCAACGCATTGGGCACTGCGCCCACGCCACCAAGCGCGAGGCTGTTGGCGATCACCTGGGCGGATTGTGCATCGATGGCCCCATGCGCAAGCGCAGCGCCTGCAGCAGCCTCCACCTGCGGCACGGTGTACTGCGGCGCTGCCATGCGCAGGCCGCGCACTGAGGCGGTGGGAAGGCTCTTGGCGAGCTTTTCAGAGGTGGCGGCAATCTTTTTATTCAAGTTCTGCATGGGCGTGACTCCCAAAATTTTGTCTAAGCGTTCGCGGACGGTTTCAATGGATTTCGTAAGTGATGCGGTGGTCGGCTTTGCGACCGCAGTGCGTGCCACGGGCGCGATATGTGCCGCGCCGAGTCCGTACCTGGTCTCGAAATCCATGCCGTGCTCCGACCCAGCATGCGCCTTAAGGAACTGCTGTACGCCTGCCTTCAAACGACCGAATGCGCCCTTATGGAGACTCTTGCTGAATCCTTCTTCCTCTTCGTCGTCTTCGGGACCCCTGCCGAATTCGCTATCGTCGGCATTGGTGCCACGGGCGGCGCGCATGCGTTCGAGGTAAGCGTCTTCTGCTTCGCGTTCCTTACGCTCGCGCTCGGCGCGAATGCGCTGGGCCGGGGTCAAGTTCGGGCCCACGCTTCCCTTGCGAATCACTGCAGCCGGATTCGCTGGGGCGCGGTGGTCGTGGTTTTTATCTTTCTTCAGCAGGGTGTGCAGCGCGTCGGGATGGACGCTCTTGAGCATGTGCGAATGGTCCGATCCGCCCAGCAAATTCAGGTGCGCGAGCAGCGCTTGATGACCCGCTGAGGCAGGATCGAAAGTGCCTGTAAACATGGTCTAAATCCTTTGCCCGGCATCCCGGGCTGCGTTGGTGTGTACACCAAATCGGTGCCATTCAAATCTATGGTCACGAAGCCGCCTGCGGCCCGGCGATGTCTTCGATGCGCGGATGGTATCGATCTTCGAATGGGAGGTTCAACTGCAGGCGTCCGATGGCCGAACTCTCTCCAGCCTCGTCGCGGCGAATCCTGTGACCCAGTGTGGCGAGCCCGCTCGCGTGGTAGCTCGCCTCTGATCGCATCTTGTCCATGCGCTGCACGGTGCCAACGTCGCACAGAGCCTGAAGATCGCCCTTCAGTTCGGCGATGTAGTTCGCCATCGCATTGAAGCAGGCTATGTACTTTTCCATTACGAGCGTCGCAGCCTTACCGCTGAGCTTGCCAACGAGGAGAACGTAGCCGTCGCGCGTCATGCGAATCATGCGGCGCGGCTTGTTTTGCTCGTCAATGTATTCAGCCTCCTCAAAATTGAGGCGGCTAAATTCCTCGCTGCATCCGAGGTTGTCGTATTTGCGCAGAACATTGTCTGGACGCATGCCGTAACGCTTTGCGACCTCGTGCGACGTTGTCATGGCGCGGTCGCCAATCATCTTGACGGCGTCCATGAAGTCCTTAGGCGGCTCGAACGACTTCACCAGGTCGCGGACACTTGAGCGCGCGGCGGCCCATTGGTGAACCTCCTTGCGGTCGAAGTGCATGTTTCCGCGCTCGCCGTTGCGTACGGGCTTCGGAAATGAGCCATCGTCACGCTTCAGCGCGCGGGCGATGGTGCTGCATGACAGACCGGTGGCCTTGATCGTCTGGGACATGCTCAGTGTTTCTATTTCGCACACGGCGATTCTCCTTTGATGGTGACTGGAGAATCGCGTCACGACGCGGCAAGGTGTGCTGCGGTGATCGAATCCACGCGAACCCGCTACGGCGGATTTTTTACGTCGGTCGAATGTCGCGCCTGTCCATTCCGAGCAATTGGACGTAATCACATGTGCGAATAAATTCGCCTTCGTTTGCACGTATGCCGCCGTTGTCCGAGTCGTGATGAAAAGATACGTCCACGGCAACGAAACGTTAGGGGATGCAATGACGAACCCAATCGAAGCCGACGATCCAATGATTAGCCTTGAGGATGTATCTGCGATGTTGGCAGTGAGCAAGCGGACCATTTCTCGGCTCATCAAAGAGGGTGACTTCCCTGAGCCATATCGCATTTCGGCGGCGGTGCTCAGGTGGAAAAAGTCGGTAGTACTGGAATGGCTGAAGACGCGGCAAGCGCCGCAGGGAGCAAAAGAATGACAACCAAACAGAACACCAAACGCGCTACGGAGGCCGCAACGATGTCGAAAGAAGACCTTAGCAAGCGCATCGCCGCTGCAAAGCTCGAACTGAACAAAGCGCTTGTCGCCGGAGATCCGACCGCAAAGCTGCGTGAGTACCTGCGTGAACTCGAAGCCGAGCAGAAGAAGCTCGTTGACTCCGAGGACGCTCAGATCGCCGCGAAGGAGGCCGCACAGCGCGACGCGCAAGCCGCCGAGGCCCAACGCATCAACGAGGCCGCCGAGACGCTTCAGGAGGCTCGCGATAACCGCTTGGTCGCACTGTCGACGCGCTTCGCCATTCCGGCTCGCCCGGTATTCGATTCGCGCAACTCTTTCAGCGCATAACCAGTACATCGAATCAAACAGGAGTCTATGACTATGACCACGCAAGCACTGAACAATCTGGCCCACGCCCGCGCCAACCTGACTGCCACCGCCGAGCGCGCAGAGCAGGCCCACGCTGCCCAATCGAAATTGCTCGTCCGCAGGTCCGAAGCCGAATCTCTGGCCGCCGCTGCCTTCAGCGACTTCCGCGCCGGTAAGATCAGCGAAGAGGTCGCCGCGCTTCGCAAGGCTTCCGCTGAAGCCGATGCGAATGACCTTAAGGCGTTGATCGACCAGGGCGCCGCGGCGCTCGTACAGCTGAATGCAAACCTCGCGGCTGCTCAGGCGGCGGAGCGTAAAGCCGAATCCGTTGCTCGTAGGGAGGAAGATGAGGCTACGGCAAGCACGCTGACAAGCCACATCGACAACCTTAAAAAATTGCATGCGGAGGCTGTTGATGAGCGCCATCAGTTTTACCGCAAGATGGGTCTTAATACGGCGGCGATGGAATTGCTGAAGTACATCAAGGAACTCGAAAAGGAATTCCTCGACGCTGTCGCTGAACGCTACCGCATTCAGGTCGAAATGAATCCGCGTACCGGTCCGAATTCGCGTGTGGCAATTAACGTGTTTGACTTCTACAGGCCGTCTGCTGCGCTTGGCGAGTTGGTTCGCCAGGGCACGAAGCCGCACATCTAACCCGAATCACGGGCCGCCTCGCGCGACCGATTAGCAGCACGAAAGGCCCTCATTGCAGGGCCTTTTTTCATTGGTTCTCGCCCTTTGTAGTGACGCCACGATAAGGTTATCAAACACGTATTCGGAGCAGTGCAAATGAGCGAAGTCAAGATCGGAGTTGGGGCAAACGTCGGCGGGGTTGACGCGGCGATCCAGAAAATCACTGCGTCCATGAACAAGCTGGGCTCTGCCGTCGCGCAGAACCAGAAGCAGAAGTTCGAGCCGGTCGATATGAAGCTGATGGCGCGCGATCTCGCGCTTATCAACAAGCAATTTCAGCAGACCCTCGCGCTCTCTTCGCAGCTTCGCAACGCGCTGAAGGCGACCGGCCAGTCTGGCGCGCATATCTCGCAGATCGACTTTTCCAAGCTGTCCGCAGACCCGCGCATTGCGCAGCGCATGCGCGACCGCGCTTTCCTGCACTCGGTACGCGGTACGGCGCTCGACCCGACCGCCTACAACGAGACCGACGCCAACGGCAACATCATTCCCCCGGCTCCCCCTGGTGGTGGCGCTGGCGGTGGCTCAGGCGGCTCCGGTGGCGGTGGCGGCGGTGGTAGCGGGCGTCGTCCTCGCCGGGGTGGCGGGGGTGGCGCTGGCGGCTCTGGCGGTGACGACGAGCAGCCGACCTCATGGTGGCGTCGTCGCCCGGGTGGAAGCCTCGGCACGGCGACCGCACTGGCCGCCGGCAACGGTATCGGCGGCCCTCTCGGCAACATTCTCACCGCAGGCATCGCGGGCGGCCCTATCGGCGCGCTCCTCGCTGGCGTTACCTCGACCATCGGCAAGGGCATGGAGTGGGCCGGGCAGGGCATGGATCAAGCCAAGGCCCGCAATCAGGACCTTGACCGCCTTAAACGGTCGATGGGAGACCTTGGCATTGCCTTCGGCGACCTGAGCGAACAGTCATGGAAGGCTGCGCAGGGCCTGAGCATTGCGAACGGCGAATTCGTCAAGCTCGAAGGGCAGGCGAACGCGGCAAGCGGTGGCGCGTATCACACTCCTGCCGAACTCTCGACTGCCACGCGCTCGGGCGCGGACCTCGGGCGCGCGTATGGCCTCGAACCGTCGCAGGGCGTCAACTTCGTGTCTGGTATGCAGCGCATCAACTCGCGCCAGAACAACAAGGAACTGGCTACCCAGCTTGCGGAAGC
The DNA here is from genome assembly GCF_030464785.1 of Paraburkholderia sp. SEWSISQ10-3 4. Classification (NCBI taxonomy): domain Bacteria; kingdom Pseudomonadati; phylum Pseudomonadota; class Betaproteobacteria; order Burkholderiales; family Burkholderiaceae; genus Paraburkholderia; species Paraburkholderia sp. SEWSISQ10-3 4. Next base: position 217,636 of record NZ_JALPRI010000002.1, read on the forward strand.
CATCGTCAATGCGCAGAGTAAGGCGACGCCCGGCGAGGTCATGCAGGAAATGCAGAGCTTTTCTGCCTCGCAGAATCGGTTCAACGCTGTTGACCCGAATCTGAATGTGTTCGGCAACGCCTACGGCTCGATGCTGGCTGGCGATATGACGGCGGACCATGCCTCTTCGATCCTTGGCACTGCAAACTCTGCCATGCAGCATATGGGCGGCACTGAGGCGACGAGGAACTTCCTGACGCAGCAGTTCGGCATGGACCCGATCCGTGCGCAGCTTCGCGCAGAGGGCGGCTTGTTCGGAAATGGTCTGGACAATCAGGATGTTGGTACGTTCATGTCGCGCCGCGGCGTCAAAAACTGGGACAGTCAGAATAAGGGGCCTGCCGGTTCGAACCTCGCGGTAACCATGCAGGGCCTCGACAAGGCTTACTCTGGTCGCGGCCAGTACGGCTCCAGCATGGAGCTTGACGCCGTAAAGAACATGTTTGGCCTTAAGTCGCTCGGCGACGCGGCCAGCCTGGCGAACGCGAGCACGTCGGACCACAACGGCATCGGTATGGTGCTGAAAAACGCCGGGGTTGACCTCGGCGACGTGCGCGAGGGCGGCCTGCAGGCTATCGCCGGTATCTCGAAGGCCGGTTCGTTTGACGACCTCGACAAGCTCTACCGCACGGGACCGGACGCGATCCGCAACCGCAAGGATATGCAGCCCGGCGACATCGCTGCGATGGACAAAGCAGAGCAAGGCGGCAACTTCCAGCAGATGCAAAACGAAATGGTGCGCGTGCTATCTGGCAAGGGGCAGGAGGATACGCAGGCCACGATTCAGCGTTCTATCGACTCGAACATCGAAAACATCAAGACGCAGATCGGCGAGCGCCTAGTGCCATACTCGCAGAAGGCGATGGATGGCATTCTGTGGATGGCAAACAAACTCGGTGCGGGCATTGCGGGCCCTGTCGATCCGAGATTTGTTGGACCTCAGAAGCCGACTGATAAGGGTTTGATTCAAGCGGTCGATGACTCGCACGTGTCCCGCGCCAAAGTGGACGGCATGCACACTGCGACGGGCGGCACGGCATGGGACAAGATCGTTGATGCGGGCACTGGCATGTTCAACGCTGGGCGTCGCGCGATTGGCGACACGCGCCTTGGTGGACTTGAGCAGCAATACGGCCTGCCGAATGGTCTCCTCGATGGCGTTTGGGGCGCAGAAACGTCGTGGGGCGCGAATAACCGTACGTCTGGCGCGGGCGCCAAGGGCAACTTCCAAATGCTCGACGGCACGGCGAAGCAGTACGGCGTGACGATTGGCAGCTTCGCCTCGGAGTCGGACGGCGCGGCGCGCATGTATCGCGACCTTCTGAAGGTCAATCACGGCGATGTAGGCAAGGCGCTCGCCGGGTACAACTGGGGCCAAGGGAACCTCAACGAAGACATCAAGGCGCACGGTGACAAGTGGCTGGATTTCGCCCCGAAGGAAACGCGCGACTACATTGCGAAGATCGACCCGAAGTATCTCAAATCGTCGGGTGGTGGCAATGGTGGCGGCGGGTCCGATGGCGGTGGCGTGACCATCTTCATTGAGCAGAACAACAGCACCAACATCGGCGGCGTGCAAAAATCGAAGAAGCTGTACACCACGATCAATCCACCGACCTCTTCTGGAACGACGCAACGTGTTTCGTTGCCCGGCAACAACGTGAGCAACTGATCGATGGCCCGGTTAGCCGGGGTTTGTTGGTAAATGGTGAACTGCGAATCGTGACGCGACCATTCAATCTAATCTCCCGCGTGGAGATCATCCTGGCTTCGGCCTTTGCCCGCTCTTAGAGGTGGGTATTTTTTTGCCTGGACGTGACGCCATCCTTTTGTGTAAGCAATCCTCACGGGTGCCAATCCACATAAAGGAGTTGTCATGTCGCAACCTACCGCATCCTCGCTGCTCGCATCTACCGCCGATCTCGTTTCGCAGCATCTCGAAGAGATTGCCATTGGCCGCGGCACCACGACTATTTCGGCGAGCGAGTTCTGTGAGCTAGTCGGCTACCGTCAATCGCTGCGCAACATCGGCGATAACGTAGACGCGACGCTGCCTACGCCCCCGGCGTTCCTGGGCGCATAAGCCATGTCCGCAAGCGTCCGCGTCGTAGTCAAAGACGCCAACGGAATCACGTTCGATCCGACCTCACTGCCGCACTCGTTCACGTACGACGCGAATAACAACATGCTCACGGATACGTGCTTTGAGCAGGGTGCCGTGGCGCGCCAGAAAATGTACACGTGGGAGGAGGGCGCGAATGGCGTCTGGCTGAAGGGGACCGAATCCGCGTGGATCAATGTGGCCGAAGGATGGCGGGGCTAAGACGGGATCGCGCCTCGTTGGTGTGCGCCGCTATCGCCGATGGCGAGCGGAGCCGCCGCAGGCACTATCCGCGCCTCAGGCCATCCTCTTCGCCATGTCCCGCACGCAGTCGTCTATCCTGCGCTTCACGTCCGCCTCATCCTCGCCGCTATTGAGTGCGTCCCCTGCGGTGGTGCATTGAATCGCCAAGTACAGAAGCGCGGCCACGACCGGGTCGCCATTGCACTCGGCGGTGAGTTCCTTCAGGACATGCCATAGGCCGTACCACGACCGTTTGCTGATGGTCGGCGTGATGATGGCCGAGACCCGGCGCGCCTCTGTCTCAATGAGCGGTAGCGGGTCGCGCGGCCCGATGCCCGCGTGAAAGTCGGCGCGAATGGCGAATATGCGTGCGGCGAACAATCTGACCGTCTTTTCAGTAGCGTCTGTCGCTCCCCCGTCGTCAAGCCGTGGGGGCGCGTCGGTCTCGATGCTCTCTCTGGTGTTGGTCACATTTGTCTTCGTCGTCTTGCTGGCGGAGGTGCCAATCGTCATCGGAAATTCCTATTCGGAGTTCACATTGCAAGAGTACGGGGCACGAATCAATTGGCTTTGCGACCAGAGGCGGTTACGAGGTGATCTCAGCCGGCAACCGACCGCAGCGATCAATGATGGCGTATTCAAGAACCATGATCGACTGCGCGAGCATCCGATCGATTTGGATGTCCTCGCCAAGCAGCGCGGCGTGTGCTCGGCGCATATCGCTTAGCCAATCGTTAAGCGTGAGATCCGGCCGGGGTAAATACCAATTCCGATAAATGCCGCGCAAGAATTTCCAAGTGGACGGGTGAATTGTTGGCTGCATGGCAATCTCGCTCAATTGGCTGGTTGTTGCAGGCGTTTTCAGTCTTTCATCCCACCATAGCGCACGGTGCGCCCGTCGTCCACGTTGCCAGCGCGTGTATCTCTCTCGAACCGCGGTGGCGCTTAACATCGCCTTTGAGTCGAGCAGTGTGGGGGGCGACGCATCGACCGATGCCAAACGTTCTGGCGGTGGGAGCTTGGGTGTTTCTGGCTATCGACGCGAGAACTGTAAGCTTGATCGTCGCCTGCCTAACGATTTCAAGGGAATGGGCGCTTGGTGAGGGTAAGGCTGCCCGCCTTTTGCAAACCGCGAGCAATGACGTTGTATGGAGCAATGGCGATTAAATATAGGAAGGTGATTTTCCTTGATATGTAAAAAGTCTGTACCAGTAATAAGGCGAGGAAGGTCGCTGATAACGGAGCCAGCCCCTTGATGAAAAAGTAAGTCGCGGCCGCTATCAATAATCCGCTGAATATCTCGGAGTATAGCTTTAATCGAAATATGGAGCGCTCGCTTCCCTTCTTTTTTTCATATAATAGGCTGATATTTTTGGAATATCTGTTGGCGATTCGACTGGGTTTTTGCGTATTTAATGCGATGAGATTATTAATTAGAGCTTCGCTATGCCTGATATGAGCATGTTCTATAAAGGTGCTGAGCAGCAGATTGCTGATCTTCGGTATTGCCACGCTGCAAACGAAAAATATGACGGCGAGCTCCCAGATGGGTACGGCGGTAATCCAATCGGCGACGGTTTTCGTGGACGTGGACGCCGATCCCGCAGCTAGCGCTAGTATTTCAGTTAGGCTCGATTTTGGCGAAAATGCAACTGACGTGCCGCCGAAAAATAAAATCCGCCACGGCGATAATAGTGGTCCTATGCTCTTGAGCGTCTCGTCAAGTAGCTTTTCTGAAATGTCACTCATGCGGAAACGCCAGGAAGACTAGGTCGCCACGGTATTCATCGAATACTCCGTAGGTGGTAATTGGTGCGGCCCAAAAACTAAATATGGTATCGCTAATATTGTACTTATTAAGCTCCTGCGCCGATTGTTCTGTTGGAATCCAAAGGGCCATTTCTTGATTGGTAACTTCACTTTTGAATTGTCCTTTATATGGAAACTTTCCCACGCGAACTTCATTCAGGCCGTTTAAGGTTCCTGTGTAAAGAGTCTCCGGTCCAAATTGTTTTGCACTAACCACCTGGTGGAATCGCTTTGCTATTCGACGATTGAATCGATAATCTCGGCGTTGTTTTCCGCTTCCCATAGAGAAGGTAATGGTCTCTTTGTCCGTCATTGCGCTTGAGCGCAAGGGTGAAACAAGTTGATTTATCTCTTGAAGAGTTGCCGCAATGTAGTACTCGTGCTCTCGCTGTTTTTCGTCTTCGATCAAGTCAACTTGAGTATTCCCTTTGGCTTTTTTATGAGATGCGCGGTTAACCGCCGATGGGACTTGGGCATCGAGGGAGGTAAGCAAGAGGGCCTGTTCTGAGGCTGCTTCTTCGTACGGGTCGTGTAAAATGCCGCTGAGCTTTTCCCCGAGCCACACGTATGTTTCGTTTAGAAGCGGGATGCGGATGCTCCCTTCTTCAAACTGTTGAACGATGAGGTCTGCGGCAGCATATTCCGTGTTGGCTAGCGTCGCGTATTTGCGAACGGCTCCACGTTGTTCGTATATGACCAACTTGTCGATTGCCCGTTGGACATGCTGTAATGAATGAGCTAGGGTCCGCGCGCTGATTTTGTTATCGGGCGCGAGTTTGCCTGTGAATTTCAAGTCAAAACGTTGTGTCATGCGAGGCCCCGGATTGTTTTTTGTTAATGAAGTTTGCCACAAAACTGAGATGGAACTTCGACTTAGGCTTGAAGGATGGCTGGGCGATGCGTTGGCCTTCGTTTTGTCTCGGATCGGTAGTTTGCTTGGGACGGTACCGCTGGGGCGTTGAGGGCTGTTCCTCTCATAGGTCCCTTTGTGTTGCTAAACCGACGACTCTCTCTCGCTACTTCGTGGGATTCTGGACATTTGGCGCATTCGGATGCGGTGTTGGGGCCGCGCGATATATATCCGGTCGGCGCGAGTCAAATAGATGGCTTGCTAGGTCCGTAACGTCACCGCCTAAAGTCGGTGGCGCGCGAGAGTGCGGTAGCGGCCGGGACGCGTAACCAGGCGTCGATCAAGGCCTAGCTCTGCGCTGGGATTTTTCAAATCTAGTGTCCGAACATCTTTAACACTGCGCTCCCCGTGCCCATCGTATGCTTGGTGGATAACGAATCGGGGATCGCGTGAAATATCCACATCACCTTCTTGTGGGCGGCCTGTTCCTGGCGTTGGCGCTTGCATGTCTCGCCGCACTGATGGTTGCCTGACCTGTCGTAAAACGGGCTACTACGGCTGGTACGGGTTCAGCTCGCTCTTGCAAGCTGCGTAGACCCCGCGGACGATGGGCGATCGATAGTCCAACCTCCAGCCATCCGTGAACAGCTTGGCGAGTGATGCAGGGTCCGCAAAGCGGGGCAGCTCCGCAAAATCCAGTGCGATCCGCTCTGACAGGGCGCCGAGCTGGACGCGTTCCATCCAGTCAGCGTCAGCACCATTACCGGCCAGCCAGATGCGCGTCGACTCGATGAGATGATCGGTTCTCAGCCACGCCCCCGTGCGAGCTCGGGCGACGAGTTGCCCCAGCACAAGATAGCAAAGCAGTTCGGCGCGTGCTTCGTCATCGAAGCGGCCCGGCCTTGGGTTGTAGGCATCTGCGATCATTTCCGGATCTTCGTAAGCACGTGCCCTAGGCCCAAGCGTGTTGCGATCTGCCATACGTATCGGCTTGAATAGCGCACGCCGAACTGCTTCTCAATGAGGGACCTTAAACGCTCGTTGTTCCATTGGTCAGCGTCGAATCCAAACGCTCGGGGAGAATCGCGTAAAGCAGTCGCAATCCAAGCCATCGCATTATTGTCGAGCACGCTGGGAGGGCGTTTGATAGGCGCCTTGCGCGGCCGCATATGCGCCAGTAACCCGAGATCGATCGTCAGTTGGCGAACGTAGACATCGGAGTACCGAACGCCGAATTTCCGTTCGATCACATCCAGTAACTTCGGATTTGACCATCGGTCAGTATCGAAACCGTGGATTCGCGGCGACTGTCGGACGGTGTCGGCGATCCATTGACGGGCTTCAGCGTTGAGCCCGGATTTTCGACCGCCGACGCTAACGCTCTTCAACGCGTCAATGCCGCCAGCGTCGAGAATTTTCTTGTACTTGGAGACTGTCTGCGTCGTGGTCCCTACTAGTTTGGCAACGCGTTCGATGCTTTCGCCAGCGGCTAGCATCCGGGCCGCTTCCATCCGCCGAGATACTAGAACCGTGTTTCTCTGAGGTTCAGTCATTGTCGAATCAGTTTTGTCGCGTCTTGGAGGCGTCGTTGAATGCGGCAATCGCCACCGCATGAAGCCGCCGAAATGCGTCACGAACCGCGTGGAATTCGCTCCGTCCGCCAACAGCGCCGGCCGCCTCAATCATAGACGAAGGTATATTTGACAGCTACAACCGCATCTAGCCCGACGAGGCAATAGCAGGGGTCCTTACCCTGTCGGCGCGGTTTCCATAGCGAAGGGGCGTCAAGGGGCGTGAAATGCCATATGAAGATCTCTACCAAGCGCTCGCTTTGGACGGAGCGCTGTTCTTTTCAATCTCTTTAAGAGAAGCCTCGTTGCTCATTGCGCTTGATAACGACTTGCGCGATCAAAGCGAAATTGATCCCGAACTGCCGAACGACGGCGACTATGTCGTCGGTATGTCACCTTTGCTTGAGCCGACTGGTAAGGTCAAAATTCAGCGCGACCAGATAGAGAAAGGGCTTGTGCGCGCGGTCGAGTTGGGACGAATTAAACCGGTGGCCTTGGCGCGAGATCGAGAGGATCGTATCGAGGCGATTTATACGCTTCTATCCACCGGCGACGTAGAGGCCTGGTGTCGAGAGCACGACCTAGGTTTCGGCGACTGGTGGTCCAAATACCAATTAGACGAGAACGAGTTTTTGTTGTCTCTTGCGGACGAAATTGTGGCGCATCGCACGCCAGCATCCATAGAGCCTGGGCCGACGGATTACGATGAACATGCGATGGAAACTTATCGCATGTCCGTGGCGGAGCAGCAAGAGCTTTTGTACAAGGAGATGCTGACTGAACTGCACTCATTAAAGCAGTCAAGGTCACAGCCACGCTCTTCCCCTGAGCCCGATATGGGAACGAGGGAGCGCAATACGCTGCTCACCTTGATAGCCGCATTAATTAACGAGATCGCGGATCGACTACCCGATGGGACGTATAAGCGCGCTCAAACAATCTCTGTCATGACCGAGAAAATTGGTGCGTCGGTATCTCCCAATACCGTAGATAAAATTCTAAAGGACGCCGCAGCGGTTGCGGAGCGCCGCAGATCCTCCCGATGATTCGCCTCAATTGAGGTGAAAGTTACCTCAATTGAGTTTTTGGATGGGTAACACCGTATAGGATTCAGCCATCGCACAACGTTTCCAAAAAGGGCGAAAAGCATGGCTACATAGCAACCGGACGATACCAGTCCCAAATCCCTTCCCCTTGTCGAGCGCTCGCGCTGGATGCAGATACAGCCGTCCTTCCAGTCTGCCGCGAGACCTAGAGCACGATGTGCTGGGAGGGCCGGGCGCCGAAGCCGGTGCGGCTGAGCCTGCGTTGCACCGTCTGGGACGATACGCAGATTCACGCCTGGCTGGCCGACCCGCTCGGCTACCGCGCGGAGTAACTCATGGCATCCGTGAACAAGGTCATGTTCGTTGGCAGGTTGGCGAGCGCTGCAACGACATTTCGCTCGGCATCGCAGTGGAAGGTGTATTCGCAGCCGGTCGTCGCCGAAAAGTTCAAGGAGCCGATCAACGCCACGACGGTGATCAAGGTCGAACTGGTCTGTGATGAAGAAAGTCGCGCATGCTGCGCTGCTTGTTGGACGGGTTCTGCGGCTCTGCGGGCTTATCCGAGTTGGATTTTGCGGCGGACAAACGCGGAAAAACGAAAGCCGTGCTGTTGTCGGCAATCGGTCTTATCCTGATCGGCCAGTTGCGGCCCTTTGCAGCGTGCGTTAAGGTGAGCTTCACTGTCTCAACGATCTTGCTGCCTACTCTCTCGGCTTCGATGTCTTAGGCGCCCTGTAGCCGTCGGCGGTGTCGAACTGACGCTCGCTCGCGCAAAGGCGCATACGACACCGTGTAGTATTTTTCACCTGCTCGGGACTCGTGTTTCGCTGGCCTATAATCGTCGCATGCATGAAGCGACCAACTGCGCGCAGGGGAGATAAAGGCTTCAGTCGCAGGATTGAATTTGAGCAATGTTGTCGCTCAAAAGGAAACGGCGCGAATGCTCGCGCCGTCTCAAATGGGGAAGGGACTTCGCCCACGTCCGTGGAAAGATTCGGGCGGGCCCCTTCGAATCACGTACCTTTACAGGAAAAGTACATGAGTACAACAAACCTGTGTTACTTGGTTCTCGCAGCGCATTATTTCAGCATTGCAGCGGTCTATGTTTTTGCCGCATTTACGGGGCATACATGACGCAACGGTCAGGCACATGTGTCTAGACTAGCATACTGATGCGAGAGGCGCGAACGGCGGTCGAAAAGGCTGCTTCGCAATTCGATGCCGAACGCCAAGCAAAGATTCAAAGCCCACGTGTTTTGTGGGCTTTTTCTATGGAACTGGCGGCTAGGCGAGTCATATGTCGGTGTCCGCTCGGAGTGGCACCGGTTCGAGTCCCGCCGTCGGCCTCGAACTGGTGGCACGGTTTGGCGGGCGGTATATCTACATTAGAGCGGATGTGCGCCTGTAGTGCAGGTCGTCGTGCAACATTCGTCGCAGAGCCTTACTGGGCGGGGTATGAACGCTGCTGCATCATCGGCGTGTGTTGTGCGACGTCATTGGCCGCTGCGGTTTGAATGCCCATCCGTGGTGTCTTTTTGCGTTAGCTGTTCAGGGCGTGAGTTTAACCCGCCAGCGCGGCGAGCGGACCCTGGCCGGATGGCCAGTCGCTACGCAACTTACCTGTCTTAAGACAGATTCTCGCGCCAGCCGGGCGATTCTCGCCAGGCCATCATTCTTCAACGAGCGCCCGCATATCCACCGTGCGCTCATTCACGGCGCTGCGCCGCTTGGCGAGCCACATCATGAACGTGATGAAACTGCCGAATACGACAATGATCCATTGCGCCGGCATCTTCGCGGTGAGCAGTATCGCGTAGGCCCCGAGCATCAGCAGCACGGCCAGATTCTGGTTGAAATTCTGCACCGCGATCGAATGCCCCGCGGAGAGCAAGGTCGCGCCACGATGCTGGAGGATCGCGTTCATCGGCACGATAAAAAAGCCGGACAGCGCGCCGAGCAGGATCATCAACGGATAGGCGAGCAGGATGTAGATCGGCAACACGTACGAGCCGATACGGATGCCGGCGCCCGCCGGAAACAGGTCCTTGTTGTAGAAAGCCACGGCGATCGCAACCGCGCCGGTGAGGATGCCGACCGGCAGCACGCGCAGCGAACTACGCAATGGGATCAGCGCGGCGGCGGCAGACGCGCCGACGGCGATGCCGAGCCCCGTCACGCCTTGCATCACGGCCGCCTTCGAAAGCGACAAGCCAAGATTCACGTTCGCCCATTTGAGCACCAGCAATTGCAGCGTGACCGCGCCACCCCACATCAGCGTCGTGACCCACAGCGCGATCTGCGCGAGCTTGTCGGCCCACAGCACGTTGAAGCAATGATAGAAATCGCCGACCAGTTTCTTCGGCTCGTTCAAACGATTCGGATAACGCGCGCCGGTGTCGGGAATGAAGATGTTGATCGCCGCCGCGATGGCATACGTAACCATCACCGCGAACATCGCCAGATCGGCGGAGGAGCGGATCAGCGGCAGATGCGCATGCGCGACGAACCGGTCGGCGAGCGTGCTGATCAATGCGCCGCCGACCATCGTGCCGACAATGGTCGACAGGACGGTGGCCGATTCGAGCCACGCGTTCGCCTTGACGAGTTTTTCCGCGGGCAGGAGCTCGGTGAGAATGCCGTATTTGGCCGGCGAATACGCGGCCGCGCCAAAGCCGACCACGCCATACGCGATCATCGGATGGACGCCGGCGATCATCATCAGGCAACCGCTCGCCTTGAGCGCGTTGGAGATGAACATGACGTGCCGCTTCTGCAGCGCGTCGGCGAAGGCGCCGACGAAGGGGGCGAGCAGCACGTAGGAGACAGTGAAGAAAATCTGCAGCAGCGGCGTGACCCAGGCGGCCGAACGGATCACCGATAGCAGGGCGATGGCGGCGATCAGCAGGGCATTGTCCGCGAGCGACGAAATGAACTGCGCCGCGATGATTGTGTAGAAGCCTTTTTTCATGAAGCGGATCGGAAGCTGCGCGGAAACCTGACGCGAAGCAGGGCGCTGCAAGAAGCGCGCAAAACGCAGCCAGCGATCGAGCGTGCCGGCGCGGCATTCCGCTTTGTAGCACGAACGCCCGCCGGATGCTGGCGGCCCAACGAAAAAGCGGCCGAAGCCGCTTTATGTATTACCGATGCCGGCGCCAAGCCGGCCAGTCCAGAACTAAGACCTGAACCTTAAGCCGCTTGCTGACGCGTGCGGCTGTAGCGCGACAGGATCGGGATCATCTGCGCGTAGACCTTCGGATTGCCCGCGACGATTTCGCCGACGTGCAGGAAGTCCGAGTCGCCCGTGTAATTGCCCACCAGACCGCCGGCTTCCGTGATCAGCAGGCTGCCCGCGGCGACGTCCCACGGATTCAGGCCTTGCTCGAAGAAGCCGTCCATACGGCCCGCGGCAACATTCGCCAGATCGAGCGCAGCAGCGCCCGGACGGCGCAGGCCGGCGCAGGCTTCGGTCATTTCAGCGAACTGGCGGCCGTACGCTTCGAGGCCGTCCTTTTCGCGGAACGGGAAGCCGGTGCCGATCAGGCCGTCAGCCAGGCGGTCGCGCTTGGCGACGCGAATGCGGCGGTCATTCAGGAACGCACCGCGGCCGCGCGAGGCGGTAAACAGGTCGTTGCGGGTCGGATCGTAGACCACGGCCTGCGTCACGATACCCTTGTGGGCGAGCGCGATCGACACGCAGTAGTACGGGAAGCCGTGGATGAAATTGGTGGTGCCGTCGAGCGGATCGATGATCCACTGATATTCGGACTCGTTGTCCGACTTGCCGGATTCTTCGGCGAGGATGGCGTGATCGGGGTAGGCTGTCTTAAGCGTGTCGATGATCGCCGCTTCAGACGCTTTGTCGACCTCCGTGACGAAATCGTTGTGCTGTTTCTTGCTGACCTGGAGCAGATCGAGGTCGAGCGACGCGCGGTTGATGATCTGGGCTGCGCGGCGCGCGGCCTTCACAGCGATATTGAGCATGGGATGCATGAGACTGGATCCTTGTGCCGGGGCAGCACGGCTGCTTACCGGTAAATGAGCGCGGGATGGGCGCTAATTGAGCGCCATCAAAGGGCGCGGAAACAGCACGGAACGCACGTCCGGTAAAGGACCGGGTGCGCATTCCGCCGACGGAGACGAATTGGATAAGAACGAGGCGCCGGAGTTTTCACAGGAGAAAACCGGGCGCGAATATTGGTATTTTACCTGAGTCCGGGCTGCCGCGGCAGCGCTTGCTGCCCGGTATAGCGTGCCACGGTCCAACGGCGCGGTTCTGGCGCGGCGCACGCGCGCATTTCAGAGCCGATGCGGCGTTGGCGCTACCATACGCGTTCTTTACTTTGCCGAGTTTCATCGTGGACCACCCCCACCATTCTTCCGATCCCGCCGTGGCGGACCTGCGCGGCGGTTTTACGTCGACGCGCTTCGTGCTCGTCGAGCCCAGCCATCCCGGCAACGTCGGCGCCGCAGCGCGCGCGCTGAAAACCATGGGGTTTTCGCGCCTCGTGCTCGTGTCGCCACGTGTGCCCCACGTGCAAAGCGATCCGGAAGCCATCGCCATGGCGAGCGGCGCCGACGACGTGCTGGCGTCCGCGCACGTCGTCCCGACGCTTGCCGATGCGCTGAATGGCGTGCATTGGTCGATTGCGCTGACCGCGCGGCTGCGTGAATACGGGCCGCCGCAATGGACGCCGCGTGCCGCGGCAGGCGCCGCGCGTGAGCAGGCTCTACATGGCGAGATCGCGCTGGTGTTCGGCAACGAGCGCACGGGGCTGTCGAACGAAGACGTCGAGCGTTGCAGCGCGCTCGCGCATATTCCGGCCAATCCCGCCTACAGTTCGCTCAATCTCGCGCAGGCCGTGCAGGTGTTGGCGTATGAATTGCGCACGGCGTATTTGTCCTCGGGCGAGACAGCGGCTGCGGCATCCGTGATGGCTCAGGCTGCGGCCGGGCAGGGCGAGCCGGTCGGCGCGCGGGCGGCAAGCGACGAAATCGAAAGCATGTACGCGCATCTGGAGAGTGCGCTGGTCGCCCTCGAGTTTCTCGATCCGGCCAATCCGAAGAAATTGATGTCCCGCTTGCGGCGTCTGTTCGCACGTTCAGGTCTGGAGCGCGGGGAAGTGAATATCGTGCGGGGCATCGCCAAACATATTCTGCTGAAGACCAGGCCGCCCGGCGGCGACGCGTCTTAAGGGCTGCCCGCCCATCAATCTACGACCTTGCCGGCAGCGTGGGCTTCCGGCAGGTTTCGCGCAATCGCCCTACAATCGCTCGAAACGTTCTAAGCAAAGCTGCCGATCTGCTATGCGGCAAGCATCCGCCGTGCGTGGTGTTTCACGCAGGCGGTCTTTTCCCCTACAACCTAGTCCCTGCCATGTTCACGAGACTCCGCGAAGACATCGCCACGATCCGCGAGCGCGATCCCGCCGCCCGCAGCGCCTGGGAAGTCCTCACGTGTTATCCGGGTCTGCACGCGCTGGTGCTGCACCGGCTCGCGCACGCCTGCTGGCAGGCTAAACGCCGCTGGCTCGCGCGATTCGTCTCGCAGATGGCGCGTTTCATGACCGGCATCGAAATCCATCCGGGCGCCACGCTGGGCCGTCGTGTGTTCATCGATCACGGCATGGGCGTCGTGATTGGCGAGACGGCGCAAGTCGGTGACGACTGCACGATCTACCAGGGCGTAACCCTTGGCGGCACGTCGCTCACGCGGGGGGCGAAGCGGCATCCCACGCTTGAACGCGGCGTAATCGTGGGCGCGGGGGCGAAGGTCCTCGGCGGCTTTACGATCGGCGCGGACGCGAAGATAGGTTCGAATGCGGTGGTCACGAAGCCGGTGCCGGCACGCGGTACGGCAGTGGGGAATCCCGCGCGGATCATCGTCCCGGCAGCGGCTGCCGTGGCAGCCACGGCGAGCGCATCGGCAAATGGCGCGTCGCGTGAGTTGAAAACCACGTCAGAAAAGAGCGGATTCTGCGCCTACGGCATCACGCCGAATGCGGATGATCCGGTATCGCTGGCGATTCACGGTCTGATCGATCACGCTGCCACGCAATCGAAGCGTATCGACGAAATCGTCGACGCCCTGGAGCGGCTGGGCACCAGTCTGGAAGGCTTGCAAGGTGCCGATGCGGCTCTGCTCGATCTGCGGCGCCTGTCGGCCGCGATTGCGGGAAAGGTGGAAGGGGCAGTGGCGGAGCGCTAGTCTAGCTAGTCAATTCAGCGGCAACGCCCGGATCCCTTCCGCATCGATTCGCAGATAACCGCCACGGCGCTCGCCGTGGTCGAGATCCCAATCCGGCAATACCCAGCGCGTGCCGTCTGGCTCGCGATGCAGCGCCGGTCGATGCGTGTGCCCATGAATGATCGTGGCCGTTTTCGACACCTTGAATAACGCAGCGACGGCCTTCGGCGTCACGTCATACTTTGGCGAAACCGGACGCGAGCGGCCTTGCTCGCTCTTTGAGCGCATGTTTTCTGCAAGCGCCTGACGCCAGCGAAACGGCCACGCGAGAAACAGCATCTGCGCGACACGGTTGCGCGCAAAGTGCCGGAAAAATTGATAGCCGCGATCCGCGGTGCAGAGGCCGTCACCATGCGCGAGCACGATGCGCGTGCCGAATGCGGTGATCACAAACGGGTCGGGCAGCCAGATCGCGCCGGCCGCTTTCATGAAGCGCTTGCCGAGCAGAAAATCGCGATTGCCGTGCATGATGTAGAGCGCGATACCGCGTTCCGACAACGTATGCAGCAACGCCGCCATGCGCGCGACGAACGGCTCGACGAGCATGTCGTCGCCGATCCAGTACTCGAACAGATCGCCGAGAATGAAAACCGAATCCGCCTGCTCGGCCGTGACGCGCACGAAGTGTTCGAACGCGGCGACCGTATGCGGAATCGCCTCGCTCAGATGAATATCGGAGAGGAAAAAAAACGGGCGTGCGGCGTGCGGGCGTTTGCCCTCGCCAGGCACGCCCGCGGCGACGCTTCGCAGCGGCGTTTCTTGCAGCATTGAAGGTGCCTGATATCAGTTCAAACAGGTTAGCCCTGATCGGACGCTTAGTCGACGATCACTGCTTTTTCGATCACGACGTCGTCAGCCGGCACGTCCTGATGGAAGCCCTTCGAACCCGTCTTGACCTTCTTGATCTTCTCGACGATGTCCATGCCGTCGACCACCTTGCCGAACACCGCATAGCCCCAGCCCTGCGGCGTCGGCGACGAGTGGTTCAGGAAGTCGTTGTCGTTCACGTTGATGAAGAATTGCGCGGTTGCCGAGTGCGGGTCGTTCGTGCGAGCCATCGCGATCGAGCCGTTGACATTCTTCAGGCCGTTGTTCGCTTCGTTGGTGATCGGCTCAGCCGTCGGCTTCTGCTTCATGCCGGGTTCGAAACCGCCGCCCTGGATCATGAAGCCGTCGATCACGCGGTGGAACACCGTGTTGTCGTAGTGACCGGCCTTCACGTAGTTGAGGAAGTTCTCAACCGACTTCGGCGCCTTTTCAGCGTCCAGTTCGAGTTTGATGACGCCGTGGTTTGTATGCAGTTCAACCATGATGGAATCCTTTGATGAACGGGGTGGGTAAAAGGCGCGGCCGTTCGTCACGAAGTGTGATGACGACGGGCCGCGCCGGGGGCGTAGATTGAGTTGCTTTCCTGTGCAGCGTGCCGGGTGCTGCTTCCTGTTCTATTGCTTACTTGCTGACCAC
The DNA here is from genome assembly GCF_030464785.1 of Paraburkholderia sp. SEWSISQ10-3 4. NCBI lineage: Bacteria > Pseudomonadati > Pseudomonadota > Betaproteobacteria > Burkholderiales > Burkholderiaceae > Paraburkholderia > Paraburkholderia sp. SEWSISQ10-3 4. The sequence goes on from NZ_JALPRI010000002.1 coordinate 233,003, forward strand.
CGTGGCCGATTCGATCACGATCGGTTTTTGCGGCACGTCGCTCATCGGGCCGCGTGTGGTGGTGGCCGTGCCTTCGATCTTCTTCACGACGTCCATGCCGCTCGTGACCTTGCCGAACACCGCGTAGCCGTTGCCGTCCGGATTCGGATAGTCGAGGCCGGCGTTATCCACCGTGTTGATGAAGAACTGCGCGGTGGCCGAATTCGGATCGCTGGTGCGCGCCATGGCGAGCGTGCCGGCTGCGTTCTTCAGACCGTTGCGGCTTTCGAGCGGAATCGGCGCGCGCGTGGGCTTCTCAGCGAAGCTCTGCGTGTAACCGCCGCCCTGAATCATGAAGCCGCGAATCACGCGATGGAAAATCGTGCCGCTGTACTGGCCGGACTTCACGTAGTCGAGGAAGTTGGCGACCGTTTTCGGCGCTTTCTCAGGATACAACTCGACGCGGATGTCGCCTTCCGTGGTCTTGAAGAGGACGGACGGATGCGCGGCCTGCGAACCGGACTGGGCAAAGGCGGGGGCGTTTGCGATCAGGGCGGCGCTGCCGAGCGCCAACATCAACCATTTCATGAAGATCCTCAGGGTTGGAAAAAACGTGTTGCCGAAAACGGTGACCGAGTTACTGCGACGGCGCCATGTAGGGCGGCATGGCGAGCGAGCCATTTGCGCCGCCGTACTGGAAGCTCGGCGTTTGTGTCATGTCCGCGGAGGAGCGCGCGGCGCTGGCCTCGGCAGGCGCCGCGGCTTTTTTCGCCGGCCCGGTGCTCTTGGGGGGCGAAACGATCTTCTGGATGTCGGCGATGCGCTGCGTGGTGGTGGCACTCGCTTTGCCGAGGCCTTGCGCGCGACGGTAAGCCGAGTCGGCCATGCGCAGATACAGATCGCCGAGATTCTCGTACGCGAGACCGTAGGCCGGATTCACCTTGGTCGCGGTTTCGAGCGCGGCGCGTGCCTCCGTATAACGGCCGTGCTTCGCATAGAGCGCGGCCAGGTTGTTATACGGCTCGGGCAGTTCCGGGTACAGCTGCGTGAGTTCGGTGAACGCGGTGATGGCTTCGTCGTCGCGATTCAGGTGGGCCAGCACCGTGGCGCGCTTGAACTTGGCTTGTGCGTCGTGCGGATTCGAGGCGATGCGCGCGTCGAGCTGGGTGAGCGAGGCTTCCCAGTTCTTCTGCGCAATCGACGCGTCGATTTCCGGCGTGTTGTCACGCACGGCGGGGCCCTGCGGCATGGTCGCGGCGCCTTTCTGCGCGTACGCGGGAGCACCCGGCAAGACCGTGAGGGCGACGGCGCAGAATGCCGTCGCGGCGAGGGTCGCAGCGCTGCGCGCGCGGCCGCTGGAAGGTTTCATAGGCTCGGGTCTGGATGTTATACTCCGACCCATTCTAACAAAAGGTCTGCGCGTTCCGTCGAACCGCAAACTGTCTTTTCGCCACTCGTGGTCGTCTCCGCCTTGAACGCAGCCTGACCGCCGCACCAGATGCACCGGTTTGCTGCTGTGCGTGTTTTAGTGCAAAGGTAGTGCAAAGCGGCAGTACAGAACGCACCCGCTGTCTTTTCGCGGGGCGCCTCATGCACGAAACAGCACGAAACACATTGCGGATTTCTTTCGGCCCACGCACCGTTCTCTATGGAATCACTGCGCATCTACAACACGCTCGCGCGTGACAAGCAAACTTTCGTGCCGCTGCAAGATGGCGTCGTGCGGATGTACGTCTGCGGGATGACCGTGTACGACTATTGTCACGTCGGTCATGCGCGGGTGATGGTCGTGTTCGACATCGTGCAGCGGTGGTTGCGCACGCTCGGTTACGACGTCACCTACGTGCGCAACATCACGGATATCGACGACAAGATCATCCGGCGCGCAGTGGAGAACGGCGAAACGATCAAATCGTTGACCGACCGCTTCATCAAGGCCCTGCATGAAGATGCGGACGCGCTCGGCATCGAGCGGCCCGATCTGGAACCGCGCGCCACCGATTTCATCCCGCAGATGCTCGGCATGATCGAGAAGCTCGAGGCGAACGGTTACGCCTATCAGGCGGCCGACGGCGACGTGAACTACGCGGTGCGCAAGTTCGTGGGCTACGGCAAGCTGTCGGGCAAGTCGCTCGAAGATCTCCGTGCCGGCGAACGCGTCGCCGCGAACGACGCGAAGCAGGACCCGCTCGACTTCGTGCTGTGGAAGCAGGCGAAGCCCGACGAACCGGCCGACACCGGCTGGGAGTCGAAGTACGGGCGCGGCCGCCCCGGCTGGCATATCGAATGCTCGGCAATGGGCTGCACGTTGCTCGGCGAGCATTTCGACATTCACGGCGGCGGTCAGGACCTGCAGTTTCCGCACCACGAGAACGAGATTGCGCAGAGCGAAGCTGCGACCGGACAAACCTTCGTCAATTACTGGATGCACAACGGCTACGTACAGATCGACAATGAGAAGATGTCGAAGTCGTTGAACAATTTCTTTACGATCCGCGAAGTATTGGCGCAGTACGATGCCGAGGTCGTACGTTTTTTCATCGCGCGCGCGCACTACCGCTCGCCGTTGAATTACAGCGACGTGCATATCGACGACGCCCGCAGTGCGCTGACGCGTTTGTACACCGCGCTGAAAGACGTCACGCCGGATGGCGCGGAGCTCGACTGGAACGAAGCGCATGCGCAGCGTTTCCAGGCAGCAATGAACGACGACTTCAACACGCCGGTTGCAGTGTCGGTGTTGTTCGAGTTGGCAACAGAAGTGAACCGCACGCGCGACCCCGCGCTGGCCCGTCAATTGCGCTCGCTGGGCGCTGTGATCGGCTTGCTCGGCCGGGAGCCGCGTGCATACCTGCAGCAGGCTGCGGGCGCTGCCGCAGAAGGCGCGCTCGACGCGACCGCGATCGAAGCGAAGATCGCCGCGCGCGTGGCCGCCAAGCAGGCGAAAGACTATGCAGCAGCAGACCGGATCCGGGCCGAATTGCTCGAGGCCGGCGTTGCACTTGAAGACAAACCCGGCGGGTTGACCGAGTGGCGGCGCGTGTGAGCGCACCTCGTACTTCCCTCTGATCGACTCGCCAGGCAGGAGGCAGGATGGCAACGGCCACGAAGACGCCGGCTAAACGAGCCACGTCTCAAACAAACGCTGCAACCGCGGTAAAGTCGACACGAACGTCGGCTCGTGCGGGCGGCAGCGCGGTAAAGAATGCATCATCGAAAGCCGCCGGGGCGGCGCCGAAGGCTGGCGTGCGTGCAGCGGCAACGACCGGAGCGGCGAAGAAGGCCACCGTCAAGCGCGCGCTGAACGGTTCGTCGGCGCACGCGCCTGTTTCGACACGCGCCAAAACGCCGCGTGCAAAAAGCAATGGCGCGTTGCCTGCCGAACTCGCCGGCGACGTGCAGGAACTCGCGCGCGTTACGCAAGACGGACACGAAGGCGAAGTCGTGCGCAAGACGCGTGCGTCATCGAGTGCGGGCGGCGAAGCAGCCGATGTTGCTGAACTCGCGGTGCCGGTGCAGATCGGCGGGCTCACGCCTGAAGTCACCCGTCCGGCGTATTGGGACAAGGCGTGCGCGGACCTCGTCAAGCGCGACCGTATCCTGAAGAAACTGATTCCGAAGTTTGGCCCGGTGCATCTGCTAAGCCGTGGCGATCCATTCGTCACGCTCGCGCGTTCGGTGGTCGGGCAACAGATTTCGGTGGCGTCCGCGCAGGCCGTCTGGGCGAAAGTCGAGGCAGCGTGCCCGAAGCTTGTGCCGCAGCAGTTCATCAAGCTTGGTCAGGACAAGCTGACCGCGTGCGGCTTGTCCAAACGCAAGGCCGAATACGTACTCGATCTCGCGCAGCACTTCGTGTCGGGCGCCTTGCACGTCGGCAAGTGGACCTCGATGGACGACGAAGCGGTGATCGCCGAACTCACGCAGATCCGCGGCATTGGCCGCTGGACCGCGGAAATGTTCCTGATCTTCAATTTGTCTCGCCCTGACGTCCTGCCGCTCGACGATCTCGGCCTGATCCGCGCGATCAGCGTCAATTACTTTAGCGGCGAACCGGTTACGCGCAGTGAAGCGCGTGAGGTCGCGGCAAACTGGGAGCCGTGGCGCACTGTCGCCACCTGGTATATGTGGCGTAGTCTCGATCCGTTGCCGGTCGACTACTGAAGAATAAGAAGCGATGCCGTTTCAAAAAAACTATCGATTGTTAAAAATTGATAGTTGCGAGATGGTTTTGACATCGGCGAGCGCGGTTAGAATACGCGCTGCCGGTAAGTCCAAGGATTACAACCAATGAAGACCACCTTTCTGGATTTCGAACAGCCGATCGCTGAACTCGAAGCGAAGATCGAAGAATTGCGCTTCGTGCAGGACGATTCGGCCGTCGATATTTCGGAAGAGATCGAGCGGCTGTCCAAGAAGAGTCAACAGCTCACCAAAGATCTGTACGCGAACCTCACCCCGTGGCAGGTTTCGCAAATTGCCCGTCATCCCCAACGCCCGTACACGTTCGATTACGTGAACGAGCTGTTCACCGATTTCCACGAGCTGCACGGCGACCGCAACTACGCGGACGACCTGTCGATCGTCGGCGGCCTCGCGCGGTTCAACGGCCAGGCTTGCATGGTGATCGGCCATCAGAAGGGGCGTGACACGAAGGAGCGTGCGCTGCGCAACTTCGGCATGCCGCGCCCGGAAGGCTATCGCAAGGCCGAACGCCTGATGCGTCTCGCCGAGAAGTTTGGCTTGCCGATCTTCACGTTCATCGATACGCCGGGCGCCTACCCGGGCATCGGCGCGGAAGAGCGCGGCCAGTCGGAAGCGATCGGCCGCAATCTGTACGTGATGGCTGAACTCAAGACGCCGCTGATCGCCACGATCATCGGTGAAGGCGGTTCGGGCGGCGCGCTCGCGATCGCCGTTGGCGACAGCGTGCTGATGCTGCAGTTCTCGACCTATTCGGTGATTTCGCCGGAAGGGTGCGCGTCGATCCTGTGGAAGAGCGCCGCGAAAGCGCCGGAAGCCGCGGAAGCGCTCGGCCTGACCGCGCATCGTCTCAAGGCGCTTGGCCTGATCGACAAGATCGTCAACGAGCCGCTCGGCGGCGCGCATCGCGATCCGAAGGGCATGGCCGCCATGCTGCGCCGTGCACTCGCCGACTCGCTGCGCCAGTTCCAGGGCATGAGCATCAACGACCTGCGTCAACGCCGTTTCGAACGGTTGATGGCGTACGGCAAGTTCAAGGAAACGACGCCGGGTGCGTAAGCCCGCGCGCGTTTTCTTTCGTCCTTCAGCGCGTAACGCGTTAGCGACGTGACTCCCACCGAAGATTCGCACGCCGACCGCCTCGTTCTCGAGGCGGTCGGCGTTGCGCTGTCCGCCTTGCCTGCGAATGCGCGCATTGCGGTGGCGTTCAGCGGCGGCGTCGATTCGAGTGTGTTGCTCGATGCTGTGGTGCGTGTCGCGGGGGCGTCGCGTTGTGTTGCGCTGCATGTGCATCACGGCCTCAGTGCGCATGCCGACGAGTGGCTCGCGCATTGCGACGCTTTTGCGCGGGAACGCGGCGTTGAATTCGCGGCACAGCGTGTCGACGTGCCGCGTGACGCGGGCGTGAGTGTCGAGGCCGCGGCGCGCGATGCGCGTTACCGCGCACTGGACGCCATGTGCGCAACACGCGGCGTTCGCACGCTATGGCTCGCGCAACATGCGGACGATCAGGCGGAGACGGTGCTGTTGCAACTGCTGCGCGGCGCGGGTCTCGCGGGACTTGCGGCGATGGCGCCGGAGTACTTGCCGGCAGGCGCTTCCGCGGTGCGCGTGAGGCCCTTGCTGCATCTGTTGCGTGCGCAACTCGAGCAGTATGCGAGTGCCCGGAGTCTACGCTGGATCGACGACGAATCGAACGCGGATACACGTTACGCGCGCAACGCGTTGCGTCACGAGGTGACACCGGCGCTGGCCGTTCACTTCCCTGGTTTTCGCGACGCACTCGCGCGCACGGCGGCGCATGCGGCATCGGCACAGCGTCTGCTCGACGATCTCGCGCGCATCGATCTGAACGAAGCCGTGCGCGATGACGGCCGTGCGCTATCCCATGACGCGCTGCTCGCCCTCGACGACGATCGCGCGCTCAACCTGCTGCGCTACTGGATGCGCACGTTGGGTCTCGTTGCGGCATCGACTGCACGTCTCACCGATGCTTTGCGGCAGTTGCGCGAAGTTGGGCAAGCAGGCGAGGGCCATAGTCTGCGCATCGATCATGCGGGGCAGGCGTTGCGTAGTTATCGCGGGTTGATCTACTGGGAAGCGGGTGATAGCAGCGAACCCGCCGACGAAACCGCGCTCGCTGAGCGCGCAGTGAGCGAACTCGCGTGGCAGGGCGAAACGATCTGGCGGTTGCCGCAATGGCGGGGCACTTTTGTGTTTGTCGCCGTTGCTTCTAATGTCGATTCAGCTGCCGATGGCGATACCTCCCGCAGCGTCAATGCAGCGCCAGCCGATCACGATACGCTTCCCGTCAGCGTGCTACGCCGGGCATTGCTAAGCGCGCGTTCGCGCAGCGGCGGCGAACGAATGCGCATGAGTGCCGCACCGGGCAGCCCGAGCCGCACGCTGAAAAACCTGTTCCAGGAGCGCGGCATTCCGGCATGGAAGCGCGACGTGCCGCTCCTTTACGTCGGCGGCGATTTGCTGTTCGTGCCCTTGCTCGGCCTGAACCGCGCGGCGTTGCCCGAACCGGCCGATGCCGCCGGCCAACGCGTCCGGATCATCTGGCGCGACGATCTGCTGATCGCCTGACCGGCCGGTCGGGCACACGGTTTACCCATCCGGTGAATCCTTGAAAAAGGGCGCAAAACCGCACCGGATAAGCCTTTTCAGCCGCGAATAAGGGCCATTCGACGGCCATTTCGGCTTGTCTTTTTGCGCTCGATCGGGTAATTTAGCTTGTTTGCCCGACCCGATTTCGCCGTCGCTTTTGCGGTTTCCGTGCGTGATCCGTCGTTTCCGGTAAGTCACTAGCGATCATTCCCGGGCAAATCCGCGCGTGTTACACGCGCGCTGCATCTACGCCGCCACACACTTTGCCGTCGTTCACAAGACGTTGCGCTCCTGTGCTTTTGTGCGGTCGTCTCCAGCGCGCCAGCGCGTTTTCTCCTCCAGTTCAGAACGACAATGGCACTCATCGTACATAAATACGGCGGCACCTCGATGGGCTCGGTCGAGCGCATCAAGAACGTCGCCAAGCGCGTCGCGAAATGGCACAAGGCCGGCCACAAGATGGTCGTCGTGCCGTCGGCAATGTCCGGCGAAACCAACCGCCTGCTCGGTCTCGCGAAAGAAATCACGAGCCAGCCGAGCCCGCGCGAACTCGACATGATTGCCGCCACCGGCGAGCAGGTCAGCTCGGGGCTGCTGGCCATCGCGCTGCAGGAAGCCGGCGTCGACGCGGTCAGCTATGCCGGCTGGCAAGTGCCGGTCAAAACGGATAGCGCATTCACGAAAGCGCGCATCAGCGAAATCGACGGCGAGCGCGTGCTGCGCGATCTCGAAGCGGGCAAAGTAGTGGTGATCACCGGCTTCCAGGGTATCGACCCTGACGGCCACATCACCACGCTCGGCCGCGGTGGTTCGGATACGTCGGCTGTTGCAGTCGCTGCCGCATTGAAGGCCGACGAGTGCCTGATTTACACGGACGTCGATGGCGTCTACACGACCGACCCGCGCGTGGTGGATGGTGCACGCCGCCTCGATCGCGTGACGTTCGAAGAAATGCTGGAAATGGCAAGCCTGGGTTCCAAGGTGCTGCAGATCCGCTCGGTGGAATTCGCCGGCAAATATCAGGTGAAGACGCGCGTGCTGTCGAGCCTGACCGATCCGCTGATCCCGCTCGACACTGAAATGAAGTCGGGCACCCTGATTACTTTTGAAGAAGACGAGACCATGGAAAAAGCAGTCATCTCAGGCATCGCGTTTCAGCGCGACGAAGCTCGTATCGCCGTGATGGGTGTACCCGACAAGCCGGGCATCGCATATCAGATTCTCGGCCCGGTGGCGGACGCGAATATCGACGTCGACATGATCATCCAGAACCAGAGCGTCGAAGGCAAAACGGCCTTCACGTTCACGGTCGGCCGCGGCGATTATCAGCGCGCCATGGACATCCTCACCGGCCAGGTGAAGGGCCATGTTCAGGCCGAGCAGGTGCTGGGCGATCCGAAGGTGTCGAAGGTCTCGGTGGTCGGCGTCGGCATGCGTTCGCATGTGGGTATCGCGAGCACGATGTTCCGCACGCTGTCGGAAGAGGGCATCAACATCCAGATGATATCGACCTCCGAAATCAAGATTTCGGTGCTGATCGACGAGAAGTACATGGAACTCGCCGTGCGCGCGCTGCATAAGGCTTTCGAACTGGATCAGGCGTAATTTGCTGCATGGGGTGGGGCGCCGAGTTGGACGAACAGCGCGCCTCGTCTTCGCCTCGTCTTTTTTGCATGGCCGTATGCGCGGCCCATGTGACGCAGGTAATGTCATTAGTTGCGTCGTCGATGACAAAACTGGCACAAAAAATGTGTGGTAGACATTGACCTTCGCGGTTCGGCCCGCTATTATCTTGGCTTCGTTGCGCTGACTCCCTGCGCAACCGAAAGTTTGGGAGACGTGGCCGAGAGGTCGAAGGCACTCCCCTGCTAAGGGAGCATCTGGGCCAAAACCTGGATCGAGGGTTCGAATCCCTCCGTCTCCGCCAGCAATGGCGGCAAACCCCGCAGAGTCTAGGCTCTGCGGGGTTTTGTTTTTCCAGACTCGCAATTGGCCTTTTCCGCTCCGAAATTCCTGCCATTCTGGAGCGGGCATTCAATCTCCCATCTGCATCAAAATGCGTGCCGCAACCCCACCATGCCGACGAATTGCGACGGACCCGACGACGGCGTCGTATTCTGCGAGTCGCCGACCATCGCCACTGCGTCAGTGATACTCGTGCCCGTGCTGCCCGACGCGACCAGGGTCTTGCCGCGCGCATGCTGATACGCCTCCAGTGCGTATAACGTCGTACGGGCAGAGAGGTTGTACGTCTGCTCAAGCGAGACCTGCTGATAGCGCGCGGCATCGCTGATGCCATTCGCTTTGCTCGCCTGCGTGTAGCTGTAGCCGGCGCCGACCGTCACGGCCGGCGTGATCCGGTACGTGGAAATCACGCCGTAGGTATTGAATACGCCTTCGCCGGTGAAGAACGAACTGTTGCCCGGCGCGTATTGCACGTTCGAATAGTTCACACCGACCATCAGGTCCTGGTGGGTGTAGCGCGCCGCCGCGGCGAACAGCTGCGCGCTGCGTGCCGTCGCGTAGCCGCTGTTCACCGGCGAGTTGACCGCGTAGCTGCCGAGTGCCTGGCTCGTCGCGATGTCTTTCAGTTTCAGGTAGCCCACCGCGATCGCAAACGGCTGGTAGTCGTAGCGAACAGCAGCGCTGAACTGGCTGCCGTTGGCGACGCTCCCCGGCACACCGCCCAGGCCGTACTGCGCGCTGAATTGCAGACCGGCGAGGTTCGGCGAAAGATAGGTAACCGAATTGTTGAGGCGCAGTGTGGTGTCGAGCGCGTCGAGGTCGCCCGGATGCGCGCCGGTTGCGCCCGTCAATACGCCCGTCGGCCCGAGTGCGCCGACCATCTGGAAGTAGGGCGTGTACTGGCGGCCGAGTGTCACCGTTCCGTACCTGTCGTTGTTGAGCCCGACATACGCTTGCCGGTTGAAAATGAAGCCCGCGCTGCTTTGCGCGCCGGTCAGTGAGTTAAAGCCGCTTTCCAGCCTGAAAATCACCTTCGTGCCGCCGCCGATGTCTTCTGCACCGAGCAGGCCGAACTTGCTCGCCTGCAGGTTGCCCTGGCTCATGTAGAAGTTGGAGTGTCCCTTCTGGTTGCTGACATAGGTGAACGCGTTGTCGACGACGCCGTACAGCGTCACGCTGCTTTGCGCCGACGCGCCGCTTGACAGCACGACGCCCGCAAACGGCAGGCACGAGAGGACGAGTGCGCGTGTACGCGCGCGCTTCAATGAGTTCATGAGCGGGTCTCCGGATTGGATAGGGAATCGTTGGTCTTCAGGTAGGTGATGCATGCTGTGTCAGTGGGCGATGGCGATCGTCAGGCATCGCCAGCCGTCGGCGGTGTGGTCGGCCACCAGCGCGCCGTCGATGCAGACGACCGTGCGCGTGTCGTCCTTGGGCACGAGCAGTCGAACTTCCTGCTGCGGCTGCTGGACCCAGCCTTCCCGTACGATCGAAGTGCGTAACGTGCTCGCATCGCTTGTAATCGTGACGTCCCAGCGGCCTTGCGCGCCTGTGCGCCAGGCTTCGCTTTCGCCGTCGTCTTCGACGCAGTTGCCGTGAGCGATGCCTGCGCCGGCATGCGGCACGGCGATGAACGCACGTTCGTCGGCGGGACGGCCGAAGTGTTGTTCAGCGATGTTCAGCGGAATTACGCTGCCTTCACGCAGCAAGGTCACTGGCTGCTCGAACGGGGCCGGCAGGGTCACCGTCTGACCGCCTTCGAACACCTCGCCGCTCCAGTACGACGCCCAACGTGCACCGGTCGGCAGATAGACGTCGCGCGTCGACTGGCCCGCATCGACCACCGGTGCAACCAGCATCGACGAGCCCAGCATCATGTCGTCGCCATCCGCGAGGCAACGCGGATCGTGCGGAAACTCCGCGAACATGGGACGCAGTACCGGCTCGTACGCGCTGTGCGATTGCCATAGCAACTCGTACAGGTAGGGAATCAGCCGGTAGCGCAGTTTGATTAGATCCGCCACCTGCTGCGTGACTTCGGGGTGCATCCAGGGCTCGTTGACTGTGCCGTCGTCGTTCCAGGAATGAATGCTGAAACGCGGCAGGAAGATGCCGAAGGCCACCCAGCGGACGAACAACTCCGGACCGGGCGCAGGACCCGAGAATCCACCGATATCGTGGCCGCTGTTCGACACGCCGGACATGGCGAGCCCGAGGCCCATCTTCAGATTGAAACGTAGCGTTTCCCACGAGGTGTAGTTGTCGCCGGACCAGGTTTGCACATAGCGTTGCATCCCGACGCCGCCTGAGCGGGACACGAGGAATGGCCGGCGATCCGGCGCGTATTCGCGCTGTGCATCGTGCGACGCGCGCATCATCAACTGCGTTTGCAGCACCTTCGTCTCGCGCGCGGGATACGGCTGGCCGAAGCCCTGGGCAATCGCGTCGGGCGACCAGATTTCGAATTCGTTGTTGTCGTTCCAGGTGGCGGCGATACCTTGTTTCAACAGGCTGTCTTTTACGCGCGCCTTCCACCAGTCGATGGTGGCGGGATTCGTGAAGTCCAGATACGCGCCGACTTCGTCCCAGAACTGCACCCACGCCGGATTGCCGTCACTCGACGCGATCAGCAAACCGGCGCGCGCCACTTCGTCGAATGCTGGGTGGTCCTGCAACAGGCACGGCTTGATGTTCGCGCATAGACGCACGCCGTGCTCGAGATAGCCGCGCACGAAGCCGTCGATGTCCGGAAACTTCTCGTGGTTCCAGTTGAACACGTAGCGCTTCGGCCCGATCGAGGTATAGCCCGAGGACAGATGGAACGAATCGCAGAGCACGTCGTGCTCGCTGCATCGTTCGATGAATTCGCCCATGCGCTGCTGCGCGTCGGGTGCGTCGGTATAGCTCATCGTCGAGCCGGAGTAGCCGAGTCCCCATTTCGGCATCCAGGCCGGACGCCCGGTCAGCCACGTAAAGCGGCGCACCGCGTGCAAGGGCGTGCCCGCCGATGCGATGAAGTAGTAGTCGAGATCGCCATGTTCGGCAACAAAATGCCGGTAGTGCCCGTGATAGTTGTCGAGCTCGCGGCCCATATCGAAGCGGCAGTCGGCAAGCGTGTCGTAGAACAGGCCGAATCCTGTGGCGCTTTCCGGCTGCCACGTCACGTAAAAGGGGATGTGCTTGTAGAGCGGATCGGTCGTGCGCGCGCTATAACCCATCGCGTCGATGTTGCGCATTTCGTAGGACTGGTCCGCGCGATTCAGCGATCCGGCGCGCTCGCCGAGACCCACATACATTTCGTCCTTGCGACGCTCGATGTAGTGGTACACGCGCTCGTCCCGCCAGCCGAAGTTGTACGCCTGCGTCTTCCGATCGTTCATCACGCGATGCCAGGTCGAATCGTGCAGGACGTCCCATGCGCAGAATCCGCCATCCAGCGCGACCGTCAAACGGATGCAGGCCGTTTCGATCACGACGTGCCCGGCGTCGCTTGAAAGTGTGAACGGTGGCGGGGGGAAGCCGCTCATGTCACGGCGATCGCGGCCTTCGAGCGGAACGTCGTCAGTGCCCGGCGCTATGGACCAGGTCCGCGGACCGTGCGTTTCGCCGTCCGGCAGCACGAGTACGCGGATGATGTCGTCGGCGAGAACGAACAGTTCGATCCGGCAGTTTTCCTGTGTCGCAAGAACGACGTGGTTGCCGGTATGGGACGACAGTGAAAAAAGCGGCGGGTGCTTCAGATTCGTCAGTGAACGCATGATGGGTCTTCGAGTGAGGTCACGCAGCAGGGCTGGCGTTGTTGTCGACTTGATGCGGACGTGCGTCGCGTTTGACGCCGCGCATCAGAATGATCAGCAGCGTGGCGCCGATCAGATCGAACGCGCCGAGGGCGCCGAAGAGCGGCGTGTAGCCGATCGTATCGGCCAGCGCGCCGACCAGCAGCGAAAAGCCCAGGCCGCCGATCCACGCGGACATCCCGGCAAATCCGGCGACGGTGCCGACTTCGCTGGGGTCGAAGACGTCGGCTGCCAAGGTGTTGACGAGCGCTGAGATCATCTGATGCGCGAAGCCGCCCACGCAGAAGAGCGCGATCGCCTGATACGGCGAGGCGACGAGGCCGATACAGGCCGGTCCGAGCATCATGAAAGCGCCGAGCACGACACCTGCGATGCGCGAGCCGATCAGCGGGATGCGCAAATGCTTCATCAGGAACGGCGACAGGTAGCCGCCGAAGAGGCCGCCGAGGTCGGCGGCAAGGAACGGCAGCCACGCAAACAGCGCGATCTGCTTCAGATCCATGTGGCGTTGCGTCGCGAGGTAAAGCGGAATCCAGAAGCTGAACGTTTGCCACGCCGGTTCCGCGAAGAAGCGCGCTTGTGCGATCGCCCAGAAGCGGCGCGTACGGAGGACTTCGCGGATGCTGCGCCGTTGCGGTGCGCCCGGGGTTTGTCCGCTGACGATCGTCTCGCGCTCGGCCGCGCTAATGCGCGCGTGATCGGCCGGCGAGCGATACAGCACATACCAGGCGGCGGCCCACACGAAACCGAGCGCACCGGTCACCGCAAACGCGCTTTGCCAGCCATATCTCAACGACAGGAAGACGACGAGCGGCGGGGCGAGCAGCGAGCCGAGCGACGTGCCCGCATTGAAGTAGCCCACCGCCACGGATTTCTCGCGATTGGGAAACCATTCGGCGACTACCTTCATGCCTGCCGGGATGGCGACGGCCTCAGTCAACCCCATGAGGCCGCGCAAGGCCGCAAGCGATAGCCAGCCGGTCGCGAAGCCGTGCAACACGCCCGTCAACGACCAGAGGCAGGCGAACAGCGCAAAGCCGAGGCGCAATCCGATCAGATCGATGATCAGACCGCAAACCGGCTGCATGATCGTATAGCCGACCTGGAACGCACCGACTACGTACGAGTACTGCTTGGTGCTCATGTGCAACAGCTGCGTCAACTGCGGCGCCATCACACCGAGAGCGTTGCGCGACAGATAGTTGACGATCGTCCCGGCACACACGAGCGCGATGATCCACCAGCGCAAACCAATGATTGTTTTCAAAATCTGTCTCCGTACCCAATGTGTCCGCTGACTGGCCGCTGGGCGGCAGGCATGCGCGAATTCGAACATTTATCTTCGTTTAGTGTCAGTCATCGTATCACTAGCAGAGCTATCGGATACTAGGGAAAACCATTGGTTAAGTGGTTGAGTTTGTTGAAATATCTATTGAATTAGGCTTTTTTGTGCCGTGCACTGAAGGTGATGAGGTCGGACGACCGGCGACATGTGGATTTTGTCTAAATGTTCTTTCGAACATTCAATGTTCGTTTTGGCGGCCGATGCGAATGGGTGCGGTTGGGTTGCGGCTATCGGGGCGGAGAGATGGAAAGGTGGAAAGGTGGAGAGGTCGCTTGGACGAGAGGCGACGCTTCGCAGCGCCACGCTATCTTGCGATCCGATATGAATTGCCTGGGGGGGCGCGAGCGAGGGGGAAGGCAGGGGAGATTGAGGCGGATGGAGTGGACGGTTTTTGCAGCTAGGCCGGGCCCACTACTTGCCGCAAGAATGCTTCGACATCCTACCGATTTGAGTGCGCCGCCATTTCCGCGACCACAAGGCGGATCGTGAAGCCTGCGGCAACCGGATGACCAGGCACGCGCGGATGCGGCGACCAGGATTACCCGGCAGCGGCGAAGGCGGTAAACGACGAGTAACTTGCCAACAGATGGGCGACTAACCGAACAACGGCAACGCGGCTCGATTACACCGCCACCACTTTTTCACCAAATCTTTGTCCAGTGTAACGAGACGTAACGAAGCGGCCACCCATGCGATGTTGTGCATCAGTTATTACAAAGTTGAAATACGCGGACGGCTGCCTTGCGCTATATTTCGGCCAACAACACACATTCTTCAAAAGGGTGATCGATGAAGTCCGCACGTCTTGTTCCACTTCTGATCGGGGTTCTCGGGTTGGCTGCGTCGGGTGCTGCAATGGCCGGCGGGCTCAACATTGGTGTCAACATCGGCATTCCTGCGCCGGTCTACGTGGCGCCGGCTCCGGTCTACGCACCGCCGCCGCCCCCGCCGCCGCCCGTCGTCTATCAACCGGCTCCTGTGTACTACGGCGGCCCGGCGATCGTGATCGGCTGGCACGGCGACCGCTATTGGGACGGCCGCCGCTACTGGGCGCGCGACGACTGGTATCGCCGTCATCCCCCGGGCCGCTACGATTACGGCCGTGACCACTACGACAATCATCGTGGCTGGCACTAAGTCATCAAAAAGCCACAGTTGACGCAGTTGCCGCGTTGAAAAAACCGCCCCCAAAAGGGCGGTTTTTTATTGTGTTCGCGAAACCAGCGGGCTGAGTCGAAAGCGTCGAGTCAACACAGTAAGCCGGTCAGCAGGAGTCGTTTGCCAGCGAGGACGCTCATGGATTCTCCCAATGAGGTCTGTGCTCCACGCACTCAAACGTCTTGTAGATGAGATGTGCGGATTGCGCAGGTTTATTGGGTAGAATTCCCTCACACCGCAATTGCCTACTGACCAACAAGGCCCCTATGACAACTGGCTCGCGATGGGTTCAAACGCCTCGTGCACTTTGGTGCAGCGTGATTCACAGGCTATCGCGTGTCGGTCTACCGGTTGTGCCGCGCTCCTCGCGCTCGGCGTGCGCTGTCGCGCTGTGCGGCGTGTCGCTCCTCGCCGGTTTGCTCGCGGCGCCCGAGGCCCAGGCAGTCTATGCGATCGCGCAATACGGCGAGCCGAAATACCCCGCGGATTTCAAGCACTTCGATTACGTCAACCCGGATGCGCCGAAGGGTGGCACGCTGGTGCTGGCCAATCCGAGCCGGCTTACCAGCTTCGATAAATTCAATCCGTTCACGCTGCGCGGTAACTCCGCACCGGGCGTCGACCTGATGTTCGAGAGCCTGACCATCGGCAGCAGCGACGAAGTGGCGTCCGCCTATGGCCTGCTCGCGGACGACATCAAGATCGCGCCCGACGGCCTGTCGGCCACTTTTCACATCAACCCGCGCGCGCGCTTTTCGAACGGTGATCCCGTCACCGCGGACGACGTCAAGTTTTCTCTCGACACGCTGAAAAGCCCGCAGGCCGCGCCGCAATTCGCGTCGATTTTTGGCGAGATCACGCGAGCAGTCGTTGTTGATCCGCGTACGATCCGCTTCGAGTTTCATCAACGCAATCGCGAGTTGCCACTGTTGGCGGGCAGCATGCCGGTGTTCTCGCGCAAGTGGGGGATGAAGCCGGACGGCAGCCGGATCGCGTTCGACCAGTTGGCGTTCGAGAAGCCGATCGCCAGCGGCCCTTATCTGATCGATCAGTATGAGAACGGTCGCACGATTGCCTACCGACGTGATCCGAACTATTGGGGCGCGACGTTGCCGGTGCGGGTCGGCATGAACAACTTCGATCGGATCGTCTACAAGCTGTATTCGGATAGCACAGCGCGGCTCGAGGCCTTCAAGGCGGGCGAGTACGACGCACTGGTCGAATATATCGCGCGCAATTGGGTGCGGCGCGACGTCGGCAAGAAGTTCGATAGCGGCGAGTTGATCAAACGCGAATTCCCGCAACACAACGGCATTGGCATGCAAGGCTTCGTGCTCAATACACGGCGGCCATTGTTCCAGGACGTACGCGTGCGCAAGGCGCTCGATCTCGCGCTCGACTTTCAGTGGCTGAACCGGCAACTGTTCTTCAATCAGTACACGCGCATCGACAGCTTCTTCGCCAATACGGAATTGCAGGCGAAGGGCACGCCTTCGCCGGGCGAACTGGCGCTGCTCGACCCGTGGCGCGCCAAGCTTGATCCGGCCGTATTCGGTTTGCCGCCAAAGCAGCCTGACACCGATCCGCCAGGCTCGTTGCGCGCTAATCTGCTGCAAGCGCGCGCGTTGTTGCAGCAGGCAGGGTGGACCTATCGCGACGGCGCCTTGCGTAACGCCAAAGGCGAGCCATTCCAGTTCGAGATTCTCGACGATTCCGGCTCGTCCGCGCAGTTTGAGCCGATCGTCGCGACCCTCATCCGCAATCTGCAGAAACTTGGCATCACCGCGACGTTTCGAGCGTCCGACTTCGCGGTCTATCAGAAGCGACTCGACGCATTCGACTTCGATGCGACCACGATCCGTATGGCGGATGTGCAAGTGCCCGGTTCGGAGCAGATCGACCGGTTCGGTAGCAAGGCTGCGGACACGCCCGGCTCGGACAATGTGATCGGGGTGAAGTCGCCGGCCGTCGATGCGATCCTGAGCGCGCTCGTGCATGCGCAGACACGCGAGCAGCTGATCGACGCGACGCACGCGCTCGACCGCGTGCTGATGCATGGCTACTATGTGATTCCGCAGTGGTACAGCGCTTCGCACCGGGTGGCGTTCAAGCGCGGTCTCGCGTGGCCGAAAACGCTGCCTCTGTACTATGGCGCGGAAGGCTGGATCACGTCGATGTGGTGGTATGCACAGCCGCAACCGCCCCAAGAGCCGCAAGCACGGTCGCACTGAACGCGTCCATTCATTCACCGCCTTCGCACCGGAAACGACGCCATGTGGAGCTACATCCTCAAACGCCTGCTGTTGATGATCCCGACCTTGCTCGGCGTGTTGACGCTGACCTTCGTCGTGATCCAGTTTGTCCCGGGCGGCCCGGTCGAGCAGATGCAGCACGAGCTGCGCAAAGGCGCGGAGAATGGCGCGCCGTTCGGCCTGCGCACGCATACCGGTGTCGACGCGCAGCAGATCGCGCAACTGAAAGTGCTGTATGGCTTCGACAAACCGCCGCTCGAACGCTACGGCCTGATGCTCAAACGCTTCTCGACGTTCGACCTTGGTCAGAGCTATTTCCGCCACCAGAGCGTGTGGTCGCTGATCGTTTCGAAGTTGCCGGTGTCGATCAGCATCGGCTTATGGACGTTCTTTCTGACGTATCTGATATCGGTGCCATTGGGCATCGCCAAAGCGGTGCGCAACGGTTCGCGCTTCGATATCGCAACGAGCCTCGTCGTGCTGGTCGGCTATGCGATTCCGGGTTTTGTGTTGGGTGTGCTGCTGCTGGTGTTGTTCGGCGGCGGCAGCTTCCTGCAGTTGTTCCCGCTGCGCAATCTCACTTCGGACAACTGGGCGCAACTGAGTTTGGGCGGCAAGGTCGTCGACTACCTGTGGCACATCACGTTGCCGATCACGGCCTCGGTGGTGGGTAGTTTCGCGGTCGTCACGATGCTGACGAAAAACGCCTTCCTCGACGAGATCCGCAAGCAATACGTGCTGACCGCGCGCGCCAAAGGTTTGTCGGAAAAGCGCGTGCTGTGGAAGCATGTGTTTCGTAACGCGTTGCTCCCGTTGATCGTCGGCTTCCCGGCGGCGTTCATCGGTGCATTCTTCACCGGCAGCCTGCTGATCGAGACACTGTTTTCGCTCGACGGACTCGGCCTGCTGTCGTACGAATCGGTGGTGCGGCGCGACTATCCGGTCGTGCTCGGCACGCTGTATCTGTTCACGCTGATCGGGCTTGCGACCAAGCTGATTTCCGATCTCTGCTACGTGTGGGTCGATCCCCGCATCCAATTCGAACAACTGGAGCGTTGATGAATCGAGCCCGTCTTTCAGCCGATGCGGCGGCGCGCACTGAACCGGCTCGCGCGTTCGTGTCACCCACGCCCGCGCGTCGCGTCTGGCAGCGTTTTCGCCAGCAGCGTCTTGGCTACTGGAGTCTGATCATCTTCGTCGTGGCGTTTGCAGCGAGCCTCGCCGGGCCGCTGTGGTCGAACGACAAGCCGCTCGTAGTGCGCTACGAAGGTCAGTTGTATTTTCCGATGTTCAAGACCTACGCGGAGACCACCTTCGGCGGCGACTTCCCGACGCCCGCCGACTATCTCGATCCGTATATCAAGCATCGTTTCGACACGCCTGGTAACTTCGCCGTGTATCCGCCGAACCGGTACTACTACGACACGCTGAATTACTTCTCGAAGGCGCCAAATCCGGCGCCGCCGTCGCGCGATAACTGGTTCGGCACCGACGACCGTGGCCGTGATCTCTTCGCGCGTCTTCTGTACGGGTTTCGCGTGTCGGTGGAATTCGCACTGGTGCTGACCTTGATCGGCACCGTGCTCGGGATTGCCGCGGGCGCCGTGCAGGGTTACTTCGGAGGACGTATCGATATCATCGGGCAACGCCTGATCGAAATCTGGAGCGCCATGCCGGAGCTTTACCTGTTGATCATTTTCTCGTCGATCTTCGAGCCGGGGTTCATTCTGCTGATCGTGCTGCTCTCGCTGTTCGGCTGGATCGGTTTGTCCGATTACGTCCGCGCGGAGTTTCTGCGCAATCGCCATCAGGACTATGTGCGTGCGGCTCGAGCGATGGGGCTCTCGAACTGGCAGATCATGTGGCGGCACGTCTTGCCCAACAGTCTGACGCCGGTGATCACGTTTCTGCCGTTCCGCATGAGCGGCGCAATTCTCGCGCTCACGAGCCTCGACTTTCTCGGCCTCGGCGTGCCGTCTCCGACCCCGAGCCTCGGCGAACTGCTCGCGCAAGGCAAAGCAAATCTCGACGCGTGGTGGATCTCGCTGTCCACGTTCGGCGTGCTAGTTGCGATGCTATTGCTGCTGACGTTCATGGGCGACGCGCTGCGCAACGCGCTGGACACACGCATTTCCGATGCCATGCGCGCAGGAGGCAACCAGTGAGCGCCATGGTAGAGAACGACGCAAAACAGGCTGTGACGCCGCCGCTGCTGGAACTCGATCATCTGCATGTGACCTTCGGCGACACCGTCGCGGTGAGCGACGTGACGCTCGCGATTCAACGCGGCGAGCGGGTCGCGCTGGTCGGCGAATCGGGCTCGGGCAAGAGCGTGACCGCGCTGTCGATCCTGCGTCTGTTGAGCGACGCGCAGGTGAGCGGGTCAATCCGTTTCGATGGCCAGGATCTGCTTGCGAAAAGCGAGCGTGAGATGCGCGGCATGCGCGGCTCGGACATCGCGATGATCTTCCAGGAGCCGATGACGGCCCTCAATCCGCTCTATACGGTCGGTGACCAGATTGCGGAGACGATCGTGGTGCACGACGGCGTCACGGCGAACGAGGCGCGTAAGCGCGCGGTGGCGTTGCTGGGGCGCACGGGCATCGCCGAGCCTGGCAAGCGTGTGAACAGCTATCCGCATCAGCTCTCGGGCGGTCAGCGGCAGCGCGCGATGATCGCGATGGCGCTCGCGTGCCGTCCACGCCTGTTGCTGGCCGACGAGCCGACAACGGCGCTCGACGTAACGATCCGCGCGCAGATCGTCGAACTGCTGCTGGAACTGCAACGCGACGAAGCCGAGAAGCGCGGCATGGCCGTGCTGCTGATCACGCATGACCTGAATCTGGTGCGCCATTTCGCGCAACGCATAGCGGTGATGGAGCAGGGCGTACTCGTGGAAAGCGGATCGGTCGAGCAGGTGTTCGAGTCGCCGCAGCATCCGTACACGCAACGTCTGCTGGCGAGCCGCCCGCAACGCACGGTGGTGCCGGTGCTGCCGATTTCGCCGGTACTGCTCGAAGCGCGCGATGTCTCGGTCGATTTCAAAACGAAACTTCCGGGCTTTAGCGGCTGGTTTCGCTCGGGGCACTTTCGCGCAGTCGCCGATGCGAACGTGTCGGTGCGCCAGGGCGAGACACTGGGGATCGTCGGCGAATCGGGTTCGGGCAAATCAACGTTGGCAATGGCGCTGCTCGGTCTGCAACGCACGGTGCATGGCGAGATCGAGTTTCAGGGCAGGGCGCTCGGCAGCTATCGCGGCGCCGAACAGACCGCCTTACGCTCGAATATGCAAGTTGTCTTTCAGGACCCGTTCAGTTCGCTGTCGCCGCGGCAAACCATCGAGCGGATCGTCGGCGAAGGGCTCGCGCTGCATCGGCCACAAATGGGCCAGGAGGCGCGGCGCGACAAGGTGGTCTCGGTGCTGCGGGAAGTCGGTTTGGACCGCACGGTGCTGTACCGCTATCCGCATGAGTTCTCCGGCGGCCAGCGTCAGCGGATTGCGATCGCGCGGGCTCTGGTGCTGGAACCGCGCATCCTGATCCTCGACGAACCGACCAGCGCGCTCGACGTGTCGATCCAGCAGCAGGTGCTGAAACTGCTTGCCGGGTTGCAACAGAAGTACAACCTCGGCTTCGTTTTTATCAGTCACGATCTGGCCGTGATCGGGGCGATGGCGCATCGCGTCGCGGTCATGCAAAACGGATCGATCGTCGAAAGCGGCGACGTTGAGCAGATTTTTTCGACACCGGCGCACCCTTACACCCGAAAGCTGCTGAAAGCGGCGCTGGACCACTGATTTTGCACTCTTTCACCAATTGGGTGCGTGTCTCGATTGTATTTTTCTATTTGTTTTGACACGTGAATACTTACTGGCTAGTATCGACCAAACTTTTTTCCGTAGCCCACTGATTTTTAGGCAAAAAATACCGACCAATGCAGCACAGAAACCTAACCCAGGCTTGCACGCGCGTCGTCGCCGGGATGTTCATTGGCGTCTTGATGGCAGCAGCTCCCGGCGCGTTCGCCGACGAAGTAAGCAGTTTTAATCAGAATGCCTCATATTCGACCCCCAGCGGGTCGAATTCTTTGTCCCCCCTCAATTCGCAATCGGCCGCTCCTGACAGCGACGGCGGCGCCAAATCGTTCCTGTCCGGCATGGCCGGCAAAGCAGGCGACGTGGTGGTCGGCGCGCTGAACATGATCGGTGTTCGCTACCGTTGGGGTGGTAATACGCCCGATTCGGGACTCGATTGCAGCGGCTTCGTTCGCTACGTGTTCCAGGACACGCTCGGTATGGCGCTGCCGCGCCGAGCCGAGGAAATGAGCCGCGTCGGCGAAAAAGTTCGCGTCAGCGACCTGAAGCCGGGCGATCTGGTGTTCTTCAATACGATGCGCCGCACGTTCTCGCACGTTGGCATCTACATCGGCGACAACAAGTTCGTGCATTCGCCTTCCACGGGCAGCACGATCCGCGTCGACGATATGGATAGCGGGTATTGGGAAAAGCGCTTTACTGGTGCACGCCGGATCGAGACCTCCTATCAGGAAGGCGAAGATCTGCGCAAGCGCGTGAATGCGTCGATCGGCGGTAATCAGTAACTGATTCAGTTCGCGCCAGCGGTTCTGGTGCGACAAAAAAGCCTGCTTCGTTTGAAGCAGGCTTTTTGCGTTTTGGGCGCTTACCGATGTGGCACGGAATCTTCCGCGCGCCGGCCGGTAGAACCGGCGCGATCCTTCCGGGTTACACCGCGGCGCGGCTTGCGGCCATCTTGCGTTGCAACTCGGGCATCATCTGCGCCACGGCTTCCTCGCCGGCCAGGATCGCTGCGTTACGCTGCGAGAAATCACTGCCGCTCATCGCTGCCAGATTCGGCCGGATCACAATGTCGGCGTACTTGTCGAGTTCATAGGCCTTGATCGTCTGGCCCATGATCGTGAAAGTCTGCATCAGCACGTCGAACGAGCTGGCTGTGAGGCCGCTTTCCGGGCGCTGCGAAATGTCCACGGCAATCACAAAATCCGCGCCCATCTTGCGCGCGAATGAGGCGGGCACCGGGCTCACCAGGCCGCCATCCACATACTCGTGACCACCGATCTTCACCGGCTCGAAAATCGACGGCACGCTGCATGATGCGCGCACCGCAATGCCGGTGTTGCCGCGCTGGAACAGGATCGGCTGGCCGGTCTTCAGATCGGTGGCGACCACGCCGAGCGGCTTGGCCATCTTCTCGATCGGACGATTGTTGAGCGTCGTATTCAGGTAGTTCTGCAGCGCGACGCCTTGCAGAAAACCGCGCGTGCGAAACGGCATCGCCCAGTCGCTGATCGACGCTTCGTCCATGGTCAGCGCAAGCTTGTTCAGCGCAAAGCCGTTCATCCCCGAGGCGTATAGCGCGCCCACCACCGAACCCGCGCTGGTGCCGGCCACGAGGTCGACCTGGATATTGCGCGCCTCGAGTGCCTTGATCACGCCGATGTGCGCGAAGCCGCGCGCGGCGCCGCCGCCTAGTGCAAGGCCGATACGGATCGGCCGCTGCGGTTTGTCGAGCGGTGGCGGGTTGACGGTGGGCGTGGTGGCGACCGGCGTGCTATCGGTCTTGCTGCCGCCAGTCGTGGTGCAGGCGGCGAGCACCGCGGAGGCGGCCGCCAATGAGAAGTTGCGACGGGCAAGGCGAGGGGATGACGGTTTCAACGGGTTCTCCAGCAACGGCAGGGGCGGCGCGATCGGCGCAACCGGTGCCGCGATCAGGCGGATAGTCAAACGGACGGAATGGCCGGTGGCGATTCCATGCACCGTGGTTCTATCCCCACCCGCAGCGCGCGCACATCATAAATCAAAGCTCCGGGCACGCGTCGCTCCGGTAATGAAACGTTGCAGAGGAAACGCTCAGTCCTCCCGAGGCGCGCTTCCCGCGCGTCTTGTGTGCTGCCACTGGCCATTCGGACGAGGGCAGGCACCGCGTGTTCGGAAGGTATAATTCGGCTCTTGAATTTATTTCCTTCGTGTCCGTGCAAGGCAGCTTTCTGCTGCATGGACGCGGTCCGCTGCCGCGCTTCACTGGCCATGTTCGCCACGGCGCCGGCGCCTGTCTTCCGAGTAACCGCTAATGACCACCTCCGTCCGTACCCGTTTCGCACCGAGTCCCACCGGCTTCATCCACCTCGGCAACATTCGCTCCGCGCTTTATCCGTGGGCGTTCGCGCGCAAGATGAAAGGGACCTTCGTGCTGCGGATCGAGGACACCGACGTCGAGCGTTCCAGTACCGAAGCGGTCGACGCCATTCTCGAAGGGATGGAATGGCTCGGCCTCGATATCGACGAAGGCCCGTTCTACCAGATGCAGCGCATGGACCGTTATCGTGAAGTGCTCAAGCAGATGCAAGGCGAGGGGCTCGTGTACCCGTGCTACATGTCGACGGAAGAGCTGGACGCACTGCGCGAACGCCAACGCGAGGCCGGCGAAAAGCCGCGCTATGACGGCACGTGGCGTCCGGAACCCGGCAAGGTCCTGCCGGAGCCGCCGGCCGGCGTGCAGCCCGTGCTGCGCTTTCGCAATCCGCTCTCTGGTGTAGTCGCATGGGACGACGCTGTGAAAGGCCGTATCGAGATCTCGAATGAAGAACTCGACGACCTCGTGATCGCGCGCCCGGACGGCACGCCGACCTACAACTTCTGCGTGGTGGTGGACGATCTGGACATGCGCATCACGCACGTGATTCGCGGTGACGACCACGTGAACAACACGCCACGTCAGATCAACATTCTGCGTGCGCTCGGCGCCGAGCCGCCGGTCTACGCGCACTTGCCGACCGTGCTGAACGAGCAGGGCGAGAAGATGAGCAAGCGTCACGGCGCAATGAGCGTGATGGGTTATCGCGACGCCGGCTTTCTGCCGGAAGCGGTGGTCAACTACCTGGCGCGTCTGGGCTGGTCGCACGGCGACGCGGAAATCTTCACGCGTGAACAATTCGTCGAATGGTTCGATCTGGAGCATCTGGGCAAGTCGCCGGCTCAGTACGACCACGACAAGCTGAACTGGCTCAACGCGCACTACATCAAGGAAGCGGACAACGCGCGCCTTGCCGAGCTCGCCAAGCCTTTCTTCGCCGGGTTGGATATCGACGAAGCCGCCGTTGCGCAAGGCGCCGATCTGACGTCGGTGGTGGGCTTGCTGAAGGACCGTGCATCGACGGTGAAGGAAATCGCCGAAAACGCGGCGATGTTCTATCGCACGCCGGCGCCTGACGCCGAGGCGCTCGCGCAGCACGTCACGGATGTGGTGCGTCCGGCGCTTGCCGATCTGGCCGCTTCGCTCAAAACGGTCGAGTGGACCAAGGAAGCGATCGCTGCGGCGTTGAAGGCCACGCTCGGCGCGCACAAGCTGAAGATGCCGCAACTGGCCATGCCGGTGCGTCTGCTGGTGGCGGGTACCACGCATACGCCTTCGATCGATAGCGTGTTGATGCTGTTCGGCCGCGATGTTGTCGTGAGCCGTATCGAAAAAGCGTTGGCTTAAGCGCGTTCGCGTTTGCATAAAGAGGGTTTGCATGCGACTTGCGAAAAAAGTCGCATGCAATTGCGCAAAGGGTATTTACAAAGCGCAAATTGGCCTCTAAAATCTCGTTTCTGTTCTGCAAGGGGGTATAGCTCAGCTGGGAGAGCGCTTGCATGGCATGCAAGAGGTCAGCGGTTCGATCCCGCTTACCTCCACCATCAAATCAAATTTGATGTGCCGCAGACAGCCACTGAAGTCCGAAAAGCCCTGATAAGTCAGGGCTTTGTCTTTTTCCGGGGTGGTAGCATTCCGCCCTGTTCCGACATGTTCCACAATTTGCACGTGCTCAAACTCGTCCCCTGAACTGGGTCGCGTTGATTTCCTGTTTTGGGGTACGTCGTGGGACAACTGACTGAACGACAAATCCGCCGCTCTGCCCGGCACCGCGACCGGGAGAGACGCGGTGGGGCACGATATGCGCGGGCGCCGCGTCAGCTTTTCGGCCACCCGAATGCCTGAATCGATTTGACTGGGTGCGCAATTGAAACCGCAGCGCGAATTTTGCCGGGCATCGGTACATCGACAACATGCCAGCGTCCAGCCGCCGGCAGATCGACGAAGGTTGCCGTGGCATTGGCGCGGAGGGCCAGCGGTTCGATATCGATGGATGGCCGCTTTAAAGCGTTCGACAGGCTGCTGTAGCGCGCGGACTGAAGAGCCTCGTCCGCGTAGCGGAATCGGTCCGCGTGCCGATCCGGCACCCCAGTCGGCCAGATGCTCGCACGGGCCTCGCCTGGTATGGCCGTCTCGTTTCCTGGCGTAGGCATCGCGACGCCGAGGCCGAGCGCGCCCGAAGCGATGCCGATCACGATCCAGATTCCGCCGTATGCGATGTCGATCGCAACCGGGTGGCTGTCGGGGGGAAGTTGAACGCCCGGTTGCTCGGCATGGTCATCGATGAATTTCACCTCGTGCGGGGCCAGGTCCAGCAGATTCGCCACGATCCAGCGCAGCACCACGCGTGCGGCAACGAAACGTTTGCGCAGTGCGGAGTTTGGATTCAGCCTCGCGCGCCCACGCTCGGTCTCCGAGAGCCATCGGTCGCCTTCCTGGATCGAGACCGGCAGCCATCCAGCCCGGAAGCGCCACAGATGCAGTTCACCCGGGCGCGGCACATCGATCCAGGACGGATACTGCCGCGTCATCCGATGCGCGGAAAATGTGATCTCGCAGGGATCGGGCATGGCGTCGGAGGAACCGTCGTACGGCGTGCCGTACGCCCGGACAGGGAGGGATTGGGCGAGTTGAATGGGCATGCTCAGCTCCTCCATGCCAGTTTGGCGTTCATCGCGTTTGTGCGTCCGACGAGCTCAACGTACGACGGGTCAGCGCAGGATCGCGGGCGATCGACGTTTCGGAAAACGGAATAGTCAGCCAGCGTTGCGCGGCGTAACTGCGCGTACCGTCCGCGAAACGAGGCGAGGCGGGATCATCGGATTCCGACGACGCGATGAGCGTCTGCGCAAGCACGTCATCCCCGGCGAACGACACGATCTGCAGGTAGCTGTTGCCGTTCGGATTGACGTTCATCGAATAGGCACGGGAGTCGAACGGGTGCGCCGCGCATGCGGCCGTGAAGTAGCCGCCCGCGTCGCAGCCACCGAACAGGGCGATGCGTTCGTCGTTGCGTTGCACGTAGAGCGCTGCGCTGCGCGGTGCATCGATCGCGATGCCGGCTTTCTCGAGCGCGGCCATGGCGTCGTGCAGGGAGGCGGCGAGTCTGGCGGGGTCGGCCGCGATACCCGCGGGCGTGGTCAGCGGCCGGGCGGGGTCGAACGGCACGTCGTACAGTTGCGCGGGCGCAATCAATAGGAGACGCCGCCACCACTCGTCCCAGAGCGTCGCGCCGACCGCATTGGCCAAAGCGGTGTTGTCCCACGCGGCGAGTACGCTGCAGGCCTTGCGCAGTTCGTCGGAATTCACGCCGGCCGGCTGGCCGCCGTTGCACAAACGATCGAGCGCAGGTTGCTTGAAGAGGATGGCCGACATCGAACGGCTGTCCAGCGCGGCGCGGCTGAGCGCGTCGGCGGAGACGCCGGCCGGATTGCTTTGCAACTGTGCGGCGATCGCGTGGCCGAGACGGGTGCGCAGCGATTGCTGGCCGCCCGTTGCGCCGACCACCTGAGCAAATCCGGTCAACGGCGCGGCGGGGTTGCTGAGCCAGTAACTGCCGTTGAAATTGCCCGCGTAGTCACGCCTCAACAGGCTCGGCATCTGTGCGACCGGTAATGCGCCGCGCTGAACCGAGCCGCTTTCGACACGCCAGTCGCAATCGCTGCGTGAACCGTCGAGGAACGGCACGCCCGGCATCGAGTGGGCGAGCGCCTTACCCACCGGCGGCGTGCAACGCTGCGCAAGCTCGTCGGGCACGTTCGGTACCGCGCCGATGTCCGCATACCACACGCGCGGGTCGCCGCGGCCAATGGCGAGCGTATTCACCCACGGCACCGCCGCGTTCTTCTTCTGGATGCGGATGAAGTCGTCGAGCGAAGCCGCCTGGTCCCATTCGAGGAAGTTTTCGAAGACGCGGAAATTGTCCGCGTTGATGTCGCGCAACGCGAACGCCTGCTGTGCGTTCCATGCGAGTGCCGGCGACATCGCGCCGAGATTGACGAGCGGCCCGAAGCGCGAGCGATACAGCGTGCGCGAAACGGCATGAAGCGAACCGTCCGCGGCGCGCACGTCAACGCTCACGCGCGTGGGCGTCATCGCCTCGGCTTTGCCGTCGACCTCGTATGTGGTCGGCGAGCCCGCTACAAGATTCAGCTTGAACAGGCCGAAGCGCCTGGCGGTGGAGACCGTATGCGTCCACGCGACATTCTGGTTGAAGCCCATCACAATCAACGGCACGCCGAGAAAGGAGACACCGCTCACATCGAGCTTGCCGGGAATGGTGAGTTGCGCCTGGTAAAAACGGTCGGGACCGTTCCAGAACCAGTGTGGATTGCCGAGCAGCATCGCGCTGCCGCCGCGAGTGGCGTCCGCTCCGAACGCAAGGCCGTTGCTGCCGATGCCGGCATGGCCGCCGAAGTCTGCGAGCGGCGCGTTGGCGGCGAGCGTGGCTGCGGCGGACGTGAGCCCTTGCTCGTGCAACGCGCCCTGCTGCGACGGTGGAGCGGACACGGGCGGCTGTGCCGTCGCGATCGCTGCGACGAAGCGGGTTTCGCCGCCCGCGAGGTTCGCAGCATAGAGGCGCCGGTAAACATCCGCCACGGTGATCTTGCCGGCCCAGGGCGCGGCACGGCATGCCGCGTTCGCCCCGGGAAAATCGCCATGCGCAAGATCGCCGACATACCGGTTGTAGCCCGCGACGAAGCCGTCGATCAGCGATCGCATATCGGCAGTCTGGTTCTTGCGATAACGCGCGACTGCTGCATCGTCGTCGACAAAACGGAAGAAGAAATCCGCGTCGAGATTGGTTGGCTGTCCGAAGGTAGCGTCGGTAGTCGGGCGCGCATCGGCGCCGAAGTAGCGCGAGCGTTCGCCACGATAGGTGACGAATCCGTCTGCCATCGTGCACAGGTTATCCTGCGCCTGCACGTAGCCATAGCCGTAGCCGAGGCTGCCCCAGTCGTCGGCTTTCAGATGTGGAATGCCGAGCGCCGTGCGACGGATCTCGACCTGATAGGGGCCCGTGAGCGCGGCCTGATCGGCGCTCGGGGCGACACAGCTTTGCAACCCGAGGGCGACGGGCAAGGCGGTCAGCAGACGGGCAAAACGGCTGCAACGGCTCAGAAAAACGGTCAGAGGCATGAGATCTTCACAGACAGGCTGTTATCGGTGACGGGAACGCGGCCGCGGCGCCGCATCATGAGGCACTGGCCGCAACCTGCGAAGCTGCCGGCACGCGCACGGGCCGAACCTCTTCGACAATGCGGCCTTCTTCGAGCCGGATGTAGCGGTCGGCAGCGCTGAAATAGCGATCGTCGTGCGAAATCACAATCAGGGTCTTGCCCTGGCGTTTCAGGTCCGGGAGGATTTCGGTGTAGAAGATGCGCCGGAAAGTCGGGTCCTGGTCGGCGGCCCATTCGTCGAGCACCATCACCGGGCGGCGTTCGAGATAGGCGTGCACGAGAGCGAGCCGCTTGCGCTGCCCGGTCGACAGATCGGTGGTCGTGAACGCGCCGTCGCGTACCGAGACCTTGTGGGCAATCTCGAGCCGTTCGAGATATTTTTGTGCTTCGGCGGTGAGGGCGGCTTCGCCGGGAATCAGCGTGTCGAACAGGTAATAGTCGGAGAACACCGCCGAGAAAAGCTGGCGGTAGTCGTCGAGATGTTCGTCGCGCACCGCTTCGCCGTTGAGCAGCAACTGTCCTGCGTCAGGCTGAAACAGTCCGAGCAGAAGCTTGATCAGCGTGGTTTTGCCGCAACCGTTCTCACCGACGATAAAAAGCGTCTCGCCGCGTTCGATCGTGAGGCTGAGCGGCCCGAGTTCGAAGCCGCTGCCCGCGCTGTCCGTATCGCTTGTGCCGCTATCCGCGGCGGGGGCATCGCGTTCGTCCTGCGGCCGGGCGAAGCGATAGTGGGCACCGGCAAGCGCGATCGTATCGAACACATCGGCGAGACGCTCGGGCGAGCCGGTTTCGTGGCCGGCGACGAGCGACGGCTCGCGGGTCGAAAACCGGGCGGAGAGTTCGGCGATGCGCTGAAATGCAACTTGTGCGCGGCCGATCGAAGGCAGCGCGCCGACGATCTCCTGGATCGGCCCTTTCATATACAACAGAACCAGCACGAAGCCGGTGATGATCGTGCGGTCCGCGCCTGGCGACCGCGTCTGCAACGTCAGCATCAGACCGACCACGATAAAGAACAGCAGCGAACCGAATGCATTCGCGCTGACGAAGACATTGGCGGCGCGCACGCGCAGCCGGAAGATCGCCTCGATGGTGCCGGACAGTTCGTGCTCGAAGACGAAGCTGCGGCGCTGGCCGTTCAGACGCAGCTCCTTGGCGCCTTCAGTGATCGAGCGATAGTGTTTCTGCAGGCGATCTTCGGCTTCGCGCGCCGCGCCGAAACGGCGAATCCCCACGCGCCGCGCCAACGTTTGCACGATCGAGCCGAGAGCGATGGCGACGAGCGCGATGACCAGCAACATGGGTGACAGCACAAACAGATAACCGAGACAGCCGACGATCGTCGCGGTGGCGATGGCGAGGCTCGAGAACATGAACGAAAACGAACTGATCGTATCGATGTCCTGATTCAGTGCGGTGATCAGCCGATGGCTGCGAAACTGTTCGATCTGACCGATCGGCGCGGCCATGATCTTTTCGCACAGATTCTTGCGCAGCATCGCGATGACGCGCTGGCCGACGAGGTTGTTGCCGATGTCCGAGATGACTTCGCCTGCAAGCGCCAGCACGCACAGTCCGGCGAAGCTCCACAGCAAGGTTGGCAAGGCCGCGGCGCCTTCATGCAGCGTGCGATTCGTGACTGCCAGCAGGGCGGCGGTGGCGATGCCGCTCGCGGCGCCCATGGTCGTGGCGACTACGGTAATCGGCCAGAGTCGCTTAAGCAATCTGAGCAGTTCCGCAAGCATCGTGTTCTCCTGGAATATCTAAAGTTCTAGTGCAGAAAGACTGAATGGTGGGTCGCGCAGGCGTGCTTTAGCGGCGCCGGCCGAGCAGCCACATCAGATAAGGTGCGCCGATCAAGGTTGCGACAAGGCCCGCCGGCAGCTCGCGCGGCATCAGCAGCGCACGGCCGAGCCAGTCGGCCGTGACGATCGTCAGCGCGCCGATCGGCGCGGCCAGCAGCACCTGCTGCAATGGCCGGCGCGCGCCGAGAAGACGCGCGAAATGCGGCGCGGTCAAGCCGACGAAAGACAGCGGTCCGACGACCAGCGTGGCGGCTGCCGTCAGCAGCGCGATCAGACATAGCAGCGTAAAGCGGGCGCCGCGCGTCGATACGCCGAGCGCGCGCGCCGATGCTTCGCCAAGCGGCAGGATCTGCAGCCAGCGGTTACACAGCGGCGTCAACGCGCACAGGACGACGCACAGAACGAGTGCGAGCGCCGCGTCGATTGGGGTGATCGTGTAGGTGGAGCCGGCGAGCCATTGCAGCAGCGTCGCCGCTCGCTCGCCGCCACTCGCAATCGCCACCGCGACCACCGCCTGGAACAAGGCGCCGATGGCAATGCCCGCCAGCAGCACGCGATCGGGTGCGAAGCGCGAGCGCTGCGAAAACCAGAGGATCGCGAGCAGGGCGGTCAAGGCGCCTGCTGTGCTCGCTGCGATACGCTCGATGTGTCCCGCGTCATTCCATCCGATCACCAGCGCGATCAGACCGAGTGCCGCGCCGGCGCTCACGCCGAGCACCTCGGGGCTGGCGAGCGGATTGCCGGTCACCCTTTGCATCAGCGTGCCGGCTACCGCGAGCATGGCGCCCGCGGCAAGCGCGGCGGCTGCGCGCGGGACGCGCCAGATGGCCACGCGCGAGAACTCGTCGAGGCTGCTGAAATGCCAGCCATGTGGGCCGTGGCCGAAATCCAGCGCGAGCGCGGAGACGACGAGCATGAGCAGCGCGATGCCAAAGAAACGCCGCCGCAGCGAAGCAGGGGGCACGGAATGACTGCGGGCGATGTCTTCGCTGCTGGCCGGCAGCCGCGTGGTCCGATGCATCCGGGCGAGCAGCATCAGCATCAACGGTGCGCCGAACAACGCGGTCGCCGCGCCGGTCGGAATCAGATCGCCCATCGCGCCGGACAACTGTTGCACCGCTTGATCCGTGAGCCACAGAATCAGCGCACCGCACAACGGCGCGATCACCAGACGCTGCGACAGGCGGCGCGCGCCCGCCATCTGTGCGAGCGCGGGCGCGGCCAAGCCGACAAAGCCGATGACCCCGACCGCACTGACGACGGCCGCGCTCAGCACCACCGCGAGCACCAGCGCGACGAGCCGCATGCGGCGCAGCGACAGACCGAGACTGCGGGCATTGGCGTCGTCGAGACCGAAGAGCGTCATGGGCCGTAGCAGCAGGAACGCGATCCCGCCGCCGATCGCGAGACGCGATGCGAGCATCGTCACGTTGCTCCAGTCCTGCTGGATGAGCGAGCCGCCGCCCCAGATGAACAAGCTCTGCAGATACGGTGCGTAAAACAACTGGAGCGCGACGCCGATCGATCCGCAATACAACGTAACGACGAGTCCCGCGACCGCGACCGTGACCGGCGCGAGCCCGCTGCGCCAGGACAGGCCGAACACGATCGCTGCAGTAATCAGCGCGCCGCCGAGCGCGACCCACTGGCCGGCGCCGCCGAGCAGCGCGGGCGCCCATAGTGTGGCGACCGTCAACGCGAGTTGCGCGCCGGCCGAGACGCCGAGCGTCATCGGCTCGGCGAGCGGATTGCGCAATACCTGCTGGAAGACCGTGCCGGCGAGTCCGAGAATGGCGCCGCACAACCAGCTGACCACGAGACGCGGCAGCCAGCTATCGTGGGCGATGATCTGCTGGATGTCGTGCGTATCCGGCGACCACAGCGCGTGCCACCACAGCGACGGCGGCAGAATCGCAGAGAGACTGTCGATGCTTAGCGCAACGGCTGCGGCGAGCACGAGCAAAGTCAGCGCGGCGGGCAGCCACGGACGTGTCACGAGATGCGGTGCGTGTGGGCGGGCGATATTCATAGGCGTGCCTGCGTTACCACCGCGGCGTCGGTTGCCGGGGCGCGCGTGAGCGTAGCGGTCAGCGCCTCGGCAAAGCGCGCGGCCGAAGGCAGCATGCCGAAGCCCCAGAACGGCGGCAGCATGGCGACACGTCCCGCGGCAACCGCGGGCAGCGCGTGCCACAGGCGGTTCGAGCTCAATGTGCGCGCGACGCCGTTCGGCAGCGGATCGAAATAGAGCACGTCCGCGGTGGGCGATACGGCGAGTTTCTCGAGCCCGGCCACGCCGATACCCCAATAATCGGTCGGACCATGCCAGGCATTGGCGACATCGAGCGCATCCATCACGTCCTGGAACAGACTGCGCGCGCCGTACACGCCGACATGCCGGCCATCGAAAAAACGGATCAGATAGAGCGGCCGCTGTGGATCGGGTCCTTGCAGCCGGGCGCGCCGCGCTGCGATTTGCGTGCGGCTTCTGGCAAGCACGCGCTCAGTCGCGTCGATCAGCGCGTGGCCCGCGCCGGTGCGGCCGCACAGTTCGGCCAGTTGCAGCGTGACGTCCTGCGAATGGCGATAGGGCGCGCCGGTGTCGGTATAGACGGCGAACGCACGCACCGGCGCGATACGCTCGAGCATCGCGCGCTGTGATTCCTGGCTCGAGTTGATAAGAATGAGATCGGGCGCGAGTTGCTGTAAAAGTTCGAGGCTCGGCGCGAGACGCAGCCCGACATCGGGCACGTGTGCCGGCACGAGCGGGGTGACCACGCTGTCGTTATAGGCCTCGGTCTCGGCGAGACCCACGGGCGTGATGCCGAGTGCCAGCAGCGTTTCGACCAGTCCCCAATCCAGCACGACGAGGCGCGGTGCGGGCGCTGGCGTGGTGAGGTTCGCGGCCGCGCGCGCGCCGGCTAGCGGCGTGCCGAGCAAGGGCGCCAACGCGGCGGAACGGAGAAAATCGCGGCGTCGCATATCAGCGCGCCACGCCGAGCCGGCTACCGTTATGCGGATGCACAACGATATCCATTGGAATGCCGTAAATCGATTCGAGCACGTCGGCGCGCATGAGCGCTTCGGGCGTGCCGCTTGTGAGCAGGCGGCCGCTATGCAAAGCGATCAGTTCGTCGCAGAAGCGCGCGGCCAGATTGATGTCATGCAACACGATGACCACCGTCAATGCGTGGCTGTCGGTCAGTTCGCGTAGAAGCCGCAGCACGTCGATCTGATGCGCGATATCGAGTGCGGATGTGGGTTCGTCGAGCAACAGGCACGAAGCGCCTTGCGCGACCAGCATTGCAAGCCAGACGCGTTGCCGTTCACCACCCGACAGATGATCGGCCAGTTGCGACGCAAAGCGCGCCGTGTCGGTGAGATGCAGTGCCTCGTCGATTTTTGCGTGATCCGCCGCACGCAGGCGGCCGAGCGCGCCATGCCACGGATAGCGGCCCAGCGCGACCAGTTCACGCACGGTCATGCCGGTGCCGGTGGGCGGATTTTGCGGCAGGTAGGCCACCTGCCGCGCGAAGTCGCGGGCGGGCCACGCGGCGACGCCGGTGCCGTTCAGGCGCACCGTGCCGCGCGTGGGCGCCTGTTGACGCGCGAGCAGCTTGAGCAAGGTGCTCTTGCCGGAGCCGTTGTGGCCGATCAGCGCGATCATGCGTTCCGCGTTCAACGAGAGGGTGAGCGGTTGTAACAGGACCCGGCCGTCGGCTTCGAACGACGCGCCGTCAAGCTGGTACAACGCGCGGGGCGCCGGCCCGGCGGTGTCGTGGTGTGCCAGGCTCGCCGGTCGCTGTTCGAGTTGCTGCTGGGTCATGTCGTTCAACACGCTTATCCTTTTTGCTTACCAGCGGTAGCGGGCGGTGGCGAGGACTTCCACTCCATCGCCGTACGTGCAGGTCGCCGAGCTGAAGCAGGACGCGACGTATTGACGGTTGAACAGGTTCTTCGCGTTCAGCGAGAAGAGCCAATGCAGACCGGTGTCGTAGTGGACAGTCGCATCGAACAGCGTCACCGACGACACCTTGATCGAATTGGACGCGTCGTAGCTGGAGCCGAGATACCGGACGCCACCGCCGAAGCCCAGGCCGCGCATCGGCCCTGCATGCAGGGTGTAGTCGAGCCATGCGGACGCGATGTTGCGCGGGATGCCCCACACGCGCTTGTTCTGAAGCGACGTCGTATCTCCCGAGATGGTCGTCGTCGTGTCGTTCGACTCGGTGGTGACGTCGTTCAGGTAGGTGTACGACGCGACGAGATCCAGGTTGTTCGTCAGGCTCGCATGACCTTCCAGTTCCAGGCCGCGCGCACGCACTTCGCCGGCTTGCGTGTAGTAGCCCGAGTGGTCGAGGTCGGAGGTCAGCACGTTATGTTCGGTCAGGTTGAACAACGACGCCGTGATAAAGCTGTTGTAGCCAGGCGGCTGATACTTGACGCCTACTTCATACTGCTGCGCGGTGGTCGGCTTCGCCATGCCGCCGCCGTAGAGCTGTCCCACCTGCGGGTCGAACGACTTCGAGAAGCTTGCGTACGGCGCGATCCCGCTGTCGAACAGATAGACAAGACCGGTGCGCCACGTGAACGCACGCGCCGATTGCGCTTCGTAAGAGGCGGTGACGGGATTGTTGTCGTCGGCTGAAACCCAGTCTTCGCGCGCGCCGATCAGGAAACGCCACTTGCCCCACGCCATCTGGTCTTGCGCGTAGACGCCAAACTGTTTCTGGCGAATCTGGTCGTAGGAGGTCTCGGCCGGCATCGTGTTGTTGCCGTAGACCGGGTCGAATACATTCAGCGACGATGCGTTGAACGCGGCACCCACGTCTTCACCATAGAGCACGCGCTGGAAGTCGAAACCGAACAGCATGGTGTGCGAGACCGGGCCGGTATTTACCTTGGCTTGTGCCTGGTTGTCGATGCTGAAGACCTTGGCGCTTTCCTTGTTGAAGAACGTGTAGCGGTTCAGCGTGGTGTTCGAACCGGAGGCATAGCCGTACGGGAACACGTTCGCGAGATCGTCTTTCACGTAGGTGTAGTGCGTGTTCTGGCGGAACGTCCAGGTCGGATTGAACCGATG
This sequence comes from Paraburkholderia sp. SEWSISQ10-3 4, assembly GCF_030464785.1. Taxonomy (NCBI): domain Bacteria; kingdom Pseudomonadati; phylum Pseudomonadota; class Betaproteobacteria; order Burkholderiales; family Burkholderiaceae; genus Paraburkholderia; species Paraburkholderia sp. SEWSISQ10-3 4. Next base: position 268,547 of record NZ_JALPRI010000002.1, read on the forward strand.
TTCAAACTCGTAGCCCACCGAAAGCTGCGTGCGCGAATGATGATCGAAGTCAGGATCGCCCACGTTCGTGTGCGACGAGATCTGGCCTGCCGGGTTGAACAGTACGCTGCCAACCGCGGGGACGAAGTTGTAATAGCCGACGTCCGGATCGCGCTGGTACTTCGCCAGAACCGTCAGGGTCGTGTTTTCATCCGGCTTCCACGTGACGGCCGGCGCGATGTAGATGCGCTTCTGCCGCGTGCCTTCCACCTGAGTGCGCGTGTCGAGCCCGGTGGCGGTGAATCGGTACGTGAGCTTGCCGTCGGTGGTCACCGGGCCACCCAGATCGACGCCCGCCTGCATGCGATTGTGGCTGCCGGTGGTCACGAAGACTTCGTGAATGGGCGTGGCGGTAGGTTGCTTGCTGACGAGGTTCGCTACGCCACCGGGCGCGGCCTGACCGTACAGGACCGATGCCGGACCGTGCACGATGTCGATGCGCTCGAGCCCGTACGGGTCGAAACTCGGGATCGCGTAGCCGAAGCTGACATCGCTCGGCATCCGGGCGCCGTCCAGATACTGCTCGAGGTAGAAGCCGCGGCTGAACAGATAAGACGCGCCGGCCGCCGAAGCGCCGCGGATTTCCGGCAACACGCTGGCGGTGTAGCGCAACGCTTCAGCAACCGTCTGCGCACCTTGTGCGGTCATCTGGTCACTCGTCACTACCGACACCGATTGGGGCGTCTCGATCAGCGGCGTGTCCGTCTTGGTCGCCGTCGCGGCCGTGATCGGCACGTAACCGTCAGCCGATCCGACGCGCGAGTTGTCCCGATTGCCCGTTACCTTGACGGTCGGCAAGCTGGACACTTCGGCGGTTTTGCCCACCGCGTCGTCCGTTGACGATTGTGCGTACACCGCCGATGTTCCGCTCAGCAGACAGAACAGCAACGCATTGCTCAGCGCGGTCGATCCGCGCACCCCGGTACTCATGTTAATTCCCCAATTGACTGTTAATGATAGTGAGAATGATTCGTAATAAATATAAAACTGCTGGTTTGGCTAGCTCTTGATGGCTATCGATACATCTTTGAACCGGGTGGGGGTACGACGGAAGTGCGGGCCGTTACGCAGGCCGCATAGCAATATAATCTGATAGCCTGTCGTCAGTCAGGACAACATTGACATAAAAATGGACATAATTGGCTGAATCGATGTATCAAGCGAAAATAAAGTGTTTAGTTGGGCCATGACACGACCCAAACTGCAAACGTTCGGCGAGAGTTTTGCCGGTCGAAAAGTGATCGCGCAAGCGATCGACTACGTCGACGGAACGCATGAAATCGCCCACTGTCATCATCGCGCGCAACTGGTCTACGCAACCAGCGGCATCGTGTGTGCGATCACGCCGCTCGGTCTGTGGATGCTGACGCCCGGCAACGCCCTGCTGATCGGATCGCAGATCGAGCATGAATTGCATATGGTCGGACAGGTCTCCATGCGCACGCTGTACATCGAGCCGGACTCGCTCGCGCCGCAAAAACAGGAGTGCCGTGTGATCCCGGTCGGCGATCTGCTGCGCGCCACGATTCTCGGCATGTTCGACTCCGGTCCCGATGAAGCCGGCGAGAGCCGCACGGCTCTGATCGTGCCGTTGATCCTGCGTCTTCTGGAAGATGCCGCCGACGCTGCAGACGCCGCAGACGGCGCGCGCACCGCGCGCCTGCCGCTGCCTGCCAATGCCCGCCTGCGGAACATCTGCGAAAGTCTGATCGCGCAACCCGCTAGCAACGACACGCTGGAGCTGTGGGCTGATCGGGTCGGCGCCAGTTCGCGCACGGTTGCCCGGCTGTTTCGGCAGGAAACGGGCATGAGCTTCGGACAGTGGCGCGAACAGCTGCGCCTTGCTGAGGCGATGTCCAAACTGTCGGTCGGCCACGCGGCGAGTCAGGTTGCGCAAGACCTGGGTTATGCCGACGTGCGCACCTTCACCGTGATGTTCAGGCGCGCGTTCGGCAGCACGCCTCAGCAGTTCCGCCAACAGTTCCGCGAACCGCCCGCCATATGACGTAGCGCGAGCGTACGTGGCGCGGGTTTCCAGCAGCAGGCGCGACGTCATTCGAATAGTCCACGTACGCTGTCGAGCAGCATCGGGTGATGCATGATGCTGGTGTGTCCAGCGGGGATTTCCGCCAGCACGGTTTCGCTTGCGCCGGTGCGCGACGACCAGTCGCGCGGTTTGCCGCTGTCGATCGATTCGGTGGACCACCAGAGCGAGAGCGGTGTGCGTAGCGCCGGCATCCGGAAGGTCTCCACAATACGGCCGTGCTCGAGAATTACGTCGCAGGCATCTTCGAATAACGTACGCTCGGCGGCGTTCACACCGCGCGCGGCATGCTGTGCAATCCAGATCCGTAACGCTCGGACTTCGGCCTGCACGTTGTCGTCGAGATCGCGATCGGGCAGTGCGTCGATGATCCCGGCGAGCGCGACCTGTTCACCGCAACGCTCCAGTTGCTCGACCATCGACATCACCACCCGTCCACCGAACGACCAGCCGAGCAACCGGTAGGGCCCATGTGGTTGCACCGCACGGATACGTGCAACGTAGTCGGCTGCCATGTCGTCGAAGTTTTCCGCATACCAGGTGCTGTCGCAGAGCAACGGTGCCTGCAAACCGAACAGTGTCGCCTTGCCGTTCAGCGCTTTCGCGAGCGACCGGTATTCGGCCACCAGGCCGTGGCCCGCATGGATACAGAACACCGCATGCGGGGCGCTCAGATCGTTGAGCGGGACAATGCCCGCAGGAAGCGGCCCAAACCGCGCAGCATGTTCTTCCGCCGCAGCAGCAGCGGAAGGCGGCGATGCGAGCCGTGAGCGCGCGAGAGCGCCGAGTGCGACCTCGAGACGAACGCGCTGCATCCACAGCGCGAAGACCGCGCGATCTTTTTCGACTGCCTCGGGGGAGTCCTGCAGGAGCGATGGGGCGAGTTCGTGAGCCGCTGATTCACCCACGTCGGGGCGCGCCGTTACATTGTGCGAGTGAGCAGGCGCGGCATCGGCGTCGGCATCGATCAAACCGAGCAGCACGTCCCCGAAGCGGCGCGTGAGCCGCGTTACGCTCGCCTCGCTCAGCACGCCGGGGCTGTACCGCCAATGCACGCTCAGGCGGTCAGCGGAGATCAGCGCGCCGATATCGAGTGCGTGATCCATCGTGTCGCTATCGTCCGCTTGCGCGCCGGAGCGCTCGCTGGCAAAGCCGAAGCGGCCATCTGAAGGCAGTGCCTGATCGAATCGTCCGAGATAGTTGAAGCGCAATGATGCAACCGGCAGTGCGGCAATCGCCGCGCGGCTTGCGTCCTCGCCGAAGTACTTCAGTGCGCCCCACGAAAAGCCTTTGTCGGGCACCGCGCGCAGGATGTCGCGCACCATGCCGAGTGTGTGCGCCGGGTCGGCATGGTGCGGCAACGCAAGCGGATATTGCGTCGTGAACCAGCCGACTGTGCGGCTCAGATCCACGTCCTCGATCAGATCTTCCCGGCCGTGGCCTTCGAGATCGATCAGCAGGCGCGCTGCGCCGGCCCATGGCCCGAGCGTCTGGGCGAGCGCTGCCAGCAGGATTTCCTCGGTGCGCACGCCGTCCGCGCGTGAGCCGCGCAGCAGCAGCCGCTGGGTCGCGTCCACCGTCAACTTCACTGTCACCACGCGGCTTGCCGACAGACGCCGGTCGCCTTCACCTTCGAGCGGCAGCGCGGCGGTCGCGCCATGCAGCATGCGCTGCCACCACGCCAGTTGCCACAAACGTTCGGCCTGCTGCGCGTAGTTGGATTGACGCGAGGCCCAGACGCTCCACGGCGTCGTGATAGCCGGCAAGGCGGCATCCGGGCGTTCATACAGCGCCTGCAACTCTTCGAGCAGAACGCGCCATGACACGCCGTCGACAACCAGGTGATGAATCACGATCAGAAGACGCCGCTCTGCGCCCGCTTCAAAATACGCCGCGCGCAGCAACGGCCCGTGTTGCAGATCGAGGCTGCGATGCAGCGCCGCACCGGCGGTGGCGAGGTCGGCTTCCCATGTCTGCGGCGCGAGCAGTATGTGGTGCAACAAGGCTGCCGTTTCAATAGAGGCGACGCGTTGCCGCCAGCGCGGTGCGCTGCCGTCCGGCACGCTGACGTCGCGTTCGAACCGCAGGCGCAGCGCGTCGTGCCGCGCGACCCATTGCTGCAGCGCGCCTTCCAGCGCGGCGGGATCGAGCGCGTCGCGTACTTCCAGCAGGACCGCCTGATTCCAGTGCGCGAGCCCGTGCGGATGCTTGTCGAAGAACGCGGCCTGGATGGGCGTCAGTGGCTGCGAGTCGCGCAATTCGGCGGCGCTTGCGGACTGCGCGTCTGCATCGACATCGCGCGCCACCTGTGCCATTTGCGCAATGCTCGGATGTTCGAACACCTGCTTCGGCGTCAGCACGAGACCCGCGGCGCGCGCACGGGCCAATAGTTGCAGACTCAGAATCGAGTCGCCACCAGCCGTAAAGAAATTGACGGTCACGCCGCCGACCTCGCATCCCAGCACCTGTTCCCATATCTCCAGCAACACCTGTTCGCGCCGGTTGCGTGGCGCCACGCGCTCCGCCGCCGGCGCCGTGACCGGTGCGGGCGCCGGCAATGCGCGGCGATTGAGCTTACCGTTCGCCATTGTCGGCAGACGCTCGAGCGTGATGAAGGTGGCCGGCATCATGAATACCGGTAGCCGCTGCGCGAGCGCCTCCTGCAGCGCGCCGGTTTGCGCGTTGCCGACGACGTAGGCGACCAGTTGCTGCTGTTCGCCGTTCGCGTGCAGGACGACGGCCGCTTCGGCCACCTCCGGGCAATCACGCAACGCCGCTTCGATCTCGCCGGGTTCGATGCGCTGGCCGCGCAGCTTGACCTGCTGATCGAGCCGGCCGAGAAACAGGATCGCGCCGTCTTCGCGTACGCGGCACAGGTCGCCGCTGCGATAGAGACGTGCGCCGGGCGGCCCGTCCGGATCCGGCACGAAGCGTTCAGCGGTCAGCGCCGCGCGGCCGAGGTAGCCGCGCGCTACGCATGCGCCGGTGATGCACAGCTCGCCTGCGCCGCCGTGCGGCATCCGGTTGCCGTCGGGATCGAATACGACGGCGCCGCGTCCCGGATAAGGGCGGCCGATCGGTACGACCGCCTGCGCGGCATCCGCGCCGCACGTGACGTGATGCAACGCGGCGATCGCGGTCTCGGTCGGTCCGTACAGATTGTCGAGTGCGATGTGCCGTAGCGGCCCGCGTTGCCAGCGCTCGAGCGCGTCGCCAGGCAAGGCCTCGCCGCCCACCGTGACCTGGCGCAGCTCGCGCAGCGCTTCGGCAGACGGCGCGCTGCGCTGCCACTGCTGCCAGAGCGCCGTGGGAATGCGTGCGAAAGTGACTTTGCCGTCGACGAGCGCCGCGTTCAGCGTGTCGAGCGTCCACGCCTGCGGCCCACGCATGCGCACGGCGCCGCCGGCGAGGAGCGCCGGCAGGAGCTCGTGCAACGCGACATCGAAATTGATCGTCGACGATTGCAGCATCACGTCGTCGGCGCCAATGCGGTAAGCGTCGCAGAAGTCACGCAGATGCAGGCTCAGCGCTTCGTGATCCAGGGCGACGCCTTTCGGGCGGCCGGTCGAGCCTGAGGTATAGAGCACGTAGGCGAGTTGGCGGGGATGCACGGGCTCGTCCCAACCCGTGGCGTCTTCATTGGCGACGTCGTCGATATCGATCTGCGGGCGGGCGGCGAACAGTTCGCCGGATCGAACCCCAGGTTGGCCGCCGGGTTGGTCGCCAGACGGATCACTGCCGGCGCGATCCACGATGACGGCGACCACGCCCGCATCGTCGAGCATGTCACGCAGACGCTCACTGGGGTAATCAGGGTCGAGCGGCACGTACGCGCCGCCCGCTTTCCACACCGCCAGCAACGCGGCCGGCAGTCCAGCCGACCGTGTCATGCAGACGCCCACGCGCGCATCGCGTCCGACGCCCACGCTTTTGAGGCGGCGCGCGATCCGGTTGCTCCACTGATCGAGCTCACCGTAGCTCAGCATCGCGTCGCCGCAGTAAACCGCGGGCGCGTCGGGTTGCGACGCCGCGCGAGCAACGATGCGCGGCACCACGGGCAGAAACGGATAGCGCAGTTCGGCCTGCGAAACGAGCGCCGCGCCGGACAACGCGATGTCGCCAGGCCTGAGCGCCGGGTCACCGACAAGTTGTTCGAGCACCGCGCGATAGTCGCGCGCGAAGCGTTCGATGGTGGCGGCGTCGAACATGTCGCGCGCGTAGCCGAAAATCGCCCGCAGGCTGTCCGGCGCTTCTATCACGTTGAGCGTGAGGTCAAAGCGAGCCGTGCCAGCGTCGCTGTCCACCGGCGTGGCACAGAGGCCCGGCAATTCGATGCGCGCGGCCGGGTCCGCGTAGTCGAGATTGAACATCACCTGAAACAGCGGTGCGTGAGACAGATCACGGTCGGTCTGCAACCGGTCGAGCAGATGCGCGAACGGCAGGTCCTCGTGCGCCTGGGCCTCGAGCACGGTATCGCGCAGTGTGCGCAATTGCTGCTGCGCCGGCAGCGATGCCGAGATCCGGCTGCGGATCACCAGCGTGTTGACGAAAAATCCCATCACAGCGTGCGTCTCAGCGCGTTGACGTCCCGCCACCGGCACGCCGACCCAGATATCGGCTTCGCCGCTATAGCGATGCAGCAGCATGTTGAAGGCGTGCAGCAGCGTCATGAACAGCGTCGCGTCGTTGCGGCGCGAGAGGTTTTTCAGCTGGGTCGCGAGCACTGCGTCGAGATCCAGCGCGTGACGCGCGCCACTGCCGTCGCGCAGCGCCGGTCTGGGCCGATCCGCAGGCAGCGACAACACGGGCGCGGTGCCCGCCAGTTGAGTGGTCCAGTACGACATCTGCCGCGCCAGTGTGTCGCTGTCGATCCACTCGCGTTGCCATAGCGCGACGTCGCTGTACTGAAGCGCGGGTCCTGCGGACGATAGGGCGTGGCCGCGCTGCGCCTCGCCGTAAAGCGAGACGAAGTCGCGAATCAGGATACCCATCGACCACGCGTCCGAGACGATGTGATGGATCGCGATCTGCACCACATGCGACTCGTCGCTTATCCGCAGCACCTCGAAACGCAGCAGCGGGTCACGTTCGAGGTCGAAGGGCAGCGCGGCGGTGTGCAATAGTCGGGCGCGTAAGCGCGCCTCGCGATCTTCAGCGCTGGTGTTGCCAGCCGTCGCGCGCAGATCCTGATAGACCGCGCGTATGCCCGTGTCCGCTGCGCGGGCAAACTGGAATGGCACGCCGCCGTCTTCTCCGAAACCCGCTCTCAATACTTCATGACGCTCGACGAGCGCCGCGAGCGCGGCATCGAGCGCGGCCGTATCGAGCGGCCCATCGAGGCGCAGCGCGCGCGAGATGGTGTACGCGTTGCTGGCGGGGTCGAGCCGCCACAGGAACCACAAGCGTTCCTGGGCGTGCGACAGCGGCGCACGTGCCGGCCGGATCGCGAGCGGCACGATTGGCAGGATCGACCCGTCGATGCCGTGCTCGCGCAGCCGCGCCTTGAAGCGGGCCCGCTTGTCGGCGGGCAAGGCGGCATAACGCTGCGCGATTTCGAGGTTTTCTTGACTTGCGTCGGTGGGCATGGGGTGTCTCAAGGTCTCAATCCAGTTCGGCCAGCAACTGTTTCATCGTGTCGCGTTGGGCGGCTTGCGCCACCTGGGTTTGCGCCTGCGCAGCGGATGCCTCGCGCAGCGACTCTGCCAGCCGCGCGACGGTGGCTTGCGCGAGCACGGCGGCGAGCGGCACGGTTTGCTGCAAGGCGCGCGTGAGCCGCGCGGCGATCTGCACAGCGAGCAGGGAATGGCCGCCGAGGGCATAGAAGTTGTCGTGCACGAACACCGTCGGCACGCCGAGCACGTCCTGCCAGACCTCGGCGATCGTCTGCTCGACCGGATTGCGCGGCGCGACCGCGGGCGCGTCTGCCGGCGGCGCGGGCGGTGGCAACGCGCGGAGGTCGAGCTTGCCGTTGGGCAGCATCGGCAGGCGCTCGAGCATGACGAAGGCGCCAGGTATCCACGTTTCGGGCAAGCGCGCGCCTAGCGCCTGGATGAGCGACTCGGTCTCGACCATGCCGACCACATAGGCGATCAGGCGCTGATGCTCGCCTTCGCCGTGCAGCGCGACGAGTGCCTGCGTGACGCCCGCGCAGCTGCGCAGCGCCGCTTCGATCTCACCCGGCTCGATACGCTGGCCGCGCAGCTTGATCTGCTGGTCGATCCGGCCGAGAAACTGCACTGTGCCGTCCGCGCCGAAGCGGCACAGGTCGCCGGTTCGGTACAGACGTGCGCCGGGCAAGCCGTCTGGATCGGGCACGAACTGCATGGCCGTCAGACCCGGCCGTCCCAGATAACCGCGCGCGAGACAGTCGCCGCTGATGCACAGTTCGCCGATGCCGCCGTGCGGAACCCGCACGCCGTCGTCATCGAGCAGCGCGACGCCGCGGCCAGGATAGGGACGCCCAATCGGCACGATCACGTGCGCTTCGTCGGCGGCGCCGGTGCGGTGATAGAGCGCCGCGACCGCGGTCTCCGTCGGACCATACAGGTTGTCGACGTGGATCGCCGCGAGCGGACCGGCGCGCCAGCGGGCGAGCGTATCGCCGGCCAGCGCTTCGCCGCCGACGGTGATCTGCCGCAATGATTGCAACGCCGCCGCGGGCGGCGCGGCGCGCTGCCATTGCTGCCACAACGAGGTCGGAATGCGCGCGAACGTGACGCCGGCGTCGACGAGCGTCGCGTTCAGCGTATCGATGTCCCACGCATCGGGGCCGCGCATTTCGACGCGGCCGCCTTGCAGCAGCGCGGGCAGCAACTCGTGCAAGGCGACGTCGAAATTGATCGTCGACGATTGCAGCACGATGTCGCCGGCGCCGATCCCATAGACAGACTGGAAGTCCGCCAGATGCAGGCTCAACGCGCGATGACTGAGCGCGACACCCTTGGGCTTGCCGGTCGATCCGGAGGTGTAGATCACATAGGCGAGTTGTTCCGGCTCGATCGGTTGATGCCAGTCTTCCGGCGCTGCGTCTTCTACGCTCATGACGCCGTGGCTCGCTTCGGCCGCATCGGCGGTATCGATGCGGATCACCTCGCGTCCCGCGAACAGCGCGCCCAGTTGCGCGACGCACGCGGCATCGGCGACCACGTGGCGCACGTCGGCATCGTCGAGCATGCCGGCCAGACGCTCGCGCGGATAGGTCGGATCGAGCGGCACGTAGGCGCCACCGGCCTTCCAGATGCCGAACAGCGCCACCGGCAGACCGACGCCGCGCGTCACGCATACGCCGACGCGCTGATCGCTGCGCAGGCCCGCGCGCTTGAGCCGCGCGCCGATGCGGTTGCTCCAGTCGTCGAGTTGGCGGTAGCTCAAGGTCGCGCCGCGGCAGGCGAGCGCGATGGCGTCCGGCTGGCGGGCGGCGCGCGCGCTGAAGCGCGGCATCACAGGTTCGAAGTCATAGCGGCGTTGCGGCTGCGAATCGAGCGTCTCGCCGGACAACGCGATGTCGCCGAGCCGCGCAATGCGACGCACGTGCGCCGGGTCGCGATCCACTACGGCGGCGGCCAGTTGCGTCAGGATCCGCTCGTAGTCCGCGGCGAGCCGCTCGATCGTCGTACGCTCGAAACGCTCGCCGTCCCACGCCCATTGCAGGTCGATCCGTTCGCGTGGCAGCACGGCGAGCGTCAGCGGGTAATGGGTGCGATCGGCGCTCTGCTGCGCGCGAACCGTCAGGCCGTCGCCGTCCGCGTCGAGCGCTCGATCGAGCGGATAGTTTTCGAACACGAACAGCGTGTCGAACAGGTTGTCGCCACTGCGGCCGGTCCATTGCTGGATGCGCGTGATCGGCGTGTGTTCGTGCTCGCGCAACGCGTGGTTCAGCGTGTGCAGCTCGCGCAGCCAGTCGGTGGCTGGCGCACTGGCGGGCGCGTCGACCCACAGCGGCACGCTGTTGATGAACAGGCCCATCATCCGTTCGACACCGGGCAAGTCCGCCGGGCGGCCGGACACGGTCACGCCGAAGGCGGCGCGATGACGGCCGCCGTAGCGTGCGAGCAGGATCGCCCACGCGCCTTGCATCAACGTGTTCAAGGTCACCTGGGCGCGCTGCGCGGCTTGCAGCAGGCGGGCGTGCAGACCGCTGGCGAGCCGCGTCGACCAGTCATGCGAGCCTGGTTCGCGTTGCTGCGGACGCCCGAGGCTAGGCGCAAGCAAGGCCGCTTCGTCGGCGTGACTTGCGAGGGTGCGCCACCAGTCGGCATGATCGCGGGTGGCGGTGTCGTGTGCGAGCCAGCGGACGTAGTCGCGATAGGGTGCAATAGATGCCGTCGGCGCACTGGAAGCGCGGGTCGCGAGCTGCGCTGCGTGTGTGCCGCTGCGCGTGCGGGCCCGATACGCTTGCGACAGCGCGTTGAGCAATTGCGCGCTGCTCCAGCCGTCGAGCAACGCATGGTGGCTGGTCCACACCAGATCGTGTGCACCGTCAGGCCGCGCGAACAGCGCGACACGCATCAGCGGCGCGCGGCCCGGATCGAAGTCGCTGCGCAGATCGGCGCCGAGCCATTGCGCGAGGCGGGCATCGTAATCGGTGGCGTGGGCACGCCAGTCATGCGTCGCGAATGGCACGACGGCATGTCGATGCACCACCTGAAGGGGACCGCTTTCCTGGCCGAGTTCGAAATGCGTGCGCAGCACCGGATGCTGATCGAGCATGTCCTGCCAGGCAGCGAGTAACGCGCGTGGGTCGAGCGCGCCGTCGAGCGTCAGGCGCAACTGGTTCAGGTACATGCCCGCGCCGGCCGTGAGCAGGCTATGAAACAGCAGACCTTGCTGCAGCGGTGTCGCCGGATAGATGTCTTCGATGTCGCCGAGCGGCAGCCGCATGGCTTCCAGCGTGGCTTGGCCGATACGCGCAAGCGGGAAGTCGGCGGCGGTGCCACGCGGCGGCGCATCGACACAATGCGCGATCAGTTCGCGCAGCGCCTGCGCGGTTTGCGCGGCGAGTCGTTCGACCGCGTCCGCGTCCAGTACGTCGGGACTGAAGCGCCAGTGAAGATCGAGCACGCCGTCCACCACCAGCGCGGTGATGTCGAGCAGGTGGTCCATGGTGTCGGCGCCCGCAAGCGGCGCGCCGGCGAAGTCGTGAGAAAAGTGCAGACGCGGGGCGCCATCCGGTGAATTCACCGTGTGACTGCCGGCGAGCGCCTGATCGAACTGGCCGAGATAGTTGAAGCGGACCTGGGCGCGAGGCCAGAGCGCGAGTGCTGCCTGACGCCCGGCGTCGGTTATTCCGTCGAGCGAGCCGCTTCTGCCGGCCTCGCGCAAATGACCGAAATTAAGCCCTTGTTCCGGCACGGCACGTAGCGCCTCTTTGACCGCGATCAGTGTCGCCGCCGGCGTCTGCGCGCGCGGCAAGGCGAACGGGTATTGAACCGTGAACCAGCCTACTGTTCGGTCGAGATCGACGGTATCGAGCGAGGTGCTGCGGCCGTGTGCTTCAAGATCGATCAACACCGGCGCGTCATGACTCGACGGCGCGCCGAGCGTTTGCGCAAGCGCCGCAAGCAGCAGGTCGTCAGGACGGGTGCGATAGGCATGCGATGTGTGTTGCAACAAACGGCGCGTGCTGGTTGCGTCGAGTTCGATGCTGACCGTGCGACTCGCGGCGAGACTGCGATCGACCATGCCTCGCGCGGGCTCGCGGACGAGGTGGTCCGGCAACGCACGTTGCTCAGCCGTGAGCGTGTGCGCCCAATAGTCGAGTTCCGCGGCAGCCGGTGCGGCACTGTTCGCCTGGGCGTTGACCCACACGCTCCAGGGCGTTGTGAGGGTGGGCAAAGGTTGGTCGGCGTAGAGCGCGCGCAGGTCGTCGAGCAGAACGCGCCACGACACGCCGTCGACCGCGAGGTGATGAATCGCGATCAGCAGGCGGCGGCGTGAGCCCGCTTCGAAATAGCCGGCGCGCAACAGCGGACCGTGCTCGATGTCGAGACTTTGCTGGATCGTCGCGCCTTGCTTCGCCAACGCGTTGTCCCAGTCGGCGGAATCGAGTTCGACGTGGCGCAGCAGCGCAGCGTCCTCGCGAGCGGCCACACGCTGCTGCCAGCGCGGGGCGTCACTGTTACCGTTGCCATTGCCGTCGCGCGTGAAGCGCAGTCGGAGCGCATCGTGACGCTGGACCAGCGCGGTCAGCGCGTCGCTGAGGCGGTCGGGATCGAGCGCGTCCGCGGTGTCGAGCAGCACGGACTGATTCCAGTGCGACTCGCCATCCGGACGTTTCGTGAAGAACGCTGCCTGGATCGGCGTCAACGGCAACGCATCGTGGTGCTCGGCGGCCCGGCTTGCCGCATTGGCGCAAGCAGTCATGAGCTGGGCCTGTTGCGCGATAGTCGGATGCTCGAAGATCTGTTTGGGCGTGAGATGCCAGCCGGCGTTGCGCACGCGCGAAATCAGTTGCAGGCTCAGGATCGAATCGCCGCCGGCTGCAAAGAAGTTGACGGTGACGCTGGCCACGGGATGGCCGAGCACGGTCTGCCAGATATCGAGCAGGGCGGCTTCACGGGGCGAGCGCGGCGTGACCACGGGCGTGTCGTCGTCCTGCCATTCGGGTTCAGGCAATGCGCGACGGTCGAGCTTGCCGCTGGGCGTGAGCGGCAGCGCATCGAGCGTGACGATGGCCGAGGGCAGCATGTGCGCCGGCAGTGAACGGGCGAGCCGGGTTCCCAGCACACGGGTGTCCGCTTCGCCGGTGATGTAGCCGATCAGGCGCTGCTGCGCGCCTTCGCCCCTGATCGCCACGGCGGCGTTCTTCACGCCGTCGCAGGCACAGAGCGCGGCTTCGATCTCGCCGGGCTCGATCCGGTAGCCGCGCAGCTTGACCTGCTGGTCGAGGCGGCCAAGCGGTTCGGGGCGGCCATCGTCGCGCAGCCGGCAGAGGTCGCCGGTGCGGTAGAGGCGGGTACCGGGCGCGCCGTCGGGATCGGGCACGAAGCGCTCGGCGGTGAGAGCGGGGCGGCGCAGATAGCCGCGCGCGAGATTGCGGCCGCCGATGCACAGCTCGCCGAGTCCGCCGTCGGGCACGGCGAGGCCGTGCGAGTCGATCACGCGCAGCACGGTATCGGGCAAGGGATCGCCGTGAGTGATGGGCTGAGCGGTGAAGACCTGGGCGCTGGCGGAATAGATGGTGGTCTCGGTCGGGCCGTACAGATTCCACAAGGCCACGCCCCGGGCGATCAGCGCGGCGGCGAGATCGGGGTGCAACGGTTCGCCGCCGCTCAGGCCGAGCAGCGGGCGGTGCGGCACGGACAGATCGGCGCGCCAGCCGGCTTCGAGCAGCATGCGCCAGCCGCTGGGGGTAGCCTGGAAGACGGTGGCGCGGCTCGCTTCGAGGCGTGCGGCGAGCGCGATGCCGTCACGGGCGGTCTGCGAGGAGACGAGTTCGAGCGGCACGCCGCGCACGAGCGGCAGACAGAATTCGAGCAGGGAGATGTCGAACACGGGTGCCGATTCGCTGAGCCAGAGATCGTCATCGCGCAGGCCGGGCCGCAGATCGACACTGGCGAGGAGGCGGTCGAGCGCGCCGTGGGTGACGCCGACGCCTTTGGGCCTGCCGGTGGAGCCTGAGGTGTAGATGACGTAGGCGAGCTGGTCGGGGTGGATGGCGGGTAGTGTGTGGGTGCGGTGACCGGAGTGGGAAGCGTGCCGCACGGCGCCGAGCTCCACCACCTGACGCCCGGCAAACAGCGCGGGGCTGTGCTGATCGGTAACCGTAGCGGCATCGGCGAGCACATGCAGCACCTGCGCATCCTCGAGCATCGCGGCGATGCGCTCGGGCGGATAGGACGGATCGACGGGCAGGTAGGCCGCGCCGGCCTGCCAGACGCCGAGCATGGCGGCGAGCAGCGCGGGGCCACGGGCGACGCAGACGGCGACGCAGGCGTCGCGCTGCACGCCGTCGCGCAGCAGCCGCTGGGCGATGGCCGAAGCCCGGTCAAGCAGTTCACGATACGTGAGGCTTTCCTGCTCACCGGTAAGGGCAACGGCATCAGGTTGCCGCGCACCGGTCTGCGCAATACGCTGGCTCACTGGCACAAACGTATAACGCGCAAGCGGCACCGCCTCGCGCTTCGGCGAACTCACTGTCAGCGAGCGCAATTCGACCTCAGGTCGAGCAATCACCTGATCGACCAGTTCGACGAAGTGATCCGCCATCCGCTCGATCGTCGACGCCGCGAAAATATCATCGGCGAAATCGAAGTGCAGGCGCGCGTAATCCGCTGCGCCGGTGACGTCCAGTTTCAGATCGAACTGCACCGCATCCGCTTGCGCATCGCGCGGCTCGATCCGCAGTCCGGGCAACGCTTGCGTCGGCGCTGCCGCCTGCTGATAGTTGAACATCACCTGAAACAGCGGCGTCGTGTTGCGTTCGCGGTTCGGTTGCAACGCTTCGACGAGCCGCGCGAACGGCAGGTCCGCGTGAGCGTGCGCGTCGAGCGAGCGCTGCCGGACGTGCGCGATCAGTGCGGCGAACGTGTCCGCGCGGCTGATGTCCGCCGTCATCACCAACGTGTTCACGAAGCAACCGATCATCCGTCCAGTCTCGACTTGCGTGCGGCCCGTAACGGGCACGCCGACGCGGATCTCGTTCTGTCCGCTATAGCGTTGCAGCAGGACGTCGAGTGCCGCGAGCATCACGATAAAGAGGCTAGCCTGGTGCGCTTCGGCGAGATGACGCAGCGCCTGTATCCGCGCGGTGTCGAGCGTGCGGACGGTGCGGCCGAGTCCACGCCGCCGCGGTGCCGCGCGCGGCTGTTTGAGCGGCAGTTCGAGGACGGGATCGGTTTCGCCAAGCAAGTCGCGCCAATAGCCGAGTTGGCGCGCGAGCGCCGTGTCGTCGGCGTGCAGTCGCTGCCAGCGCGCGTAATCGCCGTATTGCACGCCCAGTTCGGGCAGCGCGGTGAAATCGGCGTGGTCCAGCGCTGCGCGATACAGCGCGATTAACTCGTCGATCAGCAGATCGACCGACTCGCCGTCAGCGATGATGTGATGCAGGGCGAGATGCAGCACATGGTGTTCGGCGTCGACGTGAATCAGCGTGACGCGCAACAGCGGATCGCCAGTCAGATCGAACGGTGCACGCGCGGCATCGCTCAATCGCGACGCGACGCCGGACTCACGTGTGTCCGGCGCGCTCGTACGCAGATCGTGCGCCGTCCATGTGTAGCGCGGCGCGGCGTGAACCTCCTGATAGCCGACACCATCCTCTTCGCCAAACGACGTGCGTAACGCCTCGTGCCGCAGCGACAGCGCGTCGAAGGCGCCGCGCAACGCGACGGCGTCGAGCGCCCCATGCAGATTCACCGCGCACGTGATGTTGTAGGCGGTGTCCTGCGGATCGAATTGCCAGAGGAACCAGAGCCGTTCCTGTGCATGCGACAGCGGCACGCAGGTTTGCGCAGCCGGACGCCGCACGAGCGCTTGCCGCTGCGGTTGGCCATCAGGATGCCCGCTGGCGAGCGCCGTTTCCAGTTGCGCGGCGAGCGCACCGAGCCGCGGATGATCGAAGAAGATGCGCAAGGGCAGTTGCACGGCGAAGGCCTGTTCGATTCGCGCCGCAAGCTTGACTGCCAGCAATGAATGGCCACCGCGAGCAAAGAAATCATCATCGGCATCGACATGGGAGACACCGAGCACCTCGCGCCAAAGATCGGCGAGGCGCAGGCCGACCGGCGACAGCGGCGGTACTGGCGCATCGGTATTTGCACCGGCACTCACGTGTTCGGCGCCGAATGCCGCATCGTCCGGAGCGGGCAGCGCGTGGCGATCGAGTTTGCCGTTGATGGTGAGCGGCAGCGCGTCGAGCACGACATAGGCCGACGGCACCAGATGCGCCGGCAGATACGCTGCGGCATGCTCGCGCGCAGGCTGACGCAGCGTGACCGCGTTGCGGCGTGCGACCAGGTAGGCGATCAATTGCACGCCCCGTTGCGGATGCTCACGTGCGATCACTTCAGCCGAAGCGATATCCGGATGGCTCAGCAACGCCGCGCGCACTTCGCCGGGCTCGATACGAAAACCGCGCAGCTTCACCTGTGCATCGTTGCGGCCGAGATAGGCGAGCTCGCCATCCGGCAGCCGCCGCGCGACATCGCCGGATCGATACAAACGCGCGCCGGGAAGACCGAACGGATCGGGAACGAAACGCTCGGCCGTCAGTGCTGGACGATTCGCATAGCCACGCGCGAGACCGGCGCCCCCGATATACAGTTCGCCCTTCGCGCCTGGCGGAACCGGATTCAGATCGGCATCGAGCAGATGCAATTGCAGATCGTCGAGTGCGCTGCCGATAGGGCTCAAAAGCGCCTGTGTCGTGCCGTGAATATCGTTGTCGCGCAACACGCGATGGGTGACATGCACGGTCGTTTCGGTAATCCCGTACATGTTGACGAGCGCCGGCACATGCGTGCCGCGCGCGCGATGCCATGCGGCTAGCGCCGCAGGTTCGAGCCGTTCGCCGCCGAACACGATTACGCGCACGTTGGCGAAAGGTTCGGACGCCGCGAGATCGGCCTGCATTAATGCATCGAACGCGGACGGCGTCTGGTTCAACACCGTCACGCGCTGCTCACACAGCAGGCGCTGCAGCGCAGCCGGTTCGCGCGTTGTCCAGTACGGGACAACGACGAGCCGGCCACCATGCGCCAGCGCGCCGAACAGCTCCCACACCGAGAAGTCGAAGGCGTGCGAATGGAATAGCGTCCAGACGTCGTCGGGACCGAAATCGAACAGCGCAGCCGTGCTGTCGAACAGGCGCGCCAGGTTCGCGTGCGTGACGCCGACGCCTTTTGGCCGCCCGGTCGATCCGGACGTGTAGATCACGTAGGCGAGTTGTTCGGGGTGCGGCGTCGTTTGCTGCGGCAAAGCGTCCGCGTCAGCGGTTTCGATATCCTGCAACGCCGCTGCGTCGACGATCGCCACGCCGTGTTCCGTAGCCCACGCGCCGAGTGACGCGATACCTTCGGCATCGGCGACGATGCAGCGTACGTTCGCATCGAGCAGCGTGTCGTGCAGGCGCTCAGGCGGATAGCGCGGATCGAGCGGCACATAGGCTGCACCCGCTTTGAGAATGCCGAGCGCGCCTGCGACGAGCGCAAGCGAGCGGCCCGTGCAGAGGCCGATGCGGACATCGGGCGCCGGCGTCATGCCGGTTCGTTCGGCGAGGCATCGGCCGATCCGGTTCGACCAGCGATCGAGTTCGCGGTAAGTCAAGGCGCCGGTCTCGCCGGTCACAGCCTCTGCATTGGGCCGCGAGCACACGTGGTCGGCGATTCGCTGCAACACGCCGCGTGGGGCATGAGCTTGCTGCGTGACTTTAGTGGCGGAGATAGGCGGCGACGCCTGTGCACAGTGGCTCAGGCGCAGGTCGGCGATGCAAAGATTCGCGTTGCGCGCCAGTTGCCCGAGCAGTTCGGCATAGTGATCGGCGAGGCGTTCGATCGTCGCGGCATCGAAGCGCTCGGACGCATAGACGATGTTCAGCCGCGCGCCGTGATCGTGTTCGACGACGTTGAACGACAGGTCGAATTGCGCGGCGCCCGTTTCGATTTCGCGCGTCGTGACGCTCAAACCCGGCAGCGACAACAACGCCGCGCGATCGCTGCGCTGCATGCTGAACATCGCGTGAAAGAGCGGCGTGTCGTCGGTGCGCGAAGTCTGCAGCGACCGGACCAGACGCGCGAATGGCAGCGCGCGATGCGCCTGCGCGTCGAGCAACGTCTGGCGTGTCTGCGCGAGCAGCGTGCCGAAAGGCAGATTGCCCTCCACCTGCTGACGCACTACCAGCGTATTGACGAAAAAGCCGATCAGGTTTTCGGTTTCGACACTGTCGCGTCCGCTCGACGGTACGCCGATGCGCAGATCGCTCTCGCTGCTGTACCGGTATAACAGCGTGCCGAAGGCGGCGAGCAGTGCCATGAAAAGTGTCGCGCCTTGCGCGGCGGCCTGGGTTTGCAGGCCCGCCAGCAGCGCCGCGTCGATCTCGCGCCGCACGCGGCCGCCCGCCGCGCTCGGCTGATGCGCGCGCGGACGGTCGAACGGTAACGGGGACGGTGGCGTGTGCGTGCCGAGTTGCGCGCGCCAGTAGTCGATGTGCGTTTGCAGCGCGGCGTCGTCGAGCCATTCGCGTTGCCATGCGGCGCAGTCGCGAAATTGCAGCGTGGGCGCGGTGGTGGGCGCTGGCGCTTTGCTCGATGCCTGCCGATAGGCTTGCGCCAATGCCCGGATCAGAACGCTCATCGAATGGCCGTCGGTGACGATGTGATGCAGGGTCAGCAGCAGGACGTAACGCGAGGCGCCGATACGGAACAGATCGGCGCGCATTGGTGGACCGGCTTCAAGGTCGAACGGCTCGACGGCTGCGCGGCGCAGCGCGGCATCGAGTGTTGCATCGAGCGCGGTGCCGTCGGCGCCGCGCAGATCGTGCAGGCGACAAGCGGGCCGCGGCGTGCCTTCCGCCGTCTGTCGCAACTCGCCATCCGCACGCTGAAAGAAGCGTGTGCACAGACTCTGATGCTGCTGCGCGACGCTGCCTAGCGCGTGATCGAGCGCTGCGGTGTCGAGTTCGCCGTCGAGCTCGATCGCGCCCGGCATGTGATAGGCCGGGTTGTCCGGTTGCAGTTTCCACAGGAACCACAGGTGCTCCTGTTCGAACGACAGCGGCGCGTCGCCGCCGTGCGCAGCACTTCGGGCGATGGGCACGATCGGCAGCGTCGCCGGATCGATGTGCTGTGCGGCCACACGTTGCCGGAAAGCGGCGCGACTCTCGGGCGGCAGTGCGGCGTAGCGGAGCGAGATGGCCTGCATTTGCGGAGTCGGTTGGGTCATAAAGTCAGAATCAGTGTCGGGTCGGTGAGCCATGGCGTTACTCGGTTACTCGAGGTCCGCCAGCAGTTGGCTTAGGGTGGCGGCGCCGGTTTGCGCCGCGTCGGCTTGCGCGTCATCGGCGTCGAGGTAGTCGGCGAGCCCGCGAATCGTCGGGTGACGGAACAGCATGGCGAGCGGCACATTGCGCGCGACCATCTGGTTGATGCGCGCGGCGACCCGCACGCCGCTGATCGAATCGCCGCCGGCCGCAAAGAAGTTGACGGTGACGCTGGCGACGGGATGGCCGAGCACGGTCTGCCAGATATCGAGCAGGGCGGCTTCACGCGGCGAGCGCGGCGTGACCACGGGCGTGTCGTCGTCCTGCCATGCGGGTTCAGGCAATGCGCGACGGTCGAGCTTGCCGCTGGGCGTGAGCGGCAGCGCATCGAGCGTGACGATGGCCGAGGGCAGCATGTGCGCCGGCAGTGAACGGGCGAGCCGGGTTCTTAGCACACGGGTGTCCGCTGCGCCGGTGATGTAGCCGATCAGGCGCTGCTGCGCGCCTTCGCCCCTGATCGCCACGGCGGCGTTCTTCACGCCGTCGCAGGCACAGAGCGCGGCTTCGATCTCGCCGGGCTCGATCCGGTAGCCGCGCAGCTTGACCTGCTGGTCGAGGCGGCCAAGCGGTTCGGGGCGGCCATCGTCGCGCAGCCGGCAGAGGTCGCCGGTGCGGTAGAGGCGGGTACCGGGCGCCCCGTCGGGATCGGGCACGAAGCGCTCGGCGGTGAGAGCGGGGCGGCGCAGATAGCCGCGCGCGAGATTGCGGCCGCCGATGCACAGCTCGCCGAGTCCGCCGTCGGGCACGGCGAGGCCGTGCGAGTCGATCACGCGCAGCACGGTGTCGGGCAAGGGATCGCCGTGAGTGATGGGCTGAGCGGTGAAGACCTGGGCGCCGGCGGAATAGATGGTGGTCTCGGTCGGGCCGTACAGATTCCACAAGGCCACGCCGCGGGCGATCAGCGCGGCGGCGAGATCGGGGTGCAGCGGTTCGCCGCCGCTCAGGCCGAGCAGCGGGCGGTGCGGCACGGACAGATCGGCGCGCCAGCCGGCTTCGAGCAGCATGCGCCAGCCGCTGGGGGTGGCCTGGAAGACGGTGGCGCGGCTCGCTTCGAGGCGTGCGGCGAGCGCGATGCCGTCACGGGCGGTCTGCGAGGAGACGAGTTCGAGCGGCACGCCGCGCACGAGCGGCAGACAGAACTCGAGCAGGGAGATGTCGAACACGGGTGCCGATTCGCTGAGCCAGAGATCGTCATCGCGCAGGCCGGGTTGCAGATCGATACTGGCGAGGAGGCGGTCGAGCGCGCCGTGGGTGACGCCGACGCCTTTGGGCCTGCCGGTGGAGCCTGAGGTGTAGATGACGTAGGCGAGCTGGTCGGGGTGGAGGGCGGGTAGTGGGTGGGTGCGGTGACCGGAGTGGGAAACGCAAGCGTGCCGCACGGCGGCGAGCTCGACCACCTGACGCCCGGCAAACAGCGCGGGGCTGTGCTGATCGGTAACCGTAGCGGCATCGGCGAGCACATGCAGCACCTGCGCATCCTCGAGCATCGCGGCGATGCGCTCGGGCGGATAGGACGGATCGACGGGGAGGTAGGCCGCGCCGGCCTGCCACACGCCGAGCATGGCGGCGAGCAGCGCGGGGCCACGGGCGACGCAGACGGCGACGCAGGCGTCGCGCTGCACGCCGTCGCGCAGCAGCCGCTGGGCGATGGCCGAAGCCTGGTCAAGCAGTTCACGATACGTGAGGCTTTCCTGCTCACCGGCAAGGGCAACGGCATCAGGTCGCCGCGCACCGGTCTGTGCGATACGCTGGCTCACTGGCACAAACGTATAACGCGCAAGCGGCACCGCCTCGCGCGTCGGCGAACTCACTGTCAGCGAGCGCAAGCGACGCGGTGCGGCATCCGCCTCAGCCTCGGCACACGTCGCCAACTGATCGAGCAACTCGACATACCCCAGCGACAACCGTTCGACGCCAGGCTGGTCGAGCCGCAAGCCGTCCCATTCCCATTCGAGCTTGAGCGCGGGTTGCGGCACGACCATCAGCGTCAGCGGATAGTGCGTGCGACCGATCGACTGCACGGCGCTCACGCGCAAGCCGTCGCCCGTATCGTTATCGCCGGCTATATTCAGCGCATCGAGCGCGGCATCGAGCGGATAGTTTTCGAACACGAACAGGCTGTCGAACAGCGCATCACCGCTGCGCCCGACCCAGCGCTGCAATTGCGCGAGCGGCGTGTGTTCATGGCGGCGCATCTCGACCGACTGCGTCTGCATGCGACGCAACCAGCCGCCGACGTCCTCGGCCCCAGGCACGCTCGCCCACACCGGCAAGCTGTTGATGAACAGCCCCAGCATCTGTTCGGCGCCGTCGAGCGATTCGGGCCGCCCAGACACGGTCGTGCCGAACGCCACCTGTTCGCGATTGCCGTGTCGCGCGAGCAGCAGCGCCCACGCGCTCTGCATCAGCGTATTGAGCGTGATGCCAAAGGTGCTGGCGGCCGCGCGCAGACGCGCGTCGCGTGCCGCACCCAGTTCGCGATCCAAACGATAGGCGCCAGGCTGAGGGACTGCGGGTCCCGCGACGGAGGTCGTCAGCGTCGCCGGGTCTTCGCAAGCCGCTGCGGCTGCGGACCACCACGCGCGGGCGTCCGGTTGTGCCGCAAGCCATTCGACGTAAACGCGATACGGCGTAGCGCGTTGCACCGGTTCGGCGCGCGAGTTATTCAGCAACACTTCCGGTGCAGCCGACGCATCCGACCCACGATACCCCTCGCCAATTTCCGCGAGCAAACGCGCGGCGCTCCAGCCATCGATCAGCGCATGGTGAGTGGTCCAGATGAGATCGTGAGCGCCATCGGGCCGTGCGAACAGATCGACGCGCATCAGCGGCGCGCGCGCCAGATCGAAGCCGCGCGCGAGGTCGTCGTGCATCCAGGCGGCGAGTCGCGTTTCGTATGCCGCAGCGGTTTCTGCTCCCGCGCCGTGCACACCGAACGGCAACTCGACAGCTCGCTCGACGACTTGCCATGCATCGTCGTCGCGCCATTCAAAACGCGTGCGCAGAATATCGTGCCGCGCAACCGCGCGGTGCCAGACAGCCTGCAAGCGCGCAATGTCGAGCGAGCCGGCCAGCGTCAGCCGTCGCTGCGTGACGTACATGCCGCCGCTTCCACCGTTGCTGTTCCTGCTATCGGACTGGGCCAGGCTGTGGAACAGCAGACCCTGCTGCATTGCCGTGGCCGGATAGGCATCCTGAACCTGCAGCGGATCGAAGCCGAGCGCGGCAAGCGCGTGCGCATCGAGCGGTACGACAGCTGCCGTCGAGGGTCCGTCGACGCCGGTCGGACCCACTTGCACGACGGCGCAGAGGGCGCGCACGGTCGGCCGGGCAAACAGCTCGCGCGAGGTGAATACAAGACCAGCACGGCGCGCCTGAGCGACGACCTGGAACGCGCTGATCGAATCGCCGCCGGCCATGAAGAAGTTGTCGTCGATACCGAGCGCCGCTTGACATAGCACTTGCCGCCAGACATCGAGCAGCGCGTGTTGCAAGGGCGTTTCAGGCGCCGCACTAGCGTCCGCCGACCGGTGCTCTACCGGCTCGGGCAGCGCCGTGCGGTCGATCTTGCCGTTGCGTGTCAACGGCAGCGCGTCGAGCAGACAGATGGCTGCGGGCACCAACGCTGCCGGCAAGCGGACGGCGAGCGCATCGCGCAATTGTTCGGCATCGAGCGTGTTGCCGACCGCGTAGCCGATCAGGCGCACCCGTTGCTGCGAATCCGCACGGCCGATCACCACGGCGTCGCGCACACCGGGCAGCGCGCGCAATTGCGCGGCCACTTCGGCGGGTTCGACGCGATAGCCGCGAATTTTCAGTTGATCGTCGACGCGGCCGAGGAATTCAAGCTGACCGTCGTCGAGCCGGCGCGCCTGATCGCCGGTGCGATAGACGCGTGCGCCGGGCACGAACGGATCGGGCACGAATCGACCGGCGGTGAGCGCCGCTTGCTGCCGATAGCCGCGCGCCAGCGCGACACCGCCCGCGTGGATTTCGCCACGAGCGCCCGGCAGGACGGGATGACCGTCGGGGTCGAGCAGATAGACGCGCGCGTGATCGAGTGGGCGGCCAAGCGGCAATCCGTCATCGGCGCCGCGTTCGGACGTCATGATGCCGACGGTCGACTCGGTCGGTCCATAGTGGCCAAGAATGGCGCACTCGGGTTGCAGCAGCGAGACACGCTCGAGCAGTGCACGGGAGCTGGCTTCTCCACCCAGCAGCAACGCGCGCTTCGGCAATACCGCGTGCGCATCCGCCGCATGAAGCAGGCCTTCGAGATGGCTCGGCGCGATCTTGAGCAGATCGGCCGGATGCGCGCGGCACCAGTCGGCGTACGCGTCGGCATCGAAGGCACGCCGATCGTCGATCAACTGCAGGGTCCAGCCCGACCACAGCGCCGCCATCAAGGTCGAGTGGCCGAGATCGGCGGCCGGTGTCGACAGATACGCGGCGCTGCGAATGCCATCGGGCAGACGGGCGAGTAGCGCCTCGGTGTACGCGGCAAGCGAGCGGTGCGAGACCAGCACGCCCTTCGGCGTGCCGGTCGAGCCGGACGTGTAGATCAGGTAGGCGGCGAGATCGGCAGGCAGGGCGGCCAGTGTCGGCAATGTGGCCGATGCGGCGTCCGGCATGGATTCGCATTCGGGCGTGCATGCCACCAGCGCCACGTTGTCCGGACGCCAGTCGGCGTCTGCATCTGCGATCAGGCAATGCGCCTCGGCATCGCGGATTTGCCAACCGAGCCGTTCGCCTGGCGCGGCCGGATCGAACGGCGCATAGACGCCGCCCGCGCGCCACACGGCGAGCATTGCAACGATCAATTCCGCGCGGCGCGGCAAGACGACGGCCACGGTTGTTTCGGTACGCACACCGGCTGCGGCGAGGCGCGCGGCGAGGGCGCCGGACAGACGCCAGAGCGTCGCCCAGTCGAGCGTGCGGGTTTCATCGTGCAATGCGATTGCGGTGGGTTGGCTGTGCGCATGCTGGGCGATGCGCTTGAGCAGGCCGCCTTGCCATGCTGCCGATGCCGCAGTTTCTGGCGTCGACCGCGCCGACGTGATGTCTTTCGTGCTCCCGGTGATTTGCGCGTCGCTGGGCAGATGCAGTGCGCCGAGCGTGCGCGCGGCATTGGCCGTGAACATCGCGAGCGCCTGCTGCAATTGCGCGAGCAGACGTCGCATGGTCGCGCCGTCGAAGCGCTGCGATTGCGCGGCGAGCGTCAGCGTCAATTCATCGCCCGGTACCGCGATCAGGCTCAGCGGGAAATGATTGCGGCCATCGTGCGCATGACCGTCCGCGCCGGTAGCGAGCCGCTCGATCGCGAGACCATGCACGAGCGGCGTGCGCAGCGATGCATCGAGCGGATAGTTCTCGAATACGAAGATGCTCTCGAACAGGGGTTCGCCCGCGGCGCCGGTGATCTCGCGCTGCAATTGCGCGAGCGGCGTCTGCGCGAGTTCCTGCAACGCGAGATTGCGCGATTGCAGTGCCGCCAACCAGGCGTGCACGGTCATCGCCGGCGGCAATTCAACCGACAGCGGCAAGGTATTGATGAACAGGCCCACCGTGTCGCCGGCGCCGGGCCAGCCGTCGCCGCGGCCCGACACGGTGACGCCGAACGAGACCTCGCGCCGGTTCGCGTGACGCGACAGCAGCCAGGCCCACGCGCCCTGGATCAGTGTGTTCAACGTGACACCGGCAGCGCGGGCGAATTGTTCGGCCTGCGCCGTTAGTGCTTGCGGCAGCCGCACGGTGTGTTCGAGCGGCTGTCCGTGGTCGGCGCTGTCGGGCAGGCTAGCGTCTGCGTGTGAAGCGTGTGGAATGTGCGGAGCGTGTGATGAGGCCGCCAGCGGCAGCGGCGTGCGCGACCAGTCCGTGAGCAGCGGACGCCATTGCGCCAGCGCGTCGCCGTCGCGATTCTGCTGCTCGAGCCAGCGCACGTAGTGGCTGAATGCTGGCGCGGCGTTTGGCGTGGGTATCGAGGAGGTGCGGCTCAGTGCGGCGTCGTACGCTTGCAGCACGTCGCGCAGCACGAGCCCGATGCTCCAGCCGTCGAGTTGTGCGTGATGGAAGCGCCACACGAACCAGCGGCATTGCGTGCCGCGCTCGATCAACAGCAACTGCGCGTGCGAAGTCTGCGCAAAATCGAAACCGCGTGCCTGCACCTCGCGCCATTGCGTCGCCAGGGCGTCGCGCGCGTCGCCTTCGCTCAGATGGCGCCAGTCGAGCGAGCGCACGTCGACAGCGGCATGCTTGCGCACCAGTTGCACGGGAGCGTCGAGCCCGTCCCAACGGAAGTCGGTACGTAGCGCGGGATGCCGGTCTATCGCACTTTGCCATGCAGAGACGAACGCGTCGGCTGCGAACGGCCCGTTCAGTTCGAACACGCGTTGCAAATAGTAGGGGTCGCGCGCCGAACGTTGAGCGAGCGATATCAGGCCTTGTTGCAGTGGCGTTGCGATGCACAGGTCTTGCAGCGCCGCGCGTTGAGTCTCGGTCAATTGCAGTGCGTCGCTCAATGCTGCATCGAGTGTTTCGTCAAGCGGCGGGTTCGTGGGCGTAGCGGCAGGATTCGGCGCGTTTGCGGCCGCTTGCTCGACAGGCGTGGCGACTCGCGCCAACTGCTCGATGGTCGGGTGCTGAAACACCTGCTTCGGCGTCAGCGCGAGGCCTGCGTCCAAGGCGGCGCCGACCATCCGTAGACTAACGATCGAATCGCCGCCCGCCGCGAAGAAATCCGTCGTGACACCGAGTGCGGCGGACGGCAGCAGCGCGCGCCAGATCGTCAGCAACTGCGCTTCGAGCGCGTTGCGCGGCGCGATCAGCGTGGCGGTATCGGCGGCGGGCGCGGGCAGGCTACGCCGATCGAGCTTACCGCTCGACGTGAGCGGCAACGCGTCGAGTACGACCCACGCGGACGGAATCAGCGCTGCCGGCAGACGCTCGGCCAGCGCGCTACGCCATTGCGTGTGATCGGCCACGTGACCGTCTGCACAGACTACATATGCAACGAGATGAGGCGCGTCGCCGTCGTGACGCAGGACCACGGCTGCGTCGCGCACCTCGTCCAGCGTGCGCAGCGCGGCTTCAATTTCGGCCGGCTCGATCCGGTGTCCGCGCAGCTTCAATTGCTGATCGAGGCGGCCGAGATAATCGAGACCGCCGTCGTCGCGGCGCCGGCACAGGTCGCCGCTGCGATAGAGCCGTGCGCCGGGCGCGCCGAACGGGTCGGGCACGAAGCTCGCGGCGGTCAAGGCCGCGCGGCGGAGATAACCGCGCGCGAGGTTGTCGCCGCCGATGCACAACTCCCCCACCGCACCGGGCGGCGTCGGCAAGCCGTCTGGATCGAGTACGCGCAACGCGGTATCGTGCAGCGCCTCACCCAGTGTGATGGGTGCGGCGCTTGTGACCGGCGCCATGCTCGACCAGATCGTCGTCTCGGTCGGGCCATACATATTGGAGAGCGTCATACCGCGTTCGAGCAGCGCGGCCGCCAGATCGGCCGGCAGCGCTTCGCCGCCGCATAGCGCCTGCAGTGGGCCGCGCAAGACGAGGCCGGCGCGCGCTTCACTGTCGAGTAGCATGCGCCAGCCCGCTGGCGTCGCCTGCATGACGGTGGCGCCGCTTTGCTGCATGAGCCGCAGCAGACGGGCGCCATCGAGCACCGTGTCGCGCGAGGCCAGTTCGACGCGCGCGCCGCGCGTGAGCGGCAGATGCAACTCCAGTCCGGCAATGTCGAACGATAGCGTGGTCACGCTGAGCCAGACGTCGTTGTCGTCGAAATCGAGGTGCGCGGCGACGCTCGCGAGCAGGCGGTCGAGACTCGCGTGCGTCACGCACACGCCCTTCGGTTCGCCGGTCGAGCCGGATGTGTAGATCACGTAGGCGGCCTGCTGCGGTTCGACCGGCTGCGGCCAGCCCTGCGACGCTTCGTTGTGCACGTCGCTGACGCGCACCAGCGTGCGGCCGGCGAGGCAATCGGCGAGGCGGCTGGCGCTGGCGTCGTCGGTGACGACGAGATCGACGCCGGCATCGTCGAGGATGCGGCGCAGACGGTGCGGCGGATGATGCGGGTCGAGCGGCACATAGGCGGCGCCCGTTTTGGTGATGCCGTACAAACCGGCGACCAGCGCGTTCGAACGTTCGACACACAAGCCGATCCGTTGCTCCGCGCGCGCGCCGAGCGACTTGAGGCGGCGGCCGATGCGGTTCGACCAGGCATCGAGTGCGGCATAGCTCAGCGCGTCGCCTTCGCAACCGAGGGCCGGTGCCGCCGGTTTGCGCGCGGCCTGCGCGGCGAGGCGTGCGCCGATTGGCTGGAAGCGATGGCCGGCGACGCGGCGCAGCACCTCACGCGACGCCTCGGCGGCCACGTTGCCGCGCGGCATGATGTTGCCGACTGCCGGGTCGTCGGCGTCGCTCAGCGCGGCGAGCACGTCACGCCAGTCGTCGGCGAGCCGGGACAGTAGCGGCGTTGTGATCCGCGCGCCATCGGCGAGCCAGACGACGCGGCCTTGCGCGTCGTTCGAAACCAGCATGGTCAGCGGATAGTGAGTGCGTTCGGTCGATTCGACCCGGCTGACGCTCAGACTGCCGAAGCGGCCACGTAACGCGGCGTCGACCGGATAGTTTTCGAACACGAGCAGGCTGTCGAACAGCGCGTCGCCGCTTTTGCCGCTCCAGTGCTGCAGATCGGCCAGCGACGTATGCTCGGCCTGGTGGCGCTCCGCCTGCGCGGTGTGCAGCGTGGACAACCACGTCGATACGCGTTGCGCGGCCGGGACTTCGATCCATACGGGCAAGCTGTTGATGAAGAGGCCGACCATCCGGCCGGCGCCCTGCAACTGCGCGGGACGTCCCGCGACAGTACTTCCGAATGCAACGTGGCGGCGATTGCCGCGCCGCGCGAGCACGAGTGCCCAGGCAGCCTGCACCAGCGTATTGACGGTGACGCGATGGCGCTGCGCCGCTTCGCGCACCCGCGCGACGAGTGCCTCGCCCAGTTGCTGCGTGAGCATCAGCGACGCGCCGTGTTCGCGCGTTGCGCCGGCGGCCGGCGGCTGATGTTGCAGCAAGGTGGCCGGTTCGGGATGGCGGGCGAGTTGCGCCAGCCACCAGTCGCGTGGCGGCGTCTGGGCGGACAGCCATTCCACGTAGCGGCGGTACGGCAAGACTTCGGGCTGCGGCAACGGCTGCCCGGCGACGCGCGCGACGTAGTCGTCGGCGATCTCGCCCAGCAGTTGCGCGCTGCTCCAGCCATCGAGCAACGCGTGATGAATCGTGCGGACCAGATCGTGACAGCCGTCCGGACGCGTGAAAAGCGCAAGCCGCAGAAGTGGTGCGTGGGCCGGATCGAATCCGCGTTGACGGTCGGCGTCGCACCAGACTTGCAGGTCGCGCTCATACTGTGCCGGGTCGCAGGCGGACCAGTCGCATTCGACGAACGGCAACGCGGCGCTGCGCTGCACGAGTTGCAACGGATCGGCGCCGGCGGGCACGACGAAACGCGTGCGCAGAATATCGTGCCGCGCGAGCGCGGCGGCCCATGCCTCACGCAGCGCGTCGCGATCGAGCGGACCCGCGAGGGTCAGCCGTAACTGATTGACGTAGAGGCCGTGGCCGCCGTCCATCAGCGCGTGGAACAGCAGGCCCTTTTGCAAGGGCGTGGCCGGGTAGAGATCCTGGACGTTCGCGGCGTCGAGCCGCAGTGCGTCGAGCGCGGGCTGATCGAGCCGCGCGAGCGGGAAGTCGGCGGTATCGAGCGGGACGTCGCCCTTCATGCTGCGCGCAGCGAGTGCGGCGAGTTGCGCCTCGAAATCGGTTGCGAGCGCTTGAGCGACATCTGGCGAGATCTGCGCCGGGTCGTAGCGCAGGGTGGCTGTCAAGCGGCCATTCGACACCCACGCATTGATATCGAGCGCGTACTCGAGCGGCGTGTGGTCGGCGATCGCGGCGCCGAGCGGCTCGTCGAGCGCGAACGAGAGCAGGCCCGCGAGTGCGCCGGTTTGCGGCAGGCTCTGATCGAAGCGGCCGAGATAGTTGAAGCTGATCTGCGGCCTCGCGAGCGCTTCGGCGAAACGTTCGCGCATGTGGTGCCAGTTTATGCCGCGTGCCGGAATGGCGCGCAAGGTGCGGGTCGCCGCGACGAGCGGGTCGCTTCGCAGATCGAACCATGCCGGATAGCGCGTGGTGAACCAGCCGACCGTGCGGCTCGTGTCGTGCGCGGCGCTACGGCTTTCATGCGTGCCTGTCTGCACGTCCTGCGGACCGCTGCTGTGAAATTCGCGGCCATGGCCTTCTAGCGACAGCAAGGCGCCGTCTGCGCCGCTCCATTGACCGAGCGATGCGCTCAGCGCGGCGAGCAGCAGTGTTTCGGTTGTGGTGCGTGCGGCGAAGGGCGCGTCGCGCAGCAGCGTAGAGGTGAGCTCCGCGGACAACTGCAGTGTGTGCGTTGCGCTATCGCGAACCCGGCGCAGCTCATCCGGCCGCTTTGCATGCCAGGCTGGCGAACCACTGACAAGCGCTGCTTTTTTGTCATCCGGCAGTGCGGTTTCACGCAAGCACGGCGCTGCCAGCATGCGTTGCCATGACGCGTATTCCGCGTCGAGCGCCGCCGCTTCGGGCGCGCTCTGCTGCAACGCGACCCATGCGCTCCAGGGCAAGCCGCCCGACAACGTGACCGGCTGCTGCTGGGCAAGCTGTTCGTAGGCCAACTGGAACGATTCGAGCAGCACGCGCCACGATATGCCATCGACAGCCAGATGATGGATCGTCAGCAACAGACGGCCTTCGCCGCGCAGTCTGACGTACGCCGCTTTGATCAGGCGTCCGGCTTCGATATCGAGGCTTTGCTGCAACGGCGTGCCGATCGCGAGCAGACGCTCGGGCCATTGCGGGGACTCGGTGCCTCCGTCGACATCGATCACGTCGAGCAACGCGCCGGCGTCCGGCACCGAAGCGGATGCTCGCACCTGTTGCTGCCAGCCGTGAGCGTCACGGAAGAATTTGAGGCGCAGCGCATCGTGCGCGACGACGACCGCGTGCAGCGCCTGGGCGATTAAGCTTGCATCGAGTTCGCCTTGCACGCGCAATGCGACCGTCTGATTCCAGTGCGACTCACCGTGCGGAAAGCGCTCGAAGAACCAGGCCTGAATCGGCGTGAGCGGCAGGGGTACGTGCCGCTCGGCCGGCAGTGCGAGCGCGCTCGCGCTGCCCGATTCGGCGCCTGGTGGCAACTGGGCGAGTCGCGCGATGACCGGCTGCGCGTAGAACTGCTTCAGGTTGAAATGCAGGCCGCGCTGCGCGGCCCGCGCAACCACCTGCAGGCTCAGGATCGAGTCGCCGCCGATGGCGAAGAAATTGTCGTCGATACCGATGGCGTCCGTGCCCAACACGGCGCGCCAGATCGCCAGCAATTCGGCTTCCTGCGGGTTGCGTGGCGCACGAGCGGCAAGCTCGCCTTCACCATGCCCGCCGGACTCCTTCGGGTCGGGCAAGGCGCTCCGGTCGACCTTGCCGTTCAGCATCAGCGGCAGCGTCGCGAGTTGCATCAACACGGCCGGCACCATGTGGGCCGGCAGGCGTGCTTCGAGCGTATCGCGCAGCGCGCCCAAATCGAGTGAGGCGGCGCCGGCCACATAGCCGATCAAACGCAGATGGCCATCCTTGCTGCGCGCTTCGACGGCGGCATCGCGCACGCCTTCGCATTGCCGCAGCATGGCTTCAATCTCGCCGGGCTCGATGCGAAAACCACGTAGCTTGATCTGCCGGTCGATCCGGCCAAGGAAATCGAAGCCGCCGTCGGCGCGGCGGCGGCACAGGTCGCCACTGCGGTAGCAGCGTGAACCGGGCACGCCGTGCGGGTCCGGCACGAAGCGCTCGGCCGTCAGGGCGGCCTGACCGATGTAGCCGCGCGCGAGCGTGGTGCCGCCGATGCACAGTTCGCCCACGGCACCGACCGGCACGGCATTGCCATCGGCGTCGACCACCTGCGCGCTGCGCGACGGGAATGGCACGCCGATCTGCACGATGGGTTGTTCGGCGTCGGCAGGGCCGGTACGGCGGTAGAGGCAGGCGACCGTCGTTTCAGTCGGGCCGTACAGATTGTCGACGTGAATCCCGCGTAGCGGGCCGGCGTTCCAACGCGCCAGCGCGTCACCCGGCAGCGCCTCGCCGCCGACGGTGATCTGCCGCAATGCACTCAGACTCTCGCGAGCGGGCGGCGTTTGCAGCCACTGCTGCCAGTAGGCGGTCGGCATGCGCGCGAAGGTGACGCGCGAATCGATCAGGCACTGGCTCAAGGTGGCAAGGTCCCACGCCTGCGGACCGCGCATGACGACGCGGCCCCCCTGCATCAGTGCGGGCAGCAGCTCATGCAAGGCGACGTCGAAGTTGATCGTGGACGATTGCAATTGGCAATCGTGTTCGGTGATGGCGTAGGTGGCGATAAAGTCGGCGAGATGCCGCGCCAGGGCGCCATGGCTGATGGCGACGCCTTTCGGCATGCCGGTCGAACCGGAGGTGTAGATGACGTAGGCGAGCTGTTCCGGATGCGAGGTCGCGAAACGACGTACTGGCTGAGACAGATCGAGATTCGGTGCCGCAGCGATGTCGAGTGTCGCGCAGGCGCTGAAGACGTCGGCGAGTCCGCCAAGACAGGCGCTGTCGCCGACGACCATGCGTACCCGTGCATCGTCGAGCATGTGGCGAAGGCGTTCGGCCGGATAGACCGGATCGAGCGGCACGAACGCCGCGCCGGCCTTCCAGATGCCGAGCAGGGCGGCGATCATGGCGGGCGAGCGTTCGACGCACAGGCCCACGCACGCGTCGGCGCCGATGCCGGCTTCCAGCAGGCGCTGCGCGAGTTGGTCCGACCAGCGGTCGAGCGCGCCGTAGCTCAGTTGCTGCGCGTCGCATTCGAGCGCGATCCGTTGCGGATGAGTCTCGGCCGCGTGGGCGAACTGGACGGTGACCGGCAGCGGCGCGGCTTCGGCCGTTTCAGCCGTTCCGGCGGCCAGCGTATGCTGCGAATCGGCATGCGTGGCGGCCGGCTGGTGCAAGACGAAATCGCGTACGTCGAGGCTCGCGCCTTCGACCGCCTGCGCGACGATGGCGAGATACGCATCGGCCAGTTGCTCGACGGTTTCGCCGTCGAACAGATCGACCGGATAGTCGAATGCGATCTGCACGCCGTTAGCGTCGCGCGCGAGATTCAGCGCGAGATCGAACGGGGTCGCCTCGGCGCCGTGCTCGAAGCGCTGCAATTGCAGCGTCGTCGAATGCAGGGCGTCGCGCCAGTCGACCTGGTCGAAGTTGAACACGGTCTGGAACAGCGGCGTTTGCCCCCGTTCGCGATGCGGTTGCAAAGCTGCGACCACGCGATGGAACGGCACGTCCTGATTCGCTTGCGCGTCGAGCAGGGCGTCGCGCGTACGGCGCAACAGAGCGTCGAACGACAGTGCGCCCGCGAGCGCAACGCGCACCACGATCGTATTGACGAAGTAGCCGATCGTGCGTTCGGTGGCGGCGTCGCGTCGGCTATTCAGCGGCACGCCGATGCGGATATCGGTCTGCCCGCCGTAGCGATAGAGCAGCGCGGCGAAGGCGGCCATCAGCGTCATCGGCAGCGTGACGCCGTGGTTGCGTGCAAGGCGGCCGGCGCGCGCGATGCATTCGGCCGGCAGGCGCCGCGTGACGCGAGCACCGGCCGACGCGCGTGTCGCGTCGCGACGGGCACCCGACAGAATGATTTCCGCGCGTGTGTCGCCGAGTTGCGCGCGCCAATAGGCGAGTTGTTCGTCACTGCGCGTGGCGCTCAGGACACGGCGTGCGTGCTCGATGCTGGCGAAATACGTGGAAGCCTGGGCGCCGGGGGACGCCTCGCGTCCTTCGTAGCACTGAAACAGCGACTCGACGACCAGCTTGAACGACCACGCGTCGGCGACGATGTGATGCATTGTCAGTTGCAGCACGTGCTCGTCCGGGCCCACACGCACGAGCGTGGCGCGCAGCAAGGCGTCCTCGCGAAGATCGAAGGGCGCGTGCGCAACCGCGATCAGATGATCCTGGAGATGCGCCTCGCGGCTCGCGGCATCGAACGACGTGACGTCGGCGACGTGCCAGTCGAAGCGCGGCGCGGCGCTGCAAACCTGATGCGGCACGCCGTCGTGTTCGTCGAAGCGCACTCGCAGCGCGTCGTGACTCGCGCAGACTTGCGCGAGGGCGTCGTGCAGTCGCGCTGCGTCGAGTGCGCCGCGCGCACGCAACGCACCGGACACGTGATACGCGGTGCTCGCCGGATCGAGCTTCCACTCGAAGTAGAGACCTTCCTGGGCCGGCGACAGTGGGAACGTCGCGCCGGTCGCGACGACGCTGGCATGCGTGCCGGTGGCGTCGGTCTGCACAAGCGTTGCGGCCGAGGCGCTCGCGTTTTGCTGTGCCAGCCAACTGGCTTGCAGCGCAACTGTACGTGCCTCGAAAACGAGTCGCACGGGGGGTACCACGCCGAATGTCTCGCCGATCCGCGCAGTCAGTCGTGCGGCTTTCAGCGAGTCGCCGCCGAGATCGAAGAAGTCGTCGTCGATGCCGACCCGTGCGTGCCCGAATACGGCCTCCCATACCCCGGCCAGACTGTGCTCCAGCGCTGACGCCGGTGCGCGATAGGGCGCGCGTGCCAGCGTGGCGCCCACATCCTCGGCACGCCGATAGACGGCAACCGTGGGCAGCGTGCGTTCGCGCCAGCCGGCGGCGCAGGCGCTGCGGCGCAGTTTGCCACTCGAGGTGCGCGGCAGCTTGCCGGGCGCAAGCAACAGAATCACGCTAGCCGGTTCGCCGTGGGTTTCGGCAATCGCCCGATTGATCTGTGCAAAGAGTTCGGTGGGATCGGCCTTCGCGACGGCATGTGAAACTTCGGCGGCGATGCCGATGCCTTCAGTGCCATTCTCTGTTGCCGCGAACGCGATGATCCGGCCTTTGCGAAGGCGTTCGACCCGCTTCGCAAGCATCGCCTCGACATCCTGCGGATAAGTGTTCTGTCCACGGACGATGATCAGATCCTTGACGCGGCCGGTGACGAACAATTCGCCGTCCAGCACGCAACCGAGGTCGCCGGTACGCAGCCAGCGTTCAGCCGGCGCGTCGCCTGTCACGAACGTTTCGGCGCTCGCTTGCGGATTTTGCCAATAGCCGGTTGCGACGCTCGGCCCGCTGACCCAGATTTCGCCGATCCGACCATCATCAAGCACTGCATGCGATCCGGACTCGACGACGCGCACGCCATGCGCTTGAGGAACCCGCCCGCAACTCACTAGCACGACGCCTTCGCCCGTCGTGTTGAGCGCACCCTCGCTGAGCGCTTGCGGCGCGACGTGGCGCACGGTCATCCCCTTGCCGGGCTCGGCACCGCTCACGAGCAGGGTGGCTTCGGCGAGACCGTAGCAGGGGAAGAGCGCGTTGGCGTCGAAACCTTGTGCGGCGAAATGGCCGGCGAACTGGCTGAGCGTCTCGGCCCGAATCGGCTCTGCCCCGCAGAAGGCGACGCGCC
This sequence comes from Paraburkholderia sp. SEWSISQ10-3 4, assembly GCF_030464785.1. Lineage (NCBI taxonomy): Bacteria > Pseudomonadati > Pseudomonadota > Betaproteobacteria > Burkholderiales > Burkholderiaceae > Paraburkholderia > Paraburkholderia sp. SEWSISQ10-3 4. Next base: position 303,146 of record NZ_JALPRI010000002.1, read on the forward strand.
AACTGTCGAGTGCGATCCCTTCGAGTTGTGCGGCGCGTACGCGATCGGCGCACAACTGGAACGCAAAATTCGGCCCGCCGCTGACCGTGCCGCGATACGCGGCAATCGCCTTCAACCAGCGGATCGGTGCTTCGAGAAAATGCTGCGGCGTCATCAGGACGAGCGGAAAGCCACCGAACAGCGGCGCGATAAGGCCGCCGATCAGACCCATGTCATGAAACAGCGGCAGCCAGCTGACCATCGTATCGGCGGGCGTGAAGGCCATGGCGGCGCTGATCGCGCGTTCGTTCGCGACGAGGTTCGCGTGGCTGACCATGACGCCTTTCGCGGTGCTGGTCGAACCCGAGGTGTATTGCAGAAAGGCGATCGTCGTACCGTCGATGTCAATGGGTGCGTTCGACGTTGCGGCGTTGCTGCGCATCGGGTCGTCGACCGGCAGCGTGAGCGGTGTGACGGCTTCGCTGCCAGGCTGCGCGTACTCGTCGGCGAGCGCGTGAACGGCGTCCGCGTGCGCCAGGTCGGTGAGCAGCAGACGTGGCTGGGCGTCGTCGAGAATCGCCAGCAGCCGTTCGAATTGCTGCGCCTGGGTGGGCTCGGGCGGATACACCGGTACGGCCGCAATGCCGGCATGCAGACAGGCGAGAAACGCGACCGGGTAGTCGAGTCCCGACGGCAGCAGCAACATGGCCCGGTCGCCTGGCGCGGCGTGGCTACGCAATGTGGCGGCGAGTTCACGGGCGCGGGTGTCGAGTTCGCGATAGGTCAGCGTGCGCTCGTCGCGTTCGCCGTCGGCGAGAAAGCGGATGGCGATCTGCCCAGGTTGCCGTTCGAGGTGCCCGGCGAGCGCGTCGAGCAAGGTCGCTGGCGGCTTCGCTACCGCCGAATGTGCGCTCGTTAAGGTCGATGCGGGCGGCGCCGCCTGCGTCCCGCCGTGCTGGTTCGATTCGATCGCGGCTTGCATCAAGCCAGGATTGCGCCGCAGGAACGGGCACGCGCCGAAGTTCGGTGTTTCGTCGTCGGGCAGAAAATATTGCTTCCACTCGCGATTGTCCGTGTCGCCGAAATAGCCGAGATCGGCGTGCGGTGGCACTTCGTCCCAGATGTTCAGGCGGCGGCGCACTTCGGAGCGCGCCTGTGTGCTGATTGCCCGGTTCGTGACCTTATCGACGAACACGGCGCGCGGCTGGAACAGCAGCACCATGCCGGGCCCGAGATTGCGGCTGTGACGCGCGCCGAACGACGGGCACGCGCACACGACAAAAGTCTCCAGACCGGCGAAGGAAAACTCCCAATCCGGATGCGACGGGTCGAGTTGCTGCCCCACCTTGGGATCGGGGTCGCGGTCGTGGAGATATTGCAGCGTGTGCCAGAACGCGTCGTGATAGGCCTCGTGCGAAAGCGGCTGTGTGTCGGGCTCGAAAAAGATTGCGATGTTGTTCTTTTCGTACTGCGGCAGCGTGGCGAGTTCGGCAAAGGCCGCCATGGTGTCCGGCAGTGACGAGATGTCCTTGCCGTCGACCCACGAGTAGAACATTTCGCCGCGCTTTTCCGCCTGGGTGCCGAAGAAGCATGGATAACCCGGGTCCATCACGTCGGCGCGCAGGCGCTCGTACGACGCAGGCAACCAGTCGGGTAACGCACGATCGAACGTGCTTGCGCCCACTCGGCGCCCCAGGATGATGCGGGAGCGCCAGTCGGATACGTCAATCGTGTCGCTTTCGAGATTCGGGCGAACAGGGTCCTTTTCAGGCTGCATCAGGTGCTCCAGATGTGCGTGTGCTAACGCCGGCTTGCGATGCGCGAGCCGGACGGCTTGATCCGGGGGGACAGGCGGCTCTGTGATCGAGCCTTGAGTGAACGGCGTGGGCGGGATTCAGGTGCGGCCCGAGTCCCGCCGGCCGATGTGCGTCAGGTGGTTGCCGTTGTGACGGCGGCGCTGCCCGCAGTCGATGGATCGGTGAGTTCGGCGATCCACTCGTCCGGAATGATCGGCTGGTGATACGTGCACGAATCGGACTCGACTGTCGAGCCGTGCAGACGCCCGTCGGGAATCAGCACCATGTCGCCGGGATGCATCGAAAGCTTCATGCCGAGGTTGCCCCAGAACAGCATGTCGCCGCTTTCGATCACGACCAGCCGATGTTCGTTGTGCACGTGAGTGGTCGAGCAGAGTTCATGAGGTTCGATGAACGTGTCGCGGTCGATGTCCGGAAAATCGATCTCGATCTTGTCGTAGATCCGGCGTGCGTACTCGCAATACGTTTCAATCGACGATAGCCAGTCCAGTTGTTCGCCGAGGTCCCAGCGTGCGCGCTGCGCCAGCAATTGCGCGCCGGCCACGCCCTGCGCGAACTGGTGCAATGCCTGCTCGCCGTGCCGCGCGATAAGCGTGTCGATCGTGCGTTCGAAGCGTGTTTGCAGGTCCGCGCGCAACGTCTCGACACTAGCGCCTGCGGCGGCGCCGGGCGCGATGTGGGCACAGGCTTTGAGCAGCGCACCGCCAAAGGCGAGATGCTCGGCCTCGGCAACGAACGCCGCGCCGGCGAGCGCGAATGCGCGGTCCGGCCGCGAGCCGAGTGCGTAGAGCAGATTGCAGCGGGCCAGCGTGGTCGGCAGATAGAACTGCCAGTACGAATGGGTCTGGCGCGTGACGCCGCACATGCCGGCAATGCGCGCGAAGGTTGCGTCGTCCGGCAGCTGGCTCGATAGACTCGGGCGAAGTTCGGGATCGAGCCAGTCGAAATAGTTGGAGCCGGCAGCCCGTGCCAGTGCGGTACGGCGCGACGGCAGCGTCGCCCAGCGCTGAATGACGATGAAGCGCAAGCCTTCTTCGAGGAAGTCGCGCTGCAGCAGTCTGTCGAAGCGTGTGCTCCAGAACTGCAGTTCGTCATTCAGGGTTGCGGTGAGACGTGTGCTGAGCGTTGCGCGGGTTTCGCCGGGTTGCGCCTGATCGCCCAGATAGTCGAATGCGTACGCTTCCAGGTAAGGGCGGATCTGTGCGCCGATGATGCGCTGTTTGTCGGCGTAAAACGAAGCACAACGCTGTTGCTGGTCGAGACTGCGGCCCGGTGCGCGGGCGATGTCGAGCTCGTTTAGCGTCAACAGCGTGCGGTTCGTGGCGAGCGACGGCAACCGGCTGACGTTGTCGGCGCGTACGGGTTTCTGGTACTGGAGAAAGTTGAAGTCTTCCGGCCGCAGCGGTCGCCGGTAGAAATCGTCGTCCAGCACCAGTTCATCCACCGATGCGCTGCGGAATGGATCGCACGCTGCGAATTCGCGTAGCAGCGACAGAAAAGTTTCACGCTGCGGATGCTGCGCGGCGAAATCGAACAGGGCGGGGAAGGCGGTTGGGTTCATGGGAAAGCGACTCCATTGCATTGAACAGGGCGGCTATGAGCGCAGCGAGCAGGTAACGCGCTGCGCGTACCGCTGACGGCCGCGTTAGCCGATAGATTGCAGGTCTGCGTGCGTCTGCTCCAACGTGGCATGCCGCAACGAAACAGCGATCGCGTCGATCAGTTCGGCGCGATGACTGTCGATAAAAAAATGGCCGCCGTCGAAAATCGAGCGATCGAAGGCGCCGCGGCTCTCGTCGCGCCACGCATCGAGCTTGAGCGCATCTTGCGTGACGTCGTCGCGACTGCCGCCGAATGCGTGGATCGGACAATCAAGCGGATTCCGTGTGCCGGGGCGCGGCGCGCGCCACGTGCCATACAGATGGAAATCGTTGCGCACTACCGGCACGATCAGTTCGACAAATTCACGATTCGCCAGCAACTCCGCCGAGGTCTGACCGAACGCCTTCAATTCGTCGAGCACATCCTGCTCCGGGCACACCAGCCAATCCGTTCTAGCCACGTGATGCGCCGGCGCGGGACAGCCGGACACGCCGAGCCAGCAAGGCTCGACACCGGTCCGCTGACACAGCGCGTGAGCTAACTCGAATGCGAGCAGCGCGCCGAGGCTGTGTCCGAACAATGCGAAAGGGCGATCGGGCTGTGAGCGCACGTCGGCGACCAGTCGGTCGATCAGACGCTCCCACTCCGGCAACAACGCCTCGTCGAGACGCACGCCGCGGCCAGGTAAATGCAATGGCGCGATCCGTAGCCACGACGGTGCCGCTTGTGGCCATTCCCGATAGACGGCCGCCGCCCCGCCCGCATACGGCAGGCAAAACAATGTGATCGGCTGCATGGAAGGTGCGTTAGTGCGTTAGTACATTAGTGTGTCGCCGCGCCGACGGGGGCTGCACTCGCGGTTTCAGCCGGAGCGTCCATCGCCTGGCGCAGGCTGAGCGGGCGCATGTCGACCCACACTTCGTCGATATATGCGAGGCATTCGGCTTTGGTGCCCTGCTTGCCCGCGGTGTTCCAGCCAGCCGGCAAGTTTTTGTAAGTAGGCCAAATTGAATATTGTTCTTCGTGATTCACGACTACGTCATAAACGGTATTTTCGTCGCCCCAGCTCATATTTTCCTCGTTAGTAATCCAAATTACCTATGCCAAAGGAATAGGTTTCTAGAGTGGTTGAATTGCATGCGTGAAAGGGTTCGCGAACCGCTAGCATTGCGAATTCTTTCGGCGGTATCTCTATTTTCTTGCGTGGATACGCGGGCTTGAAGCTTGATAAGCAGAATAGGGCAACGTAGGAAGTCCGTCAAGGAATGAGAATGATTCTCATCTTCATTTCGGGGTTATTGGTCGATTGCCTCGCACGACAAGAGCTTCCGGAGCGGACGACGATGGAATCTGTACCGCGACCCGGCATCACGGATGCAGTACAACCCGGCGAAGGTCGGCATGGCGGCCTCTCTCAATCTTGATATGGTTGTGTTCGCGTCTCGGCGATCTTCTGTTGATAGCGGCTTTTGCACTTGGCACACATGGGCTAGGTGCTTCGGGTGCATAGGCATCCGAAGGCCGTCTGGATGTCGGATAGAGCGGTGAAAGAAAATTCTTGCGCGGTGAAAAGGTAGCTGCGTATAATTGCGTTCTTCGCTGCTGTGACTTCCGGGACAAGTTGCAAGAGGGTGTTTCAGAGCGAGATGTTGTTGGAAAGCGTCGAATCGTAGATCATGTACCCCAAGTCGTACCCGATGGGGCTCGTGATTCACGAGAGCCTTTGGTGGCGTAGGTCTGCAGGGAATTTTTCGATCCCGCTTACCCCTATCAGAGCAGAGTGAAGTCGTTCCGAAGTCTGGAGCTTGTAGCAAAAAAGACTTCACAAACAGCTGTAACGTAGTTAGAATATCGGTCTTTGCTGCTGACGAAAACGAAGTTAGCGTGAATTAGCAGCAAGATAAAGACAAATCTGAAAAGATTATGTCCCCTTCGTCTAGAGGCCTAGGACATCACCCTTTCACGGTGAGTACAGGGGTTCGAATCCCCTAGGGGACGCCAAACATCAGCGTCGCTTGGTAGTAGTAAAGCAGCGCAGCTTGCAGAGAAAAAACCAACGCTCGCAAGTCATGATAGGCAAACTGGAGTGGTAGTTCAGTTGGTTAGAATACCGGCCTGTCACGCCGGGGGTCGCGGGTTCGAGTCCCGTCCACTCCGCCAGACAAAGCCCGTTCATACAAACCTGAACGGGCTTTTTCATTAAAGGTGTAAGCAGTACGTTGTCCCCTTCGTCTAGAGGCCTAGGACATCACCCTTTCACGGTGAGTACAGGGGTTCGAATCCCCTAGGGGACGCCAGCAACATAGGCGTCGCTCGGTTAGCAGTATGAGCGGTGCAAGTGGTAAATGAGCCAAGCTCATTTGCCACGGTGCAAAAATCTGGAGCGGTAGTTCAGTTGGTTAGAATACCGGCCTGTCACGCCGGGGGTCGCGGGTTCGAGTCCCGTCCGCTCCGCCAGATTTTAAGAAGCCCACTTCGAAAGAAGTGGGCTTTTTTTATTTCCGCAGCCGGTTCGCCTGGGTATCGTCCGGGTATGCTCGGGACAAACAGCCATTGCCAGCGCGCGCAGCCTGTTTTACCGTTGACCCGACTCATCTTCGTCGTTCCACCATGTTCGATCCAACCGAAGCTCCGTCACCGTTTCATCTGCGCCCGGCCAGCATGGACGATTTCGAGTTCGCCGAGGCGCTGACTCGCAATAACATGGGCGGCTACTATCGTCGGCACCATCTGGTGTGGCGTGGCGATCTGTTTCTCGGCAGTTGGCGCGAGTCGGAGAATTTCATTCTCGAAGTGGGCGGCGCGCCGATCGGTGTGCTGCGCATCACCCAGGAAGGCGATTCGCTACATATCCGCGACGTGCAGATTGCCGAAGGGCATCGGCGCCTAGGCGCCGGCACGTATCTGCTCGATATGTCGCATCAATGGGCGCGCGAGCGCGGGCTGCGCGAGTTGCAGTTGCGCGTGTTCGTCGACAATCCTGCCGCGCGGCTGTACCAACGCAAGGGGTACAAGCTGGCGGGGCCGCGTCTGGCGCAACTCGGGGCGATCCGTCATCTGGCGCGGCGCGTTTGACGCACTGCGGCGAGTGGCTGCCGGTTACGCTTTACGCCGTCACTTTTGCGCGGTCTCTTCGTCCGCCTCGCTATCGCCGCGATCTCCACTCTCTACACGATGTTCAGCGCCACGCTCGATGAACGCTCGTGGGCTTTCGCCGAATGCTCGCCGGAACATGGCCGAGAACGCACTCTGACTCTGATAGCCAAGCTCTTGCGCCACATGTGAAAGCGGCCGCCCCTGGCTCAACAGCGGAATCGCGCGCGCGAGAATGGCCTGCTGACGCCATTGCGAAAAGCTCACGCCCAACTCCTGACGAAACAGCCGCGCAATCGTGCGCGTACTCGCTCCCACGCTCGATGCCCATTGTTCGAGCGATTCGCCGTGCGTCGGGTCCGCGATCACGGCTTCGCACAATGCGCGCAAACGCTTTTCGTTCGGCATCGGCACGGACAACGGCAGCGGCTCCGAACGCGTTAGCTCGTCGAGCGCGAGCGCGCCTAGCAATTGTTCGCGCGTCGCTGAAATGCCAGGCGTGTCGAGCGCGGCGATGACTTCGCGTAGCAGATCCGATACTTCGACCACGCGCGGCGTATCCAGTCCGGCCGGAACCGTGCTTTCGGTGATGTAGAGCGTGCGCAGAAATGCATCTTCGACTGCGACCACTTCGTGTGTCACGTGCGGCGGCACCCAGATCGCCCGGGATGGCGGCACCATCCACGTCGTGCCGGTCGTCGCAACCCGCAGCACGCCGCGCGATGCATAGGCCACCTGCGCCCACGCATGCGTGTGTCGCGCGATACGCCAGCCCGAAGGCATCAGCCGCGAGCGCACGCGGATCGGGTGCGTTTGTGTCGGCTGGAATTCGGGCGGGATGTCGGCGAAGTGGACCTGGCTCGACAGGGCTGAGTCAGTGGGCGAATTCATCTTGAAGATCGATCCAATGGATGGAACGCAAAAAACGCAGTGGAGGTATGCGCGCAACCCGCAAGCAGGGAGCGCTCACGCATAGAGCCATCAAGCGCGGACCTGAGCGCGCGGGCCAAGCAAGACCCAAAGGCCCAGACTCAAAACCACCGCGAGCCTCTCATTGTAGGTGTTACGTCGGAGTCAACGTTGCATAATGTCCCGATTGCACGGATCCCGAGGAGAAGGTCATGAGTTTTGCAACCGCCGACTTGTGCGACGCACACGAGGACCAACTGGCGCTGGGCACACTGCGCGTGCTCGAACCGGTCTTTCATCTCTTCAGCCGTGCCGAGTGTTTCAGCGGCGAGGCGGTCACGCTAAAGGTGTTCGAAGACAACGCGCTCGTGCGTGCCACGCTCGAGGAGAAGGGCGCCGGCCGGGTGCTGGTCGTCGACGGCGGTGGCAGTCTGCGTTGCGCCCTGGTGGGCGGCAACCTCGCGCAAATCGCCGAACAGAATGGCTGGGCGGGCATCGTGCTGAACGGCTGCGTGCGCGACGCGCTGGAGCTCAATGAAGTCAATGTCGGCGTCGCGGCGCTGACGACCTGCCCACGGCGTGGCAAGAAGCTCGGCACAGGCGAGCGCGACGTGCCGGTGCAATTGCCGGGCGCGCTGGTACGTCCGGGCGAATGGATCTATGTGGATATCGACGGCGTGCTGGTGGCGAGCGCGCCGCTGAACTGAACCCTTGGCAACAGCCGGGGCGAGCCGAACTCATCATCAAGGAGAACAAACGACGATGCAGACCGTTTTTGTATACGGCACGTTGCGAGCCGGTGAAGTGAACGATCTTAGAGAGGCTGCGGCGCGCAACGAGATTGCCGCACCGAATCTGCTCGGCACGGCCACAGTGCGCGGCCATCTATTCGACTTCGGCCTGTACCCGGGCCTCGTGGTCGACGAAGCGGGCGTGGACGTCACGGGCGACGTCTACGAAATCGACGATGAACTGGTTGCGGTGCTCGACGAGATCGAAGCCGTGTATCCCGGTGTCGAAGATCGATTCCTCGCGCGGGAAGTGATGGTGAAAGTTGACGGTAACGTCGTGAATTGCCGCTTCTATCCGGTCGCGCCTCAAGCGGCGAAGGGCCTTCCGGAAATCAGGTCGGGCGACTGGGTTGAGTACCGCAGCACGCGCTGATAGGTTGTATGGCTGGCCCACGGCGAGCGCGCCGCGGCGTAACTAATGCGTGACGCGCACATCGCGAGCGCATAGCACGAGCACAACGAGCACAACGAGCACAACGAGCACAACGAGCACAACGAGCACAACGAGCACAACGAGCACANCCGAGCACATAAAAAAACGGCCCGGCAGGTATACACCTGTCGGGCCGCGCGGTCGGTCAGCCTTGCGACCCAGGCCGCTCTTTCGTCTTGCGTGGCTGGTGAAAGCGGGCCTGGTACGACGTCGTTATTGCTGGTAAATCAGGCTCATGCATGAGGCGTTTCAGATGCCTCAGATTTCCTCGTACAGCGGCAGCGTCAGGAAGTCGGTGAACTGCTCCGACGTCGACATCTCTTCGAAGATTTGTGCAGCGCGATCGTACGGCTTCGTATCGCCGCCGACTGCCTGCTTCACCTTGTCGAGCTCCTGTGCCGACAACTCGCGCACCAGCTCGGCCGTGACCTTGCGGCCATCTTCGAGCTTGCCCTTCGGCGAGCGAATCCATTGCCACACTTGCGAGCGCGAGATCTCGGCGGTGGCGGCGTCCTCCATCAGGTTGTGAATCGGCACGCAGCCATTGCCCGCGAGCCACGAACCCAGGTAGTGAATGCCGACGTTGATGTTGTTGCGCAAACCGCCTTCGGTGATCGGCGCTTCCGGGCGGAAGTCCGTCAGGTCGGCGGCCGTGACGAGCACGTCGTCGCGTTGCTTGCCGATCTGATTCGGCTTGTCGCCGAGCACCTTGACGAATTCTTCCATCGCGATCGGCACAAGGCCCGGATGCGCGACCCAGCCACCGTCGTAACCGTCGCCGGCATCGCGCGCCTTGTCCGAGCGCACACCACCCATGGCCTTGTCGTTGGCGGCCGGATCGTTCTTGATCGGAATCAGCGCGCTCATGCCGCCGATTGCCGGCGCGTTGCGGCGATGGCAGGTCTTCAGCAACAGCAACGCGTACGCACGCATGAACGGCGAGGTCATCGTGATCTGCGAGCGGTCAGCGAGACAGAAATCGCGGTCGTTCTTGAACTTCTTGATCGCCGAGAAGATGTAGTCCCAACGGCCGGCGTTCAGACCCGAGCTGTGTTCGCGCAGCTCGTACAGGATCTCGTCCATTTCGAACGCGGCGACGATCGTCTCGATCAGCACGGTCGCGCGAATCGTGCCGCGCGGCACGCCGACGGCTTCCTGTGCGGCGAGGAAGATGTCGTTCCACAGACGCGCTTCCAGATGGCTCTCCATCTTCGGCAGATAGAAGTAGGGCGCCGTGCCGCGCGCAACCTGTTCCTTCGCGTTGTGAACCATGAAGAGCGCGAAATCGAAGATGCCGCCGGAGACGCGCTTGCCGTCCACGGTCACATGCTTTTCGTCCAGATGCCAGCCGCGCGGACGCACGATCAACGTAGCGATCTTGTCGTTCAGCGTGTACGACTTGCCGTTCTGTTCAAGCGAAATCGTGCGGCGCACCGCGTCCTTCAGATTGGTATGACCGGTAATCTGGTTGTCCCAGCTCGGCGCATTCGAATCTTCGAAGTCGGTCATGTACGAATCCGCGCCCGAATTCAGCGCGTTGATGATCATCTTGCGCTCGACCGGTCCGGTGATTTCCACGCGGCGGCATTGCAGATCCTGCGGCAGCGGCGCGATCTTCCAGTCGCCTTCGCGCACGCTTTTCGTTTCCGCGAGGAAGTCGGGGCGCTCGCCGGCGTCGAGACGTTTGGTGCGTTCCACACGCGCCTGCAGCAGTTGCTGGCGGCGCGGTTCGAACGTGCGGTGCAGCGCGGCGACGAGTTCGAGCGCTTCGCGGGTGAGAATTGCTTCGTAGCCCGGCTTGATCTCAGCCGTGATTTCCATGCCCTGCGGCAGCGACAGCGATGATTGCGATGACAGCGGATTCGCCATGGTTTCTCCTTGGTCGGTCAGATTGCAAAGGTGCAAATGTTGAGATGCGGTTGAATTGCGTCCCGGGATCGAGGTGGTAGCTGTCATGCGCCAGGGCTGTGGCGTGTGCGGCTGCCAGCGGGATTGCCGGTGCTGCCCGTGCCGCCATTGCGGCCGGGCGACGCGAGGGACTTCAGAAAAGCGAGCAGATCGTTCATGCCTCCGCCCGCGCCATGCGGCGTGACGCCCAGTTCTTCGGCTGGTGCGTTTTGCCGGTTAAGCCAGAAAGTTGTGAAGCCGAACCAGCCCGCGCCTGCCACGTCCCAGCCGTTCGACGACACGAAGACGATCTCGCGCGGTTCAGCGTTGAAGGCTTGCGTGCCGAGTGTGTAGGCCAGGGGCGAGGGTTTGTAGGCGCGTACTGTGTCGACGGACAGGACATGGTCGAACAGGCGCGTCATGCCGGCGCTCTTCACGGCGATGTCGAGCATTTGCGGATTGCCGTTCGAGAGGATCGCGAGACCGGGCCTTGTTGAACTCGCGCCTGCCCCGGCTTTGGCGCCAGCAGGCGCGGATGCGGATCCGGACGACGCTGAAGGCGCGTCGCGCAACTGGCGCAGCGCGGGGACGGCATCGGGAAAAGCGGACAGACAAGCATATTCGTCCATCAGACGCTTCTCTGCCGCACGGCCCAGCGTGAGATGCAGTTTCTTGGCGGCGAAGCGCAAGGCGTCGAGCGTGATGTCCCAGAACGGCCGGTAATGTGCACCGGGCGCACCGGCCGGATCGGCGAGCGTGCGCAGCTGCGTGTATTCGATCTGTTTCTGGCGCCACAACTGCGAGAGCGCGTCGCCGTGGCCCGGGAACATCTGCTCCGCGGCAGCGATCACCGAATGCACGTCGAAAAGCGTGCCGTACGCGTCGAAAATCACTGCTTTGGGGAAGGGTGTCGTTGTGGCCGACATTGCCGTGCACTCCTATCAGAGGTCAGGATGGATTGTATTAGTGATGCCATACGCTAAAAAAGAGGCTAAACATCACTTGATCTTTTACTTTCATACACCTAATCTGACGCGCACCGACCACTTTCCTGCACAAACGCCCCCAAAGGGACATCCTTCGAGGCGCGCGGCTCCGTTCCCCATGGATCGTTTCAAGCAGATCGAGACTTTCGTTACCGTCGCGGCCAAAGGCAGCCTGTCCGCCGCGGCGCTCGCCGAGGGCGTCGCGCCGGCGATCATCGGCCGTCGCATCGATGCGCTCGAAGAGCGTCTCGGCGTCAAATTGCTGGTGCGCACCACGCGCAAGATCACGCTGACCTTCGAAGGCTCGGCGTTTCTCGAGGATTGCCAGCGCGTCATCCATGACATGCAGAACGCCGAGGCCAGCGTGTCGGCGGGCGGCGTGAAGGCGAGCGGCCATTTGCGGCTTTCGGCGCCGGCCGGGTTTGGGCGTCGGCATGTTGCGCCATTGGTGCCGGCCTTCACCGTCGCGCATCCGGATGTATCGATTACGCTCGACCTGTCCGACCGGCTGGTCGACCTCGTCAACGAGGGCTTCGACTGCGCCGTGCGCCTCGGCGAATTGCCGGATTCGTCGCTGGTGTCGCTCAAGCTCGGTGAGAACCGCCGCGTATGCGTGGCTTCGCCGTCGTATCTGAGCCGGCGCGGTTCGCCGCACTCGCTGGCCGATCTCGCGCATCACAACTGTCTCGCGCTCGGCGCGAGCGCCAACCAGCAGCGCGGCTGGATGTTCCAGCAGGGGGACAAGGTCGTGTCGATCAAGGTGTCCGGCACGATGGAATGCTCGGACGGCGCCGTGCTGCACGAGTGGTGTCTCGAGGGTTACGGGCTCGCATGGCGCTCGTGGTGGGAGGTCGGCACGGATATCGCGGCTGGCCGGCTGGTGAGCGTGCTCGACGAGTTCGCCGCGCCGCCGATCGGCATCCATGCGGTTTTTCCGCAGCGTCGGCATTTGCCGCTGCGGGTCCGGCTGTTTCTGGACTTTCTCAAGCATACGTACGGCCATCCTGATTACTGGGGCGAGGGCGGCTGAGTTGCCTCTGCGGTCCGGCGGTCCGTTGATCAGGCACAACGGCCCCTTATGCCGTCCTGCACAATCGCGACACACGACTGCTATGCGAATCCGCGCAGCGGGTTTTCGATATGCGGACAGACCCGCACGACGGCCTTGAGCGCGTTTCTGCGACCTACAATCGATTGAAGCGGTTTCCAAGCCGCGCCTCGTGGGACGCTGACGCCGCGCTGCACGCAGCCGGCGACGGAGGGCATCATGTTCAGGCACATCCTGGTTCCGACCGATGGTTCAGACCTGTCACGCAAAGCGATAGACGGCGCCATCGATCTCGCGCAGGCCGTCGGTGCTCGCGTTACCGCCTACGCGTGTCTGCCGCAATATCCATACTCGCCGTTCTCCGATGTAGTGATCGAGCCGCCGGTCGAGTTTCTGCAGCGCAGCGAGCGCGAAGCGCACGTGCACCTGAGAGAAGTGGAACTGGCCGCGCGCCGCGTCGGCGTCGCGTTCGACAGTCGCACGAGCGTGCATCCGGCGCCGTACCTCGGCATCATCGAAGCCGCGGAGCAGGGCGCCTGTGACGTGATTTTCATGGCGTCGCATGGACGGCGTGGTCTCGGCAGTTTGCTGATCGGCAGCGAGACGCAGAGGGTTCTGACGCATACGAAGATTCCGGTCATCGTGTACCGCTGAGGCGCGCGTTCGCGATTCCCGTCGCGGGCTAAAGCTGCGTAGCAAAACCGGCATAGCAAAAAAAACGCGCCGGCGATGAGGCCGGCGCGTCCGATGCTCGCCGCACAATGCGTTGTGCCGACTTTTTCTCCACTGCCGTCATCTCTCCCAGATTCCAGCCATCAGGGCAGACCGGCGTGCTTCCGCCCTGATGGCTGCTCCTCCCTGACCGCGGCTCTCTAACGGAGCCGCTTTTTCGTCTGCCTTGCCGTTCCCGCGATCAGACTGCAGGGTACTTACGCGACCTTCTTGTCGAAGAACTGTTCGTCTTCCGTCGAACCGTGCAGCGCGGTCGTCGATGCATCGCGCTCGACCGTTTGCGTCACGGCGTCGAAGTAGCCGGTGCCGACTTCGCGCTGGTGCTTGACCGCGGTGAAGCCCTTTTCGGCCGCAGCGAATTCAGCCTGCTGCATTTCGACGAAGGCGGTCATCTGGTTGCGGGCATAGCCGTGCGCCAGGTTGAACATCGAGTAGTTCAGCGCGTGGAAGCCGGCCAGCGTGATGAACTGGAACTTGTAGCCCATTGCACCGAGTTCGCGCTGGAACTTGGCGATGGTTGCGTCGTCCAGGTTCTTCTTCCAGTTGAACGACGGCGAGCAGTTGTACGACAGCAGCTGGTCCGGGAATTCCTTGTGGATCGCGTCGGCGAATTTCTTCGCGAACTCGAGGTCCGGCTTGCCGGTTTCACACCAGATCATGTCGGCGTACGGCGCATAGGCGAGGCCACGCGAGATTGCCTGTTCCAGACCCGGCTTCGTGCGGTAGAAACCTTCTACCGTGCGTTCGCCCGTCAGGAACGGCTTGTCGTTGTCATCCACGTCCGACGTGATCAGGTCGGCGGCTTCCGCGTCGGTGCGAGCCAGCAGCACGGTCGACGTGCCGGAGACGTCGGCGGCCAGACGAGCAGCGGTCAGCTTGGCGATGTTTTCGCGGGTCGGCACGAGCACCTTGCCGCCCATGTGGCCGCACTTCTTCACCGAAGCGAGCTGGTCTTCGAAGTGCACGCCTGCGGCGCCCGCTTCGATCATCGCCTTCATGAGTTCGAACGCGTTCAGCACGCCGCCGAAACCGGCTTCCGCGTCGGCCACGATCGGGGCGAAGTAGTCGATATAGCCTTCGTCGCCCGGGTTCTTGCCTTCCGACCACTGGATCTGGTCAGCGCGCGTCAGCGTATTGTTGATGCGCTTCACGACGAGCGGCACCGAGTTCGCCGGGTACAGCGACTGGTCCGGGTACATTTCACCGGCCACGTTCGCATCGCCCGCCACTTGCCAGCCCGACAGGTAGATCGCCTTCAGGCCGGCCTTGACCTGTTGCATCGCCTGGTTGCCGGTCAGCGCGCCGAGCGAGTTCACGAACGGCTCGTTGTTGACGCTTTCCCACAGCTTTTCCGCGCCGCGCTTGGCAAGCGTGTGCTCCACTTGCAGCGAGCCGCGCAGGCGGATCACGTCTTCGGCGGTGTACGTACGCTTCACGCCTTTCCAGCGCGGATCGGTTTCCCATTGCTGCTGGAGTTGCTTGGCTTGTTGTTCGCGCGACATGGTGTGCTCCTTGGTTGCCTGTAATGGATAGATGACTCTTGTCTCTTCGTCGAAGCGCTTGGCCCGTTGAGGCGTTTCGTTTCGTGAAGTCTTATATAAGAGTCTAGGCAAATCGACCGTCGCGCAATAGCTGCCGAGGAGCGTTTTTTTAATATTTATTTTTGTTAAAAATCAATTGTTTGCGTCACACGTTTCGCATTAAGAAACGTCTTTTCCCATCTTGCAATAGGCCTTGTTGTGCCTTGCAGCACGATTTTTTACGACGCAAAAAAATTTTCCACATCGTGAAATTTTGCCGGTGTCCAAAGTGTGGACGAAAAAAAACCGGTGCCTGAGCACCGGTTCTTTTCAGACTGACGAACTGCGCGAGGCCGTTCGTGTCTTTTCAGGCCGCCCTACGCGCTTAACGAGCCACGTAAATAGGCTTGCCTGGTGACTGCCAGGGCAGTCGCTGCTTAGCTGCCGCGACGCGCCGTACGCGGGCCGTCGCTGCGGCGTGCGCCGTAGCCGCCGTCACGCGAACCACCGCCGAAGCCGCCTTCACGTGAACCGCCGCCGAAGCCGCCTTCACGCGAACCGCCGCCAGCCGACTTGCCGGCCCAGCCGCCACCATTGCCGCTACCGCTGCGCGAGCCGCCGCCGTTACCGGCCGGCTTGCCTGCGCCGCTGCCGCTACCGAAGCGACGGCCACCACCATTGCCACCGCCCGGACGGCCACGGCCGCCAAAGCCAGGACGGCCACCGCCCGACGGAGCCGACTTGCGCGGCTCGAAGCCTGCGACGACATTCACCGGCAGCGGGGTGCGCACGAAACGCTCGATGCGCTTCAACGCGCCTTGTTCCGCGTGGTGCACGAGGCTCACTGCGATACCCGAGCGGCCAGCACGGCCGGTACGGCCGATACGGTGCACGTAGTCTTCAGCGAACTTCGGCAGGTCGTAGTTGAACACGTGCGTGATGCCCGGGATGTCGATACCGCGAGCGGCGACGTCCGTTGCCACCAGCACGCGCACACGGCGCTCGCGCAGAGCCTTGATCGTGCGGTTACGTGCGCCTTGCGGCAGGTCGCCATGGAGAGCTGCCGATTCGAAACCGGCGTCGGCCAGACGGCCAGCCAGTTGGTCAGCGTCCATCTTGGTTGCCGTGAAGACGATAGCCTGGTCGAGGCCTTCGTCACGCAGCAGATGGTCGAGCAGACGATCCTTGTGATCGCGGTCGTCAACGTAGTGGACGGTTTGCGCGATGTTGGTGCGTTGTTCAAGGCGTTGAACGATCTCGATACGTTCCGGATCCTTCAGCAGGCGGCCGGTCAGCGAACTGATCTTGCCGTCGAGCGTAGCCGAGAACAGCATGGTTTGACGCGAAGCCGGCGTAGCGGCAACGATCGTTTCGATGTCTTCGATGAAGCCCATGTCCAGCATGCGGTCGGCTTCGTCGAGCACGAGGATCTGCAGTTGCGACAGATCAATACGGCCGCGTTCCAGGTGGTCGATCAGACGGCCCGGCGTAGCAACCAGGATTTCCGGGTTCTTTGCCAGCAGCATCAACTGTTGACCGTATGCGACGCCGCCCAGAATGCTGACGGTGCGCAGACGCTTGAGGTGCTTGCCGTACGTGGCAGCGGCGGTGGTGACCTGCATCGCGAGTTCGCGGGTCGGCGTCAGAACCAGCATGGTCGGACGGGCAACGGGTTGCGGACGGCGCGTGCGGGCACCGTCAGCCGGACGCGCTTCACGCGGCTGGCTGGCTTGTGCTTTTTGCAGTTGCGAAAAACGTTCGATGGCGGGCAGCATGAACGCGGCGGTCTTGCCCGAACCGGTCGGGCTCGAGACCATCAGATCGCGGCCGGCGATGCCAGCGGGGATCGCGCGTTGCTGAACCGGAGTCGGGTTTTGATAACCAGCGGCGGTCAGGGCGGAGACGACGTCCGCGGAGAGACCGAGCGACGCGAACGACGGGCCGGTCGGCGCTGCGGCTTCTGCGGCGACAGCTTCCGGAGCGGCAGCAACAGCTGCGGCTTGTGCGGGTGCGTCGGCGAAACCGAGAGCTTGATCGGCGATGGCGTTCAACGGGCTGCTGGGGGTATTGCTCGAAGTCATGAGAATCCTTGGTACACAGGGAATTAAAACGTCGGCGCCAATCGGCATACCCAAGTCGTCGGATTCAGCGAGCAAAGAAGCAGCGAGCAAATCGAAAAACGGGGGCAGCTCGCGACAATGAAGGCGAGCTTTTCGTTAGAAGCTGTATCGGATGCGACATGCCAACACGGCGTGCCGCCAGCCTGGGACATGATCGCCCGTAGGGGGCTAGGCAGGAGGGGACAGGTTCTAAACTGGATTGGAGCTAAACGCTACGAGGCGCTGCGCCGCAAAGGCCGCTAGAGGAAAGCCGGGCAAAGCAGTGAAGCGCAGGCAGCATTGTATAGGGTTTTGTTGCACTGCGCCACTGTTAGGAAGTTTCCTGGGGGAAAACTTTCATCCGGCTGCCCGAGTGGGCTTAAGGAGCCGGCCTGCTGGGCCACACCTAAGGACTTGCCCGCGGGGCTGCGGCGGCCAAGTCCGGGCGACGGATTTAGCCGCGGGGTCAGATTCAGGCGGCGGTGCCGCTCTTGAGGGCTTCGATCAGTTCGACGTATTGCTGCTTTGCGGCGTCCGGCGCGGTGCCTTTGAGCGCGGCCCACGCATCGTACTTGTATTTGCCGACGATATCGGTGAAGCCGGGTTTGTCGCCGTGGACGTCGCCGTCGATCGCCTGCTTGTAGAGGGCATAAAGGCGCAGAAGGGTAAGGTTGCCCGGACGCTCGGGCAGTTGCTTGGCGTCTTCCTGGGCCTGGACGAATTGCGCGTTGATGTCTGTCATGGTGGTTTTTGCCCGGCTGGCGGGGTTGGTTCTGGCTGGGCCGATGATCATAACAACTGCATGCGGCAGCGGGGCCGAGGGCTTATTCCAAACATTCTTGCCCGCCCGGCAGGCACACCCAAAACCGCATCTGCACGCGCCGTGCCGATTACAATACGGTCCATGACTCAAACTGTGCTTCTTGCTCTCGATACCTCGACCGAATTCTGCTCGGTAGCGCTCCTGTCCGCCGTCGGCGGCGCGGCGAGCCAGACAGCGGACCAAGGCAACGCCGAACCCCGGATCTGGATGCGCCACGAGCAAACCGGCGCAGTCTCCAGCACGCGCCTCTTGCCCGCAATTCGCGAACTTTTCGACGAAGCTGGCCTGAAACTGGCGGACTGCCACGCCATCGCCTTCGGCTCCGGCCCCGGCTCATTCACGGGTCTTCGCACCGCGACGGGCGTCGCTCAAGGCCTCGCGTTCGGCTTGAACCTGCCGGTCGTGCCGGTCAGCACGCTGCTGGCCTGCGCGGAAAGCGCACGGTTGCGCGATCCGTCGGCGACCCGCGTGCTTGCTGCCCTCGACGCCCGGATGGACGAAATCTATTGGGCCGACTACGCCTGGGACGCGGCTGTTGGCGAATGGCGCACGCTACAGGCGGCTTCGCTGGACGCGCCGGAACGGCTCGTGTTGCCCGACGTCCCATTCACTCTGGCAGGCAATGCTGCTGCGGCCTTCGGCGCGCGGCTGCCCGCCGTCGCGGCTGCGCGGACCGTCGACAGCGAAGCGCTGCCGCATGCTGTGCCGCTCGCGCACGCGGCGTTGCGCGCGTTTCGCGCCGGCCGCACCGTGCCCGCGGATCAGGCCGCGCCGGAATACATTCGCGACAAGGTTGCCCAGACTACGGCGGAACGCGTCGCTGAAAAAGCCGCCAAGGCCGAACAGGCTGCCAAGGTGGCGCATGAAGCGGATCAAGGTGAGGGCCGGCAATGAGCGGGGTGTTGCTGGCGGATCGCTATATGTCGCCGATGACCGAAGCCGATCTGGACGAGGTCGCGGCTATCGAAAAGATCGCCTACGAATTCCCCTGGAGCCGCGGCAATTTCGGCGACTCGCTGCGCAACGGCTATTTCGGCATCTGCATGCGTCACGTAACGGGCTCGCTGATCGGCTATTGCGTGCTGATGCCGGTGGTCGATGAAATGCATCTGCTCAATTTGTGCGTGACGCCCGCTGCGCAAGGTGCCGGCGCCGGGCTCGCGCTGCTGCGTGAAGCGGTGCGCATTACGCGCGCTGAAAAACTCGAAGGTTTGCTGCTCGAAGTGCGGCCCTCGAATCACCGGGCGATCCGGCTTTACGAGCGGTTTGGCTTTGCGTCGATTGGCCGGCGCAAAAACTATTATCCGGCGCGGCATCGCAGCCGGGAGGACGCCATCGTGATGCGTTTCTCGTTTGCCACGGAGGGCGCAGATGGCGCTGCATGAATCGGTACTGGAAGAGTTCGGACTCGCGCCGCTGTGGGTGCGTCGCGGGATGTCGGCGGCGCAGGAACCCGTAGTCGAAGCCGCTGCCGAGCAGGGCGGTGCCGGGTTGGCGGATCAGGTAGCGCGTCGCGAAGATCCGCGGATGACGGGGAGTGAACCATCGTCGTCCATGCTCGCTCAGGATGGCCGGGACGTCGCGCGGCCCGCGATGCGAACCGGCGAAGCTGGACAAGCCGATTCGGCACAACTGCAGGGAGAGCGCCGTGCGCCGGTACGCGCGGATCAAGCGCCGCCACCTGCGGAAACGCGCGATCGATTCGATCGTCAGACTCCCGCACGTGCAAGCGATTCGTCACGGCCCATGCCGGCGCCTGTCGAAACGCGGCAGCCACCGCAGCAGTCTCGTACACCCGAGCCACCGCCGTTCGACGCACCACCCGACGACGATTTCGCATGGTTCGACGACCAGCCGTCCCACGCTCACGCTCCCGTTGAAGCGCGCCGCGACGCGCCCGAGCCCTCATCGATCCAGACGCTCGACTGGGACGCATTGAGCCAGCAGGTCGCTGCCTGCGAACGCTGCCGTCTGTGCGAGAAACGCACGAACACGGTATTCGGCGTCGGCGATCGCAACGCCGACTGGATGCTGATCGGCGAAGCGCCGGGTGAGAACGAAGATCGGCTGGGCGAGCCGTTCGTCGGCCAGGCCGGCAAGCTGCTCGACAATATGCTGCGTTCGCTGACGCTCGCGCGCGACAGCAACGTCTATATCGCTAACGTAATCAAGTGCCGCCCGCCGGGTAACCGCAATCCTGAGCCGGACGAAGTCGCGCGTTGCGAGCCTTATCTGCAACGCCAGGTCACGCTGGTCAAGCCGAAAGTGATCGTCGCGCTCGGCCGCTTCGCCGCGCAAAGTCTGCTCAGGACCGAAGCCAGCATTTCGTCGCTGCGCGGCCGCGTGCACGAATACGAAGGCGTGCCGGTTATCGTCACCTATCACCCGGCGTACCTGCTGCGCAGCCTGCCCGACAAGGCGAAGGCCTGGGCGGACCTGTGCCTCGCGCGCGACACGTGGCTCGCTGCGGGCGGCGTGCCGTCCAACGCGGCAAAGTGACGGACGCGAACGGGCCGGCGGCGCGCTTTGCCGCCGCGCCCGGCACATCGGCGGCGGTCCTCGAACAGTTGCTCGATACATTGCACGAACCGGCCGTGCGCGATCTCGCGTGGCTGCTGCTGAGCGCCGATTTGTTGCGCGCGCAACCACCGGTTGGTGCGCTCGCGAGTCCTTTCGACACGCCGCAGGAAGCTGACGCAACCGTCGACTGGTTACGCGCGCTGGACGCCGATCCGGCCGACCTGCACCGCGATCTCGCCGCGACGCGTATCACGCGTCTTGGCCGCTACGCCGAGCGGTTGCTCGGATGGTTCCTGCAAAACGGGCCGGCGACGCGGCTGGTCGCGGCCGGCGTGCCGTTGCGGCGCTCGGGCGTCACGCTCGGTGAATGCGATTTTCTCGTGCAGACGCAGCAGGGCGCGCGGCTGCATTGGGAGCTGGCGGTGAAGTGCTATCTGCATGCGGGCGAGAGCCGCGCGCAGTCGGCCACGCAATCGGTGGCGCGCTTAGCCGATTACGTCGGCCCGAATCTGAAAGACCGCTTCGATCTGAAGCTCGCGCATGTTCTGAATCATCAACTGCCGTTGAGCGCGCGCGAAGAGTTCGCATCGGTCGGTCACACAGGGCCGTGGACGCCGCAGATGTTCATCAAAGGCTGGCTGTTCTATCGTGCGGGCGAGACGCCGGCTGATCCTGTCGAACTCGATCCGTCGCATGGACGAGGCTGGTGGGTAACCCGCAGCGAATGGGCAGACTTTGCCGAGGCGCATGCGCAAATGTGGCGTGTGTTGCCACGGTTGGAATGGCTCGCGCCGCGGCGGCTTAAAGAGAGTGAAGTGGAGGCCGCAGGGTTTGCTTTCGTCGATCAGCAGATGCTTGCTGAACAAACATCACATCAGCATGGACCAACGATGGTCGCGGCGTTCGCCAGTGACGGCGCGGGTACTGTTGCAGAACTTTCGCGCGGCTTTATCGTGCCGGACGATTGGCCAGAGCAGGCGCAGATCTACGCGCGGAAGTAGCAGGGCTGTTGGTGAGATTCGCGCCGAGCTACCCGACGCGTGGCCGCTGCTTTTCGATCAGACTCGCTGTTGACCCCGGCGTCTGAGTCGAATGGGCCGCATCGCCAGGCATAGCCATGCGCGCCCCTGTCCCAGCCCCTCACCACCACCGATAAAAATGATGCACCGGCCCGACGCCTCTGCCGACATCCAGCCGGTCGCTCGCTTGCAACGCGCCGGTCAGATACAGCTTGGCGTCGGCGACCGCGCTCGCCAGATCAGCGCGCTGCGGAATCAGTGCCGCAATTGCCGACGACAGCGTGCAGCCCGTCCCGTGCGTATTCTTCACCGGCACGCGTGGGCCGCCCAAACGCAGCGTGCCGCTTTCCTGTACGAGCCAGTCGGGACTGTCCGCCGCGCTCAAATGCCCGCCCTTCATCAGCACCGCCCGCGCGCCAAGCGCACGCAACGCTTCACCTTGTTCGACCATCCCGGCTTCGTCGGTGGCAGCTTGCACGCCCAGCAAAGCCGCGGCTTCCGGCAGATTCGGCGTCAGCAGATCAGCGAGCGGCAGTAACTCGTCGCGCACTGCTGCAACCGCATCCGGCAGCAACAGCGCGTGATTGCTCTTCGAAATCATCACCGTGTCGAGCACGACGTGCTTCGGCTTGTGCCGCCGCAGCGCCTCGGCAACCGCACGCGCGATGCCCGCATTCGCCAGCATGCCGATCTTCACGGCATCGATACGGATGTCGTCGAACACCGCATCGAGTTGCGCGGTAATGAAGGCGGGCTCCGGCGCATGAATCGCCGTGACGCCACGCGTGTTCTGCGCGGTGAGCGCGGTGATCACGCTCGCGCCGTAAGCGCCGAGCGCCGAGAAAGCCTTCAGATCGGCCTGAATGCCGGCGCCGCCGCCGGAATCGGAACCGGCGATCGTCAGCACATTGGGAATGGGTTGAGTCATGGCAAAGCGAGGAAAGGGGGAAGGCGCGGGCACTACCAGGAGCAGTACCCGCCGCGGGTCAGTGCTTGACTTCGCCGATCAGCGCGACCGAGTCGAACGCGCGCTGATTCGCCTGGTGGCGGCGCATCACGAACCACATCATCACGCAGACGAAGGTGCCGAATAGCACGATCACCGCCGTAACCGGCACATCGAGCCACACCAGCACGGCGTACAGGCACAGCATCACGAGCACGGAGAGGTTTTCGTTGAAGTTCTGCACGGCGATCGAGTGTCCTGCCGACAGCAGCACGTGGCCGCGATGCTGGAGGAGCGCATTCATCGGTACGACGAAAAAGCCCGACAGCCCGCCGACGATCATCAGGAAGATATACGCGACGATCAGATAGCCTGGCACATGCACGCGGCCGAAATACAGGCCCCAATGCGTGGGGAACAGATCGCGTGTGTAGAACGCCATCAGCATGACGGCAATGCCCATCATGATGCCGACCGGAAGCACCGTCAGCGACTTCTTCAACGGCACGCGCGAGGCCGCGTAAATCGCGCCGACCGCCACGCCGACCGCCACGACCGCTTGCAGAATGGCCGCTTCCGAAAGCGACATGTTCAGCGACACCTCGGCCCACTTCAGCACGATGAATTGCAGCGTCGCGCCGGCGCCCCAAAAAAGCGTGGTGACGGCGAGCGAGATCTGACCGAGTTTGTCACGCCACAGCACGAGAAAGCAGTCGGCGAAATCGGTGACCAGCTTGATCGGGCCGCGTTCCTGTTTCGGATAGCGTGCGCCGGTGTCGGGAATGCGCAGATTGAAGAGCGCCGCGATCACGTAGATGGCCATGATCACCAGCATCGCTGCTTCAGCGGGCGTGTTGACGGTAGGGATGTGGTGCCTGAGGATCGGTGCGGCAATGTGCGGGCTGATGAGCGCGCCGCCGAGCACGGTGCCGAGAATGATCGAGCCGACCGTGGTGCCTTCGATCCAGCCGTTCGCCGCGACCAGCCGGTCAGGCGGCAGCAGTTCGGTCAGAATGCCGTATTTGGCGGGCGAGTAGGCCGCCGCGCCGAAACCCACGATGCCATAGGCGATCAACGGATGCGCGCCGACCAGCATCGTGATGCAGCCAACCACCTTGATGGTATTGGTGACGAACATCACGTGGCCTTTCGGCCGGGAGTCGGCGAAGGCGCCCACGAAGGCGGCCAGAACGACGTACGACAGCACAAAGAACAACTTGAGCAGCGGCGTCATCCAGTTCGGGGCGTGGAGATCTTTCAGCAGTGCGATAGCAGCGATCAGAAGCGCATTGTCGGCCAGCGACGAAAAAAACTGCGCGGCCATGATGGTGTAAAAACCTTTTTTCATCTGATGCGATGCTGTCCTCGCTGCGGTCTGTCCGCCCCGGCCGTGTGCAAAGCGTCCGGGCTTATACCGTTCGAAATGGGTTGTGCGCACGGCTTTATATCATGAAAATAGCTGGATTCGGACTAGCAGAATCCTTGATCGCACCGCCCAGCGGGCTGCCGAGCACTGAAAACGCCCTGTAAGCTCCTGATTCGCAAGCGTCTTTACGAAAATTACCCATGCCGCGCCCCCTCTCAGCCACGATCCACACTGCCGCACTCGCCAATAACCTCGCCGTCGCCCGGCGCTACGCGCCAAAATCCAAGATCTGGGCCGTGGTCAAGGCAAACGCCTATGGGCACGGGCTCGCGCGTGCTTTTCCCGGCTTGCGCGCAACCGACGGCTTTGGTCTTCTCGACCTGGAAGAAGCGGTGAAGTTGCGTGAATTGGGCTGGGCCGGCCCGATTCTGTTGCTCGAAGGCTTCTTTCGTCCGACCGATATCGACGTGATCGACCGTTACAGCCTGACCACGGCGCTGCACTCGGACGAGCAGCTGCGCATGCTCGAAATGGCGCGCCTGTCCAAGCCCGTCAATATCCAGCTGAAGATGAACACCGGCATGAACCGCCTCGGTTACACGGTGGAAAAATTCCGCGCCGCGTGGGAGCGCGCGCGGGCCTGCCAGGGCGTCGGCCAGATCACGTTGATGACCCATTTCTCGGATGCTGACGGCGAGCGTGGCGTTGCCCATCAGATGGAAGCGTTCGAGCGCGGCGCGCAGGGCATTGCCGGCGCGCGCAGCCTGTCGAATTCGGCGGCCACGTTGTGGCATCCCGAAGCCCACTTCGATTGGGTCCGCCCGGGCATCATCATGTACGGCGCGTCGCCCTCCGGCGTGACGGCGGCGATCGCCGGCACCGGCCTGCAACCGGCCATGACGCTCGCCTCCGAACTGATCGCCGTGCAGACGCTCGCCGAAGGCCATACGGTCGGCTATGGTTCGGCGTTCAAGGCGCGCGGGGCGATGCGCATCGGCGTAGTGGCCTGCGGTTACGCGGACGGTTATCCGCGGGTCGCGCCGGAAGGCACACCAGTGATCGTCGACGGCGTGCGGACGCGGATCGTCGGACGGGTGTCGATGGACATGCTGACCGTCGATCTGACGCCGATTCCCACCGCCAACGTCGGCTCACGCGTCGAACTGTGGGGCACGTCTCTGCCGATCGACGACGTCGCGCAGGCGTGCGGCACGATCGGCTACGAGCTGATGTGCGCGGTGGCGCCGCGCGTGCCGGTGCGCGCGGAGTAAGGCGCGGCACTGACTGGCTGGCTGTGTGGGCCGCCGCGTTGGCGGTCTCCATGACGGTGCAAAGACAATCCCAAAGACGGTCGCAGTGAGGTCCCCGGTGAGCTGGAGTTGGAACTGCTCAACGAGGACCCCAGCGAGCGCATCAATCCAAAGAACAGCAACACAGGCAAGGGCGCGTGGCTAAACAGAAGACGTTGTACATCTGCAGTGAATGTGGCGGCCAATCGCCGAAGTGGGCCGGACAGTGCCCGTCATGCAATGCGTGGAACACGCTGGTGGAATCGGTCGCGGAGGCGCCGTCCACGCATCGCTTCCAGTCGCTCGCGAAGAGTGCGCCGGTGCGGCGTCTCGCCGATATCGAAGCGTCCGACGTGCCGCGCTTCTCGACCGGCGTCAGCGAGTTCGATCGTGTGCTGGGCGGCGGTCTCGTGCCGGGTGGCGTAGTGCTGATCGGCGGCGATCCGGGGATCGGCAAATCGACGCTGCTGCTGCAGTCGCTCGCGGAAATTGCCGCGGACAAACGCGCGCTTTATATCAGCGGCGAAGAATCGGCCGCGCAGATTGCGTTGCGTGCGCAACGACTTTCGTTGCTGGAGCCCGGCTCGAAGGCGAGCGAATTGCAACTGCTGGCGGAAATCCAGCTCGAGAAAATTCAGGCGACCATCGCCGAGCAACGGCCGGACGTCGCCGTGATCGACTCGATTCAAACCGTTTACTCCGACGCGCTGACCTCGGCGCCTGGCTCGGTCGCGCAGGTGCGCGAGTGCGCGGCGCAGTTGACGCGCATTGCCAAACAGTCGGGTACCACAATCATCATGGTCGGCCACGTGACGAAGGAAGGTGCGCTCGCCGGGCCGCGCGTGCTCGAGCACATCGTCGATACGGTGCTGTACTTTGAGGGCGACACACATTCGTCGTACCGCCTCGTGCGGGCGATCAAGAACCGCTTCGGCGCGGTCAACGAACTCGGCGTGTTCGCGATGACCGAGCGCGGTCTGCGCGGTGTCGCCAATCCGTCGGCTTTGTTTCTGTCGCAGCACGAGCAATCCGTGCCGGGCTCGTGCGTGCTGGTGACGCAGGAAGGCACGCGGCCGCTGCTGGTCGAAGTGCAGGCGCTGGTCGATGCGGCCAACGCGCCGAACCCGCGGCGCCTTGCCGTAGGGCTGGAACAGAACCGCCTGGCGATGCTGCTGGCGGTGCTGCACCGGCACGCCGGCATTGCCTGTTTCGATCAGGACGTGTTCCTGAACGCGGTGGGCGGCGTAAAGATCACTGAGCCCGCCGCCGACCTCGCCGTGCTGCTCGCGATCCATTCTTCGATGCGCAACAAGCCACTGCCCAAGGGGCTCGTCGTATTCGGCGAAGTGGGCCTCGCCGGCGAAATCCGGCCGTCGCCACGCGGTCAGGATCGTCTTAAGGAAGCCGCCAAACTGGGCTTTTCGGTGGCGGTCATTCCAAAGGCCAATGCACCGAAACAGCCGATTGAAGGCTTACAAGTTGTTGCGGTGGAACGGATCGAACAGGCCATCGATCGGGTCCGCACGCTTGACTAGACGGGGTTCCGGCGCCTGCGGGCGCCTGTCCGTCC
This sequence comes from Paraburkholderia sp. SEWSISQ10-3 4, assembly GCF_030464785.1. NCBI lineage: Bacteria > Pseudomonadati > Pseudomonadota > Betaproteobacteria > Burkholderiales > Burkholderiaceae > Paraburkholderia > Paraburkholderia sp. SEWSISQ10-3 4. The sequence goes on from NZ_JALPRI010000002.1 coordinate 329,575, forward strand.
GTAATGGCCAGTAAATATCTCCATATTGGCTGTAACCTACCCGACATTCCTTTTTCCTAAGCTGGCAGGGTATTGCATCCCTTCTGATGCCCGAAAAAGGATCGCGCCTTGAAACAGTCATACGAAACCGTGGCCGAGCGGCCCATGCAGGTGCGCGGCTGCCGCGTCTCCGAGCCGATTCGCCAGCCTTGGGGTGGTGCCTGCCGGATTGTCGAGTGGATCGACACGACCGGGCAGATTTCGCGCCGGGTGGTGGCCGAAGATGTTACTGCCGCCGAAGTCCGCGCGACGATCAACCGTCACGTGGAAGGCCGCAAGCATGTCCTGTACGACGACGAAAAAACGCCGCGCCAGGTTTTGCCGCGGCAAACGGTGGTGCGGCGCTAAGGTTTTGCACTGCGAGGTAGTGCTTAACCGTTCTGGCCTTCGTTCATCGCCGCGTACGCCTCGCGGTTGAACAGTGGGTGCTGCGCGGCTTCCGCTGGCGTCAGTACCGGCGAGACGCAGCAGTCCAGCGATTCCAGCAACAATACCCATTCTTCCAGCGGCCGTTTGATGATCAGGTCGGCCAGTTCTTGCGTCAGCGCAGCGGCGTCCGGGCCGCCGATCGCCTGGCCGAGGCTCCAGTGCCGCGTCGCCCATTCGGGCCGATCAAGCGCCATGCACAGCGTTTCCCAGAACTTCAGTTCGAGCGCGCCGACCGCGAGCCAGCGGTTGTCTAGCGTCCGGTACAGGTTGTAGCAGGGCACGCCGCCGTTCAGCAGACTGGCGCCTGCCGCGGGCGCGGCGCCCTCATTAGCGAGCGCCACTTGCGCGACGACGTTGTGCGCATAGGTGGCGTGCGTCATCGATACGTCGACGAAGCGGCCTTCGCCGCCACGCGACACGTGCCATAGCGCGGCGAGAATCTGCGTCACCGCGCTCAACGCGCCACCGAGCAGGTCGGCGATCTGGAAATTCGGCAGGATCGGCGTGCCGTCGCGGCCCGCCAACTGATCGAGCACGCCCGCGTAGCCGATGTAGTTGAGATCGTGACCGGCATGGTCGACAAACGGACCGCTGGCGCCGTAACCGCTGATCGCGCAGTACACCAGCCTCGGATTGAGCGCGCGCAGGGTTTCGTAGCCGACGCCGAGGCGCTCCATGACGCCGGGACGGAAACTTTCGATCAACACGTCTGATTCGGCCGCCAGCGCGCGCAATACATTACGTCCTGCATCCGATTTGAGATCGAGGCGCGTTTCGCGCTTGCCACGATTTACCAGCCGGTAAAACGCGCCGGGGCGGCCCGCTACGCGGTCGCCGGACGACTGCATCATCGTGCGGGTGGGGTCGCCGGCGCCTGGCGCTTCGATCTTGAGCACTTCTGCGCCGAGTTCTGCGAGCCGCAAGGCGGCGACCGGACCCGGCAGCAGGCGCGTCAGGTCCAGCACACGCAGGCCTTGCAGCGGTGCAGGCGCCGCTGCGGACGACGGCGCAACCGATGGCGCGGCTGAAGCATCAGACGACTCAGACGAGGACGCAGACGAGATCACGGGTGACAAGGGCTACCTCCGATCGATGCCGGCGCGGACCGCGAACAGCCTGCCGCTAGCCGATTTGTTCGAGTTCCTCGTGAGTCTCGAGCCATTCGGCTTCGAGCGTTTCGAGGCGCGCGTTCACATCTGCCTGACGGCGGATCGCTTCCGTCAGTTTGCTCTTCTGCTCGGGCTCGTAACTGGCCGGATCGACGACGAATGCATCGAGCTTCGCCTTCTCCGCGTTGAGCGCGTCCATTTCCGTTTCGATCTTGGTGATGCGGCTTTGCAGCGGTTTTTTCAGGTGCGCGAGCTTTTGACGCGTTTCCGCTTCGAGACGGCGTTGCTCCTTGCGATTGACGCCGCTGTCCGCGCTATCCGCACCGTCTGATGCCGTGCCCGCCTTGAGCGCTGCGCGCTGGTCGGCGGCATGTTGCAGCAGCCAGTCGCGGTAGTCGTCGAGATCGCCGTCGAACTCCTGCAGACGATGCTTGGCCACCAGCATGAACACATCGGTGGTGGCGCGCAGCAGATGCCGGTCGTGCGACACCAGAATCAGCGTGCCCTCGAATTGCGCGAGCGCCATGGTCAGCGCGTGACGCGTTTCGAGATCCAGGTGGTTGGTCGGCTCGTCGAGCAGCAACAGATTCGGCTTTTGCCAGATAATCAACGCAAGCGCCAAACGGGCCTTTTCCCCGCCCGAGAAGGGCGCGATTTTCGCGGTCGCCATCTCGCCGGAAAAGTTGAAGCTGCCAAGGAAGTCGCGCAATTCCTGTTCGCGCGTATCCGGTGCGAGACGCGCCAGATGCTGCAGCGGCGTGTCGTCCGGACGCAGCGTTTCGAGCTGATGCTGCGCGAAGTAGCCGATGCGCAGGCCTTTGCCTTCGCGCACATGGCCGCCGAGCGCTTCGAGCGTGCCGGCGAGCGTTTTGATCAGCGTCGATTTGCCCTGGCCGTTCGCGCCGAGCAGGCCGATGCGCTGACCGTTCTGGATCGACAGCATCACATGGTCGACGATGGGAATTTCGCCGTCTTCACCGCGATAGCCGCAGCGCACGTCTTCCATCACCATCATCGGATTCGGTGCGGAATCGGGCGTGCGGAATTCGAACGTGAAGGGCGAGGACGCATGCGCCGGCGCGATCATCTCCATCTTTTCGAGCGCCTTCACGCGGCTTTGCGCCTGGCGTGCCTTGGTGGCCTGCGCCTTGAAACGGTTGATGTAACTCTGCAGATGTTCGACCGTGCGCTGCTGCTTCTCATACGCGCTTTGCTGCAAGGCGATCTGCTGCGCGCGCAGGATTTCGAACTGCGAGTAGTTGCCGCCGTAACGCTTGATCTGCTGATGCTCCAGATGCAGCGTGACGTTGCAGACCGAATCGAGAAATTCGCGGTCGTGCGAGATCACGATCAGCGTGCCGGGATAACGGTGCAGCCAGTCTTCGAGCCAGACGATCGCGTCGAGATCCAGGTGATTGGTCGGTTCGTCGAGCAGCAGCAGGTCGGAGCGGCACATCAGTGCCTGCGCCAGATTCAGCCGCATGCGCCAGCCGCCAGAAAAGCTGCTAACCGGCTCGCGCGTTTGTTCGAGCGTGAAGCCGAGGCCGAGCAGCAAGGCTTCGGCGCGGGCGGGCGCGGTGTAGCCGTCGGCATCGGCGAAGGCGGCGTGCGCTTCGCCTTCCGCTGCGCCGTCATGCGCCGCCGAGGCTTCGGCGATGCACGCTTCGATCGCGCGCAGGGCGGCGTCGCCGTCGAGCGTGTAGGCGAGGGCGGTTTTGTCCGCTGCGGGCGTTTCCTGCGCGACGTGAGCGATCTGCCAGTTCGGCGGGATCGAGAAATCACCGGCGTCGGCGTGCAGTTCGCCGAGCAGAACGGCAAACAGCGTCGACTTGCCCGCGCCGTTCGCCCCCACCAGGCCGGCCTTCTCGCCGGGATTGAGGGTGAACGTGGTGTTTTCAAAGAGCGGCTTGGTGCCGCGCGCGAGGCTGAACTGGTTAAAGCGGATCACGAAGAGGCCGACTGAAGAAAAACGCTATTTTAGACTGCTGGGGCTGACACCGGGCGCCCGGCCAGGATCGGCCATTCGGCCGACTGTACCGGCGCGGCTTTTGGCATAGACTGACGGCTTTCACGGGGGAGCATATGACATCGATTTATTCGTTTTCCGCACGTACGCTTGGCGGCGAGGAAGTGAGCCTCGAGCGCTATCAGGGCAAGGTCTTGCTGATCGTCAATACGGCAAGCGAATGCGGGTTCACGCCGCAGTACGCGGGTCTGCAGAAGGTTTATGACACGTACGCGGCGCGCGGCCTCGCGGTGCTCGGTTTTCCGTGCAACCAGTTCGGTAAGCAGGAACCGGGTGACGCTACGCAGATCGGCAGTTTCTGCGAAAAGAATTACGGCGTGACCTTTCCGATGTTCGACAAGATCGATGTGAACGGCGCCAATGCGCATCCGCTGTTTCGCTATCTGACGGGCGAGGCGCCGGGCTTGCTGGGGCTCGAAGCGATCAAATGGAACTTCACCAAGTTCCTGATCGGCCGCGACGGCAACGTGGTGAAGCGCTATGCGCCGCTGACCAAGCCCGAGGCGATTGTCGAGGATATCGAAAAGCAGTTGTAAGGCACGGCGCGGTGGCAGGGACGCTACAGGATCGGTGAGAACAACCGCGCCACGTGCATCAACACGCGCCGCAGCGCGCTCGCGTTGCGGTACTCGGTGCGGTCGATTTCGAGTGACTCCGCGAAGTCTTTGAGCAGCATCGCTTCGACATCCTTGGCGAAGCCGCGGTCCACGGTCAGCACCATGATCTCGAAGTTCAAGCGGAACGAGCGGTTGTCGAGATTGGCGCTGCCGATGGCCGCCGCCGCGCTGTCGATCAGCACGACCTTCTGGTGCAGGAAGCCTGGCTGGTAGCGGAAAATGCGGATGCCCGCGCGCAGCGAGTCGTACGCATACAGTTTCGAGGCGGCGAACACCACGCGGTGATCGCGGCGGCACGGAATCAGAATGCGCACATCCACGCCGCGTAGCACGGCCAGTCGCAACGCTGAGAATACGGCTTCGTCGGGGATCAGATAAGGCGTGGTGATCCAGATCCGCTCGCGTGCCGCATTGATCGCTTCGACGAAGAAGAGCGAGCAGGTTTCCTGTTTGTCGGCCGGACCGCTCGGCACGACGAGGCAGTGCATGCCCTCGTCGGAGGGCTGGAAAGCCGGCATGGCGAACTCGGGCAACTGCTGGGTCGCCCAGTGCCAGTCCTCGGTGAACACGAACTGGATGCTGGCGACGGCCGGGCCGCGCACTTCGATATGCGTATCGCGCCATGGCGACAGGGGCGGTTTGCTGCCGAGATATTCGACCCCCACGTTGTGTCCGCCGACGAACGCGCGCTCACCGTCCACCGAGACGATCTTGCGGTGATTGCGGAAATTCAGCTGCAAGCGGTTCACGAAGCGGCGATTGGTGGCGAACGGGTGCGTCTCCACGCCGGCCGCGCGCAGCGCCGCCACGTAGCGGTGGGGCAGATCGAAACTGCCGATGCTGTCGTACAGGAAATAGACGCGCACGCCTTGCTGCGCTTTCGCGATCAATGCGTCCTTAAGCATCTCGCCGAGCGCGTCGTCACGCACGATAAAGAACTGCACGATCACGTAATTGCGTGCGCCTTCGATCGCTTCGAAGATCGCCTCGAAAGTGGCGGCGCCGTTGACCAGCGTGCGCACGGAATTGCCCGGCAGGAACGGCATGCCACCGAGGCGCGTGAGCGAATGCACGAGTCTCGCGCCAAGTTCCTGGGTAGGCAGCCCGGCCGACGAGGCCAGCGTGTCCCATGCCTGAGGATGGGCGCGCGTGCGCAGCAATTCGTTTTCGATGCGGCGGGCGTCCGCGTAACCCTGGAATTTGCTGCGGCCGAGGAACAGATACGGGACGAGCGTGAGATACGGCATGGCGACCAGTGACACGGCCCATGCGATCGCGCCTTGCGATGTGCGGGTGTTCAGAATCGCGTGGCACGCCGCCACCACGCCGAGAATATGGGCGAGGGCGACCAGCGTGCCGATGTGAAGCAGGTCGAATTCCATAGGCGGACGAAGGGTTGGCAGGGCGCTACCGCTGCTGCCTGATGGCGCAGCGTGCAGCTGACCGCGCCCATCTTACCGAACGTGCGTGAGTTGGGGTGGTGTGATGGTTCAGCGTCTTCGGGGATTCCGCGAATGCGGGGTGAGCGGGGGAGAGGTGGGCGGTGCTGGCCTGTGCGGCCAGGCGCTGCGACATGCGCGGCAGGCAATGAACGTCTGCCGCGCGTGTCGTGCGATAAAGCGGTCCGGCGGTCCGGCGATAAAACGTTACACCGGCAGGTCCGCGGCCTGAATCAGGAACACGTTGTCGTCGCCGGCACTCGTCGACAGCCAGACCAGATCGAGGCCGCCGAAGGCCGCTTCGACGTTCGCGCGCTCGTTGCCGATCTCGACCACCAGCACGCCATCTTCGGTTAGCCAGTTGCGCGCTTCGGCGATGATCCGGCGCACGATGTCCATACCGTCCGCGCCGCCTGCCAAAGCCATGTCCGGCTCGTGCTTGTACTCGGCGGGCAGTTCCTGCATGGAAGTGGCGTTCACATACGGCGGATTGCTGATGATCACGTCGTAGCGGCGCTCGGCGAGCGGCGCGTACAGATCGCCTTCGAAGAGGGCGATGCGGTCGTCGAGATGGTAGTCCGCGACGTTGCGCGTGGCCACTTCGAGAGCGGGCGCGGAGAGATCGACGGCGTCGATATCCGCGTTCGGGAAGGCGTGCGCCGCGAGAATCGCAAGGCAGCCGGAGCCGGTGCACAGTTCAAGCACGGCGCCGACCTGTTCAGGATCTTCGACATACGGCTGCAGACCGTCCTGCAGCAACTCGCCGATGAACGAGCGCGGCACGATCACGCGTTCGTCCACGTGGAAGCGAAAGCCGTGCATCCACGCTTCCTGCGTGATGTATGCGGCCGGCACGCGTTGGCCGGCGCGGCGCTCGATTACGTTCAGCACGGCGTCGACTTCGGCCGGGGAGAGACGCGCGTCGAGGAACGGCTCCAGCAGATCGAGCGGCAGATGCAGTGTGTGCAGGATCAGATAGGCGGCTTCGTCGTAGGCGTTGGCCGAGCCGTGGCCGAACGACAACTCGGCCTGGTTAAAGCGCGACACCGCGAAACGCAGCAGGTCGCGGACAGTGGAAAACGGGAGCGTCATCGCAGAAATTCCTTGGTCAGGCGATCAGTTGTTCGAGCACGCGGCGATACACGTTCTTCAGCGGCTCGATGTGTGCGACTTCGATGTGTTCGTCGATCTTATGGATGCTGGCGTTCAGCGGGCCGAATTCGATCACCTGCTCGCAGATGCGGGCGATGAAGCGGCCATCCGAGGTGCCGCCGGTGGTCGACAGTTCGGTCGTGACGCCGGTTTCGTCCTTGATCGCTTTAGCCAGCGCGTTCGACAGGTCGCCGCGCGGCGTGAGGAACGGCAGGCCGCTCACGGTCCATTGCAGGTCGTATTCGAGATTGTGTTTGTCGAGGATCGCATGGACGCGAGCCTGCAAGCTTTCCACTGTGCTCGCCGTCGAGAAGCGGAAGTTGAACATCACGTCCGCATGGCCCGGAATGACGTTGGTCGCGCCGGTGCCGCTATGGATGTTCGACACCTGCCAGGTGGTGGGCGGGAAGTACTCGTTGCCGTCGTCCCAGCGTTCGGCGACCAGCTCGGCCAACGCGGGCGCGAGCAGATGCACCGGATTTTTCGCCAGATGCGGATAGGCGATATGGCCTTGCACGCCCTTGACGATGAGCTTGCCCGACATGGAACCACGCCGGCCGTTCTTCACCATGTCGCCGAACTGCGCGCTCGAGGTCGGTTCGCCGACGATGCAGTAGTCCATGCGCTCGCCGCGTGCCTGCAGCGCCTCGACGACCTTGACGGTGCCGTCGGTGGCGGGGCCTTCTTCGTCGCTCGTAATCAGGAAGGCGATCGAGCCACGATGCGCCGGGTGCGCCGCGACGAACTCCTCGCTTGCCACCACGAAGCCGGCGATCGACGACTTCATGTCCGCCGCGCCGCGGCCATAGAGCTTGCCGTCACGATGGGTCGGCTCGAAGGGTGCCGAGTGCCATTGTTCGAGCGGGCCGGTCGGCACGACGTCCGTGTGGCCGGCGAATGCGAGCAGCTTGCCGCGCGTGCCGTCGACGCCGCGTTTGACGGCCCATAGGTTGGTCACGCCGTTCGATTCGATCGTCTCGTGCTCGAAGCCGAGCGCGGACAGGCGCTCGATCAGGAGGCGCTGGCAATGCTGGTCGTCGGGCGTGACAGACGCGCGCGCGATCAGTTGTTCGGTAAGGGCGAGGGTGCCGGACATGGATTCAGTACAAGCCACTTTGAAATGAAAAAATGCCGGCTGGCGGTGGGACACCGCAGCCGGCAACAGCTTTTAAGCAACACGGCGAGGCCGCGTTTTACTACTCGTTGCACTCGATCGAGGCGCTGAGCCTGGCGTTCAGTCCCGCGCGTCGAGTCACGCAAGCGGGACTGCGCGCTAACAATCAGCGTCAGGCAAACAGCGCCGTGTATTCGTCCGCGGAAAAGCCGAGCGACTTGACCTTTCCGTTGACCACCAGCACCGGCCGCTTGATCACCGACGGCTTGTGAATCATCAACGCGATCGCGCCCGGCTGCGTTTCCGCCGCCGCCTTCATGTCGTCAGACAGGCCACGCCAGGTCGTGCCGCGACGGTTCAGCAATGCGTCGAGCTTGACGTCCTTCAGCCAGTCCTGAACCAGCGGCTCAGTCACGCCGTGCTTCTTGAAGTCGTGGAACTCGAACTCGACGCCGTGCTCTTCGAGCCACACACGGGCCTTCTTCACGGTGTCGCAGTTCGGGATGCCGTAGACGACGGTCTTGGTGCCGCGTGCCATCAGTCGCCTCGCAGCAGCTCGTTCAGGCCGACCTTCGCGCGCGTCTTGGCGTCGACCTTCTTGACGATCACGGCGCAGTAGAGGCTATGCGAGCCGTCCTTCGACGGCAGGTTGCCCGCCACCACCACCGAACCCGCCGGAATGCGGCCATACGTGACTTCGCCGGTTTCGCGGTCGTAAATCTTGGTGCTTTGACCGAGGTACACGCCCATCGAAATCACCGAGTTTTCTTCAACGATCACGCCTTCCACCACTTCCGAACGCGCGCCGATGAAGCAGTTGTCTTCGATGATGACCGGGTTCGCCTGCAGCGGCTCCAGCACACCGCCGATGCCCACGCCACCCGACAGGTGGACGTTCTTGCCGATCTGCGCGCACGAACCGACAGTCGCCCACGTGTCCACCATCGTGCCTTCATCGACATAAGCGCCGATGTTGGTGTACGACGGCATCAGCACGACGTTCTTCGCGATGAACGAGCCGCGGCGCGCGATGGCGGGCGGCACCACGCGGAAGCCGCCGGCGGCGAAGTCTTCAGCGGTGTAGTTGGCGAACTTCGACGGCACCTTGTCGTAGAACTGTGAGTAGCCGCCAGCCGGCTGCACCACGTTGTCTTCCAGGCGGAACGACAGCAGCACGGCTTTCTTCAGCCATTGATTGACGACCCAGTCGCCGTCCTTCTTCTCGGCCACGCGCAGCGCGCCCTTGTCCAATTGCTCGATGGCGTGGGCGACGGCTTCGCGCACCTCGGCCGGCGCGGCCTTCGGCGACAGGTCGGCGCGGTTTTCCCAGGCGGTATCAATGATCTGCTGAAGTTGTTGCGACATATGCGTGCTTTTCTGAAGAGTTGAAGTCTGAAGAAGGGAGTGCGGTGCGCGGGGTTGCCGAATATGAAAATTCGCGAAAAACCTCAACCCGCGAGCGCGCGGCAAAAATCGACGATCCGTTGTGCGCCCTGCGTGCATTCGTCGACATCGGCGACGAGCGCCATGCGCACGAAATTGCGGCCGGGGTTCACGCCATGCGCAGTGCGCGCGAGGAACGAGCCCGGCAGAACCGTCACATTATAGTCGGCGTAGAGGCGCTGGGCGAACTCGGTGTCCGTGAGGCCCGTGCGCGAGACGTCCGCCCACAGGTAGAACGCGGCGTCCGGCAGGCGTACGTCGAGCACCTCCGCGAGCATCGGCGTCACGGTGGAAAACTTCTGCACGTACTTCGCGCGGTTCTCGCGCACGTGCGTTTCGTCATTCCAGGCCGCGATGCTGGCACTCTGGAACACCGTCGACAAGGCCGTGCCGTGGTATGTCCGGTATAGCAGGAAGTCTTTCAGGATCGCCGCGTCGCCCGCCACGAAGCCCGAGCGCATGCCTGGCACATTCGAGCGTTTGGACAGGCTCGACAGCATCACAAGGCGCTCGAAGCCGCGGCCAAGCTTGTGGGCCGCTTCCAGACCGCCGAGCGGCGGATTGGCTTCGTCGAAGTAGATTTCCGAGTAGCACTCGTCCGAGGCGATCACGAAGCCGTAACGGTCCGACAGGGCAAACAGCTCGCGCCAGTCGTCGAGCGTGAGCACGGCGCCCGTGGGATTGCCCGGCGAGCACACGTACAGCAGCTGCGTGCGCGCCCAGATGTCGGCTGGCACGGCTGAATAGTCGCAGGCGAAGTTGCGCGCCGGGTCGCTATTCACGAAGTACGGCTGAGCGCCGGCCAGAAGCGCCGCGCCTTCATAGATTTGGTAGAACGGGTTCGGACAGAGTACGATCGCAGGCTCGCCGTTCGCGTTGAGCTTGGGGTCGATAACCGTTTGTGCGAGCGCAAAAAGCGCCTCGCGCGAGCCCGCCACCGGCAGCACCTGGGTGGCCGGATCGACCGGCGGCAGGTTGTAGCGCTGGGTCGCCCATTTCGCGATCGATTCGCGCAGTGCAGGCGAACCGATGGTGGCCGGATACGCCGCCAGGCCGCCGAGCGAGGCGATCACCGCGTCGCGAATCAGCGCGGGCGTGGGATGTTTCGGTTCGCCGATGCCGAAGCTGATGTGCGCGAGGCCGGCCGGCGGCGTGACGTCCTTGAAAAGCGCACGCAGCTTTTCGAACGGATAGGGCTGAAGGGAGTCGAGTAGCGGGTTCACTGGGCGGATCGAGCCTGATCGAAGATGGGCGCAGAGGAATGCTGGCACGCATGCTGACCGTAAAACGCATGAAACACGCGAAAAGGGCGGCAGCGGCGGCGAGCGAATGATTATAGCGTGGCGGCGCGTACGGGAAATTCGTGGTGGCGTCCCGCGTGTAAGACGCGGCGCAACCCGCCAGGCGGCGCAGACAATGCGACGCAGCGGGAACGACGCGAACCGCAGACGGTTCGCGCAAAAAAGAAGCAGGAGCAGCAATGTTTGTAGCAGCAATGGAGACATCCGCACGATTCGGACGAAGCGGGCGCAAGAACGCCGCCGTCTGTAAAGTCAGCAACATCGCCTGCAGGAGCAGCAACCGCCGCGGGGGCCTTGCATCATGAGCAACTGGCTTCGCACAGGCTGGCCCACGCTCGCGATCATGCTGGGCGCCTCGGTATGGGGGATGATCTGGTACCCGCTGCGCATGCTGAATGCGCTTGGCGTGACCGGCACGGCGGCAAGCGCACTGACGAGCGCCGCCGGTTGTCTGTTCGTTCTGCTGGTGCGCCATCGTGCGCTCAAGACAGTGCGCTGGCACTGGCTGCTACCGGCCCTTGCGCTGGCAGCCGGCGTAACCAATCTCGGTTTCGTGTGGGGCTCGATCCACGGCGAGGTGATGCGCGTCCTGCTGCTGTTCTATCTCACCCCCGCCTGGACCGCGCTCTTTGCGCACTTCATCCTGCACGAACGGCTGACCTGGTCGGGCGCAGGCCTTGCCGCGCTGTCGCTGGCCGGCGCGATGACCATGCTGTGGTCGCCGCAACTGGGGCTCCCGGTGCCCGGCAACCTGGCCGAATGGGCGGGACTCGCGGGCGGCATGGGTTTCGCGATGAGCAACGTCCTGATCCTCAAGACGAGCCGCGTGCTGCCTGAGATGAAGCCCGAAATGCGCACCGCGACGATCTTCGGCGGCGCGGCGATTTTCAGCGCCTGTGCGTCGCTGTTCGAGGCGATGCCGGCACCGCCAACCGGCGCGCATCTCGGCACGGCCGCGTTACTAGTGCTCGGCCTCGGTTTTCTGCTGGCGTCGAACAATATGCTCGTGCAGTACGGACTCGCGCGCGTGCCGGCCAACCGGGCCTCGATCATCATGCTGTTCGAGATCGTGGTGACGGCTTTGTCCGCATGGCTGTTCGCCGGCGAGTCGCCGGGCCCGCGCGAATGGGCAGGCGGCGCGTGCATCGTGCTGGCGTCGGCATTGTCCAGTTGGGTGCACCGGACCAAGGCTTTACCGCCCGATCCGGCCAATCAGGATGCGGGTCTTGATGTTGACCGAGACGTCGACCTCGGTGCGGACCGTAAGGACGCTAAGAACCGCTCCCGCGCGATGGTATGATTGCCCCTCATTAGCCGGCGCATGCTTCATCGCGTGCAGTTGGCGCCCGTGTCGCGGGGGTTCGCGGGCCGTTTCGCTGCATCGGCGAACGGCTGGCGCGGCCTTCACGAGCCACCTTTTATTTTCCCTTTTCAAACAGCGAAATCGCCGTGCGTCTGACCTCGATCAAACTCGCTGGCTTCAAGTCATTCGTCGATCCCACGCATTTCCAGGTCCCGGGCCAGCTTGTCGGCGTGGTCGGACCCAATGGGTGCGGCAAGTCCAACATCATCGACGCCGTGCGCTGGGTGCTCGGCGAATCGCGCGCTTCCGAGCTGCGCGGCGAGTCGATGCAGGACGTGATCTTCAATGGCTCGACCGCGCGCAAGCCGGGTAGCCGCGCCAGCGTCGAACTCGTGTTCGACAACGCCGACGGCCGCGCCGCCGGGCAGTGGGGGCAGTATGCCGAAATCGCCGTCAAGCGCGTGCTGACGCGCGACGGCACTTCGAGCTACTACATCAACAACCTGCCGGCGCGTCGCCGCGACATCCAGGACATCTTTCTCGGCACCGGCCTCGGGCCGCGTGCGTACGCGATCATCGGGCAGGGCATGATCGCGCGCCTGATCGAGGCGAAGCCGGAAGAGCTGCGGGTGTTCCTTGAAGAAGCCGCGGGCGTGTCGAAGTACAAGGAACGCCGCCGCGAGACGGAGAACCGTCTGCACGACACGCGCGAGAATCTGATCCGCGTCGAAGACATCGTCCGCGAACTCAGTGCCAACCTCGAGAAGCTCGAGGCGCAGGCAATCGTCGCGACCAAGTACAAGGATTTGCAGGCCGACGGCGAAGAGAAGCAGCGTCTGTTGTGGCTGCTGCGCAAGAACGAAGCCGGCGGCGAGCAGGAACGCCAGCAACGCGCGATCGAACAGGCGCAGATCGACCTCGAAGCGCAAACCGCGAAGCTGCGTGAAGTCGAAGCGCAACTCGAAACGCTGCGCGTCGCGCATTACTCCGCCAGCGACGCGATGCAGGGCGCGCAAGGCGCGTTGTACGAGGCGAATGCCGAAGTCAGCCGCCTCGAGGCTGAGATCAAGTTCATCGTCGAATCGCGTAACCGCACGCAGGCGCAGATTGCCGCGTTGACCGCGCAGCGCGAGCAGTGGCAGTCGCAGGCGCAGAAGGCGCAAGACGATCTGGCCGACGCTGAAGAACAACTGGCCGTCGCCGACGAAAAGGCCGCGCTGGCTGAAGACGAGGCCGCCGCCAAGCATGATGCGATGCCGGCGCTCGAAGCGCGCTGGCGCGATGCGCAGACCGAACTGAACGCCGAGCGCGGCGGTATCGCGCAGACCGAACAGGCACTCAAGCTCGAAGCCGCGCATCAGCGCAATGCCGATCAGCAATTGCAGCAGTTGCAGCAGCGTCACGAACGGCTGAAATCGGAAGCGGGCGGTCTGGATGCCCCTGACGAAGCGCAGCTCGAAGACATGCGCGCGCAGCTCGCCGAGCACGAAGAAATCCTGCACGACGCGCAGGCCCGTCTTGCCGACGCGCAGGAAACGCTGCCGCGTCTCGACGGCGAACGGCGCGCTGCGCAGGAACGCGTGCAGTCGGAAAGCGCACAGATTCATCAGCTCGACGCACGCCTTGCCGCGCTCAAGCAACTGCAGGAAAACGTCCAGACCGAAGGCAAGATCCAGCCGTGGCTCGAAAAGCACGAGCTGAGCGGCTTGCCGCGCCTTTGGAAAAAGCTGCACGTCGAAGCCGGTTGGGAAGCCGCGCTCGAAGCGGTGCTGCGTGAGCGGCTCGCCGCCCTCGAAGTGTCGAACCTCGACTGGGTCAAGGCGTTCGCCACCGACGCGCCGCCCGCCAAGCTCGCGTTCTACGCGCCGCCCGCGGCTGGTCAGCCGGCTGCTGCGCCGGCGGGATTGCGTCCGTTGCTGTCGCTGGTCCGTATCGACGACGCAGGCATTCGCGCCGTGCTGAATGACTGGCTCGGCCTCTCCTTCGTCGCTGACGATCTGCAACAGGCGCTCGCCATGCGCGCGCAATTGCCGGAAGGCGGCTCGTTCGTCGTCAAGGCCGGCCACGTCGTGACGCGCGTCGGCGTCCAACTGTATGCCGCCGATTCCGAACAGGCCGGCATGCTGGCCCGCCAGCAGGAAATCGAAAACCTGGGCCGTCAGGTGCGCGCGCAGGCTTTGCTCGCCGATGAGGCGAAGGCCGCCGCAATCCGCGCTGAAGCCGCACACACGCAAGCCGCGCAAGCGTTGACCGATGTGCGTCAACAGTCGGAGCGCGCAACCCAACGCGTGCACGCCTTGCAGATGGACGTGCTCAAGCTTGCGCAAGCGCATGAGCGTTACACGCAGCGCAGCACGCAAATCCGCGAAGAGCTCGAAGAAATCACCGCGCAGATCGAAGAGCAGCGCGCTTTGCGTGGCGAATCGGAAGCGAACTTCGAGCGTCACGATTCCGAACTCGCCGAATTGCAGGCGCGTTTCGAAGATCACCAGATGGCCTTCGAAGCGCTCGACGAATCGCTTACCGCCGCGCGCGCCCAATCGCGCGATCTCGATCGGGCCGCCACCGACGCGCGCTTCGCGGCGCGCAACATGGCGAACCGCATCGACGAATTGAAGCGCAGCATCCAGGTCTCGCACGAGCAGAGTGAGCGCGTCGCTGCGTCGCTGGAAGATGCGCGCGCCGAACTGGAAACGATCAACGAGCAAACCGCGCATACCGGTTTGCAGGACGCGCTCGATATCCGCGCGGTCAAGGAAGAAGCGCTGCACGCCACGCGTCTGGAGCTGGACGACCTGACGGCCAAGCTGCGTGCCGCCGACGAAACCCGTCTGAGCGCCGAGCGTGCGCTACAACCGCTGCGTGACCGCATCAACGAATTGCAGTTGAAGGAACAGGCCGCGCGCCTGAACGGCGAGCAGTTCATCGAGCAACTGGCGGCAGCCGGCGTCGATGAAGCGGAGTTGCAGGCCAAGCTCACGCCGGACATGAAGCCGTCCTACCTGCAAGGCGAAGTCACGCGGATCAACAACGCCATCACCGCGCTTGGGCCGGTCAATATGGCCGCGCTGGACGAACTGAAGGCCGCGACCGAGCGCAAGACGTTCCTCGATTCGCAATCGGCCGACCTGAACAACGCGATCGAAACGCTCGAAGACGCGATCCGCAAGATCGACGGCGAAACGCGCACCTTGCTGCAAGGCACATTCGACGAAGTGAACCGTCATTTCGGCGAGCTGTTCCCGCGTCTCTTCGGCGGTGGCCAGGCCAAGCTGATCATGACCGGCGACGAGATTCTCGACGCCGGCGTGCAGGTGATGGCGCAGCCGCCGGGCAAGAAGAATTCGACGATTCACCTGCTGTCGGGCGGCGAGAAGGCCCTGACCGCTACCGCACTGGTGTTCGCGATGTTCCAGCTGAATCCCGCGCCGTTCTGTCTGCTCGACGAAGTGGACGCGCCGCTCGACGACGCCAACACCGAACGCTTCGCGAACCTCGTGCGCGCAATGTCGGACAAGACGCAGTTCCTGTTCATTTCGCACAACAAGATCGCGATGGAAATGGCGCAGCAACTGATCGGCGTGACCATGCAGGAACAGGGCGTATCGCGGATCGTCGCGGTCGACATGGAAACGGCGGCTGGTTTCGCCCAGAATATCGTTTGAGTTTTCGTTTAGGTTGATCATCGCGGGCGCCCGCGTTCAGCGCAGCGGCCATCGGCCGCGCGACACGTGGGGCGGGCGCAAAGCCGCGCAGACAGAAGAATTGCTGATGGAGCATGCATGGACGAGTTGACACTCGGTTTGATCGGCGCGGGTGCCGTGGTGGTCGGGGGCGTGGTCGTGTACAACGCATGGCAAGGCGCGAAGGTGCGCCGCAAGATGCCGCGTCCAATGCCGGCCGATACCGCCGAAAGTTTCGCGCGGGACGATCAGGAGGAGCAGAGCCCGTTTATCGAACCGGCCCGGCCGACCACGCGGCGCGAGCCGGTAGTGGGTTCGGAGCAGGCGGCGGAAACCTCGGCGGCGCGCGTCGAACCGACTTTTGGCGCGACCGCCCCGCCGCTCGATACGCCGGCCGATATTCAGGCCGAGACGACTACGCCGAATGGCTATCCAGAAGCGGAAGGCATTGCTGAAGCCGAAAGCGGCCATGCCGCGACGGCCGATGAGCCGATCCTGCCCGCTGCCACGACGATTTCGTCGGCGCCGCCGGCTATCGTCGATCGCCGCATCGACTGCATCGTGCCGATTCGTTTGAACGGCCCGGTGGCCGGCGACAAGGTGATTCCGCTCGCGCAGCGTCTGCGCCGCGCCGGCAGCAAGCCGGTGCATATCGAAGGCAAGCTCGAAGGCGGCGCGTGGGAATTGCTGCAGAACGGCGCGCGCTATGAAGAGCTCCGCGCGGCCGCGCAACTGGCCAATCGGAGTGGCGCGCTCAACGAACTGGAGTTCTCCGAGTTCGTGACCGGCGTGCAGCAGTTTGCCGACGCGCTCGACGCGTCGCCGGAATTTCCCGACATGCTCGAAACGGTCGCAATGGCGCGTGAGCTCGACGGCTTCGCCGCACAGTGCGATGCGCAGCTGTCGATCAACGTGCTCTCCGACGGCGCGCCGTGGTCGGCCAATTATGTCCAGGCCGTCGCGTCGCAAGACGGCTTGCTGCTCTCGCGCGACGGCACGCGCTTCGTCAAGCTCGACGCGAAGCAGAGCCCGGTCTTCATGCTGCAATTCGGCGACACCAATTTCCTGCGCGACGACCTGACCTACAAGGGCGGCCAGATGATCACGCTGGTGCTGGATGTGCCGGTCGCGGACGAAGACATCCTGCCGTTCCGCCTGATGTGCGACTACGCGAAATCGTTGGCTGAGCGTATTGGCGGCCGGGTGGTCGACGACGGACGCCGGCCGCTGCCGGAAACCGCGCTGCTGGCGATCGAAAAGCAGTTGATGACGCTTTACGCGAAGCTCGAACAGGCGGGTATTCCGGCGGGTTCGCCGGCCACGCGACGTCTGTTCAGCCAGTAAGGGCTTCGCAATCGCGCAGTATTCGACGGCCGCACAGTGTGCGGCCGTTGGCGTTTGGGGCGGCGTCTGGGGCGGAATAACGAACGCACGAAACTGGCCATTCGGCCGATGTAAAGGGGCACGCTTCCTGCGATAATCCAATGTCTGAATTCCTTTGAAGAAGCTTCCGACAGCATGGCCCGAACCCCCGTCTCCAACCCTGCAACCAGCGCGCCTGCCGAGCGGGCCGCGTGGCTGCGCGCGGAACTCGAACGCGCCAATTACGCGTACTACGTGCTCGACCAGCCCGACCTGCCGGACGCGGAGTACGACAAGCTGTTCAAGGAGCTGGAGCGAATCGAGGCGGAGCATCCGGACCTGATCGTGCCGGATTCACCCACTCAGCGCGTGGGCGGCGAGGCGTCGAGCGGCTTCGAGCCGGTCGTGCACGATCAGCCCATGCTCTCGCTGAACAATGGTTTTGCCGACGAAGACATCATCGCGTTCGACAAGCGGGTCGGCGACGCGCTCGGCAAGAACGCGAGCGAACCGCCGGTGCCGGTGGAATACGCTGCTGAACTGAAGTTCGACGGCCTTGCCATCTCGCTGCGTTACGTCGACGGCACGTTCGTCCAGGCGTCCACGCGCGGCGACGGCGCCACCGGCGAGAACGTCACCGAAAACGTCCGCACGATCCGTTCCATTCCGCTCAAGCTCAAGGGCAAGCGCGTGCCGCAGGTGCTCGATGTGCGCGGTGAAGTGCTCATGTTCAAGCGCGATTTTGAGCGCCTGAACGAGCGCCAGCGGGCCGCTGAGCAAAAGGAATTCGCTAATCCGCGTAACGCTGCGGCGGGCAGTTTGCGGCAGCTCGATTCGAAGATTACTGCGCAACGGCCGCTGTCGTTCTTCGCTTATGGAATCGGTGTGGTCGAAGGCATCGAAATGCCGGCCACGCATAGCGAACTGCTGGACTGGTACAAGGAACTCGGCTTGCCGGTGAATGGCGAGCGCGCGGTGGTGCAGGGCGCCGAAGGCTTGCTGGGGTTCTTTCACGCGGTGGGCGAAAAGCGCGATACGCTGCCTTACGATATCGACGGCGTCGTCTACAAGGTCAACCGGCGCGATGAGCAGGACGCGCTCGGCTTTGTCTCGCGCGCGCCGCGTTTCGCTCTGGCGCACAAATTCCCGGCGCAGGAAGCGCTGACCAAACTCCTGGCCATCGACGTGCAGGTGGGCCGCACCGGTGCGATTACGCCGGTTGCGCGGCTGGAGCCGGTGTTCGTCGGCGGCGCCACGGTCACGAACGCAACGTTGCACAACGAAGACGAAGTGCGTCGGAAGGATATTCGCATCGGCGACACGGTGATCGTGCGGCGCGCGGGCGACGTGATTCCCGAAGTGGTGAGCGCGTTGCTCGACCGCCGCCCGGACGACGCCCGCGAGTTCGTCATGCCTACGCAGTGCCCGGTGTGTGGCTCGAGCATCGAACGGCTGCCGGACGAGGCGATTGCGCGCTGCACGGGCGGCCTGTTCTGCCCGGCACAGCGCAAGCAGGCGCTGTGGCACTTCGCGCAGCGGCGAGCGCTGGATATCGACGGGCTCGGCGAAAAGATCATCGATCAGCTCGTCGAGCAGAATCTGGTGCGCACGCCGGCCGATCTGTTCAACGTCGGCTTTGCTACGCTTGCTGAACTCGATCGCTTCGCTGAAAAGTCCGCGCAGAATCTGCTCGACTCGCTGGAAAAGGCCAAGCACACCACGCTGGCGCGCTTTATTTACGCGCTCGGTATCCGGCATGTGGGTGAATCGACAGCGAAAGATCTCGCCAAGCATTTCGGCTCGCTGAATCCGATCATGGACGCCTCGGTCGAAGAATTGCTGGAGGTGAACGACGTGGGCCCTGTGGTGGCCGAGTCGCTTCATCAGTTTTTTGCCGAAGAACACAACCGCACGGTGATCGAGCAACTCCGCGCACCGGGCAAGGTCACCTGGCCGGAAGGACCGCCCGCACCAAAGGCGCCGCAAGGCGTGCTGGCCGGCAAGACGGTCGTCCTGACCGGCACCTTGCCGACGCTCGCCCGTGAAGAGGCGAAAGAAATGCTCGAAGCGGCCGGTGCGAAAGTGGCCGGTTCGGTGTCGAAGAAAACGGACTACGTGGTGGCGGGGGCCGAAGCGGGCAGCAAGTTGGCGAAAGCCGAGGAACTCGGCGTTCCCGTACTCGACGAAGATGGTATGCGTAAGCTCCTGGAGGGGCAGTTATGATCCGCGAAATTCTCAAGATGGGCGATCCGCGCCTTTTGCAAATTGCCGACCCGGTCGACCACTTCGACACCCCCGAGTTGCATGAACTCATCAAAGACATGTTCGAGACCATGCACGACGCGAACGGCGCGGGGCTCGCCGCGCCGCAGATCGGCGTCAATCTGCAGGTGGTGATCTTTGGTTTTGGGCACAACGAACGCTATCCGGATGCGCCGCCGGTGCCGGAGACGGTGCTGATCAACCCGACCATCACGCCGGTGTCGCAGGATATGGAAGAGGGCTGGGAAGGTTGCCTGTCCGTGCCGGGCCTGCGCGGCGCCGTGAGCCGGTTTTCGATGATCAAGTATCACGGCTTCGATCAATACGGCAAGCCGATCGACCGCGTCGCCGAGGGCTTTCACGCGCGTGTCGTGCAGCATGAGTGCGATCACCTGATCGGCAAGCTATACCCCATGCGGATCAACGATTTCGCGAAGTTCGGTTTCACGGAAGTTCTGTTTCCGGATATGGATCCGAATAGCGACGACTGAGGCTGCGGTGTTCTGCGCGCGTGCGTTGCAGGCATAAAAAAACCCACGTTTTCACGTGGGTTTTTTGTTGGGCGAACGTATCTGAGCGTCAAGCTCCCCGCATCAGAACGACTCGTCCGCCGACAGATAGCGCCATTGACCCGGCGGCAGTGCGCCCAGCATGACCTGACCCATCCGCACGCGCTTCAGGCCGATTACTTCGAGGCCGACCAGCTCGCACATCCGGCGGATCTGGCGTTTCTTGCCTTCGCGCAGCACGAAGCGCAGTTGCTCGCCGTTTTGCCAATTGACCTGGGCGGGTTTCAGCGGCACGTCGTCGAGCGAGAGGCCGTGGCACAGGAGCGCGAGGCTTTCCGGCGGGAAGTGGCTTTCGACGTCGGTGGTGTGCTCGCCGAACGACACGCGCACCAGATACTCCTTGTCGATCTCCGAATGGCCGCCAATCAGCTGCTTGGCAATGCGGCCGTCC
This sequence comes from Paraburkholderia sp. SEWSISQ10-3 4, assembly GCF_030464785.1. Lineage (NCBI taxonomy): Bacteria > Pseudomonadati > Pseudomonadota > Betaproteobacteria > Burkholderiales > Burkholderiaceae > Paraburkholderia > Paraburkholderia sp. SEWSISQ10-3 4. The sequence goes on from NZ_JALPRI010000002.1 coordinate 349,814, forward strand.
TGAGTCAACACCAGTAAGCCCGTCGAATCGATGTCGAGGCGGCCTGCCGGCGCGAGTTGGCGCAGATGCGAGACCGAGAAGCGGATGTCGGAAGTGTCGCCATCCCAGCGATTTTCCGGCGTGACCAGCGTGATCGCCGGTTGATAGCCGTCTTCCGCCTGGCCCGATACGAGGCCCACGGGCTTGTGGATCAAGACCGTCACCTGGCTCGCTTGCGCGGCTTCGGCGGCGGGGTCGATCTCGATGCGTTGATCCGGGCGAACCTTGGTGCCGAGCGTGTCGATCCGCTCGCCGTCGACCAGCACCCAGCCTTTTTCGATCCACTCGTCGGCTTCACGGCGCGAGCACAGGCCGAGTTCCGACATCAGCTTGGACAGGCGCAGCGTTCCCGGTGCGTCTTCGTAGTCGCGGCGCGGCGTGCGCGGAGCGGCATCGGTGTCATCGTCGCGTTCGGCTCTGGCTGCGGGCGCTGGGCCACGCGGCTTGTCGGCACGGGCGGGGCGGTTGTCGTCGCCGAAGCGGCGGCCGGCAGCCGGCAGCGCCTTGTCGAAGCTGCGAGCAGGGCGCTCGCCCCGCTCGCTACGTTCGTTACGTTCGTTACGTTCGTTACGTTCGCCGGCACGCGGCGGACGATCGCCGAATTCACGTTTGGCCGGGGCGCGTTCGCCACGGTCGTCACGCGGTGCGCGAGCCGGACGGTCCGTGCGGTCACGGTAGCCGCTTTTGACGGGCTTCGCGAAAGTGCGCTCGCCACGCTCGCCTTCAAAACGGCGCGGTGCTGCGCTGTCGCTGCGCGGACCGCGCTCGCCGCTGCCGCGCCCCTGCGGGGCGCCACGGTCGCCGCCGAAGCGGGGCCGATCCGAGGCGTCACGCGCCGGACGCTCGCCACGCGGGCCACCTTCCGACGGACGGCCTGCACCCGGGCGCGGACCGCTGAACGAGCGGCGTTCGCCTTCGTCGCGGCGCGGGGCACGGTTGCCTTCGAAACTGCGCGGTGCGCGTTCGCTGCGATCGGTGTTGCCTTCGAAGCGGCGGGGCGCGCGTTCGCCGCGATCGCCGGCACCTTCGAACCGGCGCGGAGCACCTTGAGGGCGTTCGCCGTCAGCACGGCGCGGAGCGCGTTCGCTACGATCACCGCCACCTTCAAACTTACGGGGCGCACGAGCGCCCTCATCCCGACGCGGTGCACGATCGCCGCCACCTTCAAATCGACGCGGAGCGCCTTGGCTGCGTTCGCCACCATCACGGCGCGGCGCACGTTCGCTACGATCGCCACCACCTTCAAACCGGCGCGGCGCACGCTCACCATCGTCCCGACGCGGAGCGCGATCACTACTGCCCTCGAAACGACGCGGCGCACCGCCGGCCCCTTCGCGCCGCGGCGGACGATCCGACGGCGCCCGGCGCGCAGCGCCGGCACCACCCGCATCCCGCTCGCGGGAAAACGATCCTTCAGCCCGTGGCGCACGCGCGCCGGCGCCTGCCGGCTTACCTGCATCCGCCGGCCGCTTGCCACCACCCGCTGCGCCTTCGCCCCGCGCCCCGTTGAACCCTGCCGTCGGCGTAGACGGCCGTGGCCCGGTCGGACGCGTCGGCTTACGCGCCGAGTTGCTTCCGGTACGGACAGGGGCGCGTTCGGACGAAGCCGGCCGCGGGTGCTTGGCTGTTAATTTGACTCGCATGAAATCTCACACTGCAATCGCGCGCAGCAGTTCGGTCTCGACCTGAATTTGCAGGCGGTTGTCCGACAGACCGTGTCCATCCAGCAGGAACACGTCTTCGACACGTTCGCCGAGCGTATTGATCCGCGCCGACGCAACGCCGACCCGGTGCTCGGCCAGCACGCGCGCGATTGAATAAAGAAGGCCTGGCCGGTCGTTCGCAGACACGGACAGGATGTAATATTGGCCGCGCTCGTCGGCCCGAAGATCGACGCGCGGCGTCACAGGGAAGGTCCGCGACAGCCGTGACAACCGGCCTTTCGACGGTCCCGGAAGCAGGGTGCCGTCACCGGCGAGGCGTGCGGTCAGTTCCTGTTCGACCAGATTGGCAATATCGCGATAATGCACGTCTTCTTCGGTGTGCGCGACGAGGAAATTATCGAGCGCGTACCCGTGGCGGGTCGTGCTGACCCGCGCATCGAGCACCGACAAGCCATTGCGGTCGAAATACGCACAAATGCCGGCGAACAGATCGGGCTGGTCTTTCACATACACCAGCACCTGAAGCGCTTCGCCGATCGGCGAAGGACGCGCCCGTACGATCGGCGTCGCGGTTTCGACGTGCCGGTACAGCACACGGGTCTGCCACGCGATATCCGCGGCGTCGTGGCGCAGGAAGTAGCCGATATCCAGCTTGTCCCACAGCGCCTTTTGCGCGCCTTCCGGCACGGTTTCGAGGCGCAGCAGGGCAAGCGCTTCTTCCTGGCGCGATTTCAGTTCCGAATGCGCGTCTGGCCGGGCGCCGCCAAGCACCGCCAGGGTTGCGCGGTAGAGGTCCTCGAGCAGCTTGCCTTTCCACGTGTTCCAGACTTTCGGGCTGGTGCCGCGAATGTCGGCCACGGTCAGCAGGTAAAGCGCGGTGAGCCAGCGCTCGTTGCCGACCAGTTCGGCAAAGCGCTTGATGACTTCGGGGTCGCTCGTATCCTGCTTCTGCGCGACCTGGCTCATGGTCAGATGCTGCTGCACCAGCCAGACGACCAGTTCGCCGTCCTCGCCCTCGATGCCATGGTTGCGGCAGAAGCGCCGCGCATCGGCCATGCCGAGCGTGGAATGGTCGCCGCCGCGGCCCTTGGCGATGTCGTGAAACAGCGCCGCCACGTACAGCACCCACGGCCGGTCGAAATTGGCGATCAACTGACTGCAGAACGGATATTCGTGCGCGTGCTCGGCGACCGCGAAGCGGCGCAGATTACGCAGCACCATGAGGATGTGCTGATCGACCGTATAGACGTGATACAGATCGTGCTGCATCTGCCCGACGATGCGCCGGAAGTTCAGCAGATAGCGCCCGAGCACGCTGGTCTGGTTCATCAGTCGCAGCGCGTGCGTGATGCCGGCGGGCTGCTTCAGGATGTCCATGAACAGGCGACCGTTTTCCGGATCGCGCCGCCAATGCTGGTCCATCACGTCGCGAGCGTTGTAGATCGCGCGCAGCGTGCGCGCCGACAAACCCTTCACGCCCGGCGTCTGTTCGTAGAGCAGAAAAGCTTCGAGGATCGCGTTCGGCTCGCGCTGGAAGACGTCGTCGCTGGCGATTTCCAGCATGCCCTGCTTCTCGACGAAACGGTCCGAGAGCACGCGCGTGATGCCGCTCGTGTTCGGGAAGAGCTGCGCTTCGATGTTCTGGATCAGGATCGTGGCCAGCTGCGTAACGGCTTTGGCGGACCAGTAATAGCGGCGCATCAACTGTTCGCTGGCGCGCTTCGTCGCCGTTGGCTTATAGCCGAAGCTTTCGGCCACCGGCGTTTGCAGGTCGAACACCAGAATGTCCTGACGACGGCCGGCGATCACATGCAAGCGGGCGCGCAGCGTTTTCAGGAAGCCTTCGTTGCGGCGCAGTTCGCGCGCTTCTCGCTCGGTGATCAGGCCGCGTGCTTCGAGCTCGCGCCAGCTGCTGCCGAAGCCAGCTGCCTGGGTAATCCACAGAATCAGCTGCAGATCGCGCAGGCCGCCTGGGCTTTCCTTGATGTTCGGCTCGAGCGCATACGGCGTGTCCTGAAATTTGGCGTGCCGCTGACGCATTTCCAGCACTTTGGCCTGGAAGAACGCGCGCGGGTCGAGCGTTTCGCGGTAGCGCTTCGCAAAGTCGTCGAAGAGCAGGGTGCTGCCTGTAATGCGCCGAGCTTCGAGCAGCGAGGTGCGCACGGTGACGTCGTTCGCGGCTTCTTCGACACACTGCACCACGCTGCGCACACTGCTGCCGAGTTCGAGTCCCAAATCCCACGCGAGGCTGATAAAACGCTCGATGCGTGCTTCCAGATGCGCGATCGGCGCGTCGGGCAGCAAGACGAGAATGTCGATGTCAGAATGCGGCGCGAGTTCGCCCCGCCCATAGCCGCCGACCGCGAGCAGGGCCAACTCGGGCGGCAACTCGCAGGTATTCCAGGCGGCGCGCAGCGACTCGTCCGTGGCGCGAGCCAGGGCGGCCATCAGCGAGTCGACGTTGGAGGCTGTCTTGAAGCGTTCCAGCAACTGGGCTTTGGCCACTTTGTAGTCCGCCTTGAGCGACGTGGCATGGGATTGGGCGACGGCTGGAACACTACTCATTGGCAGGCGGGCGGGTGGGGGCGGAAGTCGTTCAGGCCGTGGCTGCGACAACCGGCGGACGCGCGGGCGTGCCAGCCGAGACAGTCAGCACGTCGTAACCGGTTTCGGTGACGAGCACGGTGTGTTCCCACTGTGCCGACAGGCTGCGGTCCTTGGTTTTGACGGTCCACTGATCCGGCATGGTGCGGATGTCGCGCCGACCGGCGTTGATCATCGGTTCGATCGTAAAGATCATGCCGGTTTGCAGCTCGAGCCCGGTGCCGGGACGGCCGTAGTGCAGAATCTGCGGGTCTTCGTGAAACACCGTGCCGATGCCATGGCCGCAATATTCGCGCACCACGCTGTAGCCTTGCGCTTCAGCATGCTTCTGGATGGCGTAGCCGATGTCGCCGAGATGGGCGCCCGGGCGAACCTGATCGATGCCGAGCCACATGCATTCGAAGGTGGTTTGCACGAGGCGCCTGGCCATGATCGAGCCTTCGCCGACGATGAACATCCGGCTGGTGTCGCCGAAATAGCCTTCCTTGATCACCGTGACGTCGATATTCAGGGCGTCGCCGTTCTTCACCGTCTTGTCGCCCGGAATACCGTGGCAGATCACGTCGTTGACCGAAATGCAGGTGGCTTTCGGGTAAGGCGGGTAGCCGGGCGGCTGATAATTCAGCGGCGCCGGAACCGTGCCTTGCACCTGGAGCATGTATTCGTGACATAGCCGGTCGAGTTCGCCGGTCGTGATGCCGGCCGTGACGAACGGCGTGATGTAGTCGAGCACTTCGCTAGCGAGCTTGCAGGCGACGCGCATCTGCGCGATATCGTGTTCGTTTTTGAGCGTAATAGCCATGAGTCGGGCCTGAAATGCGATTTATTGCAAGATTATCGCACCATATTCCCGCTGCCGCAGGGTTTTGCCACGGTTTTGCAATATGGTGGTGGGCGTATAGGTGCAACCCGCCTGCGGCAAACGGGAGCTACCGCGCAGGTTGAGTCGGCCGATAGTCACGTGCTATAATCTTTGGCTAAGTCGATCTCTGTCTTATTTTGTTGCTCTATTGGTCACTCTGATGAGCGCAAACTGGCAGGAAAGGCGCCTCGTAGCGATAGTTGCCTGCGCTACGGGTAAGGCGGTACGAAGGCAGCAGACTCGCAAGCCGGCGCACCCAGGGTGTCCGTCGCGTTCAGCCAGAACGGCAGCGCGGCAGATACGGCAGCCGGCTTAAGACCCAACCCTCGCGGAGATTTTCATGGCAGTTACCATGCGTCAAATGCTGGAAGCCGGTGTCCACTTCGGTCACCAAACGCGCTTCTGGAACCCGAAGATGGCCCCCTTCATTTTCGGCCATCGCAACAAGATTCACATCATCAACCTCGAAAAGACGCTGCCGATGTACAACGACGCGCTGAAGTACGCGCGTCAACTGGCAGCGAATCGCGGCACGATCCTGTTCGTCGGCACGAAGCGTCAATCGCGCGACACGATCGCTGAAGAAGCACAACGCGCTGGCATGCCTTACGTCAACGCACGCTGGCTCGGCGGCATGCTGACCAACTTCAAGACGCTGAAGGTTTCGATCAAGCGCCTGAAGGACATGGAAGCATCGCTGGAAGCTGGCGAAACCGAACGCATGAGCAAGAAAGAAGCGCTCCTGTTCGAACGCGAAATGGCCAAGCTGCAAAAGTCGATCGGCGGCGTGAAAGACATGGGCGGTATTCCGGACGCGATCTTCGTGGTCGACGTCGGCTACCACAAGATTGCCGTTACCGAAGCGAACAAGCTCGGTATTCCGGTCATCGCCGTGGTCGACACGAACCACTCGCCGGAAGGCATCGACTACGTGATCCCGGGTAACGACGACGCTTCGAAGGCTGTAGCTCTGTACACGGCTGGCGTGGCTGACGCAATCGTCGAAGGCCGTGCTAACGCGGTCAACGAAGTGGTGCAAGCTGCTCGCGGTGGTGACGGCGACGAGTTCGTCGAGGTCAACTCGGAAGCGTAAAGCTGCCCCGTGTCCGGCAAAAAAGGGGGCTTTCTACAGGCCCCCTTTTTTTAAGCCGCGACAAAGTGGTGTGCTGTGAGTAGTGCTGAAACGTAGTCCGTAAAAAATACGTGCGACGTTGAAACGAATTCTTGCCGCCGGTATCGAAGTCCGGGCGGCGTGTGACAAGACGGAACTCAAGGAGCAAATGATGGCGGCAATTACCGCAAGCATGGTTGCAGAACTGCGCGCAAAGACCGACGCGCCGATGATGGAATGCAAGAAGGCGCTGACGGAAGCTGAAGGCGACATGGCGCGCGCTGAAGAGCTGCTGCGCGTGAAGCTGGGCAACAAGGCCAGCAAGGCAGCATCGCGCGTGACGGCTGAAGGCGTGGTTGCATCGTTCATCGGCGGCAACGCTGGTTCGCTCGTCGAACTGAACTGCGAAACCGACTTCGTTTCGAAGAACGACGACTTCCTGGCATTCTCGAAGACGATCGCTGAACTGGTCGCCACGCAAAACCCGGCTGACGTCGCTGCCCTGTCGGCACTGCCGCTGGACGGCTCGACGGTCGACGCAGTGCGTCTGGCGCTGGTCGGCAAGATCGGTGAAAACCTGTCGATCCGCCGTTTCGTGCGTTTCGAAACCTCGAACAAGCTGGCAGCGTACCTGCACGGCACGCGTATCGGCGTGCTGGTCGAGTACACCGGCGCGGACGAGCAGGTCGGCAAGGACGTGGCAATGCACATCGCCGCCATGAAGCCGGTCTCGCTGTCGTCGGACGACGTCCCGGCGGATCTGATCGCCAAGGAGCGCAGCATTGCTGAGCAGAAGGCTGCTGAATCGGGCAAGCCGGCTGAAATCGTCGCCAAGATGGTCGACGGCAGCGTGCAGAAGTACCTGAAGGAAGTGTCGCTGCTGAACCAGACGTTCGTTAAGAACGACAAGCAGACGATCGAACAGATGCTGAAGGCTGGCAATGCGAGCGTGCAGAAGTTCGCGCTGTTCGTGGTCGGCGAAGGCATCGAGAAGAAGCAGGACGACTTCGCAGCTGAAGTGGCCGCTCAAGTCGCTGCTGCAAAGCAACAATAAGTATCGCTTAAGCTTCAGTTAGTACTGTTGGACCCGCGGCGGAGCAAGACTTTGCCGCGGTCGGCAGCGCCGCAAGGCTGCACGCGGGTGACCCTCGCGGCGCACGCCGCTGGCGGACCCCAGGGTTCGTCAATTTGGCGACGCTTGCCCGAATCAGCATTTCACCCCTACATTAGTCCCTTGTTGTTGCCCTGTTCTGCGCGATCTGGATACCTCTATGCCCACTGCCTATAAACGCGTCCTGCTCAAACTCTCCGGTGAAGCTCTGATGGGCGACGATGCCTTCGGCATCAATCGCGCGACCATCGAACGAATGGTAGCGGACGTGGCCGAAGTGGTCCGTCTCGGAACGCAGCTGGCCGTGGTGATCGGCGGCGGTAATATTTTCCGCGGCGTCGCGGGCGGCGCGGCCGGTATGGATCGCGCCACGGCTGACTACATGGGCATGCTGGCCACCATGATGAACGCGCTGGCGCTGCAGGACGCAATGCGCCACGCCGGCATCGAAGCGCGCGTGCAATCCGCGCTGCGTATGGACCAGGTGGTCGAGCCTTACATCCGCCCGCGTGCGATTCGCCAGCTCGAAGAAGGCAAAGTCGTGATTTTCGCGGCCGGCACCGGCAACCCGTTCTTCACGACCGATACGGCCGCCGCGCTGCGCGGTTCGGAAATCGGCGCGGAGGTCGTGCTGAAAGCCACTAAGGTGGACGGCGTTTATTCGGCCGATCCCAAGAAAGACCCGAGCGCGACCCGTTACACCACGATCAGCTTCGACGAAGCCATCGGCCGTAATCTGCAGGTGATGGACGCCACGGCGTTCGCGCTGTGCCGCGACCAGAAGCTGCCGATCCGGGTGTTTTCGATCGTCAAGCCGGGTGCGCTCAAGCGCATCGTACAAGGCGAGGACGAGGGCACCCTCGTCCACGTGTAAACTCTCGTTCACATAACGTGGGCTTTAACGCGAGCCCAGGCCGCCGCATAGTGCGCGCGCTGGCCGGCTCGCACCGTTTTGAAGGTTCGGAGGTTTAAAAATGTCTGTGGCTGATATCAGGAAGGGCGCTGAACAAAAGATGCAGCGTTCCATCGACGCGTTCAAGAACGACTTGTCGAAGATCCGCACGGGCCGTGCACACACGGGCCTGCTCGATCACATCCAGTGCGATTACTACGGTTCGCCGGTGCCGATTTCGCAGGTCGCGAATCTGACGCTGATCGACGCACGCACGATCGGCGTGCAGCCGTGGGAAAAGAAGATGGTCCAGGTCGTCGAAAAGGCGATCCGCGAGTCGGACCTCGGTCTGAACCCGGCTACGCAAGGCGACGTGATTCGCGTGCCGATGCCCGCGCTGACCGAAGAACGCCGTCGCGAACTGACCAAAGTGGTCAAGAGCGAGGCGGAAACGGCCAAGGTCGCTGTGCGTAACCTGCGCCGTGATGCAAACGAGCAACTGAAGAAGCTCGTGAAAGACAAAGAAATTTCTGAAGACGACGAGCGACGTGCAGGTGACGACGTTCAGAAACTGACGGACAAGTTCGTCACGGAAATCGACAAGCTTGTAGTGACCAAAGAAGCCGAGATCATGACGGTCTGAGGCCGGTTGGCTCAGCACCTTTAAGATCTCCACTTCTTTTTTTGCAGTCACTGTCCCGACGGCCATGACCTATACCAGCTCAACCGTGCGCGTGCCTGATGTCGCCGCGGTGCCGCGACATATCGCGATCATCATGGACGGCAACGGCCGTTGGGCGACCCAGCGCCGTCTGCCGCGCGTGGCCGGCCATACGCGCGGCGTCGACGCAGTGCGTGCGGCCGTCGAGGCCTGCGCCCGGCAGGGCGTCGAATACCTGACGCTGTTTGCCTTCAGCTCGGAAAACTGGCGCCGCCCGAATGACGAAGTGTCGTTCCTGATGCGCCTGTTCGTCACTGCGCTGGAGCGCGAGATCGGCAAGCTGCACGCGAACGGCATCCGTCTGCGCGTGGTCGGCGATCTGTCCCGATTCGATACGCGCATTCGCGACCTGATCAAGCGCGCGGAAACCAAAACCGCGCGCAATACCCGTCTCACGCTCACCATTGCCGCCAACTACGGCGGTCGCTGGGACATCATGCAGGCCACCCGCAAGCTCGCCGAACAATCGGCGCTGGCGGGCAAGGCGGTCGAGGTGAACGAAGATTCGTTCGCCGAACACCTGTCGATGGCCTATGCGCCGGAGCCGGACCTCTTTATCCGCACCGGCGGCGAGCGCCGCGTCAGCAACTTCCTGCTGTGGCAACTCGCCTACACCGAGTTCTACTTCACCGACACGTTCTGGCCGGATTTCGACGCCGACGCGCTCGGCCACGCCATCGCATCCTACGCGGAGCGTGAGCGCCGCTTTGGCCGCACCAGTGCTCAACTCGAGCCGCAATCGCAGAACGTCGATTCGCTTCCATGCTAAAAACCCGTGTCATCACGGCGATCATCCTGCTGGCGATCTTCCTGCCGGTCACGCTGTTCGCGCCGGTGGGCGCGTTTGGCGCGCTGATCGCCTTCGTCGTCGTGTTCGCCGCGTGGGAGTGGGCGCGTCTGCTGAAGCTCGGCGGCGCGGGCCCGGTCATTTACGCGCTGGTCTCTGCGGTGGCGCTGGTCGCGAGCACGCGCCTCGGCACCGGCGTCGAGGAACCCCGGCCGCTCTTTCAGGCGGCCGCTATTTTCTGGGTGATCGCGGGGCCGTACGTGCTCCTGCGCAAGCCGGCCCTCGCGCAAGGCGCCTGGCGCGCGTTTCTCTTTCTTGCCGGCATTGTGGTATTCGTCGCGTGCTGGCATGCTCTCGTCGCCGCACGCATGCAGGGCGTGGCCTTTGTGCTGTCGCTGCTCCTATTGGTATGGCTGGCCGATATCGGCGCATACTTCTCCGGAAAAGCTTTCGGAAAACACAAGCTGGCGCCTGCCATCAGCCCGGGTAAGACTTGGGAGGGCGCGATCGGCGGTTGGCTGGTGGTGATGATCGTCGCGGCGGCGGCGGTCTTTTTGCACGCGTTCGAGCCGACCCTGTATTCTGCGCTGCTGGCGCAATGGGGCGCCGTACGTACGTTGCTCGCACTGACCCTGCTGGTGGCGTTCAGCGTGGTGGGCGACCTGTTCGAATCCATGATGAAACGCCAGGCCGGAGTGAAAGATTCAAGCGGCCTGTTGCCTGGGCACGGTGGCGTACTCGACCGCATCGACGCATTGTTGCCGGTGCTGCCGCTTGCCATGCTGCTGCTCGGCTAGAGAAAGAGATATGCAAAAACGTCTGACATTGCTCGGTTCCACGGGCTCGATTGGAGACAGCACGCTCGACGTCGTCGCGCGTCATCCCGAACGCTTCTCGGTTTACGCGCTCACGGCGCATCGCAACGGCAACAAGCTCGTCGAGCAATGCCTGCGCTTTCAGCCTGAAGTCGCGGTGGTTGGCGATGCCGATACCGCTGCGCAGGTCGCGGCGAAGTTGCGTGAAGCCGGCTGCAAGACGGAAGTCACTTACGGCCCGCAAGCGCTCGTTGACGTGTCGAAGAGTGAAAGCTGCGATACGGTCGTAGCCGCGATTGTCGGCGCTGCAGGCCTCGCGCCGAGTCTCGCTGCCGCGCGCGCCGGCAAGCGCATTCTGCTCGCCAACAAGGAAGCGCTGGTGATGTCCGGCGCGATCTTCATGGACGCGGTGCGTGACAACGGCGCCGTGCTGCTGCCGGTCGACAGCGAACACAATGCCATTTTCCAATGCTTGCCGCGCGAAGCCGCACAGCATGGCGGCGTCTCGAAGATCATCCTGACCGCGTCAGGCGGCCCGTTCCGCACGCGCGAACCGGCCACGCTGGTCGACGTCACGCCGGACGAAGCCTGTAAGCATCCGAACTGGGTCATGGGCCGTAAGATTTCGGTCGACTCCGCCACGATGATGAATAAAGGCCTCGAAGTGATCGAGGCGCACTGGCTCTTCGATCTGCCGGGCGAGCGAATCGAGGTGCTGATTCACCCGCAAAGCGTGATTCACTCGATGGTGTCGTACGCTGACGGCTCGGTGCTCGCGCAATTGGGCAATCCCGACATGCGCACGCCGATCGCGCATGCGCTGGCATTTCCGGACCGCGTCGATTCGGGCGTGGCCCAACTGGATCTGCTGCAGGTCGCATCGCTGTCGTTCGAAAAACCGGATTACACGCGCTTCCCGTGTCTCGCGCTCGCCGTGAAGGCGCTGGCCGAGGGAGGCCTCGCGAGCGCGGCTCTCAACGCCGCGAACGAAGTCGCGGTGGAAGCGTTCCTGTCGCACCAGATCGGTTTCATGGCAATCGCTCAGGTCGTCGACGCCGTACTCAATGCGTTGCCGAACCGCAGCGCGCACGCGCTGGAAGACGTGATCGAAGCGGATGCGGCCGCGCGCCGCGCCGCTGCCGACTTTATCGCGCGCCTGCCTGACGGCGCCCGTCGCACGGAACGCGCCGTCCAGTGAGGCGCCTATGAACCTGCTGATCGAACTGCTTGCCTTCGCGGTGGCGATTGGCGTACTCGTGGTTGTCCACGAGTACGGGCACTACAGTGTCGCGCGCTTGTGCGGCGTCAAGGTGCTGCGTTTTTCGATCGGCTTCGGCAAGCCGCTGTTCCAATGGGTGAGCCCGAAGACGGGCACCGAATGGACGATTGCCGCGCTGCCGCTGGGCGGCTACGTGAAAATGCTCGACGAGCGCGAGACCGGCGGGGCGCCGATTCCCACTGAAGCCTTGCCGCATGCGTTTAACCGGCAGTCGGTGTGGCGCCGTTTCGCGATTGTCGCGGCCGGGCCGGTCGCGAATTTCCTGCTTGCCATCGTGCTGTTCGCCCTCGTGTTCGCCACGGGCGTGACGGAGCCGGCGGCTGTGGTGGCAGCGCCTACGCCGAATACGCCGGCCGCGCTGGCCGGTTTCGACGGTGGCGAAACGATTGTTGCCGTGCGTGCGGAAAACGCCGGCGAATCCGAGCGAGTGCGGTCGTGGTCCGACCTGCGCTGGAAACTGCTGGGCGCGGCATTCGATCACAAGCGCGTCGTGCTGAGCGCAAAAGATGCACACGGCACCTCGGATTTCCAGCTGGATCTGCGTGGCGTCACCGAGAAAGACGTCGACGACGACTTCATGTCGCGCCTTGGTTTCGAGCCGGGTGGCGGCAAGCTGACGGTCGCCGGAGTGCAGCCGGGTAGCGCGGCGCAAAAGGCAGGCCTTGCGGTGGGCGACCGTCTGCGCGCGATCAACGGTATCCCGACCGACAATGCCACAGCCTTCATCGCTTATGTAAAATCGCACGCCGGCACGCCCGTAACGCTGCAGGTAGAGCGTGGCGGGCAAGCCGCGGGCAAGCTGGAAGACGTTCGCATCGTCCCGCAGTCGCAGCGCGATGACGCGACCGGGCAGCAGATCGGCCGTATCGGCGCGGAACTCGCTACCCAGGTGCCGTCGATCGACGTGCGTTACGGGCCGGTCGAAAGCTTGCAACTGGGCGCGCGCCGTACGTGGGATCTGGCTGTTTATTCGGTGCGGATGTTCGGACGGATGATCGTCGGCGAGGCTTCGCTGAAAAATCTTTCTGGCCCCGTGACGATCGCCGATTACGCAGGAAAGAGCGCACGTCTAGGTCCATCTGCATTCCTGTCGTTCCTGGCCCTTGTCAGTATTAGCCTCGGCGTACTGAACCTGTTACCAATTCCGGTATTGGACGGGGGTCATCTGTTATATTATTTGGTTGAAGCTGTAACCGGCAAAGTTGTCTCCGATCGCTGGCAACTCGTTTTTCAGAGGGCGGGTCTCGCCTGCATCGTCGCGTTGTCGGCGATTGCGCTGTTCAACGATCTGGCTCGTTTAATCCATTTTTAAAGTGTCTGGCGGCGTTCACGATGGCGACCGCCCGACCTGATGCAGCTATACACACTGGGGAAGCACGTTGTTTAAACCTCATCGCTTTGTTCCAAAGACGGTTATAGCCGCGGCGTTTGCCGCGCATGGGCTGGTTGCTCACGCAACGACGCCCTTCGTGGTGCAAGACATCCGGATCGAGGGATTGCAACGCGTCGAACCCGGTACCGTGTTCGCGTACCTGCCTATCAAGCAAGGCGACACCTTTAGCGACGACAAGGCTTCCGAAGCCATTCGCGCGCTGTACGCCACGGGCTTCTTCAACGACGTCAAGATCGCGACGGAAGGCAATGTCGTCATCGTGCAGGTGCTGGAACGTCCGGCCATCGGCACGATCGACTTCGCCGGCATTCATGAGTTCGACAAGGAAAACCTGACCAAGGCGCTGCGCGCGGTCGGTTTGTCGCAAGGCCGTTATTACGACAAGGCACTCGTCGACAAGGCCGAGCAGGAACTGAAGCGCCAGTACCTGACGCGTGGCTACTACGCCGCCGAAGTCACCACCACGATCACGCCGATCGACCGCAATCGCGTGTCGGTGCTGTTCTCGGTGGCTGAAGGTCCGAGCGCGAAGATCCGCCAGATCAACTTCATCGGCAACAAGGCGTTCAGCACGGGTACGCTGCGCGACGAAATGCAGCTGTCCACGCCGAACTGGTTCTCGTGGTACACGAAGAACGACCTGTACGCGAAAGACAAGCTCACCGGCGACCTCGAAAACGTCCGCTCGTATTACCTGAATCGCGGCTACCTCGAGTTCAACATCGAGTCGACCCAGGTGTCGATCACGCCGGACAAGAAGGACATGTATCTGACGGTCACGCTGCACGAAGGCGAGCCGTACACGATCAACAGCATCAAGCTGGCCGGTAATCTGCTCGACCGCGAGCCGGAGCTGAACAAGCTCATCAAGATCAAACCGGGTGATCGCTTCTCGGCTGAAAAGCTGCAAGCCACGACCAAAGCGATCGTCGACAAGCTCGGCGAATACGGCTACGCGTTCGCCACGGTCAACGCGCAGCCGCAGATCGATCAGGAACACCACAAGGTCGACCTGACGCTGCAAGTGGACCCGAGCCGCCGTGTGTACGTGCGCCGCATCAACGTGGTCGGCAACACGCGCACGCGCGACGAAGTGGTGCGCCGCGAAATGCGCCAGCTCGAAAGCTCGTGGTTCGATTCGAACCGCCTCGCGCTGTCGAAAGACCGGATCAACCGTCTCGGCTACTTTACCGATGTGGACGTGACCACGGTGCCGGTGGAAGGCACGCCCGACCAGGTCGATGTGGACGTCAAGGTGGCCGAAAAGCCGACCGGCGCGATCACGCTGGGCGCTGGTTTCTCGTCGACGGACAAGGTGGTGCTCTCGGCCGGCGTATCGCAGGACAACGTGTTCGGTTCGGGTACGAGTCTCGCGGTGAATGTGAATACCGCCAAGACGTACCGTACCTTGACGGTCACGCAGGTCGACCCGTACTTCACGGTCGACGGCATCAAGCGCATTACCGACGTCTACTACCGTACGTACCAGCCGCTGTACTACTCGACGGATTCGAGCTTCAAGATCGTCACGATCGGTGGTGACCTGAAGTTTGGTATTCCGTTCTCCGAAGTCGACACGGTGTACTTCGGCGCGGGCCTCGAGCAGAACCAGCTGGACGTCGACGCGAACACGCCAGCGTCCTATAAGCAGTACGTCACCGATTTCGGACGCGTTTCGAACAACGTGCCAATTACGGTGGGCTGGTCGCGCGACGCACGAGACAGCGCGCTGGTGCCGAGCCGCGGCTACTTTACGCAGGCGAACGCCGAGTACGGCACGCCGATCGGTGGCACGCAGTACTACAAGGCCGACATCAACGCGCAGTACTATTACTCGTTTTCGCGTGGCTTTGTGCTGGGCTTCAACTTCCAGGGCGGCTACGGTAAGGGCATGGGCGGTAAGCCGTATCCGATTTTCAAGAACTACTACGCAGGTGGTATCGGTTCGGTGCGGGGATATGAGCCTAGCTCGCTGGGTCCGCGTGACGCGACGACGAACGATCCGATCGGCGGCTCAAAGCTGCTGGTGGGTAACATCGAGTTGACGTTCCCGTTGCCGGGCACCGGGTATGATCGCACGCTGCGCGTGTTTACGTTCCTTGACGCAGGTAACGTCTGGGCGGACGCAAGCAGTGCCGCTACGTCGAATGGCGCGAACGGCCTGCGTTACGGCTACGGTGTCGGTCTTGCGTGGATCTCGCCGATCGGCCCGCTCAAGCTCAGCTTGGGCTTCCCGCTCACGAAGCACACGGGCGACCAGTATCAGAAGTTCCAGTTCCAGATCGGGACGGCATTCTGATCCGGCGGAGGGCGGCCCGGGCCTTTACGGGCGGCTTCCGGCGGTGGGCCCGGCCAAACTACAGTATCGAGAGGATGACTTTGCGAACCGGTATGTTTTCGAAACGTGTGGCTTGCGCGCTGGCGCTGGCAATGACGCTGGGTGTCGGCGTAGCGGGGGTCGCGCACGCCCAGGAAGCCAGGATCGCTGCGGTGAATTCGGACCGTATCCTGCGTGAATCGGCTGCCGCGAAGGCTGCACAGGTCAAGCTCGAGGCGGAGTTCGCCAAGCGCGACAAAGACCTGGCCGACATGGCGCAGAAGCTGAAATCGATGTCCGACTCGCTCGACAAGAACGGTGCGTCGATGTCGGCTGCCGATCGCGCGCAGAAGCAGCGCGATCTGTCGCAGCTGGATACGGACTTTCAGCGCAAGCAACGTGAGTTTCGGGAAGACCTGAACCAGCGCCGCAACGAAGAACTGGCGGCGGTGCTCGACCGGGCCAACAAGGTGATCAAGCAGATCGCCGAGCAGCAGCACTACGACCTGATCGTTCAGGAAGCGGTGTACGTGAGCCCGCGCATCGACATTACCGATCAGGTGCTCAAGGCACTGGCGGCCTCGGGTAACTGAACGCACACGCCGCGCGCCGGGCACCGGCCGGGGTGCAGCGCAGGGCCGTAGAACCGACAAGTTGGACTGATTGTGCAGCAACCATCTCGCATGGGATCGGAGACAGAGGATAGGCATGGCATTTACGCTTGAGGACATCGTCCAGCGGTTCGGCGGTGAAGTAGTCGGAGAGGGTTCGCAGCGCGTCGGCAGTCTGGCGCCGCTCGACCAGGCAGGCCCGGACCAGCTGGCGTTCCTCGCCAATCCGAAGTACCTGTCGCAGGTCGAGACGACCCGTGCAGGCGCGGTGTTGATCAATGCCGACGACCTCTCGAAGCTCAGCTCCCTTACTGGCCGTAACTTCATCGTCACGCCGAATCCGTACGCTTACTTCGCGCGCGTCGCGCAGACATTCATCGACATGGCGGCGCCCAAGGCGGTGCCCGGTGTGCATCCTAGCGCGACGATCGACCCGTCGGCCCAGATTGCCGCAAGCGCGGTGATCGGTCCGCACGTCACGGTGGAAGCGGGCGCGGTGATCGGCGAAAACGTGCGTCTGGACGCCAACGTGGTGATCGGCCGCGGCACGCGAATCGGTGCGGGCTCGCATCTGTATCCGAACGTCGCGGTGTACTACGGCTGCAAGCTCGGCGAGCGCGTCATCGTGCACGCCGGCGCGGTGATCGGTTCGGACGGTTTTGGCTTCGCGCCGGATTTCGTGGGTGAAGGTGATGCGCGTACCGGCAGCTGGGTGAAAATTCCGCAAGTCGGCGGCGTGTCGATCGCGGCGGACGTCGAAATCGGTGCGAACACCACCATCGACCGCGGCGCCATGGCCGACACGATCATCGAAGAGTGCGTGAAAATCGACAACCTCGTGCAGATCGGCCACAACTGCAAGGTCGGCGCTTACACCGTGATCGCCGGCTGTGCGGGCATTGCGGGCAGCACCACGATCGGCCGTCATTGCATGATCGGCGGCGCGGTGGGGATCGCGGGGCACGTTACGCTGGCTGACTATGTGATCGTCACGGCGAAGTCGGGCGTCTCGAAGTCCTTGCTGAAGCCTGGCATGTACACCAGCGCATTCCCGGCGGTGAACCATGCCGACTGGAACAAGAGCGCTGCTTTGCTGCGTAACATCGATAAGCTTCGCGATCGTATCAAGGCGCTCGAAAATGCCGCTTCGGCAGGCAAGCCGGCCGGCGCGGCAAGCAATTCCGCGGGCGACGAAGCCTGAGACATAAGGCCGACCCGCAGGCAGACCCGCACGCCGACCCGCGGGTCAACCCGCACAACAATCCGCGGGCCAACCGGCCGGTACCGCGTAAAATAGCGGGCAAGCATCAGGAAGCAAAGTCGGTTGCCGTGACCGGGTGGCATGGCCGCCGGGTTTCGGCGAGCGCCGGCAGCACGCGTTACCAACCCACCTGCACCAGTATCCGCAGTCATCATCGCGCAGTCAATGCGTGAGTAGAAACACCATGAGCACCGAAAAAATCAATCTCGACATTCATAAGATTCTCACGCTGCTGCCCCATCGTTACCCGATCCTGCTGGTCGACCGGGTGCTCGAACTCGAGCCGCATAAGAGCATCAAAGCGTTGAAGAACGTGTCGATCAATGAGCCGTATTTCCAGGGTCACTTTCCGACCCGTCCGGTGATGCCCGGCGTGCTGATCCTCGAAGCGCTCGCGCAAACGGCAGCGCTGCTGACGTTTTCGGAAGAGCCGAGTGATCCGTCGAACACGCTGTATCTGTTCGTGGGCATCGACAACGCGCGTTTCAAGCGCGTGGTGGAACCGGGCGATCAGCTGATCCTGAACTGCACGTTCGAGCGTCATATGCGCGGCATCTGGAAGTTCAAGGCACGCGCCGAAGTGGATGGAGCCGTGGCGGCGGAAGCCGATCTGATGTGCGCGGTGCGGCACACGGACAAAGACGCTTGAAGCCGGTGTCCGGACGGTCAGTCGCTTATCCCAGGCGCTGCGCACTCCGGCTACGCCCATCCAGACAACGCAACAGAATCAGAAGCGAGGACGCATGAGCAGGATTCATCCCACTGCGATCGTCGAACCGGGCGCACAACTCGACGAATCCGTCGAAATCGGACCGTATGCCGTCGTCGGCGCACATGTGACGATCGGCGCACGGACCACGGTCGGTTCGCACAGCGTGATCGAAGGTCACACGACGATTGGCGAAGACAACCGCATCGGCCACTATGCATCGGTCGGCGGTCGTCCGCAGGACATGAAGTACAAGGACGAGCCGACCCGGCTTGTGATCGGCAATCGCAACACGATCCGTGAGTTCACCACGATCCACACCGGCACGGTGCAGGACTCGGGCGTCACTACGCTCGGCGACGACAACTGGATCATGGCCTACGTGCACATCGGCCACGACTGCCACGTCGGCAACAACGTGATTCTGTCGAGCAATGCGCAGATGGCCGGCCACGTGACGATTGGCGACCATGCGATTATCGGCGGCATGTCGGGCGTGCATCAGTTCGTGCGCATCGGCGCGCATTCGATGCTGGGCGGCGCGTCGGCGCTCGTGCAGGACATCCCGCCGTTCGTGATCGCTGCCGGCAACAAGGCCGAGCCGCACGGTATCAACGTCGAGGGTCTGCGCCGCCGCGGTTTCTCCGCAGACGCGATCTCGGCGCTGCGCTCGGCGTACCGCTTGCTGTACAAGAACGGCCTGTCGCTTGAAGAAGCGAAGGTGCAGTTGCGCGAACTCGCAACCGCGGGTGGCGATGGCGATGCGCCGGTACAAACGCTGCTCGCGTTTGTCGAAGCGTCGCAACGCGGCATCATCCGCTAACCGATGGCTTTGAACCCGAGTCCCCTGCGCGTCGCGATGGTGGCAGGCGAGCCGTCCGGCGACCTGCTGGCGGCGTCGCTGCTCGACGGCCTCGCGAGCCGTTTGCCCGCCGGCACCCAGTATTACGGGGTCGGCGGCCCGCGCATGATCGCCACGGGTTTCGACGCCCACTGGCCGATGGAGAAGCTGACGGTGCGCGGCTATGTCGAAGCACTGCGGCATATTCCAGAGATCCTCGGCATCCGCAAGGAACTGAAGCGCCAATTGCTGGCGGAACCGCCGTCGGTATTCGTCGGCGTGGACGCGCCGGATTTCAATTTCGGACTCGAGCATCCGTTGCGCGACGCCGGTATTCCGACGGTTCACTTCGTTTGCCCGTCGATCTGGGCGTGGCGAGGTGGGCGCATCAAGAAGATCGCCAAGGCGGTCGACCACATGCTGTGCGTGTTTCCGTTCGAAACGGCGTTGCTGGAAAAGGCCGGCATCGCGGCCTCGTACGTGGGCCATCCGCTTGCCGACGAAATTCCTCTGGTACCCGATACGCTTGGCGCGCGCCGTACGCTCGGTCTTGCCGAAAGCGGCCCGATCATCGCGGTGCTGCCAGGCAGCCGGCGCTCGGAGATCGATCTGATCGGTCCGACGTTCTTTGCCGCGATGGAAATGATGCAGCACCAGGAGCCCAGTTTGCGTTTCGTGATGCCGGCGGCCACGCCCGCACTGCGCGAAATGCTACGGCCGCTGGTCGATGCGCATCCCGGTCTCGCGCTGACCATTACCGACGGCCAGGCGCAAATCGCCATGACGGCGGCCGATGCGATCCTCGTCAAGAGCGGCACGGTGACGCTGGAAGCCGCGCTGCTGAAAAAGCCGATGGTGATCTCGTATAAGGTGCCCTGGCTGACCGGCCAGATCATGCGCCGCCAAGGCTATCTGCCGTATGTCGGCTTGCCGAACATTCTGGCGGGGCGCTTCGTCGTGCCGGAAATTCTGCAGCACTTCGCGACGCCTCAGGCGCTCGCCGAAGCGACGCTGAAACAGTTGCGCGACGAGGCCAACCGGCGCACGCTGACGGAAATCTTCACGGAGATGCATCACGTGCTGAAGCAGAACACCGCGCAACGTGCAGCGGAAGTCGTGGCGAGCATCGTCGAAAAGCGGAAGGCGCGGCCGTGACTACCGCGCGCGCGCCACGCCGCAAGGCTGCGACCGTTGCTGGCGCGGCGGCGCGGCAGGTCGGTCTTGACTTCGAGACGCCGGACGACATCGTCTGCGGCGTCGACGAAGCAGGGCGCGGGCCGCTGGCCGGCCCGGTGGTCGCTGCGGCGGTGATTTTCGATCCGTCGAAGCCGATGATCCGCGGCCTCGACGATTCGAAAGCGCTCACCGCCAAAAAACGCGACGAGCTGTACGACAAGATCGTCGACCGGGCGCTCGCCTACTGCATCGCGTCCGCCAGCGTCGAAGAAATCGATACGCTGAACATCCTGCACGCCACCATGCTGGCGATGAAGCGGGCGGTCGAAGGCCTCTCGGTCGTGCCGACGCTCGTGAAAATCGACGGCAATCGCTGCCCGACGCTGAGCGTTCGCAGCGAGGCGGTGATCGGCGGCGATGCACTGATCAAAAGCATTTCGGCGGCGTCGATTCTCGCCAAGGTCACGCGTGACCGGATGCTGCTCGAATTGCATCAAACCTATCCGGTCTACGGTTTTAACGCACATGCCGGCTACGGCACGCCGCAGCATCTCGCGGCGCTGCGCGAACACGGACCCTGCGAGCATCATCGGCGCTCGTTCGCACCGGTGCGCGAAGCGCATCAGCGTTTCGGCACGGCGTTGAAACCACTGCCGGCGGGCGACATGATCGTCGTGTCCGGAACGCTCACCGACGCCATGCTCGACGACGACGCCTTCGGCGAACGCAGCGGCGCGTAAGCGCTGCGCGTTGTCCGGCGCGTCGCCCACTCTTTCCTCATTCTCACTGTCTGCGCTGCCTGTGAAAGCCATCACCTCGCGGGACAATCCGCTCTACAAGCGCCTCAAGGCACTGGCCGGCTCGACGCATCAGCAGCGTCGCAGCGGTCACGCGTTGCTCGAAGGGTTCCATCTCGCGAGCGCATATCTCGACGTCGCCGGGCAGCCGGAAATGTGCATTGTCACCGAGGGCGCGTTGCGCCACGACGAAGCGCAAGCGATCGTGTCGCGCATCGACGAGCACCGTATCGTCACGTTGCCCGATGCATTGTTTGGCCAGGTGTCGAACGTCGTGCATGGTGTCGGGATTCTGCTGCTGGTCGAAAAGCTCGATACACCGTTGCCGGAGAAGGTCGGACAAACCTGCCTCGTGCTCGATGGCGTGCAGGATGCCGGCAACGTCGGTTCGATTCTGCGCAGCGCGGCGGCCGCCGGTATTCAGCAGGTGTTTTGCGCGCCGGGCACCGCGTACGCGTGGTCGTCGAAGGTGTTGCGCTCAGGCATGGGCGCGCATTTCCTGTTGCAAATCCATGAGGATGTCGAGGCGCAGGTATTGATCGAGCGCCTCGCGGTGCCCATCGTCATTACGGATTCGCACGGTGCCGAGGCGATCTACGATTGCGATCTGAGCGGGCCGCTCGCGTGGGTGTTCGGCAACGAAGGAGCGGGCGTCTCGCAGACCTGGCGCGATGCGGTTTCGTTGCGGGTGACGATTCCTCAGCCGGGCGGCATGGAATCGCTGAATGTGGCGGCCGCTGCGGCTGTCTGCGTGTTCGAACAGTGCCGCCAGCAGCGCCGCGCGTGACAGTGCAATGACTTCAGGTCTGAGGCGATCTCCGCGACCGCCTCAGCACCACGTACACACGCCGGCAAAGCTGGTCGTCGCTCAATAAGCCGGCCGGTCCAGCTTGATCTCCTGCAGGATCGTTGTCGCGATCTCCTCGATCGACTTATGCGTCGACGACAACCACTTGACCCCTTCGCGTCGCATCATCGCTTCCGCCTCGTTGATCTCGTAACGGCAATTTTCCGGCGCGGCGTACTTGCTGCCCGGGCGGCGCTCGTTACGGATCTCCGACAGCCGCTGCGGATCGATCGACAAACCAAACATCTTCTGCCGATGCGCCAATAGCGGCGTAGGCAGCTTGCCGCGCTCGAAGTCTTCCGGAATCAGCGGATAGTTGGCCGCTTTCACGCCGTACTGCATGGCCAGATACAGGCTCGTCGGCGTCTTGCCGCTGCGCGACACGCCCACCAGAATCACGTCGGCATCGGCCAGATTGCGGTTCGATTGACCGTCGTCGTGGGCGAGCGAGAAGTTGATCGCCTCGATCCGGTTCTTGTATTCCTCGGTATCGGCGTTCTGGTGGCCGCGGCCCATCGCGTGGCTCGACTTGAGCTCCAGCTCCTGCTCGAGCGGCTCGACGAAGGTCTGAAACATATCCAGCACGAGCGCGTTCGAGCCTTTGACGATCTGATTCGACGCGCTGTCCACCAGCGTCGTGAAGACGATCGGACGGCGGCCGTCCTGCTGGATCGCTTCGTTGATCTTTTCTAGCGTGGCGTAGGCTTTTTCCGTCGAGTCGACGAAGGGCACGCGAACCAGGCGGAATTTCTGGTCGAACTGGGAGAGGATCGAATGCGCGAAGGTTTCGGCAGTGATCCCGGTACCGTCGGAGACGATGAATACGGTGGGCGGCATCAGTGGGGCTGGGGAACGTGAGCGGAAAAAAGCGCTCGAATGAAACATCGCTGCATGGATGTCGCTGCACGGTGGCTAACCGGAGATTGCAGCGGCGTCATGTCAGCGCGCCGTGGGCACCGCAATTGCGTCCGGAAGGTAGTGGGTCCTCGCGAGAGCCTCGCAGGAGCCCGTCAGCCGGTCCGGGGCGCGATTCGAGGCGCAATTCTCGTCCGACTGTCACATTTTGAGAGTCGGCACGGTAGAATAGCGGCAACCTGTTGGATAAGCAATTGCAGGCGATTGGCGTCTAACTTACTGCGAACGGTCGGTCAACGCCACGCTTTGCGCCGGTAACTTGCGGCAAATTGAGAGATTGTGACGGATCGATCGGTAATTTCGTCCAACCGCTTTCTACGTCGCGCATCCGGCACTTTTTGGCACGCGCGGCCATTTGCAGCGATTGCTTCTCCAACAGGTTGTGCAAGACGCGAGGTCACGCTTCCAATGGGCGTCTCGCGTTCAAGCCCACTTGCACAGCCGTGAATTTCTTTCACACTTAGGGGCTTGTATGACTAACGCAGTTACCGTCGCAAAGGAAGAGGCGTATGTAGTTCCGTTCGAGCAGTTGCGGATGACCGATGTGGAGATTGTCGGCGGCAAGAATGCGTCGCTTGGCGAGATGATCAGTCAGCTCGCCGAAGCAGGTGTGCGCGTGCCGACTGGCTTCGCCACTACGGCGCTGGCTTTCCGTGACTTCCTGCATCACAACAATCTGACCGAACGCATCGCCAAACGTCTCGAAACGCTCGACGTCGACGACGTGAAAGCGCTCGCCGAAGCGGGCAAGGAGATCCGTCAATGGATCGTCGACGCCCCGATGCAGCCGCGTCTCGAAGCGGATATCCGCGCAGGCTTCGACACCCTGCAAAACAGCTCGCCTGAAGAGTTGTCGTTTGCCGTGCGTTCGTCGGCAACGGCAGAAGACTTGCCGGACGCATCGTTCGCGGGTCAACAGGAAAGCTATCTCAACGTGGTCGGCATCGACGAGGTGCTCGATCGCATGAAGCACGTGTTCGCGTCGCTGTACAACGACCGTGCCATCTCCTATCGCGTCCACAAGGGCTTCACCCACGCTGAAGTCGCGTTGTCGGCTGGTGTGCAGCGCATGGTGCGTTCGGACGTCGGCGCGGCGGGCGTGATGTTCACGCTGGACACGGAATCGGGCTTCAAGGACGCAGTCTTCATCACGTCGAGCTACGGCCTGGGTGAAACGGTCGTGCAGGGCGCCGTGAATCCGGACGAGTTCTACGTCTTCAAGACCACGCTCGCACAAGGCAAGTACCCGATCATCCGCCGCTCGATCGGCTCGAAGCTGATCAAGATGGAATTCACCAAGGCGGGCGAAGAAGGCCGCGTGAAGACCGTCGACGTCGCGCACGAGCAGCGCAACCGTTTCTCGATCACCGACGAAGACGTGATCGAGCTCGCGAAATACGCCGTCATCATTGAAAAGCACTACGAGCGTCCGATGGACATCGAGTGGGGCAAGGACGGCCGCGACGGCAAGATCTTCATCCTGCAGGCGCGCCCGGAAACGGTGAAGAGCCAGGCAGCGGGCAAGGCCGAGCAACGCTTCAAGCTGAAGGGCCAATCGAACGTGCTGACTACCGGCCGCGCAATCGGCCAGAAGATCGGTGCGGGTCCGGTGCGTGTGATTCACGATCCGTCGGAAATGGACCGTGTGCAGCCGGGCGACGTGCTGGTGGCCGACATGACCGACCCCAACTGGGAACCGGTGATGAAGCGCGCCTCCGCAATCGTCACGAACCGTGGCGGCCGTACCTGCCACGCGGCAATTATCGCGCGTGAACTGGGCGTGCCCGCGGTGGTCGGCTGCGGCGACGCGACCGACGTGCTGAAGGACGGCGCGCTGGTGACCGTGTCCTGCGCGGAAGGCGACGAAGGCAAGATCTACGACGGTCTGCTCGAAACCGAAATCACCGAAGTGCAGCGCGGCGAATTGCCGTCGATTCCGGTGAAGATCATGATGAACGTCGGCAACCCGCAACTGGCTTTCGACTTCTCGCAACTGCCGAACGCAGGCGTGGGTCTCGCGCGGCTCGAGTTCATCATCAACAACAACATCGGCGTTCACCCGAAGGCGATTCTCGAGTACCCGAACATCGATCAGGACCTGAAGAAGGCCGTGGAAAGTGTGGCACGTGGCCATGCATCGCCGCGCGCGTTCTACGTCGACAAGCTGACCGAAGGCATCGCAACGATCGCAGCGGCGTTCTATCCGAAGCCCGTGATCGTGCGTCTGTCGGACTTCAAGTCGAACGAGTACAAGAAGCTGATCGGCGGTTCGCGTTACGAGCCGGACGAAGAAAACCCGATGCTGGGCTTCCGTGGCGCGTCGCGCTACATCGCTGACGACTTCGCCGAAGCGTTCCAGATGGAATGCATCGCGCTGAAGAAGGTCCGCGAAGAGATGGGCCTCGACAACGTCGAGATCATGGTGCCGTTCGTGCGTACGCTGAAGCAGGCGGAACGCGTGGTCGGGCTGCTGGAGGAGTTCGGCCTGAAGCGCGGTGAAAAGGGCTTGCGCCTGATCATGATGTGCGAAGTGCCGTCGAACGCGATTCTCGCCGAAGAATTCCTGCAATTCTTCGACGGCTTCTCGATCGGTTCGAACGACCTGACGCAGCTCACGCTCGGCCTCGACCGCGACTCCGGCATGGAACTGCTGGCAGTCGATTTCGACGAACGCGATCCGGCCGTCAAGTTCCTGTTGAAGCGCGCGATCGATACGTGCCTGCGACTGAACAAGTACGTCGGCATCTGCGGCCAGGGTCCTTCGGATCATCCGGACTTTGCGCAATGGCTGACCGACGAAGGCATCAAGTCGATCTCGCTGAACCCGGACTCGATCGTCGAGACGTGGCAGCAACTGGCGAAATCGCTGGTGAAGTAATCGAGCCCAATAAGCAGTGTGCATAAAGGGTGGTGCGGTATGTCAAAAGCACGTAAAAGCGTGCTGCACCGTCCGGTAATATGCACCTGCTTCGTGCTATAAACACCCCGGTAGATCCGGGGTGTTTTGCTTTGTGGAGATCAACATGGCGCCAGGTGGATTGTTCTGGTGGATCGGGGCAGGTGTGCTGATCGTGCTGGAATTGATCAGCGGCACTTTCTATTTGCTGATGATCGCGTTGGGTTGTGTAGCGGCCGCCATTGCGCATATGGCGGGCGCCGCTGCCGATGTGCAGTTCGCGGTTGCGGCTGTGGTGGCGCTGGCGGCGGTCCTGGTGCTGCGGCGTTCGCGCTTTGGCCGCAGGACGCGTAAGGAGGCGTCGAAGAACCCGGACGTCAATCTGGACATCGGCCAGACGTTGAACGTGCCGGCGTGGCACGAGCGCCGGGCGCGCGTCAATTACCGCGGGGCTGCATGGGACGTCGAACTGGCCGCGGGCGAGCCCGAAGATGCTCAGCTCTATGAAATCGCCGAGATGCGTGGCAGTTGCCTTGTCGTCGTGGCCAGCCGGCAGGCGAAAGCAAGAGCAACCGCGGCCTGAGCGCGCGCCAATGCGCGCACAGCGCCATGCATAACTATTCGAACTACGGACCGGAGGTCAGTCATGGATTCAACCATTGTCGGGGCGGTGCTTCTGCTTATCGTGATCGTGCTGGCGGCGCAGACGCTCAAGATCGTGCCGCAGCAGCATGCGTGGGTGCTGGAGCGGCTCGGCCGCTATCACCGCACGCTGACGCCGGGCCTGAGCTTCGCGTTTCCGTTCGTCGACCGGATTGCGTACAAGCACATCCTCAAGGAAATCCCGCTCGAAGTGCCGAGCCAGGTGTGTATTACGCGCGACAACACGCAATTGCAGGTGGATGGCGTGCTGTATTTCCAGGTCACCGATCCCATGAAGGCGTCGTACGGTTCGAGCAACTTCGTGTTCGCGATTACACAGTTGTCGCAGACCACGCTGCGCTCCGTGATCGGCAAACTCGAACTCGACAAGACGTTTGAAGAGCGCGACTTCATCAACCACAGCATCGTGTCGTCGCTCGATGAAGCGGCGTCGAACTGGGGTGTCAAGGTGCTGCGCTACGAGATCAAGGACCTGACGCCGCCCAAGGAAATTCTTCACGCCATGCAGGCGCAGATCACCGCCGAGCGCGAAAAGCGCGCGCTGATCGCGGCATCCGAAGGGCGTAAGCAGGAACAGATCAATATTGCCTCGGGCGGGCGTGAGGCGTCGATCCAGAAGTCCGAAGGCGAGCGGCAGGCGGCGATCAACCAGGCGCAGGGTCAGGCTGCGGCGATTCTGGCGGTGGCCGAGGCTAACTCACAGGCGATTCAGAAGATCGCTGCGGCCATCCAGTCGAACGGCGGGATGGAAGCGGTGAACCTCAAGGTGGCCGAGCAATATGTGAATGCATTCGGTAACCTGGCGAAGCAGGGCACCACCTTGATCGTGCCGGGCAACCTGGCGGATATGAGTTCGATGATCGCGTCGGCGCTGACCATTGTGAACAAAGGGAAGGGCGCGGCCTAAGCGCGCTGGTTGACGCTCTTCCTTGCCGAATGAAAATGGCCCGCAAATTTGCGGGCCATTTTTCGTTGAATCGCAGTTTTACGACGGCGAGCGCATCAGGCGCGCCTTCTCGCGTTCCCAGTCGCGCTTCTTCTCGGTTTCGCGCTTGTCGTGCTGCTTCTTACCCTTGGCGAGGCCGATCTCGCATTTGACGCGACCGCCCTTGTAGTGAAAGTTCAACGGCACGAGCGTATAACCACGCTGCTCGACCTTGCCGATCAGTTTGCTGATTTCCTCGGCGTGCAGCAGCAGCTTGCGCGTGCGCACCGGGTCCGGATTGATGTGGGTCGAGGCTTCGGGCAGCGGGCTGATGTGCGTGCCGATCAGGAACAGTTCGTTATTCTTGATGACCACGTAGCCTTCCTTGATCTGGCCACGGCCGGCGCGCAAGGCTTTGACCTCCCATCCTTCGAGCACGAGCCCCGCTTCGTAGCGTTCTTCGACCGAGTAGTCGTAGAAGGCTTTTCTGTTGTCAATGATGCTCATGAATGGAAAGTGCCCAACTCGTTTAAAATCACGATTTTAGCAAAGCGGGGCAAGGAAAGCCCGCGGCGCTTGTCCACCCTTGCCACGCGCTGTTCAATTTATGGCAGATGTCCAGAAAACCGTGTTGATCCGCCATTCGGCGGAACAGATGTTCGACCTCGTCACCGACGTCGCCGATTACCCCAACTTCCTGCCTTGGTGCGGGGGAGTCGAAATCCGCCGCCAGGACGAAACCGGCATGGAGGCGAAGATCGATATCAACTTCAAGGGCATCAAGCAGCATTTCGCCACGCGCAACAGCATGGAGCGGCCCACGCGCATCGATATGGAGTTCGCGGACGGCCCGTTTCGCAAATTCACCGGCTTCTGGCGCTTCACGCCGCTGCGGGCCGACGCCTGCAAGATCGAATTCGCGTTGCACTACGAATTCACCAATATCATTCTCGAGAAGATCATCGGGCCGGTGTTCAGCCACATTGCCAACACCTTCGTCGAATCGTTCGTGAAGCGCGCCGATCAGCGCTACGGTAAGGCATGAGCGCGCGCTTGTCGATTGAAGTCTGCTACGCGCTTGCCAATGAGCAGGCGCTGATTGCCGTGGACTTGCCGGAAGGCGCCACGCTGCAGCAGGCGATAGACGCGAGCGGTATCTTGCAGCGTTATCCGCAGATCGATCTGGGCACGCAGAAGGTCGGCGTGTTCGGCAAGCTCAAGCCATTGGATACGGTGCTTGCCGACCATGATCGTGTCGAGATTTACCGGCCGTTGCTGGTGGATCCGAAGCTGTCGCGCCAACGGCGCGTCGAGAAGACCCGAAAGGCGGGCTCGATCGAAGGGCGTCGCTGGCTGAATAAGGATTCGCGCTAGGCCCGTCCCGTGGCTGCGGCGAGGCGGCGCCTCGTTCTCAATCGTCTCAATGCACCGAAGGCTGCGCCTTCTCCTCAAGCGACGCCACCCCTGACGTATCGTCGTCCGCATGCTGGCGCACCGACCAGCACACCCCCGCCACCAGCAGCAGGATCGCCGCCGTTTCCAGCGGGCGCGGCAGGCGCTGGTCGTAGATAAACGCGTAGAGCAGCGCGAAAAGCGTCTCGAACACGATCATCTGGCCGGACAGCGTGAGCGGCAGCCGTTTCGACGCGGCATTCCACAGCCCATTGCCGAGCCACGACGCGCCGACGGCGAGGCCCAGATTCAGCATCCAGAAGGCGTGCCAGCGCGCGTCGCCGAGCGGCCCTTGCAGGTTCTCGGACGGCATGACGGCGACCACCAGCCACAATCCCGCGCCGAGCGCGCCGGTCACTACACCCCACAGTACCGACCACTCGTTGCCGCTGAAATGCTTCTGACGGTGCAGATACCGGGCGTTTTCGACCGCGAACCAGGTCCAGCAGGCGAGCGCGCCGACCGCACAGGCAAGGCCGAGGAGCTTCGTCGCGATACTGACGGGCGTGCTGTCCGCTACCGTGAAGACGTCAATGTTGATGCAGGCGATGCCTGCCACCACCAGCGCAAGCGGCCATACGAGGCGGGCGAGCGGCACGGCGCCGTGATCGCGCCGGCCGAGCAGCGTCACCGTGACCGGCAGCACGCCGACGATCAGCGATGCCGGCGCGATGCCGATCATATGGACCGCGGCGGTCAGCAGCAGGTAGTAGAGCAGATTGCCGGCCAGCGCCAGTTTGACCAGTGCGCCGAGATCCTCGCGGGTCAGTCGTTTGACGAGCGAGCGCCCCATCGGCAGCGCGGCGGCCAGCGAGACGATGCCGTACATCGTGTAGCGGCCGGCGCTCAGCAGCAGCGGCGAGAAATCGGGCAGCACGCGCGGCACCAGAAACACCATGCCCCATAAGGCCCCGGCCATTACTCCATATGCCACACCGCGCTGCATCGACTGCCCCTGCAAGAAAAACTGGAATGGTCGGCAGAATAGCCGTTCGACGGCTAGGGCGTCTTGTTTGATTCTGCATTTCGGCGGTTTTATCCGGCGTGTTCAGGCGCTTTTTAACTTCAACGCGATGGCCCGGCGCCGCTCAAGCCCCCGAAATACCCATTCCCGAACCGGGTGGGGCGTCCATGCGCCCGAACGCGCAAACGAAACCGGATCGAACTCGAGGCGAACGCAGAAGCGAAATCGAAGGGTACAAAGTCACGAAAAAAATCCCCTGAAATTCGCTAAGCTGCTGTTAGTGCAGTGAAAACCAGGGAGGTATCGCGTATAATTCGCTTTTGCGCCTATAGGATTTGCCATGCGTCTGATCCAAACAGCACTCACGTTCGATGACGTGCTCCTCGTCCCGGCTTTCTCTGATGTTCTGCCGCGCGACACCAGCCTCAAGACCCGGCTGACCCGCAACATCTCCCTGAATATGCCGCTTGTGTCCGCCGCCATGGACACCGTCACCGAAGCCCGTCTCGCGATCGCGATGGCGCAAATGGGTGGCGTGGGCATCATCCACAAGAATCTCACGCCGGCCGAACAGGCGCGTGAAGTTGCCAAGGTCAAGCGCTTCGAATCGGGCGTCGTGCGTGATCCGATCACCGTGCCGCCGCAAATGAAGGTGCGCGACGTCATTGCGCTGTCCCGCCAGCATGGCATTTCGGGTTTCCCGGTCGTCGAAGGCTCGCAACTGATCGGTATCGTCACGAACCGTGACTTGCGCTTCGAAGAGCGTCTGGACGAGCCGGTGCGCAACATCATGACGCCGCGCGAGCGCCTCGTCACCGTCAAGGAAGGCACGCCGCTCGCCGAAGCCAAGGCGCTGATGCATAGCCACCGCCTCGAGCGCGTGCTGGTCATCAACGACGCATTCGAACTGCGCGGCCTGATGACGGTAAAAGACATCACCAAGCAAACCGAACACCCGGACGCGTGTAAAGACGAACACGGCAAGCTGCGCGCAGGCGCGGCGGTCGGTGTGGGTGAAGACAACGAAGAGCGTGTCGAGCTGCTGGTGCAGGCCGGCGTGGACGTGATCGTCGTCGACACTGCGCACGGCCACAGCAAAGGCGTGCTCGAGCGCGTCAAGTGGGTCAAACAGAAATTCCCGCATGTCGAAGTGATCGGCGGCAACATCGCTACTGCTGCGGCAGCCAAGGCGCTCGTCGAATACGGCGCAGACGGCGTGAAGGTCGGTATCGGCCCGGGCTCGATCTGCACGACGCGTATCGTCGCCGGTGTGGGCGTGCCGCAGGTCACCGCGATCTCGAACGTGTCGGAAGCGCTGAAGGGCACGGGCGTGCCGGTCATCGCCGACGGCGGCGTGCGTTTCTCGGGCGACGTCAGCAAGGCGCTGGCCGCCGGTGCGAATTCCGTGATGATGGGCAGCATGTTCGCCGGCACCGAAGAAGCGCCGGGCGACGTGTTCCTGTTCCAGGGCCGTCAGTACAAGTCATACCGTGGCATGGGTTCGGTCGGTGCGATGAAAGACGGCGCGGCAGACCGCTACTTCCAGGACAACTCCGCGAACATCGACAAGCTGGTGCCGGAAGGTATCGAAGGCCGCGTCGCCTACAAGGGCTCGGTCAACGCGATCCTGTTCCAGCTGATCGGCGGCGTGCGCGCCAGCATGGGCTACTGCGGTTGCCGCACGATCGCGGAGATGAACGACAAGGCCGAGTTCGTGCAGATCACGGGCGCGGGCTTGCGCGAGTCGCACGTGCATGACGTGCAGATCACTAAGGAAGCGCCCAACTACCACGTGGACTAAACGCCAATGAAGCCATTGCTGCGCGCTGTACTCATCCTCGATGCACTGTTGCTGCTTGCGTTCGGCCTGCTGTTTCTGCTGACGCCCTGGACTTCGTTGTACAACGCGCTGCTCTTGGTGCAAACCCAGCCGGCTCTGGTCGGCCAGGGGTTTGGCGTGGCGCTGATCGGGCTCGCGTGGCTTGCTTTGCACGCGTCGATCGACGGTTCGCTCACGTCGACAGTCGCCAAGGTCGTCGGCCATGTGAACTGGTTGACCGGCGTGCTGATGCTGGTCTGGCTGCTCGGGCTGCATACGCCGGCGCTGACCGGCTTCGGGCAGATCATCGCGGTGCTGACCGGTGTGGTGCTGCTGGTGGTTGGCCTCGGTGGTGTGCGCCTGTCCGGCGCGGTGCGGCGGCGTGAGAGGGTGCGGCTGGTTGAGGCCGCAGCCGCTGAACGCGCCGAAAAGCAGGCCGCGAAAGATGCCGCCAAAGACGCTGCCAACAGGCGCGACGCCGGTCGCGTAACGGCGGAGCCGGTCTATCGCGCGGAGCCGGTCGTCGAGCCCGTTGTGCCGGTCACACGGCCCGTCAGTCCAGTTTCGGCTGCGCCGGTCTACCCGGCGGTCGACGAACCGGGTCTGACGGCCTCTGAACGCGCCGCACGCGCCGATGCTGCAGCTGCGCGCGACGATGCCCGTAACGCCGCTGCCGACGCACCTGGTGCGCCCCGGCCGCCGTTTCATGGCTGACGCGCCAAGCGCCAGAACGCCTGCCGAAGCAACCGGATTCCGTTCGCGCGCGCCGCAGGCAAGTGCCTGCGGTGCCGAATGGTCCAGCGCGCTTCACCGCCACGCTTCATGCTCGATCGTCCCCACGTGGACAGCTTTGAATTCAACGCCGCGCTTCTTGCGCGGTATCCCGTATCCGTTCACTTTTGACTCCGTCCGCTGCCATGCATGACAAGATCCTGATCCTCGACTTCGGTTCGCAAGTCACTCAACTGATTGCACGTCGCGTTCGCGAAGCCAACGTGTATTCGGAAATTCATCCGTACGACGTCGATGCGTCGTTCATTCGCGATTTCGCGCCGAAGGGCGTGATCCTCTCCGGCGGCCCGAGCTCGGTCACCGAAACGGATACGCCGCGCGTGCCGCAAGCGGTGTTCGAACTCGGCGTGCCCGTGCTGGGCATCTGCTACGGCATGCAGGCGATGGCCGAGCAGCTCGGCGGCAAGGTCGATATCGGCCACCTGCGTGAGTTCGGCTACGCCGAAGTGCGCGCACGCAACCATACGAGCCTGCTCGAAGGAATCAGCGACTTCACCACGCCGGAAGGTCACGGCATGCTGAAGGTGTGGATGAGCCACGGCGACAAGGTCCTCGAAATGCCGCCGGGCTTCCAGCTGATGGCCTCGACGGACTCGTGCCCGATCGCGGCAATGGCCGACGAAGCGCGCCATTTCTACGGCCTGCAATGGCACCCGGAAGTGACGCACACGGTGCAAGGCCGCGCGATGCTCGAACGTTTCGTGCTGCAGATTTGCGGCGCGAATCCCGACTGGGAAATGGGCCATTACATCGACGAAGCCGTCGCGAAGATTCGCGAGCAGGTCGGTAATGAGCACGTGATTCTGGGCTTGTCAGGTGGCGTGGATTCGTCGGTGGCTGCGGCGCTGCTGCATCGCGCGATCGGCGATCAGCTGACCTGCGTGTTCGTCGATCACGGTCTCCTGCGTTTGAACGAAGCCGAGCAGGTGATGGCAACGTTCGCTGAGAACCTCGGCGTCAAGGTGATCCACGTCGACGCGAGCGAAGTGTTCCTGTCGAAGCTGGCCGGCGTCACCGATCCGGAAGCGAAGCGCAAAATCATCGGCGCGGAGTTCGTCGAGGTGTTCCAGACCGAAGCCAACAAGCTGACCGACGCGAAGTGGCTCGCCCAAGGCACGATCTATCCGGACGTGATCGAATCGGCCGGCAAGGGCAAGAAGGCCACGCAGACCATCAAGAGCCACCACAATGTGGGCGGCCTGCCGGAGACGCTGAATCTGAAGCTGCTCGAGCCGCTGCGTGAACTGTTCAAGGACGAAGTGCGCGAACTCGGCGTGAAGCTCGGCTTGCCGCCGGCAATGGTGTATCGCCACCCGTTCCCGGGCCCGGGTCTGGGCGTGCGGATTCTCGGCGAAGTGCGCCGCGATTTCGCCGATCTGCTGCGTCGCGCGGACGCGATTTTCATCGAGACGCTGCGTACCTTTATCGACAAGGAAACCGGCAAGTCATGGTACGACCTGACGAGCCAGGCTTTTGCGGTGTTCCTGCCGGTGAAGAGCGTCGGCGTGATGGGCGATGGCCGCACCTACGAATATGTGGTTGCGCTGCGTGCTGTGCAGACGCTGGACTTCATGACCGCGCATTGGGCGCATCTGCCGCACGAGTTGCTGGGGCATGTGTCGAACCGCATCATCAATGAAGTGCGCGGGATTAACCGGGTTGTCTATGACATCTCGGGGAAGCCGCCGGCAACGATCGAGTGGGAATAGAATTCCCGCCAGGAAACATCATTCGCTAATTGACTGACTATTAAAGCCCTGTTTTTTACAGGGCTTTATATTTTGTTCTGAGTACCATTTTTGGAATTTCCCCATGGAAATTAAAGTCAACTTTCTCGACAAGCTACGTCTTGAAGCCAAGTTCGATGACTTCACAGTCGTGGCCGACCAGCCTATCCGTTATAAGGGCGATGGCTCGGCGCCTGGTCCCTTCGATTATTTTCTGGCCTCATCGGCTTTGTGTGCGGCTTACTTTGTGAAGTTGTACTGCGTAACTCGCAATATTCCTACCGAAAATATCCGTCTGTCGCAGAACAATATTGTTGATCCGGAAAACCGGTATCAGCAGATTTTCAAGATTCAGGTTGAGTTGCCGGCGGACATCTCCGACAAAGACCGCCAGGGCATTTTGCGTTCTATCGACCGTTGTACGGTCAAAAAAGTGGTGCAAGCCGGACCTGAGTTTGTCATTGAAGAGGTAGAGAACCTGGATGCCGATGCACAGGCCTTGCTGACCTTGACTCCGGCTTCCGACGCCAGCACCTATATTGCGGGCAAGGATCTGCCGTTGGAGCAAACCATCGCCAATATGTCGGGCATTCTGGCAGGCTTGGGCATGAAGATTGAAATCGCTTCGTGGCGCAACATCGTTCCCAATGTGTGGTCGCTGCATATCCGCGATGCACACTCGCCGATGTGTTTTACCAACGGCAAGGGAGCGACCAAAGAAAGCGCGTTGGCGTCCGCGTTGGGAGAGTTTATCGAGCGCCTGAATTGCAACCATTTCTATGGCGGGGCGTTTTGGGGCGAAGACATCGCCAACGCGGAGTTTGTGCATTACCCGAACGAGCGGTGGTTCAAGCCCGGCCGTAAGGATGCGCTGCCGGCTGAGATTCTGGATGCGTACTGCCTGGAGATTTACAACCCGGATGGGGAGTTGCGTGGCTCGCATCTGATCGACACCAACTCCGGCAATGTGGAGCGCGGCATCTGTTCGCTGCCGTTCGTGCGGCAGTCGGACGGCGAAGTGGTGTACTTTCCGTCCAACCTGATCGAAAACCTGTACGTCAGCAATGGCATGAGTGCCGGTAATACGCTGGCCGAAGCGCAGGTGCAATGTCTGTCCGAAATTTTCGAGCGAGCGGTGAAGCGCGAAATTCTGGAAGGTGAAATTGCCTTGCCTGATGTGCCGCACGAAGTGCTGGCGAAATACCCTGGCATTCTGGCCGGGATTCAGGGATTGGAAGAGCAGGGCTTTCCGGTGCTGGTAAAGGATGCGTCGCTGGGTGGGACCTACCCGGTGATGTGCGTCACCTTGATGAACCCGCGCACAGGCGGTGTCTTTGCCTCGTTCGGCGCGCACCCAAGCTTCGAGGTGGCGCTGGAACGGAGTCTGACGGAATTGCTGCAGGGGCGTAGCTTTGAAGGCCTGAACGATTTACCTCAGCCCACCTTTGTCAGTAACGCCGTGACTGAACCCAATAACTTCGTTGAGCACTTCATTGATTCCAGCGGCATAGTGTCGTGGCGCTTTTTCAGCGCCAAAGCGGATTTCGAGTTTGTCGAGTGGGATTTTTCTGGTCAGGGTGCAAACTCCAACGCCGACGAAGCAGCAACCTTGTTCGGCATTCTCGAAGACATGGGCAAAGAATCTTATATGGCGGTGTACGACCAGCTGGGTGCTGTTGCCTGCCGGATTCTGGTGCCCGATTATTCGGAAGTTTACCCGGTAGAGGATTTGATCTGGGATAACACAAACAAGGCCCTGTTGTTCCGCGCCGATATTCTGAACGTGCATCGCCTGGACGATGCCGGCCTGGCAGCACTGCTTGAACGGTTGGAGAACAGCGAGCTGGACGAGCACGCCGATATTGCCACTTTGATCGGCATCGAATTTGACGAGAATACGGACTGGGGGCAGCTAACAGTTCTCGAGTTGAAGCTGCTGATTCATCTCGCCTTGCAACAATTTGAGGAAGCGCAAGAACTGGTGGGCGCTTTCCTGCAGTACAACGACAACACGGTCGAGCGCGGATTGTTTTACCAGGCGTTGAATGTGGTGCTGGAGGTGCTGCTCGATGACGACCTGGAACTGGACGACTACGCGGTCAACTTCCGTCGGATGTTTGGCAACGCTCGGATGGACGCGGTAATGGGCTCAGTGGACGGCAGCGTGCGCTTCTATGGATTGACGCCGACGAGTATGAAACTGGAGGGTCTCGATAGGCACCATCGTTTGATCGACAGCTACAAAAAACTGCATAAGGCGCGGGCCAATGTGACGGCTACAGCCAGTTAGGGTTGCGAGGCGTGATTTAAGGTGCTCCCGGGTCTCTCCGGGAGCGCCGGTTTTCCCTGTTTTTCCTTTAACAAAACATGGGGTTTATTGTCCGGTGCGATCTGCAGCGATCCGGGCAATGTCAGATGGAAATGTCGGTATCAATGACGGTATCGACATTTCCTCCTCGGACGGCCTTGTCCGATACCCTCCTGGAAGAGATGACGGCTGAGCGAGGCATCACGGTCGATCAATCAACCGTGCATCGCCGGGCGCTTCGCAGTCCGTTGTTCGCGCTGCTACCCG
The DNA here is from genome assembly GCF_030464785.1 of Paraburkholderia sp. SEWSISQ10-3 4. Lineage (NCBI taxonomy): Bacteria > Pseudomonadati > Pseudomonadota > Betaproteobacteria > Burkholderiales > Burkholderiaceae > Paraburkholderia > Paraburkholderia sp. SEWSISQ10-3 4. Next base: position 386,379 of record NZ_JALPRI010000002.1, read on the forward strand.
ATTCGATCCCATAGATTTTGCCGTCGAGCTAGTCGTAGTAACGCGCGAGGTCCTTGCAGCTTTTGAGGCCTGCGTCCCCTTCATAGCCCAGCGGCCCGAACGTCGCCGTTGCGAGCGCGTTGCTGTGCCGACAAACCGAAGGGTCAGGCAGAGCCTTGTGTCGCCACGGGTTGACGCAATGCATGCGAACGGGATACGACTACATGAAAGTAAGGATATCCCTACCGTTCTCTTACCCCGCATACCAAAGCAGAGTACGCGATACGCATATGGTTACTATGGATAAGCAAGCACGTTCATTAATCTCGCAGAGTCTGAACCCGAACACCACTTCCTAGATGGACGCAACATGAGCAACCTTATAAAAACGGTCAGGTTCAAGATCATTCTCGCTTTTGGCGTATGCGTGCTTCTCATGGTCGCGCTCGGATCGTTTGACGCGTGGGAGCTTTCCAGGCTCAATTCGAACATCGCCGACGGGTATGCTGAAAACACGGTTCCCATTGCAGATCTATCCGAAGTTCGCGCAGCCCAGCTTAATGTGCGTCTTCTGCTAAGGCGCATGCAGGTGGCCCACGATCCAGCGAAAACGACGGAATACGCTGCAGGCATTGCCCTGCAATTTGAACGACTCAACAAGTCGTGGAACCACTACTACCCAGCCAGTGTTTCCAGCGACAAAGAGCGTGAAATCGCAAAGCGCATCCAAAGCTCCTTGCCCGAGTTCACGGCGTTAAGCAAGGAAGCTGTGGCTGCCGGTAGCGCAGGCAATTTCGACCGAGCCGCTGTCGTAATCGACGAAATCCTCTCGGTAAGTAAGTCAATGAACGACGCGATAGACGAGGACGCCGCTCTCAATCTGGATCAGGCCAGACAGTCTGTCGAGGACAGTGATGCGACGTTCAGGGCAACCCTTCGGAATGCATTTGTCCTTCTCTGCGGCGGCATGCTGGTTGCTGTTGGCATGTCTGTATACCTGCTACGTTCGATCTCGAAGCCGCTCAACAAGGCCGTTGATCTGGCCAACCATATCACGAGCGGAAAGTTGGAAAATCACGTGGTGGTCGACTCAGGCGGCGAGTTTGGTCAGCTTCTCGAGGCACTGAAGAAAATGGACCAGCAACTGAGTCAGACGGTTCGCGGGATCAAGGTTTCCACCGAGTCGGTCGCAGTGGCATCGCGCGAAATTGCAAGCGGTAATACGGACCTCTCGGCCCGCACAGAGGAGCAGGCCGCGTCGCTTGAAGAGACCGCGGCGAGCATGACGCAGCTGACCGAAACGGTAAAGCAGAACGCCGACAACGCCCGGCAGGCGAACGCACTGGCCACGAGTGCCACAGACATCGCCGATACGGGTAATGACTCGGTTCAGGCCATGGTCGGCACCATCGGCCAGATCAGCAGCAGCTCCAGCAAGATTTCGGAAATCACCGGTGTCATTGAAGGGATCGCGTTCCAGACGAACATTCTCGCGCTGAACGCGGCCGTCGAAGCCGCACGTGCTGGCGAACAGGGTCGGGGCTTTGCTGTGGTTGCCAGTGAGGTTCGCAGTCTGGCTCAACGGTCCGCCACTGCGGCAAAGGAAATCAAGGAACTGATCAGTTCGTCCGTGACAACGATTCAGGACGGCGCAAAGCAGGCAGCGGAAGTCAGTGCCACGATGGGGCAGGTCAAGCAGGCAATCAAGCAGGTCTCCGATATTGTCGGCGAAATCGCAGCGGCGTCCGAAGAGCAAAGCCGCGGCATCGAACAGGTGAATCAGGCCGTCGTCCAGATGGACGAGGTCACGCAACAGAACGCTGCGCTTGTTGAGCAGGCGGCCGCTGCAGCGCAGTCCCTCGAAGAGCAGGCAAAGACTCTTCAGGGCGCGGTGTTGGTGTTCAGATTTAGCGATCCGGCTTCCTCCCAATCGCAATTAATCGTCCCGGAAAGCAGGCCGCGCATTCCCGAGTTGCGGGTATCGCGGCCCCGTGGGGCGCCGAAAGCAGCTGGGAAGTTGCCCGGTACAGTGACAGTTTCCGCCACGACCATGGCCACGTTAGCGTCCAGGGAAAATGAAACGTGGGAAGCGTTCTGATGAAAGCAAAGAATACGAGTGCCATTCGCGAACTCCCGAACAAATTCAGGATGCCTACCTTGCTCAACAGCAACAAGGTTTCATTTCTCAACACGCTTCCGACCGGACTGAAGGAGCAAAGTGGCAGCCAACGATAGATTGCTCTGGCGAAGCGTGCCGCCTTCCCGCAAGTCCCGATTTAACGTGCCCGCCGGGTCGTTGGTGAAACTTCCCGAATTGTTGATCTTCAAAGGATCAATCTTACCCGGGACACGTACAGCGTACGTCTTCGTTGGTCTCATTGGTCTGATAGTCGCTTCGTCATGCAAAGCGGAGCTCGGTAGCGCACCCACATGGCAACCTGGCAATTCAAATTACACTAAAACGTTTTGCAAACACGCAAATACACCTGGCATGTCGTTCTCAGTCAATGAGACGGCTTTCACTACGGGAGCTGTCGCGAGAGAATATGTCGCACAAGCGGGAACCGTATTTGCGGTGGCGTGGAACGGCCCCCAAATGGCGCCACTCGACGTACTTCTTGGACCTTACTTTCCGAATTATCGGTTAGCACTTGCCACCGCACTGACAGGGGCAAACGCCGGTGTCGACTCCATGAGAGTTGAGCAGAGCGGTCTGATCATCGAGATCGATAACCATGGCGGTGCATTTGCCGGCCGCGTGTATTTGCCGCAGGCGCTGCCAGCAGGGGTTCGGGACGACTCCATCAGATAGCAGATGGCGCGTCTGGCGTGAACCCGAGTTGACACGCCTCTGCACGTGCTTCGCCTGAGCGTTCCGTGCTTCGCCGGCCGAAAGTACTGGCCGGTTATCTTCAGATTCACCGACGATCGGATCGCTGGGTGGGCTGTGAAGCCGAATCCCAATAGACGTTGAAGCCCATCAATGAAGTGAGCGTTTCCGCTGCCCGTTCCATCATGTCGCCGACTTCGGTCATCGACGGCACGGGGGCGTCGTCGATTCGCTCGATATAAGGGGTAGTCAGTGCCGCAATGGCATGACCGTCCCGGCCGAACACAGGGTAGGCCAGATTCTTCACCCCCTTGACCTGCCGGCTGGACATACGTGCGTTGCCGTGTTTGCGGATCTGCGCGAGGTCCTTCGCAAGCTGTTGCGGGTCCATGGCCCGTTCGCCTTCCACCGGAACGTGCAGTTCGAACATCTCGACGCGTTGCGGTTCTTCCTGAAAGGCGAGCAGTACCTGTCCCGACGCGGTATCGGTGAGTCCTATCAACGTGCCGACCTTCAACGCAAAGCCCCAACGCTCCGGACTTTCGACGCCGGCGACGATCAGCACGCGTCCCTTCTGATACACGCACAGATGAAACGACTGGCAGGCATCTTTGGCGAGTTGTGTCATCAGCGGTAGCGCGCTCGATACTAGCGAGCGCACGGGCTGATGCCGGTGCGCCAGCTGAAAGAGCAGCAGCGATAGAACATACCGGTCGCCGATGGTGCACAGGTAGCCGCGCGTCTCCAGCGTTACGACCATCCGGAATATTTCGGCGGTGCTGCGGCCGAGGTCTTTTGCGAGTTCCGCAAGAGACAAACCCTCCGCGTGGTCCGCCAGCAGTTCGATGATGTCCAGACCCTTTTCCAGTGCAGGTGCCGAATAGCGCGGTGCGTTGGCGTTCAAGTTCCCTCCTGAAATCGCAGATGAAATGGCGCACATGATAACCAGACGGATTGTAGGGCGACTGAAGGTTGGACGAGCGTAAAACGACCCGTTCGACGGACGGGGAAAACACCTACTAAGTTTTCATCAATAAAACGTAGTTTCATATATACAATTTCCTCAGGGGTACGGCGAGAGTGGTCAGCTGCGCTCAACTGCCGGTTACTGAATAACCCGGGAAGGAGGGCAGATGGCAGCCGTAGCATTCGAGCAGGTCAGGAAATCGTTTGGTGAACAGGAGGTGTTGAAGCAGATCGACCTGCAGGTTCCGGACGGGGAGTTTCTCGTACTGGTCGGGCCGAGCGGATGTGGCAAATCCACACTGCTGCGTGCGCTGGCGGGCCTCGAAAGCGTCAGCCACGGGCGCATCGTGATAGACGGCGAGGTCGTCAATACGCGGCCGCCGCGCGATCGCGATATCGCGATGGTTTTCCAGAACTACGCGCTCTATCCGCACATGACTGTGCTCGAAAACCTGACGTTCGCGCTCAAGCTGCGCAATCGCGATCCGCAGGAGATTGCCTCGCGGGCGCAGAAGGCCGCGACGATGCTGGGTCTGCAGGATCTGCTGGATCGTCATCCCCGCCATCTGTCGGGCGGTCAGCGGCAGCGTGTGGCGATGGGCCGTGCGATCGTGCGTGACCCGAAGGTGTTCCTGTTCGACGAGCCGCTCTCGAATCTCGATGCGAGGCTCCGCGTGCAGATGCGCGCGGAGATTAAGGCGCTGCACCAGCGCTTGCGTGCCACGACAGTCTATGTGACTCACGACCAGATCGAGGCGATGACGATGGCAGACCGCATCGTCGTGCTCAACGGTGGCGTGATCGAACAGATCGGTACACCGCTTGCGTTATATGACGATCCCGACAATCTTTTCGTAGCGGGATTCATCGGCTCGCCTGCAATGAACTTCTTCGAGGGTACCTACGAACGGCAGGAGGATGGTGCATGCGTGCGCATCGGCGAGCTTGCGTTGCCGGCGCCGCTCGTCAATGCCACGCATGGACAGAAGGTGACGTACGGCGTTCGTCCCGAGCATCTGAGCCTTGCCGGCGCAGACGGCATGCCGTTCGCGCTCGAAGTGGTCGAGCCCACCGGGGCAGCGACTGAACTGTTCGGCACGGTCACCGGCCAGCCCTGTTGCGTGATGCTGACCGGCCGTACCGATGTGCGTGCCGGCACGACCATCGCGCTGCTAGCGAACCCCGCCAAGGTACTGGTGTTCGACAGCAGCAGCGGGCGACGGCTGCGCTAAACAGGATGGCGAGCCAACCGCCGCGGGGCTCGCATTGCACAGTCGCCGCCGAAGTCGTGCGGCCCACGGCGGAATCCATAAAGGAGGAGACAATGATGCGTTATAAAACCATGGTCAGGCTCGCAGCTTCGGTATTTGCGCTCGCGGGTGTTGTCGCTTCGGGTCTCGCACATGCCGACGGTGAATACAAAGGCTACACGCTGCGGGTCAAGCTGATCGGCGGCGTCCAGTACGAGGCGCTCTACACGCGCATTCCGCTGTGGGAAAAACAGACAGGTGCGAAAGTCGAGATCGTATCGCGCAAGAGCCATTTCGAGCTCGATCGCGAGCTGAAGCAGGACATCGCATCGGGTCATGTCGACTATTGCGTCTCGTCCAATCACACGAATTTCTCGGCACAGTACCCGATTTTCCGTGATCTGAAGGGCCTGTTTCCGGCCAGTTACCTGGCGGCTTTTTCGCCGAGTCTGCTCAAGCAGTCCGAAATCAAGGGACATCTGGTGCAGATTCCGCGCTCGGTCGACATCGAGGCGCTTTACTACAACAAGGCGGCCTACGCCGATCCGGCTAACCAAAGCGCCTATCAAAAGCAGTTTGGCGAGCCGCTCGCGCCGCCGAAGAACTATGTTGAATTCACACAGCAAGCGAAGTTCTTCACCAAAGCGCCGAACTTTTACGGCACGCAATTCCCCGGCAAGGATGAAGCAATCACAGGCACGTTCTATTCGCTGTTGATCGCCAATGGCGGGCAGCTGCTGGATGGCAAAAACCGTCCTGCGTTCAATTCGCCGATCGGCGCCAAGACGCTGAACTGGTTCGTGGATCTATACAAGGCGGGAGCCGTACCCAAGGGGGTGCCGAGCTATGTGTGGGACGATCTCGGCAACAACTTTGCTGCAGGCAAAGTGGCACTGGATCTTGACTGGCCAGGCTTTGCTTCGTTCTACAACGATCCGAAGACGTCCAAACTGGCTGGCAACGTTGGCGTGGTGCCGGCGCCGCTTGGCGTTGCCAACAAGCGGCCGGGCTGGTCAGGTTCGCATAGCTTCTCGATCACGAAAACCTGTGACCGCCCGGAAGTCGCAGCGAGCTTCATCCAGTTCCTGACCAGCCTCGATTCGCAGATGGTGGAGGCGCGGCTCGGCACGATTCCGTCGCGGGTCGATGCGCAGCAAGCGATCGTCAAGGAGTTCGAGGCGAAACAGGACGCGTATATGGCGCATGCAATCTCGGTGTTCAGCACGGCGGCTCAGCAGGATGCCTTTACGCCTCCGCGAATTCAGCAATGGGACGAGATCTCCAATGCGCTGTGGCCGGAACTGCAGAAGGCGCTGATCGGCGACAAATCGTCCCAGCAGGCGCTTGACGACGCGGCGAAAAAAGTTTCCGACATCATGCAGGACGCGTCCAACTAGCGACATGCATGGCGCGGCCTGCGCGCCGCGCCATGCAGCCGATCCGTTTTCTCCTGCCTCAATATGCGCTCCAATATGCGATTCAATATCCGCTATTCGTCTGCCGCACAATCCCCCGGGCCGGCCCTGAATGAGAGCCTGGCAGTTCCGTTAAGGCTGCTACTGCCGGCTTTTTTTTCGGTAGCGATCGTCGTTGTCCTGCCACTGCTTTTTTCGCTCTACACAAGTTTCACCGCGTACAGGCTCATCGACCCGGACACGATCTGGAACGTTGTCGGCTTGCGAAACTATATGCGCGCGTTTGCGAACGGGGATTTCTGGGCCGCGTTCGGTCGCACCGTGCTGTTCCTGACGATTGCATTGAATCTGGAACTGTTGCTGGGTCTCGGCATCGCGTTGCTGCTCAACCAGATTGTGAAAGGCCAGCGTGCGCTGCGCACCATCATGATGTTCCCGATGATGTTTTCGCCGGTGCTCGTCGGCTTTCAGTTCAAGTTCATGCTTAACGACAGCACGGGCGTCGTCAATCATGTACTGCAAACGGTATTCGGACTGAAGACCACGATTCCGTTTCTGGTCGACGGGCAATCGGCGCTTGCTTCGCTGATCGCGGCGGAGGTGTGGAATTCGACGCCGGTGTTCGCAGTCATTCTGCTCGCTGGCCTGATGGCACTGCCGAAGGATCCAATCGAAGCATCCAAAGTCGACGGCTGCACGCCATGGCAAACCTTCCGTTACGTGACACTGCCTTACCTGATGCCGTTCATCTATATCGCCATGACGATCCGTTCACTGGACGTCGGCCGGGCCTATGACATCGTGCGCATCATGACCAACGGCGGTCCGGGCGGCCGTACCGAACTGCTCTGGACGATGGTGGGCCGCATCGCTTACGACGATTCGCGCATGGGTTACGCGAACGCCATCGGCTACGTGTCCGTGCTCGTATCGGTGCTGTTCACGCTGTATTTTTTCCGCAAGCTCAACGCGGCACGCAAACACATGGGGCCGGCCTGACATCATGGGTACAACATTCAATCGCGGTTCCAATCGTGCGTCCACATTCGATTCGCTGCGAGCACCGATGAAGCGGGGCGCTTTGTGGCTCGCGGTCTTCCTTGTCATGGCGGTCATCTGCCTGCCTGGCCTTTGGGTCATGCTCAACGCTTTCCGCTCGAATGTCGCGATCCTGTCCAACCAGTCGTTGCTCGATTCCGGCAGCTATACGCTCGATAACTTCCGCAATGTGTTCGGCTTTGGTGGAATGGCGTCGCTGCCGATTCGTCAGTATTTCGTGAACTCGGTGGTGATTTCTCTGGCGAGCACGATTGCTGCGATCGTAGTCGGGGTGGCCGGTGGTTATGCGTTTGCGCGTTTCGAGTTCCGCCACAAGAAGCTGTTGTTCGTGGTGCTGATGCTTACGCGTGCGATTCCGGGCATCGCGCTCTCGCTACCGATCTTCATGTTGTGGGCGTGGACAGGTCTGCTCGACACGCATATCGGCGTGATCATCGTCTACCTCGCGATGAACGTGCCGTTCACGGTCTGGCTGATCGACGGGTTCTTTCGCGAAGTGCCGGCGGAACTGGCCGAGGCCGCTCAGATCGACGGCTGCAGCCGCTGGCAGGCGTTCTGGCATATCGAACTGCCGCTCGCCCGCTCGGGGGTGGCGTCAGCGGCGATCTTTGCGTTTCTGACGAGTTGGAACGAGTTCGCGCTGGCGTCGCAACTGTGCCGCAGCCCCGATACCAAAACGCTGCCCGTCGGCTTGATGGACTTTACAGCGCAATTCACGGTGGACTGGGCCGGCATGTGCTCGATGGCCGTGATCATCATTATTCCGGCCATCATCCTTACGTTTATCGTTCAGAAACACCTGATCGCAGGTCTCACGCTTGGCGGCGTCAAAGGATAGAACAACCATGACCCACATCGAAACCGTAGAAATCCGGCAGGTCGACCTTCAGCCGAAAGTGCGGCGCACGGATGCCATTCAGTCTTTCGTCGTTCAGGAAACAGTGCTGGTCACGATCCGTTGTAGCGACGGCAGCGAAGGCACAGGCTACACATACACGATCGGCACAGGCGGCTCGTCGATCGTCGCGTTGCTGCACGACCATCTGGCGCCGCAGTTGATCGGACGCAATCCTGCGGAATTTGAAGCGATCTGGCGGCATCTGTTCTATCACACGCACGCCACGGCGGTCGGTGCGATTACGAGTCTCGCGCTGGCCGCGATCGACACCGCGCTGTGGGATCGCAATACGCGTGCGGCCGGACTGCCGTTATGGATTGCCGCGGGTGGTGCGAAGCCACGCGTGCGGACTTATACGACGGAAGGCGGCTGGCTGCACCTGTCGGAGAGCGAACTTGTCGAGCAGACCTTGCAGGCGCAGGAGGCGGGATTCTGCGGCGCGAAGGTGAAGGTCGGGCGTCCACATCTTTCCGAAGACGTGCGGCGACTTGTGGCCGTGCGGGAAGCGGTAGGCGACGGTTTTGAGTTGATGGTCGACGCGAATCAGGGCTTCACGCTTTCGGAGGCGCTGCGGCGAGCACACGCGTTCGAGCCACTGCACCTCGCATGGCTGGAGGAACCGCTGCCCGCTGAAAACATTGCCGGCCATCGGCAATTGAGCGCAGCCACGGCGGTGCCGGTCGCGGTCGGCGAATCGATATATCATCCCGCGCAGTTCGCCGAATATATGAAGGCAGACGCCTGTTCGATTGTGCAGGCGGACGTTGCGCGCGTCGGTGGGATCACGCCGTGGTTGAAGATCGCTCATTTTGCCGAGGCAATGAACATCGCGATCTGCCCGCATTTCCTGATGGAACTGCACGTGAGCCTGTGCGCGGCGGTGCCGAATTCCGGGTGGGTCGAATACATCCCGCAGATCGACACCCTCACGCGTTCGCGTGTGAAGATCGAGCAGGGGTATGCGGTCGCGCCGGACGAGCCAGGTCTTGGCATCGATTGGGACTGGGACGCGATTCGTGCGAGCCAGCACGTACATAAGTCGATTGGTGCGCCCGCCGGGCGTGTCGCGGCCGCAGGCAGATGATGGACTGCGCGCAGCCTGAGAGAGGCGCGGTGACGGGCGCGCACGAGCGGTCTGCTCCGTTGCGCGACCTTTGGAGAACCTGATGAAACGTTGCCTGATGTTGGACCTCAAGGATTCCGCCGATCTGATTGCCGAGTACGAAACCATGCATCGCGTGATCTGGCCGGAGGTGGCGAATTATCTGCGCACTCAGGGTGTCACGAGTATGGAAATTTTCCGTTTGGGCACCCGGCTGTGCATGCTGATGGAGACAGATGACGCAATCTTCAGCGCTCAACGGTTTGCGGATGCTGAAGCAAATGATCCCGTGCTGATGGAGTGGCAAAGTTTGATGTCGAAATTTCAGGTCCCAACGCCGTGGACCCCGCCCGGTGAGAAATGGGTCGACGCGGCGCTTATTTTCGATTTGTCGCGACAACCATGATGGGTCGCTCGAAGGTGGGTCGTATTAGCGCCGAACCCTGGCGGGCGGTGGAATCACCCAGGAATTGGATGAGCGCCACCGGTGCGTGTGGGAGCTTGAATCGAGAGCGTCTGCTCTGAGGGCAGGATTTCAACTGCCAGTGTCGAACCAAAGCTACCGACCAAACGGACATGCAGTCCGACGGAAAGACCTATCCCGCTCTTTCCCTACACCTTTGTAGGACATCTACCCATCGGAGCCGTAAAGGGCGCGCGCGATAATCGCCTGTAACACACTAGCTGGTCGGCAAATCCGTAAAGATCATGCCTGGTCTTTTCTATTCGAAAATTGGCGGGATTCTTAGATTGCTTGCAATCCCGATGGCAATATTCGCACCGCCGGTTTCGCAAAGCCTTTCGGCCGATCAACGTGTCGATCTGACCGCGGGCGCTTTCTGTTCGGCGCGAAACGGTCCTGGGTTTCAGCTATCCAACGAAGTTTCTGTCCAGCCGGTCCGGCCCCTTCCGGCTGATGGCATTCGTAAGGAAAGTGCTATACGGGCCCGCTATCCACCGGATAGTATCCTCGAAAAATTTTGACTACCCATGAAGCTCCGCGCCCACAAACACTCTGTCGCATGGCTTGGCCTCATCGCCATGTGGCTCGTCGTTGTCGCGCCGCTCGTGAGCCAGTTGCTGGTTGCGTCCCGCGCCCATGAGCCGGGCAGCGCCATTTGTTCGGCAGTCGGCAGTGACGCTCCCGCTGCACACCACGCGTCTGCGGACAAGCTTGCAGCGTGTGGGTACTGCGATCTCGTCTCTCATCATGTAGCGGCGCTGAGCGTCCCTCCGGCCGGCCTCATTGCAATGCTATTGTTAGCGGTTGCGCAAGTATCGGCGCCGCCCCTGTTTGTCCCTCACGCCGCCGCGTTTCCATCCGGCCGGCCTCGCGATCCTCCCGTCCTTTCCTAGTCGTCGCACTTGCCGACCGAAGCGTCAGCCTGCTTCGTAATCAGGCCGTCGCGGCCGCCTGTCGTCTCAGGAAAACACGCACGTCTTTCCACCTGAGGAGGGGAGGCGCGTCCGTATCGAGCGGAGAGGAAACCATGTCTACCAGCCAGAACGTGCTATTGCGCTACACGCTGCCTTTCGTTATGGCCGCGATCTTTCCCATTGCGGCTCGCGCATGCGCCACTTGCGGCTGCTCCTTGAGCACCGACGCAGCGATGGGCTATTCCGCCGCTCCAGGCTGGCGAATCAACATCGAATACGACTTCATCAACCAGAACCAGTTGCGCAGCGGTTCCGGTTCGGTGTCGAACACACAGCCCGCCAGTATCAATGACGCCGGCGGCAGCCAGGAGGTGGAGCGTCAGACGATCAACCGATACATCAATCTCGGCATCAGCTATAGCCCCGGCGCGAGCTGGAACTTCAGTGCTCTCATCCCTTACATTTACCGTAGCCACACGACGTACGGCAACGCGACGACGGATCAGCTCACTCCTGACAATGTGAGCGGCGCAACCAGCAAAGGCTTGGGAGACGTCAAGCTGATCGCCAGCTATCAGGGGTTTCTGCCACTGCGCAATCTTGGAATACAGCTCGGTGTCAAGTTACCCACGGGGCGGTACGGTGGTCAGAACGTCAATACGGGTGCAACCGTTGGGCACAATCCAGTGTTCTTCTCGAACGGCCCCAATGCAGCCGCAGGCCAGGCGCTCGACACCAGCTTGCAGCCTGGCACTGGCAGTACTGACATTATTGTCGGTGCCTACTATTACCGGGCGATCAGCCAGAACTTCGACGCGTTCATTAACGGGCAATTCCAGTCCGCAATCGTGGAAAATCTCGATCACGCTGGCGCGACATACCGCCCGGGGAATCTGGCCAGCTTGAGCGTGGGACTGCGCTATGAGGCGAACCCGAAGTGGGTTCCGCAGTTGCAGATCAACGTCACCCGCAAGAGCCACGACCAGGGCACGCTCGCGGATACTGCGAATACGGCGGGAACGGTCGTTTATGTCAGTCCCGGCATCACCGTCAACCTATGGAAAAACCTCGAGGTGTATGGCTTCGTGCAGCTCGCGATACACAGCAAACTCGACGGTTATCAGTTGTTTCCACGCTGGACCGGTAATCTGGGGATGAGCTATGCGTTCTGACGTAATGCGAGCGCCGCTGGCGCATACAGACGCCGTCTCCTCGACATCGACCGCGCGTCGGGCGTGGTTGCGTGCGGTGCTTGCATTGTCTCTAGGTGCGAGCGCGTTGGGCCGACCCTCCGCGACCCGCGCTGACATGCTTGCCGTCGGTCAACCCGCACCGTCGCTCGTCCTTCATACGCTCGATGGCCGGAACATCAGCACCGCCGATCTGCTCGGCAAAGTGATCATTCTGACGTTCTGGGCTACCTGGTGTGAGCCGTGCCGTGACGAACTGCCTCTTTTGTCCGCCTACGCCGCACGCAATGCGGATCGAGGGCTGCAAGTGCTCGGGTTCAGTCTGGATGGGGCCGACAATCTGTCTGCGGTTCGCGAGGTTGCAGCGAGCTTGAGCTTTCCAGTGGGGCTGCTGGGCAGCGCCTGGGCAGGCGATTATGGGCGCATGTGGCGCATTCCTGTGAGCTTCACGATTGGACGTACGGGTCTCCTGGTGGACAACGGATGGGACGACAAATATCCCGTTTGGACATCCGAGCGCCTGCAACGCGTTATCACGCCACTTTTGAGGCAATAGATGCGTAAGTGACGGATGCGAAGAGCAAACGCCGCCCGGACGTCCCCGGTGGCGAGCGTTATTGTCATGACTCGGCACACTGCGGTGTGTGGTTCGACGTTTTCGTGCGTGCCTGATCAGAGCCTCTCGAGAACCTCAAGAAAGAGCAATATGCCGATCAAGAAGCCAATCCATCTTACCGTGGTCATGAGACTAGTGAGCCGAACAGTCAGTGAGTTCACGGCGTCCGCGACAGGGTTCGCCGTTAATTCATCACCGCGGCCGCCGCTCGCCGTCGCGGTACGCAATTGAGCCGCTGCCAGGTCAATACGAAGGTGGGTGACGTAGCCAATTGCGATTTCCGGACATTCAATTGCGCCGTCGCTTTTGCTGGGCCTGAGAAAAAGGTTCGGCTCGCGCTGAGGGTCAGCTAAAGCACTTTCGGCTGTGTAGAGGTGCCGCAGCGCCAGTCCCAGCTCGACTGCGCCAAACTGTCCATCGGACATCGCCTTCGAAAGCGCATGTATACAGGCTTCGGGAATGTGGCAGGCGAGCCACCACTGATCGGGTTCACCAGTCTCGGCGTCGGCCCGATTGGCGCCGAGACGAGCAGTACCGAGCGGCACGTCGGAAAACGAAATGCCGAGTTCGTCCTCCAACTCGCGCAGACCTAACCGGTCAGCCTTGCTGACGTCGCGTGCCTCGAAGGACACCTCGACAGTGCGCATCGCGTGTCCAGCGTCGCCAATGATCGACAGTTCCTGGCCATCGAGGCGCGCCACTCCATGCAGCGAGGTGGAAAGTGTTGGTTGCTTGTCTGCGTCCAGAGGCTCTGCGAGCTGTTGCGTCACATGAAGCTGTTCCAGCCTCAACCACATTGACCTGGCCGGAAAATATGTCTGCCTCTCGCCATCCAATCCAACATGTTCGAGGGTGTGATCCTTCCGCTCAACTAATTCCGTCGCGACGTTTTTTTCCAAAAACTCCATGGCGCTCCCCACTCGTGATTGCGTCAAACCCTTGGGCGATAAAGGACAAGGGTGTGGGTGTCCGCCTGAGCGCATGGTCAAAGCGCCGACGGTTGCGTATTGCAATGCAGCATGCGGATGGTAGGAATTCTACCCATCCGAACGTTTGGTCGATATTAGGAAGAGCACACATAAATTGCAATTTCTTTCTAGGCCCACTCTAGCCAGCCAGATCTGAAGAACGTCACTGGGTTTGCCCTACCGCAAGTGTAGGGGGGTGACCCATCCCAGGCTCCGTCGCTCTTGTTCAGAATCCAGATACGGGCTGATGTAACAACGTAACCAGCCCGCATTCGCAGTAGAGCATGACGTCCGGCGCGTATCGCACCGGCTGACCCCTGGGACGGAGGTCATATGTTCAGTACCCGCGCTTATCGCAGCAGTGTTGCCGCGCTGCTGTTCCTGCTATTTGCAGTTCCTTCGTTCGGCCAGTCGTTCCGGGTGCAATGCCCGCCGACCACGCCGGCGCATCCGACGGCGCTGCCGCCCGGTACGGGGGAGCCCGCCTATACCGGGCCGTCCTACACCGGACAGACCTCCACGTCGACAGGCGTCGTCAACGGCGCGATCAAGTGCCAGCAGATCTCGGGCGGCGATGGTTACGCCACGATGGCGAACGGCGTGCAGACCTATCTGTTCGCTTTTGGCCCGTTGTCCGGGCTTGCCGACATCAAGGCCGGTCTTCCGGGCACCGAGTTCGCCTCGGTGTTCAACACAGTCGGCGACCCAAGGTCGGACCCGACCTACAACGGTGCGGTCGGCCTCGTGCCTGATCCGGAGTCTGTGCCTCCGGGCCAGTTGACCGGCCATGTCGATCCACGCCCCATCATGGATATCGGCGTGATGAACGGCAACGAGCCGGCGCCGACGATGGCGATCGACGAGGACGACGAGTTCTTCCTCACGCTGACGAACGTCGGGATGATCATGCGCCCCGATCTGTTCGAGCAGCACACGGTGCACTTCCATGGCTATCCGAACGCCTCGTCGTTCTATGACGGCGTGCCGGATGCGTCGGTGGCGATCAATATCGGCGCGAGCTTCACGTACTACTATCTCGCGCCGGACGCGGGCACCTACTTCTGGCATTGCCACATCACGCCGCCAGAGCACCTGCAGATGGGCATGGTCGGCCAGATCTTCGTGCGGCCGCGCCAGAACCGCGTTCCCGGCGGTGCGTCGCTGTACAGCTCGCTGCAGCAGCAGCAATTGGATCTGCGCACGAAATGCGGCACTGACATTCTGTGCACGACACCGCTGCCACCTGCGAACAGCGTTCTCCACGTCAACAACAAGAGCGGCAAGCCGACGCTCTACGCGTACAACGACGGCGACGGCTCGACGGCCTACGACGTCGAATATCCGGTGCAGATACACGGTTTCGATCCGAACTTCCACTTCATCGGCATGACGTTCAATCCGGAGCCGTTCACCGACATGAAGGACAAGTTCTTCATGTTGAACGGGCGCAGCTATCCGGACACCGTGAATTCGAACCCGCTGTCGACGACGGTGGCGGATGGCACGCAGCATTTTTCGCAACCGCTGCCGACGCTGATCAACATTCCGGCTGGTGGCAAGGCACTGCTGCGGATCTCAGACCTCGACGTGACGGAGTTTCAGACGCTGGCGTCGCTCGGCATCCCGATGCACGTGGTCGGTGTCAACGCTCGCTTGCTGCGCGACATGTCCGGCAACGACCTGACCTACAACACGAACTCGATCACGCTGGGCGGCGGCGAATCGATTGACGTGATCCTCGACGCCAGCGACACGACGAAATATAAGCCGGGTGCGATCTTTTACCTGTACACCCCGAATCTCGATCACCTGGCCAACGACCAGGAAAACTTCGGCGGCTTGATGACCGAGGTCCACATCTGCAACGCAGTGGACCCGACCAAGAAGTCCTGCACCTAGGAGAAGAGCCGTGGGACACATCAATCACAACACATGGATCGCCACGCTCGCGCGCCTTGGGCGGCTTGCACGGTTCGGCGCGGCGATGCTCGCCACGCTCGTCTGCATGCACGCGCAAGCCGCCGCGCCCGGCATCACGGGGACGCACTTCGACCTGAGTGCCGAGGCAAATCGCATCACCCAACCCGACGGCGCGAGTGTCTATTCGTGGGGCTATGGATGCCGCACGGCGCCGGCCGGCTTTTCGCCGTCCACGATCGCGGGCGCGAACTGTCCGAGCATGCAGATTCCCGGTCCGACGCTAATCGTGAAGCAGGGCGATGTCGTCACGGTGACGCTCACCAATAACCTGCCGGCGGCGGCGGGCAACACGTCGATCCTCTTTCCGGGATTCCAGGTCTGCGCCGCGGCACTGAACCCCGACGGGACCTGTCCCGCCGCGCTCACCGGCTCGCCGGGATTGCTGACCCGCGAGGCCGCCCACGGCAGCACGGTGACGTATAGCTTCGTTGCGGCGACGCCTGGCACGCACGCTTACTACAGCGGCACGCAGGGCGATCTGCAGATCGAAATGGGCCTGTACGGCGCGATCATCGTTTTGCCGACCTCCTCACCGGGCACGGTTGCGGTGCCTGCTGGTTGCCGCGCGGTCGCGGCGACGCTGCCCGATGGGCAACCCGATTTCCGCAATGCCGGCGCGGCTTATAACCACAGCGCAGCCTGCTATGACCGTGAGTATCTTTTTCAGTTCTCCGAAATTGATCCGCGCATTCATGCGCAGGCGGAACAGCAGGCGGCGAACGCGTGCACGGCGCCGAACGGCTGCATGACCGTCGAGACGGAACCCTACCACCCGGCCTATTTCATGGTTAACGGCCGATCGATGCCGGACGACATGGACCCGAACTACGCGGTGCAGTATCCGCATCAACCCTACAACGGTAATCCGCACATGCATCCGGGTGAACTGGTGCTGTTGCGGATCATCGGCACCGGCCGCTGGCAGCATCCGTTCCACGAGCACGGCAATCACGTGCGGGTGTTGGCGCGCGATGGAAACATGATCCTGAGCAAGACGGACCCGACCAAGGTGGCCGGACCGCTGCTGTTCACGACGACCACGACGCCGGGCCTCGCGATGGACGGAATTTTCTACTGGACGGGCAGGGGCCTGAACTGGGATGTCTATGGACACAAGCCCGGCGACCTGTACACCGATACCGATCCGAAATACGCGGCTTATCTCGGCAAGCCAGTTGTCTGCATCCCGGACGTGAACGGCTACTACACGGCCGACCCGCTGGCGCCGAACTACTACGAGTGGTGCGCCGATCACGGCAAGGCACTCGAAGCGCATCCGTTCGGCAACGTGGGTAGCGGCGGGCCGGTCACCCTGCCGGACTCGCACGTGCTGACTAACGGCTTCTGGTATGGCGGCAGTCCTTATCTTGGGCCCGACGCGACCGTACGCGCCACTGCGCCCACCGGGACCACACCGCCGAGCGGGACGGTCGTGAATCCACCCACGACAGAAGCAGGCTTCGCATTCATGTGGCACTCGCATAACGAGCGCGAGATCACCACGAACAACATCTTCCCAGGCGGAATGATGATGATGATGCTCGTCGATCCACAAGTTTTCCTGATTGACGAATCCAATTAGAGGCGGGGAGAAGCGCGATGAGATCCACTCAGTTTAAGGCGACCCTCTTCGACGTGTTCAAGGCAGGGGTCACGGCGTCGATTCTGCTGACTGCCAGCAGCATATCTTGTGCTCAAGTCGTCAATCTGACAGCGAAGGCGACGACGGCCACGCTGCCCGACGGGCAGGCGGTGCCGATGTGGGGCTACACCTGTACGCCGGCTGCGGTTGCGCCGGCGACCTGCGCGGCCGCCAATCCGGGCGCCGGAGCGAACTGGTCGCCTGTGGTGATTACCGTGCCGCCAGGACCGCTGACGGTCAATCTCACCAATAGCTTGCCCGGTGCCGTGCCGACCTCGCTCGTCGTTGTTGGACAGTTGGGTGGCGGCCTGGGGACGACGGCGACGAACATGCCGAGTCCGCCGCATCCAACGCAAACCGCGACGACCTGGCCGATTGCCAGCAGTGCGAGCGGCGCGACCTTTACGCCACCAGCGCAGGGCCCTCGGGTCCAGTCGTTCGCGACCGAGGTGGCGACCGGCAAGACTACGGCGCTCACCTGGAGCAACCTCAACCCGGGCACCTATCTGATCGAGTCGGGAACGCATCCGTCAATCCAGGGGCCGATGGGGCTATACGGCGTGCTGGTGGTGAAAGCGCCGGTCGGCGGCACCGTAAGCTGTCCGGTAGCGTCGCAGCGGTATCAGGCTTATACGAATCCGGCTATCTGCTATGACGCCGACGTACCGCTCGTGCTGAGCGAAATCGATCCCGTGCAAAACACAGCCGTCGCAGCGGCGGTGACGACGGCGGGCTTCAGCGAAACCCTGGCGTGGTCGGGTCAGCCCGGCGGCTGCGGCGATTCGAAGTCGACGGCGTTCGGCACCTGCTATCCGCCGACCGTGAACTACGATCCGCGCTACTACCTGATCAACGGCGTCGCCTTCGACCGGACCAATCCCGGCGGCTCATCGTTTGCCGCTACCGCGCCCGTTGCTACGGGCCAGGTGCTCATGCGTTTCGTGAATGCAGGTTTGCGGATGCACGTTCCGTCGGTAGTCGGTGCACAAACCGGCAATCCTGTCGCTTCCGGTTTCTCGCTGATCGCCGAGGACGGCAATGTGTTGCCCGGCAATCCGCGAGTCCAGTCTGAAGTGTTTCTGGCGGCCGGCAAGACCTACGACGTGATGATGAACGCACCGGCCACAGGCGCAACGGCGCTTCCGGTGTTTGACCGCGAACTGAGCCTGTCCACCAACAATCAGCGTGACGGCGGGATGCAGGCCTACATCGCCGTCAATGGCGGCGCGCTGCCGACGTCGGGTGCGGCGAATCAGAATGCGATTGCCAATTCCTCCACCTACTTCTTTGTCCCTGGCACCACGCTGACCGTGTCGGACCCGGCCAAGGGCGTGAAAGCCAAGGACGTGAATGTTTACGGCGTGGAGGTCAAGACAACGACCACCGGCGGCGCGCTGACGCTGAACCCGGACGGCACGTTCGTCTATGTGCCGAATGCCGGTACGACAGCTGACAGCTTTGTGTATCAGGCCAACGGCAATCCCGCGGTATCGGCGACGGTCACGCTGTCGGCCTGCAGCGCCGGCAATGGCTGTCTGTCCGGCCCGCCGGTGGCCAGCAATGGCGCTTACGTCAGCAACATCGCGTCGCGGCTGCAGATCGGCGCGCCCGGCGTGCTGGCCAATGCCTCGGATCCGAAGGGGCTGCCGCTCACCGCAGCGATTTCGGGGGCAGTGACAGGCGGGACCGTCACGCTGAATCCGGACGGATCGTTCACCGCGATTCCGACGACGCCGCCGGTCGGCAGCAGTGCGACTGCCACCATGACGTTCAAATACACGGCAAAGAATTCGCAGAACACGTCGAGCACCGCCGCGACCGTGACGGTGACGTTCAAGGGCGGCAGCGGACTTATCGTCAAGCCGCTTGACGCGCCGAGCATGGCGCCGGGCAAGACCGCGGTTCAGCTTGCCGACTACCGCTGGATCATCGAGGAAGACCGTACGTTCCAGATCGATCCCGCATGCCAGACGACCGCGACAACGCGCCCGGCTAGCTGCCCGCCGCTGCCGGTTCCCAGCCTGGGCGCCAATTTCCACACCAGCTACATGCCGGTGGTGGCAGCAGGCTGTGTCGGCAAGGTCGCCTGCGAGTCGGGGCAAACCGTGTACGACCCGGCGAGCAACTCGCACTTGCCGGCCGTGTGCGATATCGGCAACGGCGTGTGCCGTACGACGGCTGCGCAACAGGTGCCGGTCAATCCGGCGCAGGTGTCGCTCGATCCGACCAAGCACTATTACATCTCGATCTTGCCAGGGGACGCCGGTAACAGCTTTGGGAATGGTGCAGGCACGCCGCAACCGGTCAATCCGGCGAACCCGAGCGGGCCGCAAAGACAGTTCGATATTTCCAAGGACTGCCCGTCGGGTCCCGGCGGCGCGGATTTTGCGCCGGGCACGGGTAAGTGCGGCCACACCATGGGCGGCGCTCCGATCGCACCCGGACAGACCACCGTCAACGTGCTGCTGCAGGAGACGCCGCTGGCGACCGCGAAGGTCTCGGTGTTCGTTTTCGAAGACGACGCTCCGCTGAATGGCGAAGTGGACGTCAGCGGCGGCACCGACACGTTCGGCACGGCGCGCGAACCAGGACTCGGCGGATTCGAAATCAAGCTCTTCGACGACGCGGGCGGCACTGGTGACGCGACCGGACAGATGACCTACGACATGTTCAACATGCCG
The DNA here is from genome assembly GCF_030464785.1 of Paraburkholderia sp. SEWSISQ10-3 4. Lineage (NCBI taxonomy): Bacteria > Pseudomonadati > Pseudomonadota > Betaproteobacteria > Burkholderiales > Burkholderiaceae > Paraburkholderia > Paraburkholderia sp. SEWSISQ10-3 4. The sequence continues at coordinate 406,332 of NZ_JALPRI010000002.1, forward strand.
CTGTCCAATTCCTTGCAGGGGACCATCGATCCGATCTCGGGGCTCAATGCCTGCCCGATTTCGACGTCGACCGACGGTCTCGTCGGCATGGTCCCGACGTGTCCGAAATTCGAATCGGATGGCAAGACGATTTCGCCGCTCGTCGGCCAGGCCATCATTGCCAACCTGATGCCCGGCCGGTACGGCGTCGTCGCGACGCCGGCAGCCGACCGGATCGGCAGGGGCGAGGAATGGCTGCAGACGAACACGCTGGACGGACAGAAGGCACACGACGCGTTCATCAAGGTGGGTGGGCCGGCTTACTTCCAGGAGTTTGGGCCCGCAGGCTTTCACGTGGCGGTTGGTTTTGCCAACCCGAAAATTATCAATGCCCGTCTGCCGATTCTGTGCGCGGGCGCGACATGCAACAACGGGCTCAAAGGCAGGGTAACGAACCTGCACTACAGCCGTCCGCCAAACGAGAATCTGTATGGCGCCGGCTCGCGCACCTCGCTGAGTTTCACGCAATGCTATATCAGCGTCGGCGATCCGGACGGCGAGGATGTTGCGTTCACCAAGTGCAACGCCGACGGGACGTTCAGTTTTAGCGGCTTGCCCGCAGGCACGTTCAGAATCACGATCTTCGATCAATGGAACGATCAGATCGTCGACGGGCTCGCAACGGCGGTGCAACTGGCGGGCGGCCAGACCACGGATGTCGGGGATATTTCGGTGCTCCAATGGCACACGAATCTCTATACCCGGACCTTCATGGACCTGAACGGCTCGGGTGTCTCGCAGGCGAGCGATCCGGGGCTCGCGCTGGTACCGACCAATATCCGCTTCCGCGACGGCAGCTATTCGAACTTCAACAACACGGACATGAACGGCTATGCGTCGTTTAACGAAGTGTTTCCGTTGTTCAACTGGTACGTCGTCGACACCGACGAAACGCGCTTCAAGCAGACTGGCGTGCATGTGGTGTACGACGCGGGCGGCCCGCCCGACGGCACACCCGGCGGCGGCACCTCGGCCATCGCTGCCAATTACGCCAACACGCTGGAATCAGCGACCTCGCACCTGCCGACGAATCTGCGGGTGCCGGGAGCGGTGTATTGCAACGATGCGGACTGCAAGGACCGCTCGGGTACGACTCCTTCGACCGGCAGAGTCGATCCGCCATGGGTAACCACGATGGGTTGGCAGGGCTTCTCCGGGCAGAGTTCCTTCATCGAGTTTGGCAAGGCGCAGTTTGGCGCGACTGAAAACGGCGGCATCCGGGGCGAAGTCATCTATGCATCGACGCGGCCGTTCGACGATCCATCGCTCCTGATCCACACGAGCTGGACGCCAGACGTGCCGAACGTCACGGTGAACCTGTATCAGGAGGGCATTGCGGCGGACGGCACCACCAGCCTGACGCTGGTCGACACGACGAAGACCGCCAGCTGGGATGACTGGGCGCAGGGCTTCCGCACCGACGGCGTGCCGAACATGAACTGTCCGGGACAGGAGACCACCGACCCGTTCTTCTTCACGTTGAAGGACACCACCCAGTGGCTCGACGCGCAGCATCGTGCGTTGCCGGCGCATTCGCAGTTCAAGTGCTACGACGGCATGCACGCGTTCAACCAGCTGCAGCCCGCGCCGTACGACGGCATGTACAAATTCCCCAGCGTGACTGGCCGGAATACGACGACCGGCAAGCCGACCGCGACGAACTGCACGGTCTGTGTGGCCAATCCTTCGGGCGACGGTACGCAGATGCTGCCGGCCGGCAAGTATGTGGTCGAAGTGATCGTGCCGCCGGGCTACGAACTGGTGAAGGAGGAAGACAAGAATATTCTCATCGGCGACAACTACATTGCACCGGTGACACAGCAGTTTGCTGGTCTGGGCAACATCTTCATCCTGCCCGACCAGGCCGCGGTGAACTCCACCTATAACCGCAACAACGGGCAGAATCCGACCGGGAATCTCGGCTCCAACACCTTTCCCCGGAATGAGGGCGACACGGGCAGCATTGAATCGTTCTGGCCTTGTGTCGGTGAATTGCGCATCGTGCCCGACTTCATCAGCCTGTTCCCGGGCTCACAGGAAGTCGCGCCTTTCGCGGGCGCCTCGCGGAACCTGTGCGACCGCAAGGAAGTGACGGTGTCCAACCAGATGACGGCGCTGGCGAAGTTCTGGATCTTCAGTTCGACGCACGTCGCCGCGCACTACACCGGCTTCATGCTGGATGACTTCTCTTCGGAGTTCGATCCGTATTCGCCGCAATTCGGCGAAAAGTTCGCGGTGCCGAACGTGCCGATCTCGATGAAGGATTTTGGCGGCAACGAAGTCGCTCGCACCTATACGGATCAATGGGGCATCTTCAACGGCTTGAACTATTCGACCTGGCAGGTCAATCCGCCGAACCCGACCGGCTATGCACCGACGATGATGGTCGCCTGCATGAACGATCCTGATATGCCCGATCCGGCGCATCCCGGCCAGACGATTCGCGATCCTCTGTTCAACCCGGCATACAGCCAGTTCTGTTACGAGATTCCGTTCATGCCTGGACAGACCCAGTACATGGATACGCCAGTGGTGCCGGTCTCGGCCTTCGCGGATGGCTACAACCAGCCGGACTGCGCGTACCCGGATGCCACGCCGGCGATCTCCAGCGTAACGGGCGACCCGATCAGCGGCGGCTCCGGACCGTGGGTCAGCGCTCCACTGCACACGCTGACCATCAACGCGCAGGGCAACGCGCAGGTGCCGAACCATGCCTACACGGGCCCGGCCGCGACCACCGCACCGTTCAACCAGAAGTTCCTCACGCGGCACTATGGCTTCGGGGCACAAAAGGGAACGGGATCGGTGACGATCGGCGGCGTGAATGCAATCGTGCAGTCATGGAGCGATACGCAGATCAAGGTGCTGGTGCCGATCCTGCTGCCGACGCAGTCGAGTTGCACGATCCAGCAGCGCGGCGTGCTGAACCCCACGTTCTGCGGTGAACTCGTCATCACGGCAGGCAACGGCAAGCGCTCGATCGACACGGTCACGGTCACGATCGGCGGCAAGACGCCAACCTATGTGAGTGGCGAGAACGCGACGAGCAACGCGATTCAGACCGCGATCGACAAGGCGGCCCCGGGCGACATGATCGTCGTCGGTCCGGGCGTCTATAACGAAATGCTGCTGATGTGGAAGCCGGTCCGCTTGCAAGGTGTCGGCGCGACCGCGGTGACCGTCAACGCGAACACCCACCCGTCGGGCAAGATGGACCCGTGGCGCAGACAGGTTGGCTGTCTCTTCGGCGATGCATTGAACGGCGGCCTGATTTCGTCGAGCAATCCGTACGATCCGACCGGCACGTATTCCTGTTCGACCGCGATGCAGCGCAAGGTGGATGCCATACCGCTCGAACCCGCCTCGGGATGGGATTTCAACCTCAACGGAAACCTGGCTGAACTGCTGATCGAGCCGACGCTGATGGGCGCGTATGAAGGTGCGGCCATTACCGTGCTCGCCAAGGGCGTAAAGGACGTGACGGTGGGCGGCGTGGCGCAACCCGACCCGAACTGCACGGCGAACGGCATTTGCACGCCGCTCACGGGACCGACCCTGCTTCAGCCGAACCCGCCGGATTGCACGAACTACCCGAGCAACTTCCTGTGCAATCCGTCGCGTATCGACGGTATGACCTTCACCAACAGTTCGCAAGGCGGCGGCGGGATCTTCCTGCACGGCTGGAACCATTACACGGAGGTCTCGAACAACCGTGTCTTCGCCAACGCAGGGACGCTCACAGGCGGTATCACGGTAGGCCAGGTGGAAACCGCCGATGCGGCCATCGCTGCGAACGGCGTCACGCAGTTGCCGTTCCTGCTCAACCAGCATGTGAACATTCACCACAACTCGGTGACGTCGAATGCTTCGTACGGCGACGAAATAAACTCGACCACGCCTTCATCGGCGGGCGGCGTGACCTTCTGCACCGGTGCCGACTACTATCACTTCAACTACAACTGGGTCTGCGGCAACATGAGTGCCGGCGACGGTGGCGGTGTCGCGCACTTCGGGTTCAGCTACAACGGCGACATCTCGCACAACTGGGTGTTGTTCAACCAGAGCAACAACCCGACGCTGCCCACCTACGGTGGCGGCATCATCGCCCAGGGCGTACCGCCTGACGGCACGTTCTGCGAGAACGCTACGGTGGACACCGATTGCGCGCCTGAGCTTTCAGACGGCATTGGCCCGAAGCTTGTGATCGACGGCAATCTGATTGTCGGCAACACGGCGGAAAGCGGCAAGGGCGGTGGCCTGCGACTTCAGAACGTCAACGGTACCGATGTGCAGCGCAGCCCGAGCAACCCGAGCGCGTGGTATTCGGTTCAGGTGACCAACAACATCATCGCGAATAACGTAGCCGGTTGGGCGGGAGGCGGTGTCTCGCTGCAGGATGCGGTGGCCGTGAACTTCGTCAACAACACGGTCGTCGCCAACGACTCGACAGCGTCCGCAGGCGTGCTGTTCAACACGCCCGCGGCCACCCAGGCCAACGTCGGGCCGCCGAACTGCACGACGGTGGGATCGGAAACGACGTGCTCGCCGATCACGACGTCGACTTTCGAGCCGGCTGGGCTGGAGACCGCGCGCCACACGCAGAATTTCATTGTCGCGTTCACCAATCCGGGCGTGGCGTGTCCGGCGGGGTTGCCCAACTGCACGACGTTCTCGAACCCGGTGCTGACCAACAATGTGTTCTGGCAGAACCGTACGTTCTATATCACCGTGGGAGGAAAGAATCCGAATATCGCGGGCCTGCAGAACGCGGTCACGTTGAACCCGTCGTTGAATCAGGCAGGCAAGGCGACCGGCTTCTGCGATCCGAACGCAGTCTATTGGGACATTGGCGCGTTCGGCGACACCTCGGCCAGCAGTCGTCAAGCGGCTTTGACGATGCACCCGCAGTACTCGATTCTGACTGACGCCGCTGACTACCCGGGGGCGCACAACAGCAATCTGAATCCGGCGGTGGTGCACCAGTACTGCAACGGTTCGCGTGTGCCGCCGGAAGCCGGCGGAATCGGTATCACGGTGCCTCCAGGCATTGCCGATACGGTTCTTCCGAATCCGCTGTTCACTCTGATGCCGTCGGCGACGCCGGATGAAGGCAATCAGTGGATCAACATGTCGTACGGTCCGTTGTCGCTGTTCAACGAAGCGCTCACGTCGGGCATGACCGGCTACAACGTAGTACTGGGCAACTACTCGATCAATACCGGTTCGCCGGCAATCAATGCCGGCACGGCGACCGGTGCGCCGAATCATGACATCTTCGGCACGTCGCGGCCGCAGGGGTTCGGATACGACATCGGCGCAGTCGAGTTTGTGCAGCCAGGCCTGTTCGGCGGCGGCACCCCGATCGATCCGCTTGCGTTGGGCGGCTCGTCGGACGGCCTGCTCAGTCTGCTCGGCCTCGTCCAGGTGTTGACGCCGAAGCCGGCCGTGACACCGCCAGCGGCGGCACCGCTGATCCCGGCGCAGACGCAGCCGCCGGTCGTCAAGTGAGAGGGGCGCAGCAATGAAACTTTGCTTCTCCGTGATGAGGCCGGCGCTGCGGTTTGCGAGCAGCGTCTGTCTGGCCGCGGCCCTGGTTCAAGGGGCTTCGGCTCAGCAGAGCCCACCGGCAGCGCCCACGCTCAGGCACTCGCCGTATTTGCCGGTGAACATGTCGCAGCATGCGAAGAACTACTACGGGATGATGAAGGGCATCGACAACCTGAGCGTGCGCAGCACGGCATCGGGCAATCTGATTCGCTTCAGCTATCGCGTGACGGATCCGGTGGCGGCACATCTGCTCGGCGAGAAGAGCGCCACCGCCTATCTATACGGCGAAGCCAGTCACGCGCTGCTCGAGATTCCGGTCATGGACAAGATCGGCCAGCTTCGCCAGACCGGTCCGCTCGAAGCCGGGCAGGAGTACTGGATGGTGTTTTCCAACAAGGGCTGCCCGATCAAGCCCGGCGAGCGCGTCGACGTATTCATCGGTTCGCTTCATGTCGACGGACTGATTGTCGAATGATCGCGGCACGGCGATTTGCAACACAAATGGGGGAGGTGACTCATGTCTCGATTTCTTTTGAAGGCGATTTCGGCGGCCTCAGTGGCCGGTGTTCTGGCATCCGGCCCGGCTGCATTCGCGGCCTCGACCGCAGGAACGGCACAAGCCGCGGCGGCGAGTCACTTGAGTGCGGCGCAGATCGTCGAGCGGAACGTCGCGGCACGCGGTGGGCCTCAGGCGTGGCACGCGGTCAATACGATCACGATGTCGGGGCAGATCGAAGCAGGTGGCACGAAGAACACCAGGCTGCCGTTCACGATGACGATGAAGCGGCCGAACAAGAGCCGCTTCGAGATTCGCTTCAAGGAGCAGACGGCGTTTCAGGTATACGACGGCGCGCAGGGCTGGAAGGTCAGGCCCTTCCTCGGACGCAACGAAGTCGAACCGTATACCCCTGCAGAGGCTAAATCGGCAGCGGCATCGGCTGACCTGGAAGGGCCGCTGATCGACTATGCGAGTAAGGGCTCGCGGGTCGAAGCGCTCGGCATGGAATCTGTCGAGGGACATCGCGCGTACGTCCTGAAGTTGACGCAGAAAGACAATACGTCGCGCCGCATCTGGATCGACGCAAGCAGTTTTCTCGAACTGAAGATCGATGGCGAACCACGCAAGCTCGATGGGCGGATGCACAACGTCGCCATTTTCTACCGCGATTACAAGAAAGAAAATGGGCTCGTCATTCCGCACACGCTGGAAACCGCAGTCAGCGGTGTCAAGCCGACGCACAAGCTGATGATCGAGCACGTCACGGTGAATCCGCCGGCGGACGACACCCTGTTCGCGAAACCGCAACTGGCCATGGCCAAAGTGCCGGGCCAACAGCCACAAGCGACTAGCCACTAGCCAACATCCGTGCGAGGTCCACTGCCATGGCACGAATCGCACTGTGGGTGCTCATCGGCTGCCTGACGGCGGCGGTGTACGCGAGCGAGCAGATACCGGAGCACGATCTGAGCCCGGATCAGATCGTCGAGAAGAACGTCGCCGCGAGGGGCGGGCTCGACGCATGGAGGAAGATCCAGACGATGGTCTGGGTCGGGCACGTGGATAGCGCGAATACACCCGCGGAGGAATTGCCGTTTGTCCTCGCGCTAAAACGACCAAACATGACACGCTTCGAGATAACCGTGCTCAACCGGCGGGCTGTCAGAATGTTCAACGGCAAACAGGGCTGGAAAGTGAGTCCGAGCGCCACGGGCAGTGGGGAAGCGCGGCCGTACACCATGGACGAGCTGAGGTCGGCGCACGACGAGCAGGTCATCGATGGCTTGCTGATCGACCATCAGGCGAAGGGTGTCGATGTTGCGCTTGAAGGTGTCGAAAAGGTCGACGGACACGAGGCTTACCGCCTCGGCGTAAAGTTGCCTTCTGGTGTGACCCGTCATGTGTGGGTCGACGCACAGAGCTTTCTTGACGTGAAGTACGACCGCGCGGTGCGGGGCCCTCACGGGCCGATCACCGTTGAAGTGAAGTACAGCGACTACAAGAACGTCGAGGGTTTGCAGATACCGTTCACGATCGAAAGCGGTGTGGTGGCGGCCGGCAAGAGCGACAAGCTGACGATCGACAAGGTGTCGCTCAATCCGCCGCTTGACGATGGGATGTTCGCGAGACCGGCCTCGCAAGGCTGGCACAGTTCGGTCTCGATCAACGCCGAGCCGTCGCCGTCGACGCCGCCCGCCCTGAGCCGGCCGAGCCCCTAGCCATGGACCGCGCCCGGGTCAGCCGACGTGCCATCGCGCGGGTACGATCGCTCGCGGCGCTCGTGTTCATTCAATGTGCCTTGTTCGCCGCGTTGACGGTGCCGGTGGGCAAGGCGAACGCTGCCCCGTCAACGCCGCAGGTTACGTCAGGGAACACGGGGGAAGCGATCTTCCAGAAAGGCGTGCTGGGTTCGGGTGACCAGCTCGAGGCGATGCACGACGGTGGCGTGAACCTGCGAGGCACCGCCGCGGCCTGCATGAATTGCCATCGGCGCAGTGGCCTCGGATCCAGGGAGGGGAATAACAACATCCCGCCGATCACTGACCGTTATCTGGTCCATCCTCGCGCGGACAGTCCCGACGATCTCGACATTCCCTACATTCCCGGCATGCGAACCAATCGCGAGCCTTACACCGATGCGACGATTGCAAGAGCAATACGCGAAGGGCTTGACTCGGAAGGCAAGCCACTCAGCAATCTGATGCCGCAGTACGCGCTGAACGACACCGACATGGCAGCGCTGATCGGCTATCTGAAGCACCTCGATCGACGTGCGTCAACGGGTGTCACTGACACGGTGCTGCACTTCGCGACGATCATCACGCCGGATGCGGACCCCGTGAAGCGACGCGGCATGCTCGATGTGCTCAAACAGTACTTCGATGACAAGAACGTATTTCCGCTCGGTGCGACGCCGCCGCTGCGCTCTTCGCGCAAGATGATGTTCATGGTCAATCGTCGCTGGGAGTTGCATGTTTGGGAGCTGAGCGGACCGCCGTCGACGTGGCATGAACAGTTGAAGCGCTATCTGGCGGAGCAGCCGGTGTTTGCGGTGCTGTCGGGACTCGGCGGCAAGAACTGGGCGCCGGTTCACGAGTTCTGCGAGCAGGAGGCCGTGCCGTGTCTCTTTCCCAACGTGGAAGTGCCGGTTGAAACCGACCAGGATTTCTATTCCGTATATTTCTCGAAGGGCGTACTGCTCGAGGCGGCGCTGCTTGCGAGGCGGATTCTCGACGAAGGCAGTGGCAAGCCCATGCAAGCGAAGCCAAAGGTCTGGCAGGTCTATCGCACGGGCGACAGCGGCGAACGGGGTGCAGAGGCGCTTGCCGCGGCATTGAAGGGCCATGGCATCGCGGTGTCGAGCCGCGCTCTTGCGCCAGGCGACAGCGTTGCGCGTTCCCTGCGCGGAATTTCGCGGGCCGACGTGCTGGTGCTATGGCTGCGTCCGCCCGATGTCGAGGCGCTTGGGCATTTGCCACCGCCTTCGGACACCGTGTTCATGTCGGGGCTGCTGGGCGGGCTCGATAGCACACCGTTGTCGGCGAGCTGGCGCGGCGTCACGCGCCTCGCGTATCCATTCGACTTGCCAGACGGACGGCGTGTCCGTGTCGACTATGCATTCGGTTGGTTCTCGATTCGCAAAATCCCGATGGTCGCCCCGCAGGTCCAGGCGGACACCTATCTCGCATGCGGTTTACTGGCGGAGACGCTTGGTCATATGGTCGATGCGTTCGAGAGGGATTACCTGATCGAGCGCATTCAGGACATGCTTGAACGCCGCATCCTGACTGGCTACTACCCGCGCCTGACACTGGCGCCAGGGCAGCGCTTCGCGTCGAAGGGCGGCTATATCGTCCGCTTTGCCGGGCCCGACCGAGTCAGGCTCGTTGCCGACGGGGCCTGGATGGTGCCGTGACGATGTCGTGAGACGAGGCGTGGACCGGCGCGCAAGAACTCACGAGACGCTATCGCCTGCGCGGCCGGGCGTCTCCCCTACCGCAAGAATAGGACGTTGACCCATGTCGTTTCTCGTCGCCCATTTGCACAATGAAAACGTGGCGAAGAGTACAAATGCCTCATCGGAATGGATCACTGTAGTCGCAACACCTCTTTCTCACTTCGCTAGTTGCAGTCGGGCGCAACGTAGTAACGAAGTCAGTGACTTTTGCCGCCGTTGGTAACTGTGTGAAGCACGGCGCAGGGAGAGATAGCCATGGCAAAGACTATTATCAGTATTCCTGCATTTTATAGGATGCTTCACTGTGGTTGGGCGGCGATCTTGATGGCCCTTTGTCTGTTCCATGCTTCTACCGCACATGCTCTGCCTATATTCGCACGCCAAACGGGACAAAGCTGCGTGGCGTGCCACGCAGGCGGTCAGTTTCCCGAGCTCACGCCGTATGGGCGCATGTTCAAGTTGAACGGATATACGCTCGGCGAACGCACCATCCCGCTTGCTGTGATGGGAACAGTCGATGTGACCAAAACCCGGCACAACAACGACGCTAACGGCAATCCCATCTCGCCCAAAGACGGCAATCTGACATGGGATGCGGCCAGCATTTTCCTCGCGGGGAAGATCACCGACAAGATCGGCGCGTTCGCTCAATATACCTACACGAACTACGATCACCAGAATGGCGACGGCAGGTGGATCGGTAAATGGGCATCCGACAACACCGATGTCCGTTATGTGGAACGGATCATCGGCGAAGCGAGCGACTTCATACTGGGCGTAACGTTGCACAACAATCCGACTGTGCAGGACGCCTTCAATACTGCGCCTGCATGGAGCTACCCCTACCTTTCTTCGTCGACAAGCGCGGTCGGGTCTCCGCAGTTTACGCCGCTCATCGAGGGCGCATTGGCGCAGCAGGTCGTCGGCATTGGCGGCTACCTGTACTGGAACAAGTTGATCTACGCGGAACTGACTGCGTACAGCACAGCCGACGGAATCTGGTCGTTTATGAGCCATGGCAGCAAGGCCGGAGACCTGGCCCACCCGCAGACCTATCTGAAAGGCTACAATCCGTATTGGCGCCTTGCGCTGACTCGCGAATGGGGCGCGCATAACATCATGGTGGGGACGTTCGGGTTGCTTGCCGATGTCTATCCCAACGATCCAAACGCTTTCCCGATATTCACGCAGGGTGTAACCCGCTATCGTGATATTGGCGTGGATGCGCAGTATCAGTACCTGCTCGATCCGCATACGATTACCGCGCAGGCCCGCTACGTTCACGAGAACATTAGCGATCCGAATAATTTCGTTTTAGGCGACAGTCAATCAGCAAATCTCAAATCGATGCTGTTGAAAATGTCGTACATCTATCAGGCCAAGTATGGCGTGAGCCTCGCCTTCTTCAATGTGACGGGCAGCACCGATAGCGTGGCTTACGCCAGCAGCGCGAACTTTTCTCCCGCCACGCAGGGATGGATACCCGAGATCTTCTGGATTCCGGTGCAGAACATTCGGGTCGGCCTGCAATACACGCATTTCACCAAATACCTCGGGTCCCGATCCAATTACGACGGCACCGGGCGAAACGCATCGGACAACGACACGCTGTTTGTCTATTTATGGGCCGCGTACTGGTGAAATTTGGTGGTAAGGAGGTTCGTGACATGAAAACGTTGGCGCAAATCATCTCCCTTGGGATGCTGCTTGCAGGATCGGGCTGTCACGAATTGGATCGGTCAAGGGCGGTCGATAACCCGGCAGTCGCCGGAAAAACCATTGCTCTGCAGGTCTGTTCGAACTGTCATGGTGTGAACGGCGTCTCGGTGTCGCCGGCTTTTCCCAAGCTGGCGGGGCAACGAAAGGAATACATTGTCGATCAATTGACGGACTTCAAGACGCATGCCCGATCGGACCCGAACGCCAAGAGGTTTATGTGGGGTTTTACGCACTTGAGCGAGGCGCAAATCGACGAACTTGCCGCGTATTTTTCCAGTCAGAAGGCGGCTCTGGGTGAATCCGGAGACCAATCGCTGATTGGCGAAGGGAAAGCGATTTTTGTGTCCGGGTTGCCGGACAAGGGCGTCGCGGCATGCGTTTCGTGTCACGGCCAGCATGGCGAGGGAATGAATCAGTTTCCGCGGCTCGCCGGTCAACATGCGGACTACATCGTCAAGCAGCTATTGGTTTTCCAGAGCCACGTCGATCAAAGACCTCGCGGTGAGGTCATGAAGGCGGTCTGCGGCAATATGTCGGAGCAGGATATGCGCGCAGTAGCTGCCTTCGTGGAAGCGTTTCCGCCAGAAACCGAGGCAGCGGCCAGCCCGCCGGCCGATCAATGAACAAGTTGACTTACGTGTCGCTGCGCCCGTGGACGTGGCGATTCAGAGTCCAGGCCGTCCGTCTGGTCTGTGCAACGCGGATGCACCGTTGCACGGCAGCGGCACCGGCAAGAACGCCTGCGTCGTTGTTGAGATCGCCCCGGGTGGGGGCATCGGCGGCGATGTGGCGAATAGTTTGCGCTCCGTCTCCCCCCGGCGGGCGCTTTTTTTTCAATCTGCAGTGGAAACTTACGGAGCGAATCGGAAAGCGGGCGCTCAAGGTCGCAAGGGGTCTTCCGGTCACGTCTGGCGGCGCGTTTGCGCGACGGGGACCACCACCGGTTGAGCATGCCTTGCGGCCCGGCCGTCGAACGAAGCGCGTCTGGAAAGCAGTCAATTGTGTGCCGACGGCATCATGTCGACGCGATCGGCACAACGGAGAGCACCATGAACCTGACCCAATCGTCTCTTGACGCCGCTGCGCCGGACCCGGTGCCCGTGCTTAAGTGGGATGTCTCAAAGACCGCGGCTCAAACGGTGGCTCCGCTCGACGAGCGGCCGTTTCTGAAACGGCTCGGCGTCGTCGACTGGCTGTTCGCCGTCGTGATGGTCGCGGGCGCGGGGTTTGCGCTGTCGCGCTATCACCCGTTCATGAACTACTACGACAAACTGGTGCTGTGCCTGGCGGTGCCGGTGTTCGTCGTACTCGGCTGGCGCTGGAAGCCGGTGCGTCCGCTGATGGTGGGCATCGCCGCGCTGTCGCTGCTGGCGATCCAGATCTACCACGGCGATCTGACGCGCGCGGATAACGCGTTCTTCCTCAAATATTTCCTGTCGAGCCAGTCCGCGATTCTGTGGATGAGCGCGCTCTTCGTCTTCGCCACCGTCTTCTACTGGATCGGCCTGCTGTCGCGTTCCCCGACCGGCGCCGCGATCGGTTCGAAAATGACGTGGGCTGCGGTGGTGATGGGCTTCGTCGGTCTGATGGTGCGCTGGTACGAGTCGTACCTGATTGGCGCGGACGTCGGCCATATTCCAATCTCGAACCTGTACGAAGTGTTCGTGCTGTTCAGCCTGATCACGGCGCTGTTCTATCTGTACTACGAGCAGCACTACAACACGCGTGCGCTCGGCGCATTCGTGCTGCTGGTGATCAGTGCGGCGGTCGGTTTCCTGATGTGGTACTCGGTCGCGCGCGACGCCCAGCAGATCCAGCCGCTCGTGCCGGCGCTGCAGAGCTGGTGGATGAAGATCCACGTGCCGGCTAACTTCATCGGCTATGGCAGCTTCGCGCTGTCGGCCATGGTCGGCGTCGCATATCTGGCGAAAGAACGCGGCGTGCTGGCCGACCGCCTGCCGCCGCTCGATGTGCTCGACGACCTGATGTACAAGTCGATCGCCGTCGGCTTCGCGTTCTTCACGATCGCGACGATTCTCGGCGCGCTGTGGGCTGCGGAAGCATGGGGCGGTTACTGGAGCTGGGACCCGAAGGAAACGTGGGCGCTGATTGTGTGGCTGAACTACGCGGCCTGGCTGCATATGCGCCTGATGAAGGGCCTGCGCGGCGCAGTGGCGGCATGGTGGGCGCTAACCGGCCTGCTGGTGACGACCTTCGCGTTCCTCGGCGTCAACATGTTCCTGTCGGGGCTGCATAGCTACGGCAAGCTGTAAATGAATGCCGGAGCGCTCACACCCTTCGCCCGAAGCTCCGGCTTGGCGGAGCATGGTTCGAGCGGCGATACGCACTGCGGGTCCCTACCCATTCCGTTCGGCGAGCATTCCTACTTTTTCTCGTTGCCACTCCGCGCAAGAATGTAGTCACGGGTCCGGACGGACCCCGATCCACGGTCAGCGAGGTCGCCATGAGACGCATATACTTTTTGCTGCCGAGCACGCAATGTGCGCGGATGATTGTTGACGAGCTTCTGGTGAGGCGAGTCGATTGGCGGCATATCCACGTGATTGCCAACCATAGCGTACGGCTCGACGATTTGCCGGAGGCCACGCTTGCGCAGAGCAGCGACTTGCTTCACGCACTGACACGAGGTACAGCGGCGGGTTGCGCGACCGGCATGTTGACGGGCCTGGTTGCATTGGCTTATCCGCCGGCGGGCCTGACCATTGCGGGTGGCGTTGTCGTTGCGCTCACGCTCGCGGGCGCCGGGTTCGGCGCATGGACGGCGACGATGATCGGTGTCGATGTACCAAATACGCGGCTGAAACGGTTCGAAGAGGCGATCGAGCGGGGCGAATTGCTGATGATGATCGACGTCCCAAAGGACCGCGTCGAGGAAATTGAGGAGATGATCAAGCTCCACCACGCGGAGGCCGAGATCCGGGGAACGGAGCCGACCATTCCCGCATTTCCGTAATCTGTTCCCGGACTCGGCAACAGTACGACGAGGCCGGCGGCTGGTCGCGCCCGGATGTCATCGATATGGGTGCCGGCTTGCCGCCGGAGCGCGCAACGGTTAACCGGCTGCGAGCATGCGTCGATAGCGCTCCAGAACCCGTGGCACGTAAAGGCGCGTTTCCCGCACTGAGGGCACGCGATAGCCGGCCCGAATCACAGCATTTTCCCCGGCGTTGTACGCGGCCACGGTGAGTTCGACATCGTCCTTGAAGAGATCGAGAAGGAAGCGTAGATAGCGGGCTCCGGTCAGCACGTTGTCTCGCGGATTGAGCATGTCTCCACCGGCAAAGCGCCGTGCCGTCTCCGGCATGACCTGCATCAGGCCTAGCGCACCTTTGTCTGAAACCGCTTTCGGGTTGTATCGCGATTCGACGTCAATCACTGCGCGCAAGAGTTCGGGCTGAACGCGAAAGGTGCGGCTTGCTTCGTCGATCACATCCGCGAACCGCGACGCGTCGCCGCTCCCGGACGATGAGGCTTGCGCACGCTTCGCATCGCGTTCGGCAGGTGGATCGCCGGCAACGATGACGGCCAACCCTGCTTTGCCAGGTACGTTGGTCAGGATGATCGCACCGTTACTCGCCACCGCTCCAAAAATCTCTGCGCGTGCCACCCCCGGTGATGCCATGCCAAGCACCGCGCATGCGATGAGGATCGCGTTTTCCGGTCTGGATGAAGGGCAATGGCGCATGGTCGTGTTCTCCCGCACCTCAATTGTGGTGTGGAGAAATGCGCATCGGCAATGGGGCACCTCCCTACACTTTGAGACGCAAGACGGATGCATCGGAGGGCTGTACAAAACCGTTACATTCGTAATGCGTGGTAACCGTGGGTAATCGGACGCGTCATGACCTGGCGTATCCGTCGAGGGAAAATATTTCCGATTCTGATTGTTAATTGGCAAGTCCTGTCACGCTGACCGATTCGTCGCGCAATGTCTACTCTATCGGTATTGCTACTAATCTCCAGTCCTGGGAAAAACAGTTCAGATTTGAAACATACACGTAGCTATCGTCGGCCATTTCAAACGTCGTATGAATTTAGCAGGCTGATCAATGCTGGCTTGCAGAGACATGGCGCGAACCTTGCAACGGAGACACGCGTGCGGCGTTGCCGCCCGGCAAGTGAAAAATAAAGTTAGTAATTCGAAAGGATTGGCCGCAAGGAAAAGACGAGGCATGCGGTGGGTGCCGTTTGACGGCTGTACTGCATTGTCGCGACCGGTTCATGGTTGCCAGGGGTAAACACATGAATACCAACTGCCGTGTCGTGATCGCCGAAGACCACGATCTGCTACGGAACGGGCTGCGCTCGATGCTCTCGGCGCAGGGGGGCTATGACGTCATCGGCGAAGCGAGGGACGGCAAGGAAGCCTGTCAAATGGCGATGACGCTGAATCCCGATCTGATGCTGATGGACCTGTCGATGCGAGGTATGAACGGAATCGATGCTAGCGCGGCGATCAAACGCCGATCGCCGAACGTACGAATCGTCGTGCTCACGGTTCACCAGAGCGAAGAGTATGTGCGTGAGGCGCTGCGCGCCGGTGTCGAAGGCTACGTGCTGAAAGATGTCTCGTTCGATGAACTCCTGGTCGCGATGCGTATGGTTATGCAGGGGAAGAAGCATCTGAGCGCCGACGTGTATGGCTACATGGTCGACTCGTTCGTCACAGGCCGCGAGGCACCCGCGCCAAAGAAGGCGTGGGACATTCTGACGGCGCGGGAGCGCAGCGTTCTGAAACTGATCGCAGAAGGGCGCACCAACCGGCAGGTAGGGCAGTACTTGAATCTCAGTCCAAAGACGATTGAGAAGTATCGGGCCAGCATGATGCACAAGCTCAATATCGCCAATCTGACGGAATTGGTCCTGGTCGCTATCAGCATGGGTCTGCTGACTTCCCTGGCCGAGAAGTGTTCCGAGCCGAACATTGACGACACACCTGTCCGATTGTCGGCCGATCTGGATCGACAGTCGGAATCGCCTGAAGACACGGGGTTGCCCAGGTACGGGCTGGGAGCGGGGCGTTGAGCGCGAACGGAAATTGCGCTAGGCGTTCCATGCCGCCGAGACCAGCGTTCCGCTCGTACCGAACGACTGGATTGAAAACGTGCCGCCGTGCGACTCGACCCGGTGCTGCATGCCGATGAGACCAAGCCCGGTTGTACAGGCGTCTTCTGTCGACAGAGAACGGTTTTCGTAGCCGATGCCATTGTCCTGAATCGTCATCAGGAGGCCGCCCGCAATACGCCGGAAACCGAGCGTGACTTCCGTGGCCGCTGCATGCTTGACGGTGTTGTTCAACGCTTCCTGGGCGAGTCTGAACATGTCGGCCTTCAGATGCTCCGGCACGTCCTCGTCGTCGACATCGCAGTTGAACACAACTGAGACGTTTTCGGCGCCGCGCTCGATGCGCCGGCATAGTGAACCCAAGGCGGCGGGCAGGCCGAGCTGATCGAGCATCAGCGGACGCAGCTCGCCGCATATCTGCCTCACGTCGCCGATCGTCTCGCGGATTCTGAGCACCGTTGCATCCAGCAGCTGGGCTGCGTCGTCGACCTGCCCGCGGCGTATCCGCATCAACGCATCCTCAGCCATCAGCTTGACGAGCGTCAATGCTTGCCCGAGGCCGTCGTGCAGTTCCGCTGCAAGGCGTTGACGTTCTTTCTGTTGACCCATAGTTAAATACGTCAGGTGGTCCCGCGCACTCGCATCGGGCAAACGCGTGGCATTCGCAAGCTCGGGTCCGGAAACCAGTGGCTCCTCAAAAAGCGTCAGCAACGCACTGCACCCGGTCTGGCCGGTGGGGACCGACTGCTGGTGCAGCATGAGCTGGATCGGCTGGCCGGTACGGCCGCCGAGTACCGTAGGAAAGGAGTGAAATTCTCGATGAGCGCTCACGGACAATTCGCTTGCGAGCGGCGCGCAAGAGCTGGCCGGCGCCATGTCGGCGAGTTGCTTGCCGACCAGGTCGGCATTCGAGTAGCCGAGGAGGGCAGCCGCAGTGCGGTTTGCCGACAGGAATGTTCCATCCGATGTGAGAAGGGCAAGTGCCGCGCCGCGCGCATCGGTGACGCTGGCGGTACCTGGCTCGTGGGTCCGGGCCGCGATGCAAAGCTTGCGCATGGCCTCGATCAGGTCGGCCAGCTTTATCTGCAATCCCGTGGGCTCGTTTGCATCCATTGGAGCTCCCGATGCGTTTTCTTAAGGAAACCTTAAGGCTATAAGTGATTGTAGGCCTCGATTGACGCTCGCTGCAACCGGGCAAGTACTGAGTCGCGATGTGGGGACACCCCGGCTGAACGAGGCGGGTTTTCCCGCAGGCGGACATGCCCTACCGTGCTTTGGGGGCTCTCATCCAATGACGCTTGCGCGCAAATTCATGAGACTGAACATGCACGGTGGCGCGCCTTTCATGCGCTCACGCGGGTATCGACGCCGTGCTCATGATACTTCTGGAGCCAGCGATGAGAACGACCAACGTAGTCCTGATCGGCGCGGTCCTGCTAGCCGGCGCCGGACTGGCAGGTCCCGCGGCATGGTGCGCGTCTGCCGCAGACGCTGCCGATGGCGCCGACGCGCATATGCATCATCACATGATGTCGGGGACGATGCGCTCCACAGTCGACTACACGCTGCCGCCGGTGAAACTGGTCAGGGACGACGGCAAGACGGTCTCGTTGATCGATGAATTGAATGACGGCCGGCCGGTGATCCTGACTTTCATCTACACCACGTGCACCACTATTTGCCCGATGGTCAGCCAGACGCTCGAGAAGTTGCAAAGCGAGTTGGGCAGCGACCGGGACAAGGTGCACATCGTGTCGATCTCGATCGATCCTGAGCAGGACACGCCGGCACGACTTAGAACGTATGGAGCCCGATTCGACGCTGGCCCCGAGTGGCAGCACTACACCGGCACGGTCGAGGCCAGCATTGCGACGCAGCGCGCCTTCAACGTCTATCGGGGTGACAAGATGAATCACACGCCGGTTGCATTTGTGCGGGC
Source organism: Paraburkholderia sp. SEWSISQ10-3 4 (assembly GCF_030464785.1). Classification (NCBI taxonomy): domain Bacteria; kingdom Pseudomonadati; phylum Pseudomonadota; class Betaproteobacteria; order Burkholderiales; family Burkholderiaceae; genus Paraburkholderia; species Paraburkholderia sp. SEWSISQ10-3 4. Next base: position 424,617 of record NZ_JALPRI010000002.1, read on the forward strand.
GGCGCCTGGAAAGCCGTGGCTGCGTATTGACGGCTTCGCGACGCCGGCGGAACTGCTGAGCGCCTACCATGACGCTGTCGCGTCCAACTAGCGGCGCACGGTGCAGACAGGAGCGACGAAATTGGCAAAACAGCACCGTGTGCTGATTGCGGAGGATCAGCATCTCTTGCGCAGCGGCCTTTGTCGCATGGTGTCCGAACTATGCGACTACAGCATCGTCGGCGAGGCGAGCGACGGACTCGAGGCATACCGTCTTGCGATTGCTACGATGCCCGATCTGATCCTGATGGACCTGTCGATGCCGGGCGGCAGCGGTTTCGAGGCGATCGCCGCAATCAAGCGCCGCGCGCCGCAGATCCGCATTATCGTCCTCACCGTTCACCGCAGCGAAGAACATGTGCGAGAGTCGTTCGCCGCGGGTGCCGACGGATATGTGATCAAGGATGCGTCATTCGAAGACCTCGTCGGCGAGATGCGGCTTGTCATGCAGGGCAAGCGCAACACGAGTCTCGACGTTTGCGGTCGCTGTGCCGGTGCACCGGACTTCGCTTCGGCTACCCGGCAAAAAGCGCACCTCTGGGATGCGTTGACCGGCCGCGAGCGGTCGGTGCTGCGGCTCGTTGTCGAGGGACACACCAATCGGCAGGTCGGCGAGCACCTGAAGCTCAGCCCGAAAACGATCGAAAAGCATCGCGCGAATCTGATGCGCAAGCTGGGCATCACGAACGTGACAGGTCTGGTGCGCATCGCGATCGACATGGGCGTGCTGACGCTGCCGGACGAAGAGCACGTGCATCACCCCTCCGTATAAGCGCGGCGCAACTGGAGGGTCTTTACCCATGTCTTTGGACGGCTCTCCCTACTTCTTGCCCGTATCGACCTGAACAAGAATGCATTCAACGGCTTCGGCAACGCCGAAGCGGTGGGTCGTTACAGGGGGAGCCGTGTACAACGAATTGTCCTCTATCAAGCCCGGCATGCCCGGGCGTCCGTGGCAGTGCGTCCGCCTTGAAAGGGGCGCGCGACGCAGCCACGGCTTCACGCTGCTCGAGCTGCTTGTGGTGATGGTCATCATCGGCTTGCTGGCAGGTCTCGTTGCTCCTCGATATTTCGAACAGGTCGGCAAGTCGAATACGAAGATCGCGCGCGCGCAGATTGTCTCGCTCGGGCAGGCGCTCGATCAATACCGGCTGGATGTCGGTTCCTATCCGTCGACCGAAGAAGGGCTGCAGGCACTGATCGCCAAACCGCAGGACGCGGCGCATTGGAGCGGGCCGTATCTGGCGAAGGCGGTGCCGGTCGATCCGTGGGATCGACCGTACCAGTATCGTTCGCCGGGCGAGCACGGCGACTACGATCTGTTTTCGCTTGGCAAGGATGGACGAGGCGGTGGCGTCGGCGAGAACACGACCGTCTCTTCGTGGTAACGGTGCACCGCGCGGTTGCCGCGACGCCGGGCCAGTAGTGGGTTGTTTGCAAGGAGAGTCGACGTGAAGTTCGTGCTGCGTGTTTTCGATACCAGTGGTGCGGTTCAGACGCTTCGCATCGATAGCGATTCTTCGTCGACTGCGGCGTCGCTTGCACGCGCCCGCGGCCTTCGTGTCGTATCGGTTCGCGCAGACGCGAGACGGCGGCGCCAGGGGAAAAGCTGGGCGGCGCTGCCCGGCGGCAGATTCAACGTCGAACTGTTCGCGCGCGAACTGGCGGCATTACTCGATGCAGGCGTCGGCGTCGTCGATGCATTGCGCACGCTCGGGGGCAACGAGCGCCGCGAGGCATCGGCACAGGTATATCGCGAACTGTTGCGGCTACTGGAAGAGGGGCAGTCACTCTCCGCGGCGCTCGAACACGCGAGCCACATCTTTCCGCCGGTGCTTGTCGCCTGCGTGAAAGCCAGCGAGCAAACCGGCGGCCTCGCGGATAGTTTGACCCGCTATTCGCGCAACAGCGCGATGCTTCACGAACTGCGCGGCCGGGTGGTGTCGGCAGCGATCTATCCATCCGTTCTGCTGCTGGTGGGCGCGGCGGTCGTGCTGTTCCTGCTGGGTTTCGTCGTGCCGAGGTTCGCGACCTTGCTCGAGCACAGCGGGCGTGAGCTCCCGTTGCTCTCGCGCTTGCTGATCGCCTGGGGCAGCATGGTGCACGCCCACGGGGCGGAGTTGAGCGCGAGCCTCGCTGTGCTGGCGGTGGCGGCCGGTTTCGCGCTGCGCAGACCGGCGGTCCGGAGCTGGATCGCCGATCGCATGTTTGCTCTGCCGGGCATTGGGCAACACTTCCGCATCTTTCGCCAGTCGCAGTTTTATCGCACGACCGCCATGCTGGTCGACGGCGGTATTCCCGCTGTGCGCGCGTTCGATCTTGCGCGCGGGCTAGTCGGCCGCGCGGATCAGGCCGCACTCGCGGACGCCCTGCAGCAGGTGCGCAACGGCACAAAGATATCCGACGCGTTTCAGCAGGGCGGACTCGCCAACCCGATCTCCTATCGACTCCTGACGGTGGCGGAGAAGACCGGTGGCCTTGGACCCGTTCTCGACAGAATTGCCGCGTTTCAGGAGGCGCAGGTGTCTCGCACGATCGATCTGATCTCGCGTTTGATCGAACCCGCGATGATGATTTTTATCGGTGTGGTTATCGGTGGAATTGTCGTGCTGATGTACATGCCGATTTTCGAAATCGCATCGAGCATTCAATAGACCCACCTGGAGAAAACACGTGGATACCGTCAGCACGATTCCGGCAAGCCTAAATGTCGAAACGCGTGTCGAACCGCGTGTCGAGTTGCGCGAGGCACTGCGAACGCTCGGCGAGCGGCACGGTTCCGGTATTCGCGCGCTGGAAGAGTTGATGACACAGACGGCACTGAGCGCGGACGAGATGCGCGCCCAGTTGGCTGTGCAATTTCGCATGAAGCCGATCAGCATGCGCGAGTTGAATCAGTACGAGCCTGATTTCGACGTGATGTCGTTTGTCGAAGCGACGACCCGCCTGTGCGTGTGTTTTCGCGAGGCAGATGGAACAAGCGGCACAAACGGCTCAGGCGGTACAAACAGTGGCAAGGGTCTGCTGTTCGTCATCGCCGATCCGCTCGACGCGCGCACGCGAGGCTGCGTCGAACACCGCATGCGCTCGCGGCCGACCGTGCCGTACAGCTGGGCGCTCGCGAGCGCGGGGGACATCAGCGCGTATCTGGCCGTGCGCGAAAAAGACGTGCGGGCGATGGACTCGCTCGCGTTCGACGACCCGATCCAGAGTGCAGTCGATCCGTCTTCGCTCGCGTTGACGCTGCAGGGCATCAGTAGTGACGACAGCCCGGTGGTGAGGCTGCTCAACTCGACGATCTATGACGCGCTGAAGATGATGGCGAGCGACATCCACCTCGAATGCCGCGCCAACGGGTTAATGATCAAGTGCCGCGTGGACGGTGTGCTGACTGTGGTCGGCCGGGTCGAAGGCCGCGATGTCGCGGACCAGGTCCTGTCGCGCGTGAAAGTGATTTCCGAACTCGACATTTCCGAGCGCCGTGTTCCGCAGGATGGGCGTTTCAAAGCGCAGTACGCGGGACGTGACATCGATTTCCGCGTGTCGATCATGCCGAACCAGTTCGGCGAGGACGCGGTGCTACGGATCCTTGACCGCTATCAGCTTTCGCAGGCCTCCGGCGGTCTGACGCTCGAGGCGCTGGGCTTTCAGCAGGCTGATACACGCTTCATGCGCTCGGTCGCATCGATGCCGTACGGGATGCTGCTCGTGACCGGGCCGACCGGTAGCGGCAAGACGACGACGCTCTACGCGATTCTGACTGAGATCAACAACGGTCTTGAGAAGATCGTGACGATCGAAGACCCGGTCGAATATCAGCTGGGCGACATCCTGCAGATTCCGGTCAACGAAGCGAAGGGCCTGACGTTCGCGCGCGGACTGCGATCGATTTTGCGGCATGACCCGGACAAGATCATGGTCGGCGAAATCCGCGATCCGGAAACAGCGCAAATCGCCGTGCAGGCAGCGCTGACCGGCCACCAGGTGTTCACCACCGTGCACGCGAACAACGTCTTCGACGTGATAGGCCGCTTCACGAACATGGAGGTCGATCCTTACAGCTTCGTGTCCGCGCTCAACGGCGTCGTTGCCCAGCGTCTCTTGCGGCAGTGCTGTCCGGATTGCACGACCGATGAAGCGGTCGACGCGGACACGCTGGTCCGTTCGGGCATCGATCCGGATACCGCCGGCAGCTACCTGTTTCATCGCGGCACGGGCTGCGCGGCGTGCCGCGGCAGCGGGTACCGCGGACGCCGCGCAATTGCAGAAGCATTGCGCATGAACGACGAGTTGCGGCAACTGCTGTCGGAACGCGCACCGCTTGGGGCTATCAAGGCGGCAGCGATGCGCTACGGCATGCAGTCGCTGCGTACCGCTGCAGTCGAGCTCGTGAAGCGCGGCGAAACGACTCTCGAGGAGATTAACCGTGTCACCATGGTTGAATAGTCCGGTTGCAATCGGAGTCGGCACACGTGAGATTGTCGTCGGTGCGCGCGTGCCTTGGCCGTTACGCCTGCGCAAATCGGCATCTGCCGCCGAGCCTGCCAGCGTTGCGATTCCCGAGGAGCAGTGCTGCACTGAACCGGGTGCACTCGACACGCTGCGCAGAGCGCTTGCCGACACGCTCATCGCAACGCCCGCCGCAGATGCGGCGCCAGTGCCGCAGGAGTTTGTGCAGAAGCGCAACGCACACGTGGTGCTGGATGATTTCTGGGGCAATCACGCGATCTTGCGTGGCGATTTCCGCACGCTGCGCGCGCGCGAACTCGAAGAGATCGCGTTAGCGCATTTCACCGATACCTATGGAATTGACGGTGCGTCGCTGGTGGTCCGTTTCGGCGTGCAGCGCGGCGGCCGGGCTCTGTTTGCCAGCGCGATGTCGCGCGAACTGCTTGCCGGTATCCACGACGTGAGCGCAGCCGAACATGTCGGGATTAGCCGCTTGACGTTATGCCTTCCGGAGATGCTCAATCGCATCGGCGATGCGGCCGAGGGCGGTGAGGCGCTGCTGCTGTTCGTCGCGGACGAGCAGATGCAGGCGGTCATGATCGAACAGAATCGCTGGGTCGCCTACGATGCACAACGCCTGTTTCCTGGAGATGCGGACGACGCGTCCCGGCTGGCCGAACTGGCCGAGCAGTTGTTCGAACGCTCGGCAACCCACGCGAACCTGAAGCACGAAGACTGCAAAATCTTTCTGTTCGGGATCGAGACCGAGTTGGCGCCGTTCGAAGCGCGTTTCGCCGCGGCGATCCGGCAGGCGCCGCCGGCGGACCACTCGCCCGCGCATCGGCTGATGGAGTGTGCGCAATGATCCCGCGCCTTGACCTCGACTTCAGCCGGCGCCGCGCCACCCCCGCGGCGGGCGGGTTGATCCTGCTGTGCGCCGCTGCCGTGCTGTTGCTCGCAAGCGGCGCGCGGCTCTGGCATGCGCACTCGGAAAACGATCGTGCGCAGGCACAACTGGAGGCCGTCCAGCGGCAAACAATGGCAAGCCGGCACGTGGCGAAGGCGCCGCTGACGCCGGCTGCCCGGCTCGCGGAAAAGCAGAGCCAGTCGGTTCTGCGTGAACTGACCGTGCCGTGGCAGGACCTCTTCTCGATCGTCGAAGACTATCCGGATCACGATGTCGCGCTGATCGGCATCGATCAGAACCCCGCGCAAAGCCAGATCCGTATCACGGCCGAGGCGAAGAACTTCGACGCGATGATTGCCTACCTGAAGTATCTGCAGAGCAGCGTTCTGCTGCGGGAAGCCGTGCTGAACGATCACCTGATCGAGACGAACGTACCGGGCAAACCCGTGCGTTTCCAGATCACTGCCGTCTGGAGGAAATGATGAAAGCAGACCAGTTGCAGGACATGCTGTTGACGCTGCGCTTCGAGATGCAGCGCTCGTTCGGCCTGCCGGGACTGCTCGGCGTGCTGGTGATTGGCGTTGCCGCCATCGTGGCCGTCTCGACGCCCAGTGTGGAGTCCGGGACGCACGGAATGGGTGAGATGCAGGATGCCGCGCGAGTCGCGCGGACTGCGAACGCGCATCACCTTGCCGGCGAGCGTAGCGCGGCGGTGGATCCAGTCGCACTCGATACCTTGCCGGGACTGTTCCCGGGTTTCACGCAAAGCGCGAACGATATCGCGGTGATATTCGCGCAGGCCCGCGAGAGCAATCTGACGCTCGGCTCAGCCGAATACCAGGTGACGACCGAAGCCGGTGCGCCCTTTACGCGGTATCAGGTGCTATTGCCTGTCAAGGACCAGTACAGTGCGATCCGGCGTTTTCTCGCGGCAGTCCTGAACAACGTGCCCAATGCGGCGCTCCAGGCGATCCACGTCGAACGTCCCGCAGTCGACGGCAATATTCTTGATGCGCGGGTCCGCTTCGAGCTCATCTACCGGACTGCACAGCCATGAACCTCGCTCTGGTCAAACGCGTTCGAGCGCATCTGCCGGACAGCGCAGCCATGAAACCCGCTCTGGTCACACGCGTGTTGCTGACGTTCTGCGGGATCGCCGTCGTGGGACTCGGGTATCGCGCGCAGGTGGCGGCGACCCAGACGCCGGTGGTGCTTGCCGCGCTCCACGGCAAGGGGCATGACGACGTGCGGGCGCGGCCTGCTTCCGCTCATCTTCAGTCCGCCGCGTCTGCCGTGCCAGCAACCTCGCGGGGAGCGGCGCCAGTCCCGGTTCCTGCGTCGCGCGTCGGCGCTGCCAATGCGAAGCCGACGATAGCGGTGACGCCACGCGCAAAGCTGATCGCCCTGCGCACGCCGCTGTCCGTCGAATCGGCCAACAATCCGTTCGCCGCCTCTTCGTGGCTTCCGCCGCCGCCTCCAGTCGAGGTGCCGATCGTACCCGAGGTGCGGGCACCGGCGCCGACTGCGCCGCCCGTGCCATTCACGTACGTGGGCGAGCTGGATGCGAAAGCGGCCAAGCCGCAGGTATTTCTCAGCAACGGCGAGCGGTTGCTGATCGTTTCGCCGGGCGAAGTCGTCGATGACCAGTACCGCGTCGAATCGGTTTCGGAATCCGACGTGGTGCTGACCTATCTACCGCTTAACCAGACGCAGTCCGTATCCATTCCAAGAGAGGCAAAGTAGATGAAAACCTCACGCACACGGGGTGCGAGCCGCAATGGGGACAGCGGCCCGGCGAACCATCTCTTGCCATCTGTCCCGTTCCGTGCTCAGTGCACCCCAATCGGAGGGATCGCGAGAAAGCGTGCGCTCGCGGTCGCTATCGCCATGCTTGCCGTCAGCGGTTGCATGCAAATGCCGGCCCGGCAGGACAATCCGACCGGCGCCGAGGCGAAAGTCGACTATCTGAACGACCGCAATAGTCAGGTCAACGCGCTGCTCGATCAGGCCGACCAGTTCCGTCTGAGCTACCAGTTCGATGCCGCGATCCAGAAGCTCTACGCGGCAAGCCAGATCGATCCGACCAGCGAACGCGGCCGCAAGATCGGCGCGCTGATCGACCAGGACCGCCGGGATCTTACGACCCTGCAGGAAGCGGACCGCATGATGCAGCGCGGCTCGCTTGCACCGGCGTCCGATCGCGTGCACCGCGTGTTGTTGAGGAATCCGACCAATGCGCTGGCGTTGCAGATGAAAAAGGAAATCGACGATAAGATCCGGCAGCAACGCGCGGACAGGGAAGAGGGGCTCGCCGCTTCGTCGATCATGCGTACGCCGATCACACTGCAGTTTCGCGATGCCAACGTGCGCATGGTCTTCGAAGCGTTGTCGCGCACTTCGGGATTGAACGTCATCTTCGATCGCGACGTCCGTGCGGATTTGAAGACGACCATCTTCGTGACGAACGCGTCACTGCAGGATACGGTCGATATGATCCTGATGCAGAATCAGCTCGACAAGAAGCAACTCAACGCGAATACGCTTTTCATCTACCCGGCGACTCCCGCCAAGCAGCTTGAATATCAGGAATTGAAAGTACGCACGTTCCAGTTGTCGAACGTCGAAGCCAAACAGATTCAGTCGTTGCTGAAGAGCCTGCTTAAGATCAAGGAAGTCGTGATCGACGAGCGCGCGAATACCGTAACGATCCGCGGCACCCCGGACACCATCAAGGTTGCCGAAGAGATGATCGCCGCGCAGGATCTGCCTGAACCGGAGGTGATGCTGGAAGTCGAGGTGCTGGAGGTCTCGCACGAACGCTTGTCCAATCTCGGGATCGAATGGCCGAACTCGTTCTCGGTGTCGACACCGTCCACGGTGGACACATGGGGCGCGTTGCACCATCTTCCCATCAATGCGCTGAATGTCAGCGGTCTGTCTGCGACGGCAAACTTCAAGCTTACGGATACCGACGCGAATTTGCTGGCGAGTCCACGTATCCGGACGCGCAACAAGGAGAAGGCCCGGATCCTGATCGGCGACAAGTTGCCGGTGATTTCGAGTTCCAGCACGCCCAGCACGAGCGGACCGTCATACACGCAAATGATTCAGTACATCGATGTCGGCATCAAGCTCGAAGTGGAGCCACAGGTCTATCGGGATGGCGATGTCGGCATCAAACTGAATCTCGAAGTCAGCAATATCACCAATACGATCCAGAGCGGTAATTCGCAAACAGGTCTGAGTTCGCTCGCCTATCAGATAGGAACACGTAGCGCGTCGACAAGCCTGCGTCTGAGAGACGGCGAAAGCCAGATTCTCGGCGGGCTGATCTCTGATCAGGACCGCAGGTCGGCCGACAAGGTGCCTGGCCTCGGGCAGTTGCCCATCCTCGGGCGCCTGTTCTCGGACCACAACGGCGACCATGTGAAGACGGAGATCGTATTGCAGATCACACCGCACATTGTGCGGCCGCAGCTCGCAGCGGATGTGGACACGCAGGAGGTCTGGTCCGGCACCGACGTCAATGTGCACGCCGACCAGCTTCGGCTCGATCCCGTCATGGCCGCCGCGGCGGTGCCCGGAGCGCCTGCTGTAAGGGCGCTGCCCGGCAGCGTAGGCGGTGGCACGGTGGGCGGCAAGTCCGCACAGGCGGGTGCGGCGGCGAACGGTTCGACGACGGCGCCCGCGACCGGTTCGTTTGGGCAACTACCGCCGCCGCAGCGCACGACGCCGCCACCCGCACCCTACGGCGGACGCTTTGCGCCGCAATCGACCGCGCCGGCGCCGGTGCCGGTTCCCAATGCGCCGCCGGCAGCGGAGCAGGCGGGAGGAGAGGCCGAACCGGGCGCTGGGGCGAACGCGGCGCCGGCGGCCACCCAGCCGCCCGCGCCTCCCCCGGCTGCACCCGCACCGGCGCCCGCGCCCGCTCCGTCGATCTTGCAGATGCCGCCGGGTGACATGGGCAACGATAACCCGCTTCGCTCGATTCAGAACGGGTATTGAGCCGTGGCCATGCCGACGAACACAGTCCGCTCGCGTGGCGCAAGCCGGCCCGATCAGCGTGGATTCACGTTGATCGAGCTGGTGATTACGCTCGCGCTTGTGGCTATCCTGTCGCTCGCGATCATGCCGTTCTCCGAACTGATCGTGCAGCGTCAGAAGGAACAGCAGTTGAGCGCCGCGTTGCGCGAGATTCGCACGGCACTCGACGCATATAAGGATTCGAGCGACGTGGGTTTGATCGACAAGGAGGCGGAGGCGTCCGGCTATCCGCCGTCGCTGACCGTGCTCGTGACGGGTGTGCCCAATGCGAAGGATCCGAAAGGCAGTCTGTTGATGTTCCTTCGCCACGTGCCGCGCGATCCGTTTTTTTCTGGCGATCCGGACACGGCCGCGGAAGACACCTGGAACGTGCGGTCCTATGGTGTGCAGCCGGATCAGGCCGGCGCCGATGGTCCGTCCGGGAATGATCAGGCTGGCAAGGACGTGTTCGATGTGTCGTCGAAATCCGATCGCGCCGGCATCAACGGCGTTCCGTACAAACAATGGTGACGGTGCATCATGAAACCCGCTCATACGCGCAGATTCCGCGCATTTACGCTGATCGAACTGGTTGTCGTGATGGCGATCATTGGCCTGCTTCTGACGATCGCTCTGCCGCGTTATATGCACAGCATCGAACGCGGCAAGGAGCAGGTCCGGCAGCAGAACGTCGCCGTGATGCGCGATGCGATCGATAAATACTACGGTGACAACGGCCAGTACCCGGATACGCTCGATGAACTGGTGACGAAACACTATCTGCGGGCGGTTCCGGTCGATCCGGTCAACGGCGACGACAAGTGGGCGGTAATCGCCTCGCCCGATGAAAGCAAGACGGGCGTGTACGACGTCGTGCCGGCGAGTGGTGCGCAGGGCACGCCTGCCGATCCGGCAGGAGCAGGCAAGTGAGTCGCGGCGCATTCTCAGCGCGAGGCGGCGCGCGCATTTCGTCGGTATCGAAGCGGGCTGCGCGACGCCGTGCCTCGCTTTGCGCCGCGCGCCAGCGTGGGCTCGTGATGCTGGCGCTATTGATCGCGCTGATGTTGATGTCGATTGCGTTGGCGGGCGCGCTGGATGTCTGGTCGCTGGAACGTCGGCGCGAGCAGGAGAAGCAACTGTTGTTCGTGGGTGACCAGTACCGGCAGGCAATCGTGCGGTATTACCGCGTTGGTCGCGTCTACCCCGCGTCGGTCGACGATCTGCTGGACGACGCGCGCTTCCCGGTTCCGATGCATCACCTGCGTCAGGCATACCCGGATCCGGTCACCGGCAAGACCGATTGGCTCTTCTTGCGGCAGGGCGATCGCTTTTATGGTGTGTATAGTAGCTCGGAGGCGCCGACGATCAAGCGCGCGGAGTTCCCGCGGCGATACGTAGACTTCGAGACCGAGCAGACTTACGGCGGGTGGAAATTCATCTACCTTGCGCCGGGGCTGCGCAGCACGCCCACCACTGCCGTTCCGGCGGCGCCCGGTCGTCCAGTGCGGACCATTGATCCACAGAATGGTGCGCTCCGCTTTCCGTCGGCAGGCTTCGGTGCAAACAGGATTGGTGGTCGTTAGCGTTGCAGGAGCAAGCCTCAGCTCTTCCACTACGGTCTCTCCTACAGGATGAGCCGTATCGACTACCAACCGAAGCGTTGGTGCCGCCCGGCGGTATCCTACTTGTATCGATCCCGATCATCTGAACGTTTTCCGAAGCCGAGGAGTTGCGAAACATGACCGAGCTATCACCAGCCATCGAAATCGAAACCGCGCCAGATCCCAGATTCGCCGTCATCCTGATGCACGGTCTCGGCGCCGACGCCAATGACTTCGTGCCGCTTGTCCCCGAATTGCGCCTCACCGGCGGACCCGCTGTGCGCTTCGTGTTTCCCAATGCACCTGAGATTGCCGTTACTGCAAACGATGGCTACGTGATGCGCGCGTGGTACGACATACGGTCGTTTCAGGACGTTAATCGACAAGTTGACGAAGCCGGTATCGAATCGTCTTGCGCGACCGTGCGGCGATTGATCGAAGTGCAGAACCAGCGCGGCATTCCGACTTCGAACATCTTTCTCGCGGGTTTTTCGCAGGGCGCGGCGATGACCTATTCAGCAGGACTGACGCACCCTGAGGCGCTTGCCGGCCTGATCGTGATGTCGGGCTATATACCGTCGCAAGGCTTTGTGGACAGCCGGTTGAGCGCCGCAAACAGCAGCACGCCGATTTTTGCCGCGCATGGTATACACGACGACGTGTTGCCAATCCGGCTAGGGGAGGCCGCGCGTGACTTTGCGATCGCGCGAGGTTGCAACGTCGCCTGGAGTGCGTATCCGATGCCGCATTCGGTGTGTGAGGAGGAGATCTCGGCGTTGCGCGTGTGGCTCGGCGGGCGCCTCACGGGCTCTCGTTGAATGCGCCGCAGCGTCTATTCGTCGAGCACAAGTATCGCGGATGGCGCCCCGGCGATGCGTACGTGTGCGCAGACGGCGGACTCGCGGGGAGTGGGCTGAAGGAATATCCTGTTCACTCACGCCTCAGCCGGTGTCACCACCCGCCACCGGCAACACCGTGCCGGTGATATAGCTCGCCTCGTCTGAAGCGAGAAACAGAATCGGCGCGGCCTGTTCGTCGATGCTGCCGTAGCGTTTAAGGAAGGTGGATTCCGTGACCTGCTTCACGGCGTCGCCCATCCAGAGCTTTTCCTGTTCGCTGTCGCCAGCGGTATTGCGAGGAACGCGTCGCGCTGGTGCGTCGGTCCCGCCCGGTGCAGTGGCGACTACACGGACGTTGTGCTCCGCGTACTCCATCGCCAGTGACTGCGTGATCGCGTTGACACCGCCCTTGGCCGCCGAATACGGTACGCGGCGGATACCGCGCGTAGCATTCGAGGAGACGTTGACGATGGTGCCGCCACCGCGCGTGAGCAGGTGCGGCAACACAGCATGGCAAGCATAAAGCGTAGGCATGAGTGAACGGCGAATTTCCGCGTCAATCTGTTCAGGTTCGAACTCAGCGAATGGACGCATGCGAATCGCGCCACCAACGCCATTGATCAGTATGTCGATGCCGCCAAACTTGCTCACTGCAAAAGCCATCGCCGATGCCGCGCCTTCATACGTCTCGAGGTCGGCAACAAAGCCTGCCGTTTCTGCGCCACTTGCTTCAGCAGCGACTTCAGAGACGAACTCCGCGCGGTCGACGAACAGCACCTTGCCACCTTCAGCGGCCGCACGCAGCGCTACGGCGCGTCCAATGCCCTGTGCCGCGCCTGTGACGACCATGACCTTGCCGGCAAATCGTTGCGTGCTCATGCGGTCCTCGGTGCTGCGTTAGGAGTGAACTTCTCGTAGTGGAAGCTGTTGGGCTTCACGCCGTTATCGTCGAAATGCTTACGCACTGCATCGACCATCGGTGGCGGCCCGCACAAATAAACGTCGACGTCACCATCATTCAAGGCCTCGGCCGGCATGTGCTGCGTCACCCAACCTTTGCGGGGATGAGTCGAATCCGTGTCGGCCACGACGGTGGCGTAGGTGAAATTCGGCAACTTCGCCACGTAGGCTTCAATGGCATCGACCTGCACCAGATCGAGGTCGCGGGTCACGCCATAAATCAGGTGGACCTTCTGCTGCGAGTCGGTACGCGCCAGCACTTCCAGCATCGACAGGAACGGAGCCAGACCCGTGCCGCCAGCGAGGAACAGCAACGGCCGCTCCACGGCGCGCAGATAGAAACTACCGAGCGGCCCGATCAGTTCCAGCTTGTTGCCAGGCTGCGCGGAATCGAGCCAGGTGCTCATCACGCCACCAGGAATTCGCTTGATCAGAAAACTGACTTTCGATTGCCCCGGCGCGGATGAGAAAGAATACGAGCGATGCTGGCCGCTGCCGGGAACATCGATGTTGACGTACTGGCCCGCCAGGAATACCGGCGCGGTTGCATCCACGTCCAGTTCGAGTACGACAGCCGCATCGTTGTGCGGCTCCACCTTCGATACCGTCGCGGCGAACCGGCTCTGTTCAGTCTTGCATGCAGTGGAAGAGGCGGGCACGGCGATCACACAATCGCTTTGCGGCACCATCTGGCAGGTGAGTACAAGGCCACTGTCTTTCTCGTCGTCGCTCAGCGCGTCTTCAATGTAATCGTCGCCAAGGTCATAGCTGCCACTTTCGGCGCGGCACTTGCAGGTGCCGCACACGCCATCGGAGCAATCCATTGGCAGGTTGATTTTCGCGCGAAAGGCGGCATCAAGCACCTTTTCGCCCGGCTTGCATGCGACGAAGCGGGTCACGCCGTCTTCGAAGTTCAGTGCAATGTTGTAAGTGGACATGTTGTCTCCTCTACTTCCAGTTCCCTCCCGGCGCTCGACATCAAACGTGGTAAATGTCGAGCACCTGGCGGATGTAATCGTTCTTCAGCACAATTTTCTTGCTGGCAATCAGCAGGGCATCGTCGACCTTTCGCAACGTAACGAACATCGTGCCGAAAAAATGATCGTTGATTCTGTAGCGGTGGCTGAGCGTGTCGAAGTTGTAGCGCACGTCCACTTCGTTGCCGCGTTCGGCCAGCACTTCCACATTGGTGACGTTGTGGCTGGTCCGCGGTTCAGGCATCGACGCACTGCTGCGTTCGGTCTTGATGCGGAACACCCGGTCTTCCAGGCCGCCACGGTCCGGGTAATACATCAGCGAGATCTGACTCTCGTGGTCATCGGTGAGCCGGTCGTCGTCGTCCCACGCGGGCATCCAGTAGGTGACGTCCTCGGCGTAGCAGGCGAGCCAATCGTCCCACTGGCGGTCGTCGAGCAGACGCGCTTCGCGGTAAAGCGTGGCGCAGATTTTGGGGTAGTCGAAGCTCATGCCACGGTCTCCTCTTGTTCTTTCTTCAGTGCATCGCGCATCACCTGCACCCAGTATTCGTGCTGGCACACAAACAGGCCTTCGTCTTCGCTGCGCTCGCCTGAGATGAGCGGCTTCATGCCCATGCTTTTCGCGTTCGCGTCGGGACCTTCGATCCACAAGGGCGCGCCGCGCGAAAGGTCGTTCCACATCGCCGTGGTGCCGGCATAGCCGGTCTGGCAGGCGCGGAACTCTTCGAGGTCATCCGCGGTGCCCATGCCCGTCACGTTGAAGAAATCCTCGTATTGGCGAATGCGGGTAGCGCGGTCGGCTGCGCTCTCACCCTTGGGGGCAAAGCAGAAGATGGTGACTTCGGTCTTGTCGACGCTCAGCGGGCGTATCACGCGAATCTGGGTGCTGAACTGGTCCATCAGGAACACGTTTGGATACAGGCACAGGTTGCGAGTCTGATTGACGATGAAATCCGCCTTTGCTTCGCCGACACGTGCCTTGATTTCCTCGCGGTATTGATAAACCGGTCGGACTTCCGGGTTCATCGTCTTGGTCCACAACAGAATGTGGCCGTGGTCAAAGCCGTACACGCCGGCTACCGACTTGCTCCAGCTATTCGCATCCACAGCCTTCGTGCCTTCGACCTTGCGGCGGTCCATCGTCGCAGCGTAGTTCCAGTGCACGGTGCTGACGTGATAGCCGTCGCAGCCGTTCTCCATCTGCATCTTCCAGTTGCCGTCGTAGATGTAGGAGGAGTTGCCTCGCAACACTTCCAGTCCGTTTGCGGCCTGGTCGACGATCTGGTCAATGATGACCTTGGTCTCGCCGAGGTAGTCCTCGAGCGGCATCGCATCCGCATTGAGACTGCCGAACAGGAAGCCGCGATAGCTCTGGAAGCGCGCGACTTTCTTCAGATCGTGCGAGCCGTTGGTGTTGAACTGCACCGGATATTCGGTGGTCTTCACGTCCTTCACTTTCAGGAGCTTGCCCGTATTGGCGAAACTCCAACCGTGGAACGGACAGGTGAAGGTGCCTTTGTTGCCGTGCTTTTTCCGGCAAAGCATGGCGCCTTTGTGCGCGCAGGCGTTAATGACCGCGTGTAGTTCGCCGTTTTTGTCGCGAGTGATCACGATCGGCTGGCGGCCAATCCAGGTGGTGTAGTAGTCGTTGTTGTCGGCAACCTGGCTTTCGTGCGCCAGGTACACCCAGTTGCTCTCGAAGATATGTTTCATCTCGAGCTCAAACAGATCGGCGTTGGTGAAAATATCGCGGCGGCAACGGAATACGCCGTTTTGCTTGTCGTCCTGAACGGCGGTATGCAGCAGTTCATCCAGTTGCGAGGCTTTGTCGATAGTTGCAGACATGAGTGCTCTCCCTACGCGTGCGCCAGGTCATGGAGCACGCGCATCGGTGTCGAAAGATTCTTGCGAAAGATTGAGCGGCAGCGGGGGTACGACGTAGCTGCCGCGTTTAGCGGTCAGGCGATAGCAGACGCACGCAGACGATGGACGGCCTGGTTATCCTTGCCCTGAACCAGCGGAGTCAACGCGATGTTGAACTCGATTTCCTTGTACGCGTCGGCCTTCATACCCGACGCAGTGCCGCCGGTCTTTTCGACGACATGCGGAATCAGATCCTCGCGGGTCGCGTAGGCGAAGTCATCCCAGATCAGCGGATCGCCTTCAATATTGATTTGCGTCGTCAGCTTGCGGTGCTTGTCGCTGGTGACGAAGAAGTGCACGTGCGCCGGGCGGTTGCCATGGCGGGCGAGCACGTTCAACAGTTGTTGGGTCGCGCCCTGCGGCGGGCAACCGTAGCCCACGGGCATGAGCGTACGGAATTCGTACTTGCCGTCGGAACCGGTGCTGACCGCTCCGCGCAGGTTGAAGTCGCTCTGCGCGCCGGTCGGGTCGAAGTGCGAATAGAAGCCTTTTGAATTTGCGTGCCAGCATTCGACCACCGCACCTGCGACGGGTTTGCCATCCGGGCCGGTCACGGTGCCGCGGATCACCAACGGGCCAGCATCCTCGTCCGGATCGATATCAATTTTCGACACGCCATCGTGCACCGGCGCACCGGCGACATACAGCGGGCCTTCGATAGTACGCGGCGTGCCACCGGTGATTTCAGCAGCCTTGTCCTCTGCATCCATGCGAATGTCGAGATACTTCTCGAGACCGAGACCTGCGGCAAGCAGGGCCGCTTCGCCGTCCTGGCCGAGCTTGTTGAAATAGTGAACGCCGGCCCAGATTTCATCGGGCGTCATGTCAAGGTCGTCGATGGCCTTGAACAGATCGCCCAACAGGCGATGGACAATTTGCTGGGCGCGAGCACTGCCGTCCCGGCTACCGACGTTAGCAGCAGCCTTTAACAGGTCCTGCGCTTCCTTCGTATCGAACACTTTGACGCTCATGTCTGCTCCGGAATCTCTATTTTCTTTGGGGTAAACCCTTGTTTTAGCGACCCCTCGGATATGCTTGAAAGGTATAATGGGCGCTGAAACAGAGTGTGAATGCAGAATAGTGGACGCCGGAAGGCCTCGTCCAACACTGATTTAGTATTGGTCTATATCTACAAGGTATTGAAATGGAGCTGCGCCATCTTCGCTATTTCGTCGCCGTAGCCGAGGAACGTAATTTCACGCGCGCGGCGCAGCGGCTGAACATGGCCCAACCGCCTCTGAGCCGTCAGATACAGCAACTTGAAGAGATTCTCGAGGTGCAGTTATTCCAGCGCGACTCGCGCCCGTTGAAGCTCACGGAGACGGGCAAGTTTTTCTATGCTCATGCCGTCCAGTTGCTGGCTCAGACCTCCGAACTCGAATCAATGACGCGGCGCGTGGGCAACATCGAGCGCAGCCTCTCGGTCGGTTTTGTGGGTTCGACGTTGTACGGCATGCTGCCAAAAATCATCCGGCGCTTTCGCGACGAGAACACGACCGTCGAACTCAGCCTCCACGAGATGTCGACAATGGACCAGATTCGCGCGCTGAAAGACGGTCAGATCGATGTCGGGTTCGGCCGTATCCGGCATGAGGACACCAACATCCGCCGGGTGATTCTTCGCGAGGAGAAGATGATTGTCGCCTTCCCGGAGGGCCATGCACTCTCATTGGGCAAACCCGTCCTCGGGCTCAGCGACCTGGTCAACGAGACCCTGATTATTTTCCCCAAGGCGCCGCGGCCCAGTTATGCAGACCAGGTACTATCGGCATTCGCAGACCGTGGTCTCAAGCCTCGTCGCATATATGAAGTACGGGAGTTGCAGATTGCGCTGGGCCTCGTCGCAGCGGGGGAAGGCATTTCCGTCGTTCCGAGTAGCGTGTATGGCCTGAAGCGAGACGACGTGAGTTACAAGGAACTGGACGACCCCACGCTGGTGTCCCCAATCATCATGAGCACGCGAATGCTCGACGAGTCGCGCGACCTTCGGGAACTGCTTGAACTCATCTACCGGTTGTACGAGGAGGAGCGGGTACCTTACGCGCCCCGTAACGATGCCGGGCGGTGATACTCGCTGACTGCCCGACGCCATCAGTAGGAAACTCCCAGGTAGCCTGAAACGATTGACCGGCGTGTACTAGAGTGTACTTACGACGCCTTCAACGGAGGTTCTGCCGTGGATACTCATTCGATTCTGGGCATGATTCACGCCGAAGAGGCTTTACTGGTCTCCATCGTACGGTCGTTACCTCCGGACATCAGACGCGCGGTCGCCAACGATTTTCATGAGCAGGTTGAACTCGCCGGGACTTCGCACCTGAATCCGACAACCGATCGGGAAGCGAGCGACGCGTTCAAGGCACACATGAAGAGGTTGTCGATCATGCTTGCCTCGCTGTCGTGAAGAGACGTCGATCAGTCCGAGGCGCCATGTGTGGCGTGCACGGCTCATGCTGATCCTTTTCATTGCGCCCGCAGGTCTGTTTCGCGATGGCGTCGCGCGTCTGCTTGGTGAGGTGGCGGACGGCGCCGAAGTGAAATGCGCCGACTACACATTGAACCCTTTCGACCACGGGCAAACGGTCGACGTACTCGTGCTCGACGGTGACTATCTGCCGGAAGCGCTTACTACCGCAAGCGCTTCTCGCCACGGTGCACCTAATCTGCCCGTGCTTGCACTGCTGACCTCGGTCGATCCTCAGACCGTCGAGCAATTCATCTCGGCAGGCGTGGCAGGTCACCTGGGTAAATCGGAGTCCACCAATGCACTGATCAGTGCGCTGCGCCTCCTCGCTGCCGGCGGGCGGCATCTGCCATCGGACATTCGCTTATCGGCGTCCACCGCGGACACCGCCGGTACCGCTTCCACCGACGCGCTGCCAAAGTCCGCCGGCGCGGCCGAACCCAATTCCGACTTTCTGACCCCTCGCCAACTGCAAGTGCTGGCGCTCGCGGCGCGCGGCGATTCGAACAAGTCGATCGCGCGGCAGTTGAACATTACGGAAGGGACCGTAAAAGTGCACTTATATACGGTGTACAAAGCACTCAAGGTTGGCAGTCGCGGGCAGGCGAGCGTTGCCGCGGCGCGCTTGCAGAAGGTCGGCGATGTGCAGCTTCACCACGCGCTGGACGGCCAGCTTTCAATCAGTCGACTGCTGGCTTATACGGCGCCCACCCGTTTTCAATCTGGCCACGTTCTCTTTCACAAAGATGACCGAAGCGATGCGCTTTACTACATGGTGCGCGGAACAGTCATGCTCGAGGAGATCGGCATCGAGGTGGGGCAGGGCACGATACTGGGCGAAATCGGGCTCTTCTCTCCGGACCATCGGCGCACGTGCACGGCCCGTTGCAAAAGCGAATGCGAATTACTGGTGGTCTCGGCGACCGACGCGATGCGACTTTATTACCAAGATCCGGATTTCGCCACCTTTCTGATTCACTTGATTACCCGCCGATTGGAGGCCGATAAGCTGCGCACGAAGCGTTAATCGCGACGCTCGAACGCTTATTGCAGACACGGCAATTCAACGTGCTTCAACTTTGTCCGATATCGACTGACATAAAGCGGACCGCGGGCAAAAAAAGCCATTTTCCCGATGTTTTTTTGACCTATAACACATACAAATCGCCAGTCTGCTGAAGACATCGGCCGCGCGTCCGCGTCGCCCCGTCAGGCGGCGAGATTCACCATTTCGAGCATTTCGGCTCAACGCTGAAAGGTTGCGCTTGCGTGGGCGCGGCTCTTCCGACGTGACATTTGAAAGAATGCGCTGGGACAGTGAAGTCCTTTGCGTATAGGACCGTGCACGCCCACAAAATGGCTTGAATAAACGTCATGGCAGATTTCCCCCATTTACCGGATGGCCTGGTTTGTGTCGTTCGCTCCGTGCTGTTTATGGATCTCGTTGAATCCTGCAGGCTGATGCAGGATAACGAGGTCGAAGCAGCGCGGCGCTGGCGCGCGTTCAAGGCGCGGATCGAGAATGAATTGGTGCCTGCGCATGCCGGCCGCCTGATCAGAACCGAGGGCGACGGACTCATGGTCACGTTCGTGCGCCTGCAGGATGGACTCGCCGCGACCTTTGCGATCCAGCGCGCGTCGCGCGAGGCCAACGCAGGCGAGCCGGCGAGCACGCACATGCTCTTGCGGATGGGCTTGCACGTCACGGAGTTGTACGAAGACGAGCGTGATGTGTACGGCCGCGGCGTCAATCTGGCTGCGCGCCTCTACACGCTGGCGGGACCGGGAGAGATCGTGGTGTCCGCGCAGGTACGGGACCAGCTGACGTCCGAACTGGATGCGGAAATCGACGACCTCGGCGAATGCCATCTGAAGCATTTCGAGCATCCGGTGCGTGCCTATCGGATCGGCCCGCCTGGGCCACGTCCGCTGATCGAGCGTGGCGCTGGTTTTTTGCCGGAGCTGCGGCCCACCATTGCGGTGATTCCTTTCATCTTGCGTGGCGGCGGCGTCGAACAGCGGATGCTCGGCGAAGTGCTCGCTGACGAAATCATTTCCTCCTTGTCTCGCACGGCCGAGCTTCAGGTGATCTCGCGTTTGTCCACGACCGCGTTTCGCGAGCGCGGCGCGTCGCTCGACGAAATCAGCGGGTTTCTCGGCGCGCGTTACGTGCTGTCGGGCGCATATCGCATGTCGGGCGATCAGTTCGTGCTCGTCGCCGAACTCGCCGAGGCCAAATCGCGTCACATCTTGTGGACCGAGAGCATCAGAGGCCGCACGTCCGAGATCATGCTCGGCGAAGACGAACTGATCGGCCGGGTGGTCGGCGGGGTCAGCAATGCGATCATCAATCGCGAACTGCATCGGGCACGATCGCAGGCGTTGCCCACGCTCGAAATCTCGACACTGCTGATGAGCGCTATCGTGCTGATGCATCGCGGCGTAGCGGACGACTTCAATCGCGCGCGAGACATGCTGGACGCGGTGATCGAGCGCGCGCGCAGACAGGCATTGCCGCATGCCTGGCTCGCCAAGTGGCATGTCCTGCGCTTCAATCGCGGCTGGACTGACGACCGCCGCGGTGAAGCGCATATAGCGCTCGAATGCACGCGACAGGCGCTGGACGCCGATCCTGAGTGTTCGCTCGCGTTGACTATCGACGGATTCGTGTACACGAATCTGCTCAAGCAACTCGACGTCGCGCAGCAGCGCTACGCGCTCGCGCTCTCGGTCAATCCCAACGATTCGCTTGCATGGCTGCTCAAAGGCACGCTGCACGCATTCGAAGGCGAGGGCGAGGAGGCGGTCGACGCAACCGAGCGTGCCCTCCGCCTTTCGCCGCTCGATCCCTTGCGCTATTTCTACGAATCGCTCGGAGCCACGGCAGCGCTATCCGCAGGCCGCTACGAACGCGCGGTGGAACTGGCGCAACGGTCCCTGCGGGTGAACCGTACCAACACGTCCACGTTACGCGCGCTGGCGATCGCGCAGTCGCTGCTCGGCAACGTCGAGGCGGCGCGTCTGACGGTCGGCGAAGTGCTGGCCATCGATCCGACGCTGACGGTGCAACGTTATCTCGAACGCTCGCCTAGCGGCGCATACAAGACCGGCAAGATCTGGTCGGAGGCACTTCGTCAGGCGGGATTGCCTGGTTAGATAAAAGAAGCAATGAATGCGGTGCTGGATCCCTGAGAGTGGAGACATATCGTGAGCGGACTTGGCGGTGCGGGCGGGGCAGGCGGTGCGGGTGGTGCTGGTGGGGCGGGCGGCGCTGGCATTCCGCCCGGCGGTGGCGGCGCGGGCGGTGTCTATGATGCGGGCGGCGGTAGTTCGGGCGACCCGCGGCTTCTCGCGGAAGCGCTGATCGGACACCGCGACGGGATCGTGGGCAGTTGGCGGACTCCGGAACTGGTGACGCTCAACTTCGACAATCAGAAACTGCAGGATCTCCCTACCGCGCCTGCGCTCGACGATCCCGCTCAACTGTGGCGCTGGGAGCCCTGGGTCCGCGCGACGGTGCTCGATTTCGAACTGCTGAGCAGTTTGCGCTTTTCGTTTCCAAACCCTGCTACCGCCACGCTGTCTCACCGGGCAATCGCACAAGGCGGCGCGGACGTGGATATCGTCTCCTTGAGCCGCCCGGACGTGGCCGTTTTCACGAAACAACTCGACTGGCTGGACTTCTATTCGGACCTGCGCGAGGACCGCGCCGCGGAGATACTGTGTCAGATGGGTCCGCAAGTGGCGTTCTGGAGCACTCTCATCTTTCTGCACCCGAGCCGCACGCCGAAGACGCTCGAACTGCTCGATACCGCTGTGCGATTCGCGATCTTCGCGGAAATTCGTTTCAAGCATGCGATCGCGGCACAAAGGCCGATCGAGTATTCGACCCAGGTCCAGCCGATGATCCAGACGCCAGGGCATGGCTCGCTACCAAGCGGCCATTCGACCCAGGCGTTCATTATCGCGGTAGTGCTGTGCGCATTGTTCAATGAGGGGCCTGGCTCCGTATTCCAACAGCAGGTGATGAGGCAGGCGTACCGCGTCGCGGTGAATCGCACGGTAGCGGGTGTGCATTTTCCGATCGACAGCATTGCGGGGCACGTGCTCGGTACTTCACTCGGGGAATACTTTGTTGCGCGGTGTAAGCGAAAGCTTGGCGGCAACGGCATGATTACTCCGCGCTATTTCAAGGGCAACAGCATCAACGCCAATGGTCCGCGCGGCAACCCGGACTTCGACTATCACGAGCCGCTGAGCAACACCGATGTCGCCACCTACATCCTGAACAATTCGGGCATGACCGCGCCACAGGTGCGAGCCTATTTCTCGTTCATCGACTGGGACTCTACGCAAACGGCCGTGGATGGATCCGCCATTCTGTCGTGGCTATGGAACCAGGCGGCGAGCGAGTGGACGGGCAAGAGTCTCCAGAACACGCGTTAGCCGTAAGCTGTCGATGCGTGCGGAAAAGGTGGCATACGAGGTGGCATATGAGCTGGCAATCTTTGGCGGGTGGCGGCGCGTGGAGCGGTCTCAACTGGATCGGACGGGCTGCTAACAGCACTCGTGCCGACCCCTATCTGGCGTGGGCGGACACAACGGCGTTTGCTCACCTCGGAGGGCAACCCACGTGGGTGCGCGTCATCCTCGAACTGGAAGCGCACTGGCCAGGAGCGGCCGCTACGCCCCTTACCGCGCAGACGTTTGCGGAGAGTTTGGAAAACGGAAACGCCGCGTGGAAGACGTGGATTCAGGTATCGACCGTCTATCTCTTTCCGCCGCATGACCTGGAAGCGTCGCGCTTCCTGACTGCGATCGTGACAGAGCGGTTCTTCAAAGAAATCGATCGTGCCATGAAGGGTGTCGTAAAGCGCTTCGAACTCGGAATGCCGATCGCTCCTGGCGACGCGGCGCCGTCTTTGGCTCCTGGTTCCAAAGCGCCCTTGCCGGGAAAGGCGCCCGTCTTCGTTCCCATCGCTCAACGAGGCGCAGCGTCCACTGCCGCGGCTGACCAGCCGCACGCCGTGTTCATGGGTGTCATGGACGATGGCCTGGCGTTCGCTCACGAACGCTTTCGTACCGTCGGCGATGATCCGTCGACTCGCATCGAATACTTCTGGAATCAGGATGACGCGGCGGCAGGACCGCTCAATGTGCACTATGGGCGTGAGCTAGACAGCGACCGGATTAACGGCTTGCTTAAACAGTGCGCGTGCAACGGACTCGTCGATGAAGACGCCGTGTATCGACTCAACGGTTACGTCGGTGCGCGCAAACGCTGGGCACACGGCACGGAGGTCATGGATCTCGCGTGCGGCGTGAGGCCCAACAAGATCGAGGCCGCCGCGTTGACCCTTGAAGGGGAGCGGACGGGAACGGTTCAACCGCCGCGTATCCTATGCGTCCAGTTCAAGACGGCAGGGCGAACGATTCGCGACACCTCCGGGCTCTGGTTCGCCGTTCACGCGCTCGACGCGATCCGCTACCTCCTGCGTCGCGCCGACGATCTTGCCGACGGCGCAGAGTACTCGGTTGTACTCAACCTGAGCTATGGCTATATGGCGGGTCCGCACGACGGCAGTTCGATCATTGAATGCGCGATGGACGAACTGATCGGTCTGCATCGCGATCTATCCATCGTCATACCCGCGGGAAACAGCAACATGCTGCGCTGTCACGCGGAACTCCTGGTTAAAAAAGGAACGTCGAGCCCGCTTACGTGGCGTGTCCTGCCCGATTGCGCCACGCCTGGCTTTCTTGAGATATGGTTGCCGAAGCATGTCGACGTATCCAAGCTGACCGTTCAGATCACACCTCCGGGGGGAGACACAAGCCCCGCGTTTCCCGTCGAGAATCTCTACACGTGGCAACCGGGGCGCAATGTGCTGTGCACGGTGGTCTATCTGGACTGCGTCGCGACGGGGGACTGCAAGATGATCCTGATTGCACTCGCCCCTACGACGATGAATCAGTCTCAGCGCGATCCGGCGCCGGCGGGCAACTGGACCGTGACGTTGACGAACGGGTCGAGTGACGATCTGGAGATTCATGCGTGGGTGCAGCGTAATGAAACGGCCTACGGCTATCCATTGCGAGGGCGCCAGTCGCGCTTCGAGGATCCGGCATACAAGCGGTTTGTTTTTGGAGCCCACGTGCGGGACTTCGACCAAGGCGATCCGCCGACGTGGATCAAGCGTGGCGGCACGTTGAGTTCCATTGCGACCGGCGAGCACACCGTCGTGGTCGGTGCCTATCGCAGGACTGATGGACGCGCGGCGACTTACTCATCGACCGGACCTTCTCTTCTGGCGACGCAGCGATTGGGTCCGGATGCGGCGGCGGTCAGCGAAGACTCCGTCGCATGCGCAGGTGTGCTGGCTGCGAGTACGCGCAGCGGCTGCCTCGTTGCGTTGAGTGGAACCAGCGCCGCGGCGCCGCAGGTGGCACGCTTGCTGGCGAGGCAAAAAATCATCGAGCACGCGAATGGATTGCAGCCCAATACGTTCACGCCTCAGCCTTCCGCTCGCGTGTGGATTGAAACCGAGGCGAATTCCCTCGATCCGGATCAGGTCGCGTCGGTTCCTCACCTGCTAGGCTCATGTGTCGGCACGTTGAACCCACCGCCGGTAGCGATCGGTCAACACGCCTATGTGCCGCGTCTGCCTGCGATTCGGGCGGGCTCCGGCAGGTTGCCTTCGCCGCGCTGGAAGAAAAGAGGTATCAAGCTGTAGCGAAGCCATAGCGCGCCGAGGACCGGGTCTTGTTCACCCGGTCCTCGTCGTGCGTTACCTGCGTCATGTGCATCACGTGCGTCCGCTGCAGGCATTCGGAGCGGACAGGAAGATCATTGACCTCCCTTGAAAAGCTCCTGGAGCCTTGCGGCTTCTCCGTTCCGCTGCGAGCGCACGAGGTCCTGATAGACATCGGCGCGGGTTTTGCCCTGCTGAGTCGCGGCGCCGCCCGACATCGAGTTGGTCGACATGTCTGGCCCTTGCGAACTGTTCATGATTTCGGTCGCCGTCGGCGGCTGTTGCGCGGTGGTGTCCTGCGCGTTTGCCTGCCATGAGCACGCGCAGAGCACGCCGCTGACCAGTAAAAGTGCTGTCTTCATTTTGACTCTCCTTTAGAAGTGGCGGCGCCTGCACCCACTGCGCCGAACCGAAGCGCCGATGTGCGCCGTGTCCAGGGAGAAAGCGGGTCGCTCCGTGGAACGGAGTGAGTGCGATCGGGCGAGGTTGCAGAGACGCTTAGGCTGATTGCAGTATGCGTGTCGGGTATGGGCCCGGCTATATGGCATTGGTGATAGACGAGGAGGGGCGCGGGGCGGGCACGCAGTGTTCTGGCGCCGGTCTGAAAGCGCAGTTGTGTGCGTCCATCAAAAGACGCTTAGTCCTGAAGAAGGCGTAAGGCGGCGTCCCACGCGAGATCGATCACGCCGTCAGCGCAATCCATCTCGAACTGTCTCGCAGTGCGCTCACATACTTCGACGCCAGGCATGATCAGGCGCGTGCCACCAGACATCGCCTGAATTTGTGCCTGGCACGCGCGCTCGAGCATATAGATCTCGTGAAATGCTTCCGCAGCCGAAGTGCCGCCGGCAAGCAGCCCGTGATTGGACAGAATCATTGCCTTATGCGGTCCCAGATCCGCGATCAGACGTGCACGCTCATCGAGATCGAGCGCGATTCCTTCATAGTCGTGATAGCCGATCCGATTGAAAAATTTCAACGCGTGTTGGCTGATCGGCATCAGACCGTCTGTTTGCGCCGACACAGCGATCCCGGCAGCCGTATGCGTATGGATCACGAAGGTAAGGTCTTCGCGAGCCATGTGAATTGCCGAGTGAATCGTGAATCCAGCGGCGTTGACCCGGAAATGCCCGGGCATCGAATGAGCACGCTTATCAATCACGTTTCCGTCACAATCTATCTTGACGAGGTCTGATGCGGTCACTTCATGGAAAAGCACGCCATACCGGTTGATCAGAAAGGTCGGGGTGGCGCCCGGTAACCGTGCGGTAACGTGCGTGTCGATCAGATCCGTCATCCGGAAATGCGCGAGCAGGCGGTAGAGCGATGCCAGTTCTTCGCGCAGTCGGCTCTCTTCGGTGTCAAGGATTGCTACTGATGTGTTGGGGTTGGCCATATGAGTCTGTATCGAAGTTAAGTGAATGCGGACAGAATCCAGCGGACTATGGCGCCACCTGGAACGCGAAACGTCGCGTAGCATCCGGGTGGTGGTCAGAACGTGGTTGCACTCGCGGATATCACCTATAGCAAGCGGACATCAACGGATTCATCATGCCGCCTGACCGAACGGGAACAAATCGGTAGCGGCAAAAATTTGGTTCAAGATTTTCTGAAGTATTGCCTGCTTCGAAATTTGCGGGTATTCATGCAGGTGGTGGCAATGCCCGGAAAACTGTCTGTCTTTCATAGTGGAGTTTGCGTTGAGCACAGTGATACCCGAAGCACGCCTGCTGCGAATTTTCACTTGCGTAGTACGCCATCAAGGCTTTGCTAGCGCTCAGCAGGAGTTGAACCTCTCCACTTCGGCAATCAGCACCTACATGAGCCAACTGGAAGCACTGGTAGGCGTGGTGCTTTGCCATCGAGGCCGGGGCGGTTTCAGCCTCACGCAAAAGGGAGCGGAATTTCACGAAGAGGCGATGCGGCTACTCGGTGAAGTGGAGGGATTCGAGCGCTATGCCGCCGGACTTAAAGGAGAGTTACGCGGCAGTCTCAAGCTTGGTGTGCTCGACGCACTAGTAACCGATCAGTCGCTACCACTGGCCAGCGCGATCGGTATATTCACGCATGAGTATCCGGCCGTTCACCTCTACCTGCACTTGCAAAGTCCATACGAATTGCAGTTGAGTCTGTTAGGCAATCGGCTGGACATGGCGGTTGGCGCCTTCCAGTTGAGAATGAATGGATTGCTGTATCAATCTCTCTATCGGGAGCAGCATTGGCTCTATTGCGGCGACAGTCATCCGCTATTCGGCGCGCATCGCGTTTCGGAAGCGGAACTGGCTCAGCAGAGGATGGTCGGCCGGGCTTACTGGAATCAGGCCGAGCACGCACGCCATGGTCTCAAGGCGACAGAGGCAACCGTGGATAGCATGGAAGGCCAATTGATACTCATCCTGTCGGGTGCGTACATAGGCTTTCTGCCAGAACATTTCGCCCAGCCGTGGGTCGACCAGGGACGATTGCGCGTGTTGTCGCCCGCAAGCTTTGGCTTTCACGCCCCCTTTTCACTGGTCGTACGGCGTGGACGTTCGAAGGAGCCACTGGTCCAGAAGTTTCGTGACATCCTGAAGCGACAACTCGGGAGTTGATGCGCCCCTCCTAACGCAGTAACGAACGTGGATTCAACCTGGCGCCGTGCTTGCCATTGCGTCAGTAGCAGGGGATTCGAGTCCGATGAAGCGGCGCACGCGCTCTGCGGCCGGATCGTTGCGAATCGAATCAGGCGAAGCAGCAAGTTGTATTACACCGCGCTCCATAAAGACGACCCGATCCGAGATAGACATCGCGAAATCCATCTCGTGAGTCACGATGATCATCGTCATTCCTTCCCTGGCCAGATCGCCGATGACCTTCAGAACATCGCCAACCAGTTCAGGATCAAGCGCTGAGGTAGGTTCGTCAAACAACATGATTGCCGGGTCCATTGCTAGCGCTCGAGCAATTGCAACACGTTGCTGTTGGCCGCCTGATAGTTGGTGTGGATACTTGTACGCATGAGCGAGTAAGCCCACCTTGTTCAGGAGCGACAGCGCCCGTGTGCTCAGCTTCTCTGCAGTGCCACGCCCATGGTATTGCGGCGCCATGACGATATTGTCGAGAATGGTTCGGTGAGGGAACAGGTTGAAACTCTGAAACACCATCCCGATGTGGCTGACACCCTCTCTTGTGCGGCGATTCCCCGACGGGTCGCCTGCTTTGATGAACGGTTCTCCGAATAACGAAATCTCGCCCCGATCGATGAACTCGAGTGCGTTCACGGTGCGGATAAGTGAGGTTTTTCCTGAACCGGAAGGGCCGATGATGGAAATGACTTCCCCCACGCCCACCTCAAGGTCAATGCCCTTCAGCACTTCGTGATCTCCGTAGCGCTTGTGGAGATTCGTCAGTTGAAGTGCGCCTGAAACGCCTTTTTCATGGGATGCGGCAGGCGTCGCGCGCGATGGGGGAAGGCTATGGAGCAGCGTCGACAGCGTCATTTCGGAGATCGTTCCCGATCGTCGCCGCGTCAGATCGAGCCGTCGTTCCACGTGCTGCAGTAGCCAGCCGAAAACAGTAACAATCAGCACATAGTAGATTGCGATTGCCAGAAGAGTCTCCAGCACCAGAAAGTTCTGAGCATAGAGACGCTGACCGACCATCAGCAATTCTGTTAGCGAGATCACCGAAACCAGCGACGTGAGCTTCACGCAGGTGATGAATTCGTTGATCAGCGTTGGCAGCGCAATGCGGAATGCCTGCGGTATAACCACAAGTCGTTGCAGGCCGATAGAGCGGATACCCAGAGCGGTACCGGCTTCGTATTGTCCACGGGCGACTGACAGCAGACCACCGCGATGAATCTCCGCCATGTATGCCGCCTCAGTGACCACGAGCGATACAAAGCCGGCAAAGAACGGATGTGACAATGCGGCGCCGCTAGACGGAATGAGCTGGGGTAGGTTGAAGACGAAGACAATCACAACCAGCAACGGCACACTGCGAAAGAACCAGATATACAGGTTCGCCGGCATTGTCAGCCAGCGTTTGCCGGATAGCTTCGCTACGGCCAGCGGAAAACCCAGAATCATGCCGAGCCCCCAGGATAGGGCGCTGAGTTCCATGACGGTGACACTGGCTTGCCAGAAGGCTGGCCGCGAAAACAGTGAGAGGAAGTATTCGAAATCGAAGCGCATGGAAACCTCGTACCGCGTCGAAACGCGGACGTAATGGCATTGAGATCAGGAGGATTTTGCGGGCGGCACGAGGTCGTACTTCTTCAGGATTACTCCGTACTCTCCGCTGTTTTGTAATTTATCCAGCGCCTTGCTCAGTGCATCGAAGAGACTGGAATTGTCCTTCTTCACATAGATGCCGAGCGTTTGTGGATAGATCAGTTGAGTCGATGTGACAACCACGCGGCCCGAGGATTTGGCCGCCAGCGCGCGTGCGGCGCCAGCGATTTCCATTTGAGCCTGCACGTTGTGAGACAGCAGGGCTTGCATTGCTTCAGGTGCCGACGGGAACTCGCTCACGCTGATTTCGCTCTTTCCGTGCGCCTTGCAGTAGTTTTGCGAGACGGAGCGTAGCGTCGGGGCCCATGACGCACCTTGCTCCACGCCAACACTGAGACCGCAGAGCGCTTCCGGTACTTGCGGCTTGAGTTGCCCAGAGGCCAACACAAGGATTGCCGCGCCCGTTTGAGCGTAAGGAATGACTCGAGCCTGGGCCACCCGTTCCGGAGTCACGTACATCCCGGAAATGACCGCATCGTAGTGGCCAGAATTGAGTCCAAGAATGAGGCCTGAGAAGCGGGTATCGACGAAACTCGCGCTCGCTCCCAGTTGCCTGGCAAGCAGACGTGCCAATTCGGGATCGGAGCCGACGACCTGGTCGCCTTCGTATGATTCGAAAGGTGGGTAGCTGATCTCCATGCCGACCTTAAACTGACCTGGCACCTGTGTCTGCGGTGTCGTCTGCGCAACGGCGCCAGTCTGTGCAAGTGCGCCGGCCGCAACCGCAAGAAGAATGCGGGCGGAATTTCGTTTAAAAGACATGGTGATCCTCCGATCGTTATTGGGGGCGTTGGTTCGGAGAGATGTTGCGTGGTTGGGCGACCATGAAAAATCATGGAAATA
Source organism: Paraburkholderia sp. SEWSISQ10-3 4 (assembly GCF_030464785.1). Classification (NCBI taxonomy): domain Bacteria; kingdom Pseudomonadati; phylum Pseudomonadota; class Betaproteobacteria; order Burkholderiales; family Burkholderiaceae; genus Paraburkholderia; species Paraburkholderia sp. SEWSISQ10-3 4. Next base: position 454,668 of record NZ_JALPRI010000002.1, read on the forward strand.
AAACAATTAGTTTTGGCTTATCTGAACTAACCGAACACTTAACACGTACCCGCGTCGGTGCTGGTTGTGGCCGCCGCATCCGCCGATTTGGCGTGTTGGCGCAGTCGGGCAAAGTTCTCCAGCCGATTCTGTATTTTTTGGGGCAGGCGTACGCAAGGCAGCGCAGCGCTATGGGAGGGTGGGTCGGGCGCACGGAGCGCCCCGGCAACGTTATCTATGGTGGTTACGACGGCGGCAGATCGCCAACCGTCGTAGCCGATACTCGCTTATAAATGCGTCGAAGGCGTCTGCTGATACCAGTACGCGCATTGATGCGCGGTGTAGGCATCGAAGTTGGCGTTCAGCGTGTCGCCGAAGCTAAATACTTGTCGGTTGGCCCCCGAATACTGCTGCCATTGCGGGGTACCCGTCACGCCAGGATTACCGCTCCTGGCGAAATTGGCAATCGACGTCGACATGGTCGTAGCAAGCTGCGTCTGGCTCGCCGTCGGGTTGACCATTTGCGCGAACCAGTAGTCGGTGTCCGAGCCGTGAAAGGCGCCGTAGTCGATATTGGTCGGTGGCAGCGTTGAGATCAGGGTGTTCGTGCTATACGGTGTCTTCTCCGAGAACTGGTAGACAAAAGCAGAGGGCGCGAAACGCGCGATATTGTCCGTGTCCTGCATGATTCCGCAGATCACCCTATAGTCGCCATACACCCTTGCGAGCGCCTGACTCGGTGATTTGTACTGGCTGAGCGGATAGAGCGCAGCGGTGGCGTTGCCGTCCACGCCAAGAAATCCTTGTATCGTTGGGACATAGCCGCTGGAAGTCACTGGTTGCCCGTTAGCGTCGAAAGCCGCGGCGACAAAGTAGGTGCCCTCGTCATCCACGAACCCCGTCATGATTGGGACCTTGTTGAACTGCCCCGTGCTGAATGTTACAGAAGTAGACATCGTCAGGAAGCGGCCGTCCACGTTGGGAAGCCATGCCGGTGGATTGTTCTGCAGCGTCGCAGCGGCAGGCACGTTGCGTAGGCAGGCTGCAATGTCGGCGGACGAACCTGTCGTGCATCCCCATTGACTCGTGAAGCTCACGCCATCCGATTCAGCCTGAGCCAGCGTAGCCTGAACGCGGGTGAAGCCGCCGCTTTGCGGCGCAGCCTTTGCAAAGAGTCCGGCCGACATGGGCGAGACCATATGTGTGAAGACCGAGATACCGCCTGCGGAACCACCGGTGATTGTGATGTTGTCCGGGTTGCCGCCGAACGCGGCAATATTGCGTTTGACCCATGACAGCGCGGCATTCTGGTCCAGCAAACCGTAGTTGCCTGATGCGTGTTGGGTGTCTTCGGCGGTCAGAGCAGGGTGGGCCAGAAACCCGAGTGCATTTAACCGATAGTTGATCGACACGACAATTACGTTGTCGTTTTTGGCAAGCGAAGTCCCATCGATAAAGGCGCTCGAGCCAACCGCGAAACCGCCGCCGTGAATGGCGAAGATGACAGGTAGTGCCGAGGTAGACGCAGCATTGCGCGGCCGGTAGATATTCAGATAGAGACAGTCTTCGCTACCCGTTGCGGCCGTGGCGCTGCCCTGAACGCACTGCGAGCGCGCGGTGCTTGCGTTGTAGGTGCCGGTGTAGTGCGCAGCCGCGGTAGGCGGTTTCCAGCGTAACGGGCCCACTGGCGGTGCGGCATACGGCAGGCCGAGAAATTCGCTGACGCCATTGGCTACCGTGCCTTTTGCCAGGCCTTGCTCGGTTTGCACAACGGAGGGATCCGACGCAACGTCGTTGCTTCCACAAGCGGTCGTCAACGCAGCGGCTGACGTTATAAGCGTGAAAATTACAATGAGCGAGCCAAACCGATCCATTCCTGTCTCCACAATTATTGATTTAGTTCTCTGAATGTCGACGCGTCGAATGAATCGGATTCCTTGAGGTATGTTGTCTGGCCGGCCTCGGTAATCGGAATGCCACGACGCGTTCTGATGCCGCAGTTAGCTTAGCGAACCTCTACGCTTAAAAAAATGGGCAATTTTTTTATGAACTCAATCTGGTATTTTGATGATCATGAATGCGATAACGCTTGATCAGTTTCACGTGTTCGTCACGGTGGTGGACGCGGGAGGCTTTTCCGCGGCGGCACGCAAACTCGACCGAACCCAGTCGGCCATTACGTATGCCGTCAAGCGGCTTGAAGAGGAAATCGGCGGTGAGCTGTTCGACCGGACGCTGTACAGGCCGCAACTGAGTGCGCGCGGACAGGCGCTCCTTGGGCGGGCCCGTAGAATTCTCGACGAGGTCGGGCAATTCCGCGAGCAGGCGAACTGGCTTGCACAAGGTCTCGAGGCAGTCGTGTCTTTGGTTGTCGATCCAATCGCACCCATGTCGTCAGTACTCGAATCGCTCAAGGCATTTCAGATACGCTTTCCCACGGTTGAGTTGCGCCTGACGCTGGAAGCGCTGGGGGCATCGGTTGCGCTTTTGCAGGACGGCAAGGCGGATCTGGGTTTGATCGTCGACTTCGGCGGGCTCGGTGCGGAACTCGAACGAACCTTTGCCTTCGACGTGCAACTGGTTCCGGTGGCCGCGCCCGGCCATCCGCTTGCGCTCGATGATGCGCAAGCGGATCGGCGCGTTCTTGCGCGGCATACTCAACTGGTGCTCAGCGACCGGTCTGAATTCACGCAAGGCCGGGATCTGGGCGTGGTCGGCACATCGTCCTGGCGCATCACGGATCTCGGTGTCAAGCACGCCATGCTGCTTGCCGGGATGGGTTGGGGCAGCATGCCCTTGCATATGGTCGAGGACGATCTTGCCGGCGGCCGCCTTGTCAGACTGCGGGTGGCGGCATGGAATCGTTCACCGGTTCTGCCATCCATCATGCTGTTTTCGGCGCGCTCCCGCGACCGGGAGCTGGGGCCGGCCGCGCGGTGGCTGCATGAATGCTTTACAACGGCCTAGCGGCCAGGTCCCGATATGTGTCCACGTCCATGCACTAAAGCCACTCAACCCTCGAGCAACGCTTGCGCGAGCCCTCCCAGCCGACGGACGCCGTCTTCTATGCGATGGTCCCACGCATGCCCGGCGCTCAGCCTGAGGCAGTTGCGAAAGCGCCGACTTGCGGAGAAGACGTCACCAGGCGCGAAGCAAATGCCTTGTTCGAGTGCTTCGTCGAAGAGCGCGCGCGAGTCGAAGCGCCTCGGCAGTTCCAGCCAGAGCATGAAGCCGCCTGCCGGCCTGCTCACTTTTGTGTCGGTCGGGAAGCTTGTCTCGATCGCACGCGTCATGCGCCCGAGGTTCTCTTCGAAGATGCGGCGCACGCCGCGCAAGTGTGCATCGTATGCGCCGCTCTCCAGAAAGTCCGCGAGCGCGACCTGAGGCAGGACAGGGCAGCAGAGGCTGAACGCCAGCTTGCGTTCCATCACCCGTTGCGCATAGGCGCCCGCCACGATCCAGCCGACCCGATAGCCGGGTGCGAGGCTCTTCGAAAACGAGCTGCAGTAGATTGTATTGGCGCCGCCGTCGAGCGCGATGAACGGCTTGGGCCGTTCGCGGCCGAAGTGGATGTCGCCGTAGACGTCGTCTTCGATCAGCGGCACGGCATGCCGTGCGAGCAGCGCAAGGAGCGAGCGCTTGTCGGCTTCGGCCATCGCACAGCCTAGCGGGTTGTTGAAATTCGACGACAGTACGCAGGCGGCCACCGGTTCCGTATCGAGCAGGCGGGCGAGCGCGTCGACGTCGATGCCGCGCGTCGGGTCGGTGGGCAGCTCGAAGGCCTTCATGCCCAGCACTTCGAGAGTATGGAGGAGGCCAAAGTAAGTGGGCGATTCGATCGCAATCGAATCGCCCCGTTTGGCGACAGCGGTCAGCGCGAGCGTCAATGCCTCGGTGCAGCCGTTCGTGACGAGCAGGTCGTCGGGCGACAGCGCATGTCCGAAGTGCATCGCCCGTTTCGCGATTTCGCGGCGCAGGCGCGGGTCGCCTTGCGGTGCGCAATAGATGTTGTAGCGCGTGCCGTGTTGACGTGCGGCACGCGCGAGCGCGAGGTCGAGCCGCTTCGACTGCAGCAGCGCCGCGTCGGGTACGGCGCAGCCGAGCGGCACCAGCGCCGGATTCGATACGTGCTCGAGCAGTCCCGCGACCGCGCCGCTGATCGACACCGTCGACGCTTTCGCGCGCGCTCGGGAGACCGAAGGCAACGCGAGTGCGCCGCGGCGCGAGCCCGCGACGTAAAAGCCTGACTGCGGCCGCGCGACGAGGATGCCGCGATCTTCGAGCAGGCGATACGCCTGTAACACCGTGGAGATGCTGATGCTGTGCTGTTCGCTGACGGCGCGCACGGATGGCAGACGCGTGCCCGCCGCGAGCGCGCCATTGTCGATCATGCCAACGATGAGCTCAGCCAGGCGCTCGTAGCGGTACGGAGTGGGCGTGTCCATGTCCATGGCAGGGCTCGTAACGGTGTAGTCGGTGTAATCCACGATTATCGACCCGGAGCCCCCGCTCGCCAAGAGGAATTGTGATGGTCCATTTCGCAGAAAATTGTGACTGTTATGGTCGGCGGGTGAACGCTACGATGCATGTGTTGCGATCGCGTCTGAAGGAGCCGGGGTGCCGCGCACAGCGAAGACTGCTGTCGGGGCCAGGCTGAAACGGCTGTTTGGCTGCTTGCAGCGGATCGTCTGACGAACTATTCACAGCAAACGCAAGGCAAAAGCATGCAGGGTATTCAACAGAACGTCGACGAACGACAGCAGGCCGACCTCAGCGAATCGGATCTAGAGGCGTGGCACGGGCGATTTCCTCGCAACGAGATCATTTCACTTCTCAATGTGAACCGGCCGTTCAACCTGGCGGAGAGCACGTCGCAGGACTTGACGCTCGGCGAATTGCTGTCTCTGCCGGGTCTCGAGGATATCCGCAATCTGAAGCTCGGCTATGGCACATCAGCCGGTTCGGTCGCGCTTCGCGAGGCAATTGCCGAGGGCTGCAGGGTTCCAGCCGAGCAGATCATCACGACACAAGGTACCGCGCTGGGTCTGTTTCTTCTCGCTTTCGAAGTTTGCCGGTCCGGCGACGAGGCTGTCCTCGCGACACCCTGCTTTCCGCCGAGCCGTGATTGCCTGCTCGGCGCCGGCGTTAGCGTCCGCGAGATCAAGCTGTCATTCGAGCACGGCTATCGGCTAGACCTGGAGCAGATCGAGGCAAGTCTGTCGCCGAAAACGAAGCTGGTCAGTATCGCTTCGCCACAGAATCCGGCGGGTATCCAGACGTCCCGTGCCGACGTCGAGAAGCTCCTTGTCCTGATGGAAAAGCGCGCTCCTGACGCGATACTTTTCATCGACGAGACCTATCGGGAGGCTACCTATGGCGACAATGCGGCGCTCGAAAGTTTCGCGGGACTCGATCCACGTATCGTCACTGGCGCGTCGGTGTCGAAGGCGCTCGGCGCGCCAGGCTTGCGCACGGGTTGGCTCACGGTGGCGAACTCGGATCTGCGGGAGCGTCTGGCCGTCGCCAAAATGAACACCGTGATCTCGGGATCGGTTCTTGACGAGACGCTCGCCGCAGCGCTTCTGCGCAACAGGGAAGGCGTGCTCGCACCGCGGCGCCGCTTGCTCGCCGCGGCGCTTCAGGAACTGGCGCTTTGGTGCGAGAGCGAGCGCGAGCGCATCGAGTGGGTGCGTCCTGACGCCGGCGCGTTGTGCTGCCTGCGCCTGCGTGCCGACGCATTCGACGACATTGCTGTCGCGCGTTTCTGGGATCTGCTGCCGGGTCATGATTTGCAACTCGCATCCGGCGCGTGGTTTGGCGAAAGCAGCCGTGTATTCCGGCTGGGTTTTGGCTACCTGCCGCCCGCGCGTCTCGGACCCGCACTGTCGGCGCTTTCAACGGTCATGGACGCCGCTACGGCGTGACTTGTCGGCATAGGCTGGAGTGAATCGCCACGCCCAAGGGCGGGCGACCGGAATCTTAACTACTGGACTTGTGGAGCACAGCTATGAAAGTAAGAATCGCATATCTCGAGGAACCGCCGTTCTACTGGACGGGTGAAGATCATTCGGCGACGGGCGCCGACATCGAACTGGCCGAGGTGGTGCTTCGGGCGATCGGTGTGACCTCCATCGAACATCAGTTGACCTCGTTCGAAGAACTTCTGCCTGGTGTGCAGGAAGGCCGGTGGGACATGAACGTACCCATTTTTGTGACCGCTGAGCGCGCCGAGCGCGTTGCGTTCAGCGTGCCGGTCTGGGCGCTGGGCGACGGCTTCCTGCTTCGTCAGGGCAATCCGAAAGCGCTGACGAGCTATGCGGCCGTTGCAGCGCGCAACGACGCGCGGCTTGGAATCGTCGCCGGGACGGTTCAGCTCGACTCTGCAAAGTCGGTCGGCGTGAGGGATAGCCAGATAGTGGCGTTCAAGGGCCAAACCGAAGCGATCGACGCGCTGCTCGCGGGAAAGATCGACGCCTACGCGAGCACGGCGGTTGGCAGCCGTGTCCTAGCCAGCGCCAATCAGGAACTGGAAGTGGTGGCGCACGAAACGAGCAAGGATGGCAGAGCGCCTGTCGGCGCGTTCTCGTTCAGCAAGAACAATCCTGACCTTCTGCGGGCGGTGAATGAGCAACTTCGCAAGTACCTCGGTTCGGCTGATCACCGCGCCCGCATGGCGAAGTATGGTCTTACACAGACGGAGCTCGACAGCGTCAGCGCAACCTGAACGCAACGTCAGCGCAGCCTGTGCGGAATGATCCAGCCCCAGTCACTCAGGTATTTCGCCGAAGTCGCGCGCACGGGTTCGCTAAGACATGCTTCGGAGACGTTCTTCGTTGCACCCAGCGCGATCAGCAAACAGATTAGCAATCTGGAAAAGGAACTCGGCGCCGCGTTGTTCGACCGCTCACCGCGCGGCGCGACGCTAACCGCAGCCGGCCAGCTATTGCTCAACTACGTGAACGCCAACTCGCGCCACGTCGAGCAGTTGCACGCCGCAATGGACGACCTGAGCTCATTGCGCCATGGCGTGGTCCGGATCGCGCTGGTCGAAGCTGCCGTCCATAGCTTCATGCCCGACCTGATCACGGAATTCTCGCGTGACCACCCGGGTATCGCTGTCCATCTCGAGGTTTGCGGAACCGCTCAGATTGTCGACGCACTCGTCGATCATCGTGCCGAGATCGGCATGGCCTTCAATGTCCTCAATCGCGACGACATCAATCTTCATGGCCGCTCGATCCAGCCGCTGCAGATGATATGCCGGCCGGCGCATCCACTCGCCGGCCGGAAAACAGTGGCCATGTCCGAACTGGGTAACGTGAGGGTTGCGTTGCCGGCGCGGACATTCGGCATTCGCTATCTGATCGAAAAATCTGCCGAGCGGGCAAACGTCGCGCTTCAGGTTGCGATCGAAGCCAACTCACTGCAGGTTATCAAGAACCTCGTCAGGCAATCGGATCTTGTCAGCTTCATGCCACCGCTCACCCTTGAGCAGGAGACGGCTCACGGATGGTTACGGGCAGTACCGCTGGACGAGCGCGATTCCGGGTCGGCGACCATCGATGTGATCAGTTTTCGCGGGCGGCAACTGTCGGTCGCGGCACAGCGTTTCCTCGACCTTCTGATCCGGCGTCTCAGGACAAGCCACCAGTCTCCCTGACCAATCACCCCCGAGTGTTCTGTTTTTGTGACGATAGACGTCACTTCGAACGCCTTCCCCGGGAAATTTGTATCCCATCTAATGCATTCATCACGTGGGGCCGAGCCCGGGCACCACGAACCGAGTGAGGGACATGATGAATGTTGGATTGATAGGATGCGGCGCCATCGGTAGCCTGCTGTACGACTTGTTGAGCCGGTACGTGCCCGCCGTCCGTGTCGTGGCTATCTATGAACGGGACACAAATCGCGAGGGCGCGCGCAAGGCGCTCGACGCCGGCGCCCGGATTGTCGATAGCGTTGGCGACTTCCTTGAGAGTGATCTCGACCTCGTCGTCGAATGTGCAGGCCACGAAGCGCTGCGCAACCTGGGGCCGTCCGTCCTGGCGGCAGGGCACGACATGCTCGTCGCCTCGGTCGGTGCGTTGGCGGATCCGACGCTCGAGATGCTATTGATCGATAGCGCGACCGCTGCAGGGGCGCGTTTGCGCATTCCCTCCGGCGCACTGGGCGGCCTCGACGCGCTTGGCGCGGCGAAGTTCGCCGGCCTGCGCGAGGTGCGCTATGAATCGCACAAGGCGCCGGGCGCCTGGCGGGGCACGCACGCCGAAGCGCTGGTTGTGCTCGACGACATCGAGCGGCCGACCGCCTTCTATGAAGGCACGGCGCGAGATGCGGCGCGCCTCTTTCCACAGAACGCCAACGTGGCCGCTGCGGTCGCGCTGGCCGGCGTCGGCTTCGATCGCACCAGGGTGGTGCTGTATGTCGATCCGCTTGCCACCGGCAACACGCACCGGATCAAGGCCGAAGGCGATTTTGGCCACATCGACATTGCGGTCACGGGCAAGACCCTGCCGAGCAATCCCAAAACCTCGATGCTGGCGCCGTGCAGTCTCGTACGTGCGATCGCAGACCTCAACCAGACCCTGGTCGTCGCATAGCCGGCGAGAGCGCTTCTCGTCGGATCCCCACGCGGATTCGCAGTGAGCGGCCAAAAATAAGAACACCGATCCTAGATAAGGATGCCAAATGAAATATGACATTGAGACGCAAACCCAACCCACCGACGCCGTGCGCAGCCCCTATGACGGCGCTGTGGTCGGTTATATGCCGATTGCCGATGCGGACGCTGTCGAACGGTCGATCGAACGCGCACAAGCCGCGTTCGAGATCATGCGCCAACTGCCTCGATTCACCCGCGCGGATATTCTGCAACGCGCGGCGGACCTGATCGAATCACGGCGCGACGAGTTCGTGCGCACGATCGCGGCGGAGTCGGGCAAGCCCTTGTACGATGCGCGCGGCGAGGTTTCGCGTGGCATCTTCAACTTGCGTAACGCGGCTGCCGAAGCACGGCGCAGTCATGGTGAAGAAGTACCGCTCGATGTCGACGCGGGCGTTTTCGAATACCAGACCACCGATGCCAGCGGCAGCGCTACGGAATTGTCCCGTCTCGATCTCGACAAACTGGCGGACATGCGGCGTCGCGTGGGTATTGCAAGGCGTTTTCCGATTGGTCTCATCCTGGCGATCTCGCCGTTCAATTTTCCGCTCAATCTTGTCCTGCACAAAGTCGCGCCGGCGATTGCGGTAGGCAATGCCGTCGTGCTGAAGCCCGCGCCGCAAACACCCCTTACCAGCCTTCTGCTGCAGGAGGTCATGCGCGATGCGGGTCTGCCCGAGGGGGCGCTGGAGGTGTGTCACTGCAGTATTCCCCTTGCGGAGTCGATGGTCCGTGACGACCGCTTCGCCATGGTGACCTTCACCGGCAGTGCCAAGGTCGGCTGGCATATCAAATCGATCGCAGGCCACAAGAAAGTCGCGCTTGAGCTTGGTGGCAATGGCACGGTGATCGTGGCGGAAGACGCGGACCTTGATCTTGCAGCGGCGCGGTGTGTTCGCGGCGGCGTGGTGTTCGGTGGACAGTATTGCATTGGCGTACAGCGCATTCTCGTACACGAGAATGTACGCGCCCAGTTCGAGGCCAGGCTGCTCGACAAGGTGCGTGCGTGCAAGGTCGGCGATCCGATGGAAGAGGGCATCGACGTGGGTCCGGTGATCGACGAGAAGTCGGCTATCCGCATTCAGGGCTGGATAGACGCAGCGCTGACCGGCGGCGCGCGTCTGCTGGCCGGTGGCCCGCGTGTCGGCGCAGTCGTGCAGCCGACCGTGCTGGCGGATACCCAACGCGGAATGCTGGTCGAGGACGAGGAAATCTTCGGACCCGTACTCACGCTCAATAGCTATCGCACATTCGATGAAGCTGTAGAGCGTGCCAACGATTCACGCTATGGCTTGCAGGGCGGCCTGTTCACACGGGACCTGCAGCGCGCGTTCCGGGCGCTGGAGAAATGGGATGTGGGCGGCCTGATGATCAATGACGTGCCGATCTATCGCATTGACAACATGCCTTTCGGCGGCTGGAAGGAATCCGGCACCGGCCGCGAGGGCACACGTTACGCGATGGACGAGATGTCGGAAATCAAGCTGCTCGTGATCAACTATTCGTGAAGCCAGGTCGCGCGTTTCGCTGAACGCCGCGAAACGCGTCTTCCATGTCCTCTTCCAGGATCCAACATGTCGACGTCTCCCCTGAACATCCCCTCCTGTGACCTCGAAGATGACGCCCCGACCGGGCGCAGTCTCTATCGCAAGCTCACATGGCGGCTCGCCCCATTCCTGGGTCTATGCTTCTTTGCCGCGTTTCTGGACCGCGTGAATGTAGGCATTGCCAAGCTGCAGATGCTCGATTCACTTGGATTTAGCGAAACGGTGTACGGGCTCGGCGCCGGACTGTTTTTCGTCGGCTATATCCTGTTTGAAGTGCCCAGCAATCTGATACTCGAGAAAGTCGGCGCCCGCTTCTGGATCGCGCGCATCATGGTTACATGGGGCGTGCTTTCAGGGCTGACGATGTTCGTGAAGACGCCCGGGCAGTTCTATCTCGTGCGTTTCCTGCTGGGCGTGGCGGAAGCCGGGTTCCTGCCCGGCGCACTGCTTTACCTCACCTACTGGTTTCCCGACGCGCGGCGCGGCAGGATTGTCGCACTTTTCATGGTGGGCTTGCCGCTGTCGAGTCTGATCGGCGCGCCGCTCTCAGGCTGGATACTGTCAGTCTTTGACGGCGTGCATGGCTTGCGAGGCTGGCAGTGGCTGTTCGCGCTGGAAGCAATGCCTTCCGTGCTGCTTGGTGTGCTCGTTTATATCTTCCTGCCGAAAACGCACCAGGGTGCGCGTTTTCTCAGCGCTGCCGAACTCGTGAGGCTAAAGCGGGACATCGGAATCGATCGGGAGGAGAAGAAGGAGCATCGGCTGGCTCAGGCGTTTGCCAATCCGAAAGTATGGGTGGTGGGTTATCTCGACCTCTGCGTACTGCTCTGCTTCTATTCGATCAGTTTCTGGATGCCCACGATGCTGCGCGATGCCGGCGCAAGAAGTGCGATCGAGATTGGCGCGCTGATGGCAATCCCCAATGGCCTGGCGGTTGTCATGGTTCTGCTAACCGGGATCAGTTCCGACCGGTTCCGGGAACGTCGCTGGCATGTTGCCGTGCCCTTGCTGTGCTCAGCGTTTGGCCTGATCGCAAGCGCCTTTTTCCCGGGCAGCGTGCCGGCCATCGTCATCCTTCTTTCGGTGGCTAACGCAGGGGCCGCGGCGGCGATGCCGGTGATCTGGGCGCTTCCGTCAACGTTTCTTCGCGGCACGGCAGCAGCAGCCGGTATTGCATTCGCGTGTTCGATAGCCAATCTTGGAGGCTTCGCGAGTACCTATTTCCTTGGCTGGCTGAAAGACCGGACACATAGCGTGGGCACGGGTGTCATCACGTTCGGTATCTGCCTGCTGCTGGGTTGCGTGCTGGCGCTGGCAATGCCGAAGCGGGTCGTCAACCGGTGAGCGTTTGCCATTCTGGTCGGGCGAAATTGTAATGGTCGCATAGGCGAAAAACTGTGACTGTTACGGTTGGGCGGCACGCGCTACGATGCAGGTGTTGCACTTGCATCTAAAGAATGCCCAGATGTCCACTGGAGTCAGACGAGGCGAACATGAAACGATCTTACAAAGTGGTTGACGTCTTCACCGCGAGGCCGCTTCTGGGCAATCCGGTGGCCGTGGTATTGGACGCTGAGGGCCTGACCACTGACGCGATGCAAGCTGTCGCGCGCTGGACCAACCTGTCAGAAACGACTTTTGTCCTTCCGCCCACAACAGCCGGGGCCGACTATCTCTTGAGGATCTTCACGCCGCGTAGCGAGCTTCCCTTCGCAGGACATCCGACTCTGGGTAGTGCTCACGCAATCGTGGAAGCGGGGCGTGTCACACCGCGCGAAGGCGGTCGATTGATTCAACAATGCGGCATCGGCCTCGTTGAATTGACGCTCGAGGAGCGAGGCGAAGATCGCCTGCTCACGTTCAATCTGCCACCTGCGAAGCTGGACCCGGTGCATGCAGCGGATGTGGCGGAGCTGGAGCTGATCCTCGGGTGCAAAGTGGACCTCAAGACTGCGCCAGGCATCGTGAATGTCGGCGCCATCTGGATCGTGGCGCATCTGAACGATGCCGCTGCCGTACTTAATCTTCAGCCGGATTTCGCGAGGTTGGCGGAGCTCGAGCGCCGCTTAGGCGTCACGGGCCTGACCGTATTCGGCACGCGCGAGCATGGAGACGATGCGGCAATCGAAGTGCGTACCTTCGCGCCATCCTGTGGGGTGGAGGAGGATCCTGTCTGCGGAAGCGGCAACGGCAGCGTGGCGGCCTTCCAGTGGCAACGCGGCCTGTTGCCGCGAGGCGGAACAGACTACGTGGCTGCTCAGGGACGGTGTGTCGGTCGAGACGGGCGAATCAAGGTAAGCGTGGATGCGAACGGGAATGTGCGCGTGGGCGGTTCCTGCGTCACATCTGTGGAGGGCTCGCTTACGCTTTAGACAGGGACCGGACGCGAGACGCGCTGAAACAGCTTGCGCGTTGGCTTCTGAAATTTTCCGCATTCGCAAGAAAGGACGCAGGCGCTTCGAAATGAATTCCGCATTCCCCATTGACTCATCGCCCGGCTTCATCTCGGTCACCAATCCCTTCGACGGCGTCGAAGTCGGCACGGTTGTGAACATTCCGCCGGAAGGCGCGCAAGTGCTGATCCAGACCGCGAAGGAGGGCGCGCGCGTTTGCCGTAGCCTGTCCCGGCACGAACGCTCTCGCGTGCTCGAAACCTGCGCATCGCTCGTGGAACGTGATAGCGACGCCTTTGCGAATCTCATCGTCGCGGAAGCGGGTAAGACGATCAAGCAGGCCCGGAAAGAAGTGCTACGTTGCGTGAACACGCTCAAGCTATCCGCCGATGAGGCACGTCGAAACGCAGGTGAGGTCGTGCCGTTCGACGCGTACGGCGGATCGGAAAACCGCCAGGGGTGGTTCACTCGGGAACCGCTCGGCATTATCGTTGCGATCACGCCGTACAACGATCCACTCAACCTGGTTGCGCATAAGCTCGGGCCGGCAATCGCCGGCGGCAATGCCGTCGTTCTCAAGCCCTCCGAACTCACGCCGCTGTCGGCGATCAAGCTTGTTGGATATCTGGTGGCGGCCGGCATGCCGCCGAACGTCGTGTCGGTTGCGACAGGTGGCGCAGCGCTCGGCGAAGCGCTCGTCTCGTCCCGGGACGTCAGAATGATTTCGTTTACCGGTGGATTCGCAACCGGAGAGAGAATAGCCAGCTCCGCAGGCCTCAAAAAGCTTGCGATGGATCTGGGCGGTAATGCACCCGTCATCGTTCTGAACGACTGCGACCTTGAGGACGCTGCTACGTCGTGTGTGTCAGGAGCGTTCTGGGCCGCAGGCCAGAACTGTATTGGCACGCAACGCATTCTGATTCAGTCGTCCATCTATGACGCGTTCAGGACGCGTTTCGTTGCCGGCACCAAAGTGCTCAAGACGGGCAATCCCGCGTTGCCTGATACGGACGTCGGGCCGATGATCACGGCTCAGTCAGCGGCTCGCACGAGACGCGTGGTGGATGCCGCGCTCAGTCAGGGAGCCACACTGCTGTGCGGCAATACTCAGGACGGTTCGCTTTACTCGCCGACGGTACTTGAGGACGTCAGCTTCGAGTGCGACCTGTGGAAGCAGGAAATATTCAGCCCGGTTGTCGTTCTTCAGCGGATTGAGACACTGGATGAGGCGCTTTCGCTCGCCAACAGCTCCGAATACAGTCTGCATGCCGGCATCTTCACCAATGATCTGCATGCCGCGCTCAAGGCAGCCGACAGGCTGGAGGCCGGCGGCGTCATGATCAACGACTCGTCGGACTACCGATTCGACGCCATGCCGTTCGGGGGATTCAAGTACGGAAGCCTCGGCCGCGAAGGTGTCAGATTTGCGTACGAGGAAATGACTCAACCGAAGGTCGTGTGCATCAGGAAGGCGGTATATGACAACCATGAACAGTCAGCAACGGTCTGATAAGGACGAACCGGCAAGCCTTTCTTTCGCCAGTCAGGCCGTGCATGCCGGGAACGTCATTGACGCCACGACGGGCGCGATCCGTACGCCGATCGTCCCACGAAGGTGACGGATGTCCGGGCGCTTGCAAAGATCGCGCACGATGCCGGCGCCATGCTGTCGATCGACGCAACGTTCACGCCCCCGCCGATGTTTCGCGGCCTTGAACATGACGCGGATTTCGTGGTTCATGCGCTGACGAAGTACATCAACGGGCATGGCGATGCGATGGGCGGTGCCGTGATCGGGCGCGCGGAGCTGATTCGCCGTCTGAAGGCCGATGCGCTTGTCGATGTGGGCGCTTCAATCTCGCCTTTCAATGCGTGGCTGATCATGCGGGGTTCGGTGACCTTGCCACTGCGTTTGGCTCAGCACGTGGCTACGGCGCAGAGGGTCGCCGAATTCCTCGACAAGGATCCGCGTGTTGCCTTCGTAGCGTTTCCGGGATTGCCTTCCCATCCTCAACATAGACCCAGCCGATCTGATTGCGGATATCGAGGCGGCGCTCGACGAGACGTTCGCCTGACTGACAACGTGCTGCGTGCTTTCCAGTTGGAGGTGCGGATGAAATTCCGGGTCGCGCTGGCGGATCAACGAGCGCTGGCCGCGTGGGGGAAATTTCAAAGCGAAGTGGAATAGATCGCAATGACGAGCTGTTGTATGAGCAGCCCGGGTGAACCGGTCGCCCACACAACAACAGGTTCGGACATGCTCAACCCCCTTATTTCCCGGCGGCGTCTGATGGCCGCGGGGTCCATGGCCTCATTCAGCGTACTGTTTTCGAAGCTTGCCTACGGCGCGGTCACAGGCGACGCCGGGCCCGCCGCAAGCACGGCGACGAGCGTCGTTCCGGCATTTCTCGGCTCGTCGCCGCAAACACTGCCGCCGCTGCCATGGGCTGACAATGCGCTTGAGCCGACCATTTCGGCGCGCACCATCGGCATTCATTATGGCAAGCACCACCGGGCCTATTTCGACAATCTGCACAAGCTTCTTGCCGGCACGCCGCTCGAACAGGCATCGCTCGAACAGATCATCATGCAGTCGCATGACCAGCCCGCGCTCGCAGACGTTTTCAACAACGCCGCGCAGGCATGGAACCACAACTTCTACTGGAACTCGCTGAGCCCGGCGCCGAGCGCGCCGAGCGAGAAACTTCAGGCGGCGATCACCCGCAAGTTCGGTTCCGTCGATGCACTCGCGAAGGCGCTCGTCGCAACGTCGGCATCGCAGTTCGGCAGTGGCTGGGGATGGCTCGTGCTCGATCGCGGAGAACTCGCGGTCGTCAAGACGAGCGACGCGGAAACGCCGTTTACGCGTGGACTCGTACCGTTGCTAACCGTGGATGTATGGGAGCACGCGTACTACCTGGACTATCAGAACCGTCGACCGGACTATCTGGTCGCGACGGTCTCGCGTCACCTGAACTGGGCGTTCGCCTCAGCCAATCTTGACCGTGTCTGACAGGACGCGGGGCAGTTTCACGCTTTCATCGTATCGGGTCAAACGAGCATCGCCATGATTCGCTTGCCACGCAAAATGCGCCATTCAATCAGCGCCGTATGGTTGTTGGCAGTAGTCGGCACGCCGGCTGGCGCTGCGCCGATCGACCCGCCCGATGCGCGAGTGCTATTAAGCACCGCCGCATCCGGCGTCCAGATTTATTCCTGCGAATACGATGCGAACCACACGCTCGGCTGGGTGTTTCGCAGTCCGCGCGCCACGTTGTTCGATACGGCAGGGGCCGCGGTGATCGAGCATTCGGCGGGACCCTCCTGGGAAGCCCGCGACGGCAGCCGGATCGTAGGCCACGTCCTCGCGCAGACGCCGAGCGAAACGCCGAACGGCGTGCCGCAACTGCTGCTGGGGACGCGCTCGACAGGCGTGAAGGGCCTGCTGAGCGAGGTGCGCTACGTGCAACGCACGATGACCGCAGGCGGCGCTGCGCCGACAGCGCCTTGCACCGTCGAACACGCGACAGGCAGCTCGCCGTATATCGCCACCTATACTTTTTTCAAGTAGTAAGCGCCGGCGGACGGCACCCCATAAGACGCGTGACTAGTCGCTCATCTGCTTGCAGCATCCGTGACTGCACAGCGAGAGCGACGAGCTTGCCGTTGTCGTCCTGAATCTGCACGACACCTTGGCGCGGCGACAGAGTCAGATCTGTCGCCGCGCCAAGCCACGTGTGTTGCTCGAATGTTGACGATGCCGCTCAACGCCGGCCTCTTCAACACAACAGGGAAGGGGAAGAACGGCGTATCGAGGACAGCGCGCGAAAAGGGCGCGGGCTAAGTCCCGAAGAGCGGCGCGGTGCGGCGGGTGGAAATGCTGTTGCCCAGCGCATTCAGATCGGTACCGCGGGGCGGCCCGATCAGTGCGTAGCCGAGTTCGGACTGACGCCAGGTGACGACCGTCATCGACGCAACCTGCCGCGTTGCCGTGCCCGCGTCGGGCTTGGCTTCTTTCATCACGCACAAGGCGACGGGCGCGCCCTGTTTGGGCAGATAGACGATCTGAATGAGCGGTTTGTCGTTGAAACGCAGGCGCTGCACGCGCTTGAACGTGAGGCCGTAAGCGCTCAGGTCCGGAATGCGAATGGCGAGGCCATCGTCGTCGCGAATCTGCGCGGTGGTTTTCGCCACCAATGCAGGGTCGGCTTCGACGTTTGCGAGCGTGTCACGAGAATAGAGTTGTTGATAGCTGGCGGCGGCCATGACCCAAGGCGACACTCCGCTTCCAACTGACGCCACCGATGCGCCGGCCGTCGACGCAGGCCCGGTGCCGCTTCCGAGGCGCAGCACGAACCCACAGGTGAACGCCCCCGCGACGAACGCGACGGCGAGCCACGCTGGCGCGATGCGCAAGCGCGAGCGGATCGCCGCGGACGCCTCGGCGCCGGCAGGATGCGGCACGACGGCATCGTTGACGCTCGCATCGCGTCCGGCCGGCGCGACCGCGTCCTGCCGGCCCGGCGCTTCGTTCCGAGCGGCATCTTGCGCAGACTGTTTTGCCGCGCGTGCCATCCCGGCAATCCGCGCGCTCAGGCTTTCGGGCACCGGCGGCAGAGTCTGCCGCGCGAACGCTTCCGCGTAGGGCAGACGCGACGCCCTGAGCCTCTCGACGCGCAGCATGGCGTCGGCTGAGCCGTTCAGCGCGCGCTCCACGGCTTCGCGTGCGTGGGCGGGCAGTGTGTCGTCCACGTAGGCCATCAGTTCGATGTCGTCCGGATTCATAAGGCCTGTCTTTCACTCTTCGCGGAATGGGACGCCTTGCCCAAACCTGCATGACGCCTTAAGGGCTATTAACACAACACTCGTGGCTTGAGACTATTCCATCGGGCATGCCGTCACCCGGAGGTGGCGGCTGCGATCGGCGAGGCATCGCTGAAAAGCGGAGCCATGTCGAGGTTGGAGATGCGCTTGCCGAGCGCGCCGAGATCGACGTCGCCCGACTTCCCGATCAGCGCATAGCTCAACTCCGCTTGCCGCCACGTCGCGACGTCCATTGCATCGACCGTCTTCGTCGCGACCGGCTGGTCCGGTTTCGAGTCTTTCATCACGCACAGCGCAATGGGCGGGCCATTTTTTGGCAGATAGACGATCTGCACGAGTGGCTTGTTGTTGAAGCGCAGGCGTTGCACCGACTTGAAGGTCAGCCCGGCGCTTGTCAGGTCCGGAACGCGCAGGGCGAGCCGGTCGTCGCTGCGAATATCCCTGACGGCCTTTGCGGCGGCCTCCGGATCTTCCTGCGTGTACGCGACGGTATCGCGCGTGTACAGCTTCTGATAGCCGACCGCCGCCGCCACCCACGGAGACACGTCGGCGTTGGCGGTCAGCTGCGTGCCGCCGCTTGCAAGCGGGCCGAGTCGCACGAACAGGCCGCAGGCGAAAGCGCCGGCTACGCAAGCGGCGGCAAACCAGACCGGCATGACGCGCAGGCGCGAGCGCACGGGTTCGGAGGGCGCTTTTTCGCCGGGAGGCAGGACCGGGTCGTTCGATTCCCGGGCGCGATGCGCGCGGACCATCTCGTCGACCTTGAGCTTCAGTGAATCGGGCACCGGCGGGAGCTTCTGTTGCGCGAAGGCGTCCTCGAAATCGAGCCGCGAAGCGCGCAACAGCGCGACCTTTGCCCTTGCTTCGGCGGACTCGCGCAGTTGCGCTTCGACCGCGCTGCGATCCTCGGGCGACAGGCCGCCATCCACGTAAGCGAGCAGTTGAGCGTCGTCAGCCATCATGCGATTGAATCCTTTTGTATCTTCGCCGGCCGCACTTTCGGCGTCTCGCCGCCAAGCAGTGCGCCGACCGCCTGGCGGGCGCGCGACAGGCGGCTCATGACCGTGCCGATGGGTACCTCGAGCACGTCGGCGGCTTGCTGATAGCTCAGGCCTTCCACGGCGACGAGCAGCATCACGACGCGCTGCGCTTCCGGCAGGCGTTCGACGGCCTCGATGATCTGCCCGTGCATCAATTGCGTTTCAGGACCCCTGTCGACGGGGTCGGGAAGATTTTCGAGGAAGTCGTCGTCCCAATCGAAACTGGAGCGTTTGCGCACGCTGCGGGCGCGCAGCTCGTTGATCCAGGTCGAATGGACAATCGAGAACATCCAGCTCAACGGAGCCGTGTCGGGCTGCAATTGATGAGCGCGTTCGAGCCCGCGCAGGCAGGCGCGCTGCACGAGGTCTTCCGCATCATGCTGGTCCCCCGACAGGCGAAGCGCGAACGCCCACAAGCGCGGCAGCATTTCGGGAAGCATGTCTGGTAAATCTGCAGCGTTCATTGAACGAAAATCTCCCATGTTCCCCGAGACGTGTTCGAAAGCACTGCGAGCACGTCAACCTCGCACCAATATTTGGACTATCGTTCGCCGCCGTTTTTTCGCCACGAAGTTCGAACAGCCTAGTTTAACTTGAGACTGAACAACGCGTGAAAGTGGTCTTTACTGCATCGACAAAGTCCCGATGCCGTCTTTTCTAGCGGCGACGCGTGCCGGCCCCCACCTCTTCGCGCGTTCGCCGTTCGAACGAAACCGAGTAGGCCGCCGAGCGGGCGGCGAGCAGCGGATCGTCTGAGGGCGCGATGCCATCGGGGAGGATCAGCGGATCGAAATTGATGTCCCGGCAGGCGCCGTCGATCTGGCTCTCGGCGCGCTCGATCACGATCGTGCCGGCGTCCACCCGTTGCAATTCGCGCTCGGATGGCCATGCGCGCGTCGCGTCGTCGACCAGGTCGCCCGGGCCTGCCGGCGTCAGCATGAGGTGCCAGGAAACGGGGCCGGTTTGCAGGCGCAGGTCAAGATCGTGTGCGAGAAAGTCGGGGTCGCGCGCCGGGTTAGTCCGCTCGTTCGACGCCGCATAGGGCGTGTCTGGAACGACACTCCAGCGGACGAAACGCGTGTTGCCATTGGCATCGACGAAACGGAACGCGTCAATGCCGAAGTAGCTTGCGTTATAGAAAGCCGAGGAAGGTGGATGGGTATCGATCCACTCGCGAAAGGCCGTCGTTTCGGGATGCTGCGAAAAAAACGCGCTCAATTTCGCGGGATCGGGCTGGCCGGTCCGCGCATCCGGGCGCAGCGCCACCAGTTGCTCGTACAGTGCCTGTGGCGTGGCGACCTGGAAAACCGGCACGGAGTTCATTGCGGTGCGCCATTGTTCTCCGTTGCGCAGCGAGAAGAGCAGCGCAAAGCTGCGCACGGACGTGTTGGCGTCGTCCTGGGCGGGATTGCCGCCCGGTGCGGAGAGGCGGCCGATCACAGGGGTGCGGCCGCGCTCGAACACGCTCGCGCGAGAGAGCGCGGCGCCGTTTCCGTTGCTGTCGAAATAGCCCCTCACGCAGACTCCCTTGGCATGATTACGGCGAAAGCCGGCATGCCTGCCCATGCTGTCCTCGAAGGCGTCGATCATCCGGGCGGGCGTCAGTGCGGGCTCGCTGCCCGGCCATTGAATCCAGTCCGCGGCCCACGCGAACGCTCCCGCGATAGCCGCAATGACGATCACGATGAGGGCGTATCGGGGAACAAGCCACGATGGCTGGGGGCGGGACATGATGCAGCGTGAAAGCGAAACTCGCCGATCCAGAAAGCTGACGAGTATAGAGCAGGGTACGTTTCGCCGCCTGGCCGCCCAATGGAATCTATTCGCCGTGAGCCGTGGATCCTGTCACCTCGTCGCGGAATAAAACGGCTTCAATGAGAAGATCGCGGTTGAGGTCGGCGGTCAGAGCGTCCGCCGCCTCCGCCTGTTCGTTATTGGCTGACGTCGATCCGACCATAGACGCCAGTTGTCGGTGTCGGGCCGGCAGCGAAGAACAAGGTATTGAGCGGCTGATTGGCAGCGTTGTTGCCGAACGAGATGCCCCAGATACCCGGCTGTTTGAATGTCGATCCGTCCGTTTGTGTCAAGGCGCCGATGAACGAACCGGAATTCGGGTCGAACGCGTCGATGGTGCCATCGCCAAAATTCCCGACCAGCAGATCGTTGCTCAGTGCACCGAAATTAGCCGGCGCCACCGCAAGACCCCAGGGCGAATTCAACGAACCGCCCTGGGCAATGCGCTTCGTGAGATGCCCGGCCGTGTCGAACGCGTCGACGGCGCCGTTGCCCGGGCCGTTCATCTGCGTGTGTCCATCGGGACCGAGCTTCGCAAACGTCACATATACGGTTGTACCGACCACACGTATTCCGAAAGGGGACAAGCCGGCAGGCAGGCTGGGATCCTTGAATTGCCCATCGAGTTGGATCTTGTTGAACGACTTGTCGAACACATCGACCTTGCCGTTATGGAAGTCCGCCGCGTAGAGCAGGTTCTGACCGGCATTCGTGCCACTGGCGAGACCCTTGTAGACTGCGCCGCCAGTGCCGTCGTCGTGCGCGTTAACTGCTTGCGTCGGCAACACCTTCGGCGACCAGCCGGCGATCGTGCCCGCGTCGGTGGCCCAAAGGAAGAGCGCGTTGCTTGTGGCGCCGTTTGCGCTAATTGCAAAGTCGGTGCTGGTATTGAACACGATGCCCGTCGGACCGGCAGCCTGCCCACTTGCCGCGGGCGGGATCGTCACGACGAGCGACTGCACGACGCCATTGCCGTCATACAGTGTCGACTTTTTCGTATTGTTGTCGGATACCCACATGACGCCGGTTGGGTTGAAGGCGATGCCCCAGCCGTTCTTGAGATTGGCGTCTGTGTTCGGTGCGCTCACACTGCCGTCGGAAACCAGCACGGTGGCTTTGAAAGGCCCAGTGACCGGAGCCGGCGGCGTGGAATTGTCGCTGCTGCCACCGCATGCGGTGAGCGTTGCCGTGCAAGCGGCGAATGACCAGGCAATAAATGTCTTTTGACGCAGTTTCATTTTCGCGGATTCCTCTTGTATTCGGAGTGGCGCCCGCCGCAATCGTCTCTCTCCACCTGCGATGCACGCGAACGAACGATCCGGGAGCGCGCAATGGAATGGGCGTACAACCAGGGAATAGGAATTCCACAGATTGAATTGCCCGATCTCGTTGGCTCTGAATCGTCCCTCTCCGAACGTCTGGGCTTGCGTTTTTATTCCACGACGGAAAACAGTCTCAGGCGAGAAGAAACCTTGCGTTGTTCTGGAATACCTCATCGGTCAACGGTGTTGTGGAAAAGGCAGAACCGCCGCAACGCCCTTCATCACACGATTCGAGGACCCTATGCCTGACCACTTCAATCTGCTCGTCTACTACGACGGATCGCCGGAATCCAGATTGGCCTTACTGCGCGTGACCCGTTTGGGATGTGCGTTGACCGCCACTGTTCATGTCCTCTCTGTTGTGGATATTGGCTCGGCTGTCGGCTGCAGTGTCGGATACCTGTCGGACATGGCGTGTTCGCAAATGGAAGGCGCGGCGAAGCAGGTTCTGGAGGAAGCGCTGGACCATCTAAGAGAGAGCGGAACGGTTGCGCGCGGATATGTTGCAGCGGGTAACGTGGTCGATAGCATGGCCAGGTACGCAGGCTTGCTCAACGCGGACCTGCTTGTGCTGGGTCACCGCAATCCGCGCGGACTGGCAAGGTGGTGGAGCCAGCCATCCAACCACACGGAGCTTGTGAAACGCGCCGCAGGGCGTGCTGTTATTACAGTGCCGTTAGATTAGATGATGGCGCTACGGATAGATACGCTGTTGTGATTGGTGGGGGAATGGTGCGGGAAAGGTAATTGGCCGCAGCGCAACTGCCGGAATAATTTGCCAGCGTTACCTGTTGTCAGGATAGGCCTGTCGTCGACAGCCAATCGACCTTTAGAGAACGCGCCATGTCTTGTCCCGGAACACGCCCTAAATCAATAAGTACGCCGCAACTCGTTACGTTATACGAACTTCTGATCGAATCTGCCACAGCACGCCCTCACGCCATCGCGCTGACCGCTGGCGATGATGCATGGACCTACGATCGTCTGACGCGGTACGTCAGAAGACTTTCGCAAGGTCTGCTCATTCAGGGTGTGAAACCGGGCGATCGAGTCGCACTGCACCTGACGAACAGACCGGAAACCGTCGCCGCGTTTTACGCGTGCATGTTGACAGGCGTGATTGCTGTACCGCTGAACACCCGGCTCACACGCGCTGAACTCGAGCCGCAACTGCGACGGCTGCGGGTTTCGCTGTACCTGGGCCAGATTGAACTATACGGCGCGATCGCCGGCATGGATGCTTCGATTCTCGATGCGGACAAGTGCTTTCTCGTTGACGGCTCGTCGCTGGATACACGCGCCAGAGCATGGAGCGAGTTGATCGAACACCATGCAGACGAGGTGCCGCTCGCACCGGTGCGCGTGGATGAACCTGCGCTTCTGCTGTCAACGTCCGGCACGACGGGCGAACCGAAGTTCGTCACGCATACGCCGCGGACGATGTGCGCGATGACGCAAGCATGCCAGGACATCGCGCTAAAGCCGTACGAGGTCGCGTTGATTGCGACGCCCATGATGCATGGGGCGGGGCTGTTCACTACGCTGGCGACGCTTGCCACTAACGGCACCTGCGTCCTGATGGATCGATTCGAGCCTGCGGCCGCGCTTGACCTGATAGAACAGCAGCGCTGCACGATGCTGATGTGGCTGCCGTTCATGTATTCGGAAGCGATGGCCCAGCAGGTTGCGCGGCCACGCAACGTCGCGTCACTGGGCACCTGTCTCGTCGGCGGCGACACGACACCGCCGAATCTGCAGGAGGCGTTTTTGCGCGTGTTCGGTGTCAGGATGCGCAACTTCCTTGGGATGAGCGAAAGCGCGGGCACGTTCACCTATGGATTCGATACCGGGCCGGTGTGCCGCGCGGTCGATATGGATCGGGTTCGCCTCGTCGATGAAGAAGGCAACACCGTCAGACGCGGCGAAGCGGGCGAGTTGTTGCTGCGCGGTCCGAACGTGTTCATCGGCTATTGGCTCGGCCCGGGGCGCATCGACGATGCGCGCAAGGACGGCTGGTGGGCTACCGGCGATGTGATGCGCCAGGATGAGGCCGGCGATTTCTGGTACGTCGCCAGAAAGAAAAACCTGATCATTCGCGGCGGGTCGAACATCTCGCCGACCGAAATCGAACACGCCCTTACTGTCCATCGCGGCGTGAGCGAGGCAGCGATTATCGGCGTGCCGGATGCCGTCCTCGGTCAACGCGTGATCGGTTTCGTCAAACTGACCGAAGCCGCGACTCAGGTCGAGGACGTGTTGCACGATCTGTCCACCAGAGTGGCGCGCTACAAGATGCCGGAGCGGCTCATCGTAGTTGATCAGTTGCCGCGTAATTCGTTAGGCAAAGTGGATCGGGCGAGGCTAAGAGCAATCGGCGAGCGTCTGGACGATTCGCGCGCGGCCTAAGCGGATGTCGCCTGCTGACCATGCCGTGTCTCTGAGTAACGCAAGTGCTTTAACAACGCCGCCAACACAGGAGAAACCTGCTTGCGCGATGGGTAGTAGAGGAAGAATCCGGGGAAGGGAGGGCACCAGTCCTCCAACACCCGGACCAGACGTCCAGTCCTGATATCGACCGCTGCCTCATGCTCCAACACGTACGCTACGCCAAGACCATCTATCGCGGCCTCGAGCATCAGATCCGGCTCATTGAATGTCAGCGGTCCCGACAGCGTTACCTTCAATTTTCGGCCGCCGTTTTCAAACTCCCATGAATAGAGGCTGCCTGCCGTTTCCATCCGGTAATTGATGCATTGGTGATGCTGAAGATCGTCCGGCGTACTGGGAGCAGAGTGTCGCGACAAATATTCCGGTGAGGCGACCACAGCCATCCTGAGGGCCGGCCCGACCGGCAGAGCCACCATATCCTGTTCGAGTTTCTCGCCCAGCCGGATGCCGGCGTCGAAACGCCCGGCAACAAGATCCCTGAACGCATAGTCGATGATGACCTCGACGGTCGCTTCCGGATAGGTCGTGCAGAAGTCGGCTAGCACCGGACGGATGACGGCCTCATACCCTTGCCGAGTGGCGGTGATTCGGAGGGTGCCTGAAATGCGATCGCGGATTCGACTGAGGTCTCCCAAGGCGCCGTCGATCGCATCGAGAGCAGGTTTGAGCGTCAGCAGGAGCGTTTGCCCCTCGGCGGTGGGTGCAACGCTGCGGCTGGTTCGTCGAAGGAGTGGGTAGCCGAGGCGATCTTCAAGTCGCTTGATCGTATAGCTCAGCATCGAATTGGACACGTTCAGTTCGGCGGCCGCGCGGGAAAAACTGCGCAGCCGCGCGACGACGGCGAAGGCCGAGAGGTCATCCAGGACCCCATGCGAGATCGTTTTATCTGCTTGCATGACTCATGCGAATTATCCGTGATGATTGAATGAATCGTCGCATCTATCCTTTCTGGAGGTCAAGACATCGTGCGCCAGGCGGTGTCGATAGTCTGAAATGAAGCGGAGGAAGGATGATTGACGATAATTCCGTATGGCTGATTACCGGTAGCTCTTCCGGTCTGGGTCGGGCGCTGGCCGAAAAGGTGCTTGAACACGGCTATCGTGCCGTTGTTACAGCTCGTAGGCCCGCTTCCGTTCGCGACCTTGTCGAGCATTACGGCGACCGGGCGATGGCTGTCGGCCTCGACGTGACCCAGTCCGCACAGATCAGCGCTGCGGTGAAAGCGGCGCATGAGAGATTCGGTCGGATCGACGTACTCGTGAACAATGCGGGCTATGGCTATATCGGGGCCATCGAGGAGGGCGAGGATGCCGAGATTCGCGCGCAGTTCGATACCAATGTCCACGGCGTCATCGCCTTGATGCAGGCTGTGCTACCGGGGATGCGTCACCGTGGCAAAGGTCATATTGTCAACGTGAGCTCGATCGGTGGACTCACCACTTTTCCGAACGTCGGCTACTACCATGCGAGCAAGTACGCGCTTGAGGGCCTTTCGGACACCCTCGCGAAAGAGATGGCGCCGTTCGGCATCGGCGTGACGGTGGTCGAGCCCGGCGCGTTCAGGACTGATTTTCGCGGCCGTTCGATGCGGCAATCCAGAATTCGCATTCCCGAGTTTGCCGGGACACTGGGCAAGCAACGTGACGCGCTGCTCGACTCGCACGGAAAGCAACACAATGATCCGGCGAAAGGCGCGCTCGCAATCATTGAAGCATTAAAGGCGAAGCAGCCACCCCTGCATCTGCTGCTGGGCGCCGACGCGCTTGACCTTGCGCACAAACAGCTTGCTGCCCTGCGCAAGGATTTTGATGCGTGGGAGACGCTCTCACGAAGTACTGCGTTTGACGAGGCGGGGTAGGGTCCTATCACGACGAGCAAGCTGAAGCGTCTGGGCGAACTGCTCGTCGAGATTTCCACTACGCCCCATCGTTGCCAAACCGCAGCGGTGCGTTCTTCAGCACGAGCGCCATGAACTGGGGGCTGGCAGCCCCCTTTGAAGATGCGCTTACCTTATCGGGCCAACTCACAACGCGCTGGGCTGCTTCCAAAGATTCAGCGATTGGCCAACTCCCTGACGCACTGCATTCTTGTAAATTTCAAAACCCCAGCTGATGTCGAAAACAGCCATGCCGCAGGCAATGAAAATGACCCGCTCTTCCGCGTTTTCGCGCCCGGGCTTAATGCCATTCACGACGTCACCTAGCCCAGTCGAATCCGCCAATGCGGGCAGTTTGCCCGCATCGATCAACCGGTAGAACGGGCCGCCGATCACACCGCTGTAGTAGGCGTCCTTGTTCCCCGATGCGTCGGCATCCTCGACATACGCCTCTTGCAGAGGCGTGTGATCGAAGACGATCTTGCAATCGATCAGGAAAGATTCGTCTGTGTTGAACGGCCCCGACACCAGGATGGTCGCTCCCGCCTTGATCCACTCATCCTTGAAGTAGAGCGGCTTCAGGCGCGAGGCCGCGACCGTGATGACGTCCGCATCACGAAAGCCTTGTTCCGCCTCGTCGACGCCGATGGCGCTGATACGGTATTTTTCCTCGACCCAGCCGGCGAACTCGTTCGCTTTGGCGAGGAAGACGTCAAAGCAGATGACTTTCTCGACCGCGCCGAGTTGGGTCATGATTGCCGTGAAGCAGGCCTTGTTGATCGGGCCGCAGCCGATAACCGACACGGTCTTCGAATCCTTGTTGGCCAGATGCTTTGCTGCGACACCAGGCACAGCTCCAGTTCGCGCCGCACTCAGAAGGTTCGCCGACATAAGAGCCAGCGGTGCCCCGGTGTCCTTGTCATTGAGCATCATGGTCAGAATCGAGCGCGGCAGTTCCTTCTCCGCATTGGCATGGTTCGATCCGTACCATTTATTGCCGCAGACATCGAAACGTCCACCCAGATAACCGGGCATGGCGGCGAAGCGTCGGTCCGGTCCCGCCACCGGCATGTTGGGAAACTTCGTCTCTTTCGGGAAGACGATGTTCAGGCCGTGACTGTTGTGATTGGCGCCGCCCATGAGGTAATCGCCTTTACCAAGAAGACTGAAGGTCTCCTCGCAGACAGAAACACAACTCGCTGCATCCAGTACGCCGGCTGTGATCATGTCCGGCTCTGAAAGATAGAGGAAATCGATGTTCGGATACATTTGAGTTCACCTTTTCGAAGTGAGTGGGGTGGCATGTCGGCGGGTTCCTGTCATCAGAAGCACGCGTCAAAACCGAAGAAGTGGCGAGATATCAAAGAGGCGGCAACCGGGGCTGCGTGCATTGGCGCGCATCAGGAAGTTCAGCTTTTCAATGCGTTCTCCGGAACGCGGTGCGCCGTTCTTTTGAAACGGTACCTGGAGGCCGACTGAGAAATCCATCACAACGTCATCCACGACGCCACCGGAGCGGCCTGATGGCACCGCGATCATTCCGTGTTCTTCTGCAAATCGATAAGCGTCCAGCGCTTCGGTGATCGTGCCGACCTGATTGGGCTTGAGTACAAAACCACTCACGGCGCGGAGTTCATAAGCTTTTTTAAGCAAGGCCGGATTGGTTACGGTCAGGTCGTCGCCGAGAACGATCGTGCGGTCGAGTTCGCGAACCGCCTTGACGTAGCCGGTCCAATCGTTCTCGTCGAGCAGATCCTCGATAAAAACAAGGGGGAAAGTTTCCGTCAGGAACCTGGCATAGGCGATGAGTTCGTCCGATGACACCCATTTGCCTTTCAGCAGATAGGTGTTGGTCTCCCTGTTGTACATCTCGCTCGAGGCGCAATCGAGCGCGAAGGCGATCCTGCCTGTATAGCCGCACGCGTCGACCGCTTTCTGCATCAATGTCAGGATCGTCTCCGGGTCGTCCGACGGCGCGGCATATCCGTAGGAACTGGCAACCTGTGGCTTATGTCCCAGGTAGTCCGTGAGCACGTCCGCGAGTTTCTGGAAGACGGCGACCGCCATCTCGATCGACGAGTCGACGCGATCGGTGCCGTAGGGAACAATCAGAAACTCATTGAAAGCCTGCGTTAGTCCGTCGTATCGCCCGCCATTGATCGCGTTGAAGCAGGGCACCGGCACGGTTCGAATGTCGCCACCCGCGATGTGCTTGTAAAGCGGAGTCGAGAGCGCGGCTGCCGCGGCGCGGAAAGCTGCAACGGAGACCGAGTAGATCGTATTGCCCCCCAGGCGATGCTTGTCGGGCGTGCCATCCAGGGCGATCATTTTTTCGTCGATGGTTCGCTGGTCGAACACGTTCATGCCGATGAGCGCCGGACCAATGACGTTCACCGCATTGCTGACGGCTTGATGAACGCTGAGCCCTTTATAGGTCGACGGGTCGTTGTCTCGCAGCACAAACGATTCGTGCATGCCCACCGAAGTGCCGGTAGGCGCGGCGCCCAGACCGATTGCACCGCTCTCGGTGCGGATCTCGACTTCCACAGCGGGGCGGCATTTGCAGTCGATGATCTGCTGGGCCCGCACGGATGTGATCCTGTCTTCCATGTTATTCACCCGCCTTCGGCTCAGGAATGTAAAGGATGTTCAGGTCGCACAGGTTGGTGCCCGTGTTGCCGGTGAAAACCGTAGAGCGAATCGAATCGAGTGCCTCGAAGCAACTGTGCTCACGCAGTGCCTGATACAGACTGATTCCTTTGTCGGCCGCAGCCTTGAAACTGGTGGAATCGGTAATGCCACCGGCGACGTTCGCCGTTCCGTCCGTGCCTTCGCTATCAATCGATAACAGGCATGCGCCTTTTGTCCTCGCGGCTGTGATCGCAAAACTCACGGTCATTTCCTGGCCTGGCCCACCGTGGCCCCTGATTACGCTGTTGTCGTCGATCAGCGTCGTAACTTCGCCGGAGCTCAGAAGCACACAAGGAGGCTTGAGCGGGTTGCCATACGTCTGGATTTCGCGCGCTATCGAAGCGAAGAATGTGCCGGCGTCACGGCTTTCGCCCTCGAGGAAGGACGAAACGATCATGGCCGGAAGACCCATCTCCTCGCAGATTTCCTTGGCGTAGATGCAGGAATCCGGCAGCGTGTTGAGCAGGAAGTAGGTGTTGTCGGGAAACGCTTTGGGCGTTTCCGCTTCGGGGCCGGCGTTCATCAGATAATCGACGACGCTCGTAGGCAGACGATCGGCGACATTGCGATTGACGATCGTTGCGCGCGCATCGTCCAACGTCGTCATGTCGGGGCCGATCGGCGTGCTTTTGTAGGCCGCATAGGGTACGGCGATATCGCCCGTAGCAGGCGAGCCCACGGCGTCGCTGATACCGAAGCCGATCAGCTCGGCCCCTACGTTCTGAATGCGCTTCGCTAACATGCCGCCGTTCAGGGCCGAAATGTGACGGCGCACCGCGTTGATTTCGTAAATGCCCGCACCGGATTTCAGCAGCACATCGGAGGTGTTGATCTCATCCTGCAAGGTGATGCCATCGATCGGGCACGACATGAGCGCTGAACTGCCGCCGCTGATCACCGCAATGAACAGATCCTCGGGCCCAGCCTGATTGACTAGTTCGATAATTTTCCTGGAGGCGCGGTGACCTTCTTCGTTGGGGAGCGGGTGTCCACCCACGAAGACTTCGGTCCTGTTGAAGCGATCGGTTTCCTCAAGGATCTTTACTATGGCGATTCCCTGAGTGAGGAAGTCCCCCAACACGTGATCGACCGCCATGGCCATGTGATTGCAGGCCTTGCCGGCACCGATCAGGTACACGTTGCGCTTCAGCGATAGATCCCATGAGCGGGTTCCAACATGCAACACGCTGCCTTCCATGCGCATGATGTTTCTGATCCGCCGATAGCTGTCCAGGCGTTCGAGTGTGCGATCGGCAATCTCGAGCACGACTTGTCTTGATGACGAGTCGCCTTGCGAGAGGATCGCGTCTGCATTTCGTATCTTGTTCATGCTGAGGAAAGACGGTGAGAGTGATCGCCACAAAGAGAGTCGGGCGGGATGGCTATCAATTTAGGCAAATGACCTGTACAGATACATGTACACTTGGTGGGGGCGCGAGATAGCTGTAGAGGTCTCAGCACCTCTACACCTTGTTAGTCGTCCGTCTGATTTCTTCCCTGTGTGGCCACGATGAAACCCGTTTTGACACTGGATTCCCGATCGGATACGCCGCTTACCGTGCAGATCGTGGCCGGGGTGACGAATGAAGTTGCTGAGAAGCGCTGGAGATCTGGTGCGCGCGTGCCGAGCATCCGCGCATTCGCCACGGCGCACGGCGTGTCGACCTTCACGGTCGTCGAGGCCTACGATCGGCTGGTCGCGCAGGGCGTACTGGAAGCGCGGCGCGGATCGGGCTTTTACGTTGCTGAGCGGAGCCTCAACACGCCGCGGAAAGTCGCCGAAAAGCTTGATGAAAGCGTGACCAATGGCTGGCTATTGCGAAACTTTCTTGGCGCGGATGAAGGGGCGATTTACGCGGGAGCCGGCTGGCTTCCGGAGCCATGGTTCGATAGCGATGGCCTCGCGCGTGCGCTCAGACAACTCGCATTGCAACCGGAAAGCCTGCTGGGTTATGGGCACGCGCGGGGGTACGAGCCGTTGCGGGAACAGATAGCCCGACAGTTGTCGGACTATGAAATCGAGGTGGATGCCGGCGGGGTCATGACGACGCTGGGCGCAAATCAGTCGCTGGACCTTGTGATACGCCAGTTCACTCAACCGGGCGACACGGTCCTGGTCGATGAGCCGTGCTATAGCGACCTGCTGGTTGCCTTGCGCTTGCGCGAGGTCGAAAGCATCGGGATACCGATGACGCCCGTCGGACCGGACATTTCCGCCATCGAGACCGTTTTCGAAACGCGCCGTCCAAAGGTCTACTTCACGAATAGCCGACTTCATAACCCGACCGGAGCGAGTTACAGCTCCGCGACGGCCTTCAAACTACTGAAAGCCGCGGAACGCCACAACTGCCTGATCGTAGAAGACGATGTTTCCGCCGGCCTGGTGCAAGGCTCGCACGTGACGCTGGCTTCGATGGATCAACTGAAACACGTCATTTATATCGGCAGTTTCTCCAAAACAATCGGTGCGGGTTTGCGCGTCGGTTTCGTGGCCGCGGAGGCTGGAATACTCGAGGGTTTGCTTTATCAGAAGCTGGTGTCGGGTATGTCGACGCCGACCGTCACGGAACGGCTAGTGAGCGCGATCCTGGCAGAAGGGCATTTTCGCAAACAGACGGAACAGTTGAGAGAGCGTCTCGCAACGGCTCAGGAACGGGTCTGTCGCCGCCTCGAAGCAATCGGGTTTGAGATCTTTTGCGAGCCTCGCGCCGGCATGTTCGTATGGGCGAGGCCGGCAGGCGTCGAACTGGATTCGGCGGAACTGGCCGAGCGTGCTCTCGACAAACGCATTCTGCTTGCGCCGGGACATCTGTTTTACGGCGGGCGCGTAAAGACGAACTGGTTGCGATTCAACGTGGCACATAGCAACTTCGATCGGCTTTTTTCTTTCCTGGCGGAATCCGTTGGACGTTAGCGTTTCCGCTTCACAGTAGTGCCATCCGGAACGGTATTGGCGGTCAGCCAATGCCGTCTGCGAAGCCAGCCTTTTCCGTCTCTATCCCGTCGGCGTAATTCTGCTCCAGTCAAACACCCTGGCAACTGTGCAGGTCTTACTAACTGCACAGGTAGGGGTGCGTGTCGGCGAGTGTGCATGTCGCGTGGCAATTTGGACCAAAAGAATACGCAGACTTCCGGGAGCGCATGCGTTCCATGGAAGCGAATACGGATATCGGATCACGTGATGCGAGAGCCGGTTACCAATCGATCACTGCGAGGAGAAAGATTCATGGACGGTATTAAGACTTCGGCCTTGTTCGCTGCATTGCTATCCACCATCTGCATGACTGCGCAAGCGGAAGTCGTCAAGGTGGGCGTTGCAGGTCCGTTGACGGGAGGGCAGTCGAATTTTGGCAAGGACGATGAGAGGGGTGTCCGGCTCGCGGTAGAAGACCTGAACCGCAAGCCGATGGTCATCAACGGTGAGGCGGTCACGTTCGCCGTGGTGTCAGAGGACGACGCAGCGGATCCCAAGACGGGTGTATCCGTCGCCCAGAAGCTGGTTGATTCAGGAGTGAAAGCCGTTATAGGCCACTACAACTCCGGCGTGACGATTCCCGCATCGCGCATCTATAACGATGCGCACATTCCGATGATCACCGGTGCGGCATCGAACCCGGCTGTTACCCAGCAGAACTATCCGTATGTGTTTCGCCTCGCCGCCAGCGACAATGTGATGGGCGCACGCATGGCCGAATACGCCGCGAACGTGCTTCACGCGAAGCGGGCCGCGGTGATCGACGATCGCACCGCATACGGCTCGGGAGTCGCCGATGTATTCGTCGCCACGGCTAAGAAAAACGGTCTCGAGATTGTCGGGCGAGAGTATTCGAACGACAAGGCCACCGACTTCAACGCGATCTTGACTCACATGAAAGCCGAACGACCAGACGTCATCTTCTATGGCGGCTACTACGCGCAGGCTGCTTCGATCGGACGGCAGACCAAACAGTTAGGGCTCGAGATTCCGATTCTCGGCGGCGACGGCATCTGCTCCGTCGATATGCCGAAGCTCGCTGCGGGATCGCTGGATGGCCGGGGCTATTGCGCTCAAGGCGGCGCGCCGCTGGCCACATTGCATGGCGGTGCCGATTTTGCAACCCGATATGAACAGAAGTTTGGCGCGAAGAACGATATCTACTCGCCGGCGTTCTATTCGGCAACCATGGTAGTGGCACAAGCTATCAAAGCCGCGAATTCAACCGATCCTGAGAAGTTCGTGCCGCTGCTTAAACAGACGCAATTCTCGACTCTGGTCGGAAGAGTGGCTTTCGACAAGACAGGTGAGTGGATCGACGCGCCGGTGACGGTCTACAAGGTGTCGGGCGACGCTCTCAATCCGATCCGTTAACGCTCTGCAAAATCTGGAGAACGGCGAACGAGCGGCGCGAAGCCGCTCGTTCCGTATTCAGCGAAACGACTACCAGCCAAGCGTTGCGAAAAGCTGTGGTACTTCGTCCAGCGTCTTGAGCGTGGCGTCAGGTGTGTAATCCGGCAGTAGCTTCCGGCCCGTACCGCGATCGATCCATACACACCGGAAGCCGATGTCTCGTGCCGCGGCGTGGTCGAGATGCGGGCTGGCGCAGATATGCACGACATCGTCCTTCGATACACTGAGCAATTCGTGTGCGTACTCGAACAAACGCGGTGTGGGCTTGTATGCGCCGGCCTGCTGTGCGGTCACCACGCGGTCGATATGACCGCCGAGCTGGGCGACGTTGCCTGCAATGATGTCGTCGTCGGTATTCGATACGATGCAAAGACTAAACCCCATCGCCTTGAGCTTCTCGAGCGTGCTGACGACTTCGGGAAACGGTGGCATAGCCGAAATTCGCGATGTGAGCACCGTGGTGTCTTTTTCGCTGCCATCGAGACCGAACTCCTCCAGCGCAAGACGCAAGCCCTGGCCAGAGACCTCACGGAACGAACGATGCGGCGGCGTTTGTTCGAGTGCGTGTTCGTGCCGGTCGTACACCTCGATAAACCTGGACGCCTCGACTTCGGTCGCGCCGCGATGGCCGAGAATCTCTTGCACTGCAGCAAGCAGACCTTCGTCCCATTGAATGAGCGTGCCGTAGCAGTCAAAAGTCAGCCATGTCGGCCGCCGCGTACCCTTTAGTGACATCATTGACTCCGTCTGGTAGAGAAGATGTGTGCAGGATAGGCTGAATGCTCTATATTGGAAAATTAAATAAATTTCTGATCCTTAGTGAAAAGGTAAATGACGAATCATGTTTGACCTCGAACTGCTGAAGACACTGATTTGCGTCGTTGACGAAGGCAGTTTCACTCGCGCCGGTGAACGCGTCCATCGCACGCAATCGACAGTAAGCCAGCAGGTGCGCAAACTCGAGGAATCCGTTGGGCGACCGTTGCTTCTTCGAGACCGAACCGGTAGCCATGTGATTGCCACCGAGCATGGCGTATTGCTTACGCAGTACGCGCGCAGGTTGCTGGCTTTGTCGCAGGAGGCGCAGGAGGCGCTCCGGCGAGATGTGCAGCTTTCGCCGGTGCGCATAGGCGTTCCGGAAGACTTCGACGCGCGACGTATGTCAGCGATGCTCTCCGGTTTTCTGAAAATCCGTCCGGATGCGCGACTTGAAACGTTAGCGGGCATGAGCGCGGTTTTGCAGCAAAAGCTTTCCGGCGGCGAAATTGATATTGCTCTCGTCAAACGCGAGCCTGGCAGTGGCGACTGCTACGCATCGTGGCCTGAGGCACTTGTCTGGGTGCGGGGCCGGGACGTCGTTCTGCCGAAACGGGATTCGGAGGAGCCCGTTGCGCTTGCGCTGTTCCCCGACGGATGCATTTACCGGAAGCGTGCGATTCGCAGCCTCGACAAAGCAAAGCGTGCGTGGCGCGTAGCGTTCGGCAGTCAAAGTCTCACGGGGATTCAGGCGGCCGTTGCCGCAGGCCTGGCCATCTCGGTGTTACCCAGGTCGGCGGTTTTGCCCGAGCATCGAATTTGCACGGATATGCCGCCATTGCCGCCAACCGAACTGGCGCTGATCGGCGCAGGCGACGTGCTCGACACGGTGCAGCAGGATCTGATCGAATTTTTGACGCAGAAGGTTAGACGGGCCTGAGTTCGCGTAGGTGCTCGCTGCAGTTCGGCTGCGCCAGGTGACAGCCAGGGAAACTAGGGCGCGGATGCCGGCCCGGCGCTCCCAGCCTTTTGAGGCGCGCCTTTCTGGGGGGTGTCTTTGTGGTGAGATTTCTTGCCTGTGCCAAGCGCCTTTTGTTCGGCTTTCCGCTGCGTGTCCTGCATCTGCTTCGTCCCGGGGGCGCGTGTCTGCGCCACGACTTCCGGGGCAAATGCGATTGACATAGCAAAACTTGCGGCGACTGCCAGCGAGACCGTGTAGCGATTTTTCATGATTCTCTCCCAGGTCAGACGCCGGGGGCGTGACCAGGACATCAATCTACTCCATCGACGGCATGGCCGCGACCTGATGCGTTGTGCGCCGGCGTTCAGATTTTTGCGGGCAATGGCAAAGCGATATGCGCTGCGGCCCGCATCTCACCCAGCAATGCTTTGCCTGACCATGAAGGGCGCACGTCGGCCCGCTCGGCTTCCCGCACGAGTTCGCATAGCCGTGCGTTGGCCGGTGCCGCTTGCCCCAGGCGTTGGGCGAGGCGCACGACCTCGCCATTGATCCAGTCGACTTCCGTGGCGCGCCCGGCCGCCAGGTCGTCGGACATCGACGAGCGCGCGAGCGGATCGATCGTCAGCATCGCGCGGCCCAGCCGTTCGAACAACGCATCGGGTACGCTCAGAACACGTGGTATCCAGGTGCTTGGAAGCGGTGTCACTCTGGCTGGCCGTATGCCGGCCTGCTTCAGAAGCGCGAGCGCTTCTTTCTGCGCCATCGCGAGGCAAAGCCGGTAGGCGCGTTGCGAGAGCTCCTCCTTCAAAGGCCGGTTCGCCAGCGCATTGATGGCGTTGTTGAGGTTGAGCAACAGCTTCGCCCACTGCACCGGCAACATATCGGCGTGCTGGATCAGCGGCAGACCCGCTCTCCTGAACTCGTCGACGAACGGCTGCATGGCCGGCGCATGTCGGATCTCCAGCTCTCCCGCTGAACCTTGGTGAAACGCACCCGGACCGCGTTCGACGACATTGAATGGCACCATCCCTTCCAGAACCGTGTGCTGCGGCAGCGCGGCGCGCAGCACGTCCGCATTGCCAATGCCGTTCTGGAAGCTCACGACGATGGTGCCGGGCCGTAACACGTTCGCCAGTTCGGCCGCGGCGGCGGGCGTCGCTGCCGACTTGACGGTGACGAGCACGAGATCGGCTGCGGCGGCGCTGGCCGCATCCGTCGAAACGTCGATGCGTTCCGACGGGGCATGCCAGCGGCTATCGTCGTGCCGCGACAGCGTGATGCCTTGGTTGCGCAACTGGTCGGCCACGCGTGCACGTCCAATGAAACTGACGTCGCTCCCTCCGGCAAGAAGCCGCCCGCCGACATAGCAACCAATTGAGCCGGCACCGTAGATAAAAATCTTTGCCATACAGGTTCTCACGTGACTTACCAGATTACATCCGCGTTGCGTTGAATCGGCAAACGCGGCCTATGACGCTTAATACATGCTTGCGCTAATTGCCCGGCATGGGCCATCGTGTGCCGGGCATCTTGCGAACGGACCGCGTTAATCCGCATATCCGGGATTACTGCGGTCAAGCCGACGCAGCAGCCCAGGCCATACCAGCGCTCCGGGCGTAAGGCCCCGCGTGGCCATCCGGATCTGTTCCTTGATGCCGGCGAGAATCTGCTGCGGGATGGGCGTGAGCTTGCCGCCACCTGACTGGGCGCGCACCTGAATCATGCAGGCTGCTTCAAAGAAGTACATGGCGACGAAGGCGTCCGCCGGCGCCGCGCCAACCGTCAGCAGGCCGTGGTTGCGCAGCATCAGGTAAGTGTTGCTTCCGAGGTCTTGAACGAGACGGGGCTTCTCGGCTTCATTGAGCGCGATGCCTTCGTAGTCGTGGTAGCCGAGCGACGCCAGTACGCCAAGTGACTGTTGGGAGAGGGGCAGCAATCCCGCCTCCTGCGCCGACACGGCAACGCCGTTGACCGAGTGAGTGTGCATCACGCAATGGGCATCTTCGCGAGCCGCATGCACGGCGCTATGGATCGTGAAGCCGGCCGGGTTGACGTCATACGGCGATTCGACGACCTTGCGGCCGTCGAGGTCAATCTTGACCAGCGAAGAGGCAGTGATTTCGTCGAACATCATGCCGTACGGGTTGATCAGGAAATGGTGTTCGGGGCCGGGCACGCGCGCCGAGATATGGGTAAACACCAGATCGTCCCACCCGAACAGCGCCGTGAGACGGTACGCGGCCGCGAGATTGACTCGCGCATCCCATTCGGCAGGTGAAACGTCGTTCTTCAGACTGACAGCAGATGAGGCCACGTCGACACTCCTTATTCGATGGTTCAAGCAATGGAACAACCTGGAATAACCCGGAACAACACTGAATAGCGCCCTGCGAATTCGTTCATTTTGCGCCTGCGACGCAGCAGGTGCTGCAGATGCAGCAGAGACCAAAGTCATTGCGTCGTCAGATGCGAATCCACATGATGTTCGCGAACCCGCCTAAAATCTGTCGGATACCCGACAGGTCGACGCGCCCATGGAATCCAGCCTGCACCGCTACCGGTCACAACTCGAAACGACCCCATGGTTCCGGGGCCTGCCTGTCGAGTTGCGGGACTATCTGATCGGCCACGCCAGCCTGCTTACGCTGGAAAAGGGCCAATCCCTGTATCGGCGTGGCGAACAGTCTTATGGCCTGTACGCCGTGTTGGGCGGCGCGCTTGCTATCGGCACAGTCGGGATGGATGGGAAAGAGGCGTTGCTTGCGGTGCTAGGACCGACTGCATGGGTGGGGGAGATATCAATGTTCGACGGGCTGCCGCGGCCGAACGACGCCACAGCCGTCAGCAGGACGTTGTTGTTGCACGTGCCCGGAGCCGCGCTGCAGGACCTGCTCGAATCCACGCCCCGTTATTGGCGCGATTTTGCGTTGTTGATGGCGCAAAGGCTTCGGGTTTCGTTCGAGAACGCCGAAGCGATGACCCTGTTGCCCGCGGCGCAGCGCGTGGCGAACCGTTTGCTGATGATCGCCAGCGGTTATGGCGGTCTCAACGCCTCGCAGAGCAGGATCAGGGTCTCGCAAGACAGCCTGGCTTCGATGGTGTCGCTATCGCGGCAGACCATCAATCAGTTGCTCAGGAACCTCGAATGTCAACGCATAGTGAGCCTGAAATCGGGAGAAATCACGATTCTCGATTTCGAACGTTTGCGGGCAGCCAGTGTCGGCGATCTCAATCCGTAACTGTTACGCGGGTGCGGTGTGGGTGAGCGTGTTGCTGATGAATGCGCTTTTGTTGTGGATGGAGTGGGTCATGCAGGGGCTGCGTGTGCCTTTGACCAAGCGGGTGCAAGCGGATACCGGACGCGCCATCACCCGGCGCTGTTCGGAAACCCGACTGGCAACCCGTCGATGGCGCGGCTATCTCACGCGGCGAGCGCTGCGGTTTCTTTCTTCGCCGAGGCAATGGCCCCACTGCGTGTCTCTTCACCCATCGCCACGCCTTCTGCGCGAATGAAGGTGATATCCGTGATGCCGAGGAAGCCGAACGCCGCCTTCAGATAGGTTTCCTGATGATCGAAGAAAGCGGCGGGCGAGCCTTCGCTGTAAACACCACCGCGCGACGAGGCGATGACCAGCTTCTTGCCGCCGGCCAGTCCGACCGGGCCGTGCTCACCGTAGCTGAACGTCTTCCCAGCGACCGAGATGCGGTCAATCCAGGCCTTCAGTTGGGAGGGCACACCAAAGTTGTACATCGGCGAGCCGATGACCACGATGTCGGCGGCCAGGAACTCCTCGAGCGCGACCTGTCCCAGGGCGACGTCGGCCTTCAATGCCTCGTCGACCGGAGCGCCTTGCGCGGCCGCAAGGTGGGCTCCCGTCAGATGGCCAATCGGCGTGGCGGCGAGGTCAAGACGAGTGACGGTAAGGTCGGGACGGCTGGCCTGGAAGGTCGCAACAACCTCCGCAGACAGATCGCGGCTGACAGAGCCTTGTCCGAGGATGCTGGAATCTACGTGTAGCAGTTTCATGAAAGTGATCTCCGAAGTGGCAGACGAAGCGTCTGCCGGAAATCCGCACGATAGGCTCCGACCTGCAATCTGGATAGCCTATATTTTCAGATGAAACCCATCGCCTTAGTAGATGTATGCCTGGCGGCGTGACGGCAGATCAGTTGAGGGCGCGAACGACTCGCGGATGCGCGAGTCGTTGCCAGTGAGAGGGGTAACCCGGCAGTAGCGCGAGATACCTTAGCTACTCTTCACGCGCGTGGATGCGCGGGGCTGACTACCGGACTTGCCCGAACGTGGTTCGGCCTTGTCCGCACAGGGCGTCTCCGGCTGTTTGCTGAAGACGAGTGTCTCGACCATCTGCCAATACGCATCGACAACGGCTGGATCGGACGCCGAGACATTGCTGGTCGCAAGCATCTCCGGGCCGAATCCGGAGAGCGTGGATGTCAGGCTGATCATGAGGTAATGCAGGAGGATCGGTTCGACCTTGGGCAAGGTGTTTTCATCCTGCGCCGCGCGAATCTGTGGAATGAGCCAGTTGATCAACGGCTTGAGTACTGTGTCGGCGAGCCACTGCAAGCGCGGGCTGTACACAAGGAACTCTTGCAGCATGAAGCGGTGAAACTGGGGAAAATCCACCGTGAACCGGAACAGCGAGCGGTACACGAGTTTTACCCGGTCCGCCGCCATGGCAGGGGGCGTATCCGTCAGATTGATGTCCCATTCCTGGCGAATGCGTTCGAACACAAACTCCGCCACCGCCTGCCAGAGAACGTCTTTGGATCGGTAGTGGTAGGTGATAAGCGGATGTTGCAGGCCGATGCGATCCGCGATGCTACGAATACTCGCAGCCTCAAAGCCCTTCGTGGCGAATTCGGCAAGTGCCGCGTTCAGGATCGCGGAGCGGGTTTCCTGCGCCCGCTGCTGCTCCGCACGTTTGAGTTCGGTTGGTCTGCTCTTGTTACCAACGTTCTTGGAACCTGCGCTGTCCGCCATTTGGTTTCTCGATTGGGAAATTCGTTATTGCGTTGCTTCTGTGCTCCGGTGCCTTCCGCCTTCAGACAGACCAACGCCGGGTAGGCCTGGCAGGCCGCGACCGTCAACGAAGGCAGGCGCCACAACGGTATCACACACTCACCGCCGAAGCCTGGCTGCGCTGAACCCGCTGAGCACAGTCGATTTGGCCGGCACAGTAACACACTATCTAACGACCGCCGGCTTGATGCGCCGACAGCTTCGAGCGAAGCAAGGCATGCCGTTGGTTCGGCGAAAAATCACAAGACTAAAGCGGTTCCAAATCGTCAGACAAAAATTGCGTCGCGCATGCCGCGTGCTCAGTCGATCCGTTGCCCTCTGCCGTTCAATTTCCTTTTAAATTGACATATCGTAAAGTATAATGAAGATGACCTGGTTGGTCCAGGGGTTCAAATGCAATTCACGGATCAAGGACAGATGGAAAGCAAAATCACGCTGACATCAAGTGACGACATCGCCTTCGTTACGCTGGTGAACGAAGCACGCGCGAACTCGATCGACAAGACGTTCTGCGATGAACTGCTGGGCGTCCTCCGCGAGGTTGAGGGGGCGTCGAAGTATCGCGCGGTGATACTTCAAGCCAGGGGCAGGATATTTTCAGCGGGCGGAGAGCTTCGCCAGATCTTCGACGGCGTGCAGCGTTCCGATTCCTACCTCGAATCGCTAATTACCGCACTGCACGCCGCGATTGTGACGATGCGGCGCCTGCCGATCCCTGTGATCGCCAGCGTTCAAGGGGCGGCAGCAGGCGCGGGCTTTTCGCTGGCAATGGCGTGCGACCTGGTGGTCGCATCGAACACGGCGCGCTTTGTTGTCGGCTACGCCAAGCTGGGGACATCCAGCGACGGTGGTCTGTCGTTTCATCTCGCGCGTCGATTGGGAGCGGCGAGGGCACTAGAGATCCTGTTGACGCGTGACTCGTTGACTGCGGACGAGGCCAGGCAGTTAGGGCTCATCCAGACTATTGCCGAACCCGCTTCCTTGCAGGACGCCACGCTGGCGCTTGCGCGGAAAGTCATCGACGTACCCGTCGCAGCGGTCAGAGAAATGAAATCGCTTGTTGGGATGGTGGCCGAAGATAACCTCGAGCGCCATCTTGAACAGGAAAAACAAGCATTCCTGCGATGCGCGTCGACGAAGGAGTTTTCCGAGCGAGTCGCACAGTTCATCGCAAACTCTGAGTCGCCCCGAAGAAGCACATCGACCTGAAGATAAAAATCTCATCTCAAGGAAGGTCCAAAAAGTCCTGAACTGAGACGCTGTTATTTCGCACGGTCCACACATCCCCATCTTCTTTGCCAGTTGGCGTCTTCGTAAAGTCGCTACTGCGCGGCGTCCCCCATCGACTGCCTCGTTCAATCCCATTCACACCTCCGCGCGAATTCAGGGACCCGTTCCCTTCATTCGTCAGGTGAACATACCTGGGGATACTCCTATCCAAATTAAACTATACGAACGGAAAATTTAGACATATCCTTCTTTCCAGTAGCCCTGATGTGCCAGTTAGCAGTGCGTTAAAAACGACATAGGAGACTGGAGATGAAGAGATTGTCCTTGGCCGCGGCGCTGTGTTGTGCCACGCCCGCGGTGGTGTATGCGCAAAGTTCAGTGACGCTGTACGGTCTGCTGGATGAAGGCCTGACTTACACGAGCAATCAGAACGGACATTCAGCCTGGTTGGTTCAGAGCGGAGGTGGATCACTGTCCAGATGGGGGCTGCGTGGCGCTGAAGATCTGGGTGGCGGTTACAAAGCGGTCTTCACGTTGGAAAACGGCTTTGACGTGTCGAGCGGAAACCTGTCGAACAATGGACGTTTGTTCGGCCGTCAGGCGTACGTTGGAATCTCAAGCCCGTATGGAACGTTCACGGTTGGACGTCAATACGAAGAAGTAGCCGAAATGCTCTCTCCCATCGCGGCCGGTTTGAACTGGGCGGTCTACTTCGCTCACGCCGGCGACGTCGACAACGTTGGCGGAAGCATACGCATCAACAATTCGGTCAAGTACGCCAGCCCGAAAATTGCAGGCTTCACATTGGGTGCGCTCTATAGCTTTGGTGGGCAGCCCGGACAGTTCTCAACGAATAGCGTGACGTCGGTGGGACTGAGTTACAACGGAATCAGCTTCCCGCTGTATGTTGCAGCTGCCTATACGATCATCAAGAATCCGTATGCGGCCGCATTCGATAGCATCGCACCGCGAAACATCATTTATTCCCGGTACGTTCAGAGCGCGGAAAGCGAATCCATCGCAGGGGTAGGTGCATCGTACAAGCTCGGCAGCGCTTCCATTGCTTTCCAGTACACGTCGACGCAATTCAAGAAAGGTTTTCTTGCCAGTAACGTGCGCTTCGACAACTACGAGGCCAGCGTCGGCTACTTCATTACGCCGTTTCTGTTCGCCGGTGCGGCGTACATCTACACGCACGGCAAAGTGGATGCAACTTCCTCGACGCCCATCTATCGGGCAATTGATCTCTACACCAACTATTTCCTCTCGAAGCGGACGGACGTTTACTTTGCGGCCGAACTGCTGAAAGCGGCGGGTTCGGCGACTCAGGCGCAGATCACGTTGATTCCATCACCGTCGAGTGGACAAACTCAGGGCTTGTTGCGAGTCGGGATTCGTCACCGGTTTTAACGAACGTTTGATGTCGGTGGTGTCGAGAAACAGGTGAACCAGATTGACACCGGAATCAGGTGTTCGATCGTCAAGGACAATGCGATGAATAGCACAGGCTATGCCCAGCGGGACGTACGCGAGATTTTCAACGATATGCCGATGGGGCGTAAGCAGTGGACCGTGTTCCTCATCTGCTTCGCGGCAACAGCGATC
This sequence comes from Paraburkholderia sp. SEWSISQ10-3 4, assembly GCF_030464785.1. Taxonomy (NCBI): domain Bacteria; kingdom Pseudomonadati; phylum Pseudomonadota; class Betaproteobacteria; order Burkholderiales; family Burkholderiaceae; genus Paraburkholderia; species Paraburkholderia sp. SEWSISQ10-3 4. The sequence continues at coordinate 497,227 of NZ_JALPRI010000002.1, forward strand.
GAAGGTTTCGACACCATTGTGATCAGTTTTATCGCGCCTGCGATAAGTCAGCATTGGCATCTATCGAGCGCTGCTCTTTCACCGCTGGTGGCTTTCGGACTCACCGGCTTACTGATTGGATCGATTGTTGGAGGAACGCTGGCTGATCGTGTTGGCCGTCGAACCGTGAGCATCGTGGCAATCGCATGGTTTGGAATCGCGGGTGTGATGTCGAGCGAAGCACAGTCGATATTTCAGCTTGTTGCCTTGCGCTTCATAACCGGCCTCGGCATCGGAGCGGCGATGCCCGCTACGTCGGCGATCGTCGCTGAATATAGCCCGGACCGTTCACGCTCAGCGATGCTTGCATCGACTTACTGTGGATTTCTTTTCGGTGCGGCAGCCGCTGGTTTGGTGACGTCTCTCGCTATCGGGACATTGGGGTGGCGAGGCATGCTGGTACTGAGTGGTCTTTTGCCGCTTGGGGTCGTTGCCTTGTTTGCGTGGCAAGTGCCCGAGTCGCCGCTCTACGTCGTGGCCAGTCGAAGGTCCAATGACGAGGCGCAGCGAATTCTCAGCAAAGTGTTTCCGTCTTTAGACTGCACCGGAATGCACCTATTCATCGCCGAAACGCGTGAATCGATAAGCGGAAGCAGGGCACTCCTGAGCGCGAAATACCGGCTCGGTACCGTGTTGACGTGGCTTGCGGAGTTTGCGGGTTATCTGGTGTTCTTTCTGATTGGAAGCTGGATGCCGACCCACCTCAAACAAGCGGGGCTATCGATGCACGACGCCTCGCAAGTATCGTCAATGTTCCAGTTCGGTGCGCTTGGCGGCGCGGTTCTTTTCGCCATCCTTGTTCGTCGCTTTAACGTGGCGTCAGTCGTTTCCGTGGCATTCGGCGCGGGCTCGCTGCTTGTCATCGCGTTGGGCATCTCCGAAACCACTCAGTGGCACGCGGGCGTGGTCTTCCTGTCCGGTATAGCCGTTGGCGGACCGCTTATCTGTGTCAACACCATTCCAGGCATCTTCTATCCAACTGCGCTGCGTGCGTCCGGCGGTGGCTGGAACGTTGCGATTGGACGGCTGGGGTCTATTGTCGGTTCGTCGTTGATTGGCCTGATCGTCATATCGGGTTTTCCGTACCTGCTCACATGTGCGTTGTTGTCGATACCGCTTCTGATGGCTTGCGTATGCATGACCGTCATGGCCCGAGTGCTCTCTGCACAACGGCGATTGCTGACCGAGCACGTGGCGGACATCAGTGCTGGATCGACAGATGATCCACCGTTGCCGAACAGCACCACGCAGTGACGGTATGGCATTAGCACCCGAGGTTATGGGTAGGTAGTCGCTCCAGGCTCGCAATTCATTTGGGATTCAAACTTTTATTTTTTGGCACGTCGTTCGTCTTGCATACTTTACGGACGTGAAGTATAGTGAATTACGGAATCTGCCTGGTCGTGCGGCTCTTGATGAGTGAACGCAAATGCGCATGTCGGTGGGTAAAGCAAATTTTCGGCTTTGAGACGGCCGTCTGTTGACGCCGAACAGGCCAACGAAGGAGGAGACATGATTGAAGAACGCGACATCGTCGTAACGATGCGGGACGGAACCCGTCTTGCGGTAGACGTCTATCGACCGGATGCGGATGGCAAGTATCCCGTGCTGTACGCTTCGGCGCTGCACAACAAGGATCTTCAGGGTCCGGATATTGCGGACGTCTTGCCCCCACAGCCCGCGCATGCGCCGCTCTGGTTCGGGCCGATAGAAGCCGGGGACACTCGCCGTTTCATCGCCAATGGTTATGTGCACGTCATTGCGCAACCGCGCGGCTCCGCCAAGTCGGAAGGCCACTACGGCGAGGAGAATACCGACCACTACGACATGATCGAATGGATCACGCAGCAACCGTGGTCCGACGGCAAGGTCGGCATGGTAGGGATCTCGGGTTTTGCCGGCGAACAATGGCGTGCGGCGGCGCAGGGCCACCCCGCGCTCAAGGCAATCTTTCCGTACGACGCCTGTAGCGCATACGGCGGGATGTTCGGGTTCCGGGACTTCAATCCCGGTGGCGTTATTCACACGTTTCCGTACCTGCTTGACGTTTTCAGCACGGTGCATGAGCCGCGCGGCGTGCCGGGTACGTTGCCTGAAGCACAAGAGGAACTCTGGCGCGCAGCCATGCGCAATCCCGACTACAAGATGTACATCAACCTGTACAACATCCTGACGCAGAAGGGGCAGCGCACAGGGGTGATGTATCACATCATGACGAACCCCTGGGAGCCGGAAGGGACGGTCGAGCGAGCCGAGGAGATTTTCAAGTCGATCAAGGTGCCGTTCTATACCGGCTCTGGCGCCTACGCTTACACGTACAAATTGCACTGGCTTGGCGCGCAGCATTACTTCAGCAACGTCAAACAGCCGCGCAAGCTGATCTTTACAGGCCCGGCGCATCTGGAGCGGCCATTCCATCAGTACCACGACGAAGTTATTCGCTGGTACGACTACTGGTTGAAGGGTATCGATACCGGCATCATGAACGAAGCGCCGGTTCGTTACTGGGTGATGGGCGCCAACGAATGGCGCACGGGGAGTGACTGGCCTTTACCTGAGACGCAATGGGCGAAGTACTACCTGTCAGGCTGGGAGCAGCTATCCACAGACGTCCCTCGTCCTCCGGCGGAAGTTGGTGACGCGCATCGGGAACCCGATGTCTTCACGCAAATGCCGCTCAAGAAGACCTCCAAAGTTGAGCGCCTGCGTTACATGACTGAGCCGCTTGCGCAGGACGTACTGGTGGCGGGTCCCATTTCACTGACGCTCTACGCTGAGATCGACCAGACCGACACGAACTGGATTGTCGTACTCAAGGACGTGGGCCCGGACGTATCGGTGGTTACTGCACGTGTCGGCGAACGGTCGGTTCCCGACACACTGCCTGAGCGCGAAATCACCCGTGGCTGGCTGAAAGCGTCATACCGCGCAACGGATCCTGCCCGATCCACGCCTGCGGAGCCGTTCCACAAGTTGACGAAAGAGTCGATCGCGCCGGTCACGCCGGGCGAGATCGTCAAGTATGAAATCCAGGTGCTCGCAACGGCAAACCAGTTCAAGGCCGGCCATCGCATCTGTATCGAGATCTGCAGCATGGATGCACCGACAGGAACGGGCGCGATGACCGACGTTGAATACATTCCGTATCACGTCACCAGCAGCAACACGGTTACTCACAAGATTTACCGTGACGCGGATCGTCCTTCACATCTGCTTCTTCCAATCATTCCGTTGAATCAAGAAAACTCCTGAATTGCGAAACATTCCCGAGCGTCACGGACGCTTGGTGAATCTGACTGAATAGTGAGGTTAGGCGATGAAAAGCATACGTTTTGAGCGCGACGGGAAGGTCGGGAATATCGTTCTGGCGAATCCGCCGTACAACCGTCTCGATGCACGGTTTGCAGAGTGTCTCCGGCAGGCGGTTCACGAAGCTAGCGAAAGCGACATCCGGGTACTGGTCGTCCGTGCGGAAGGGCCGAATTTCAGTCTCGGCGGCGAAGTGCGCGAATGGCCAGGAAAGGACCTGAACTGGTTTCGCACCTTCGTCGCAGAGGTCAACACTTCGTATCGCGCCATCGAAGCGCTGCGCGTCCCGACGGTGGCGGTGGTGCAGGGTCTGGCTTTTGGCGGCGGCTTTGAACTCGCGTTGAACTGCGACTTTATTGTGGCGTCGACCGACGCCGTGTTCCGGTGCGTCGAGGTCACGACGGCAATGCTCCCCATTGCGGGAGCGCTGCAGCGGCTGGCCGAGCGAGTGGGGCGTAGCAACGCGTCCCGTTTCGCGATGCTGGGTGAAGGGATTCCCGGCAGCGTGGCCCGGGACCTCGGGATTGCAACGCACGTGGCCGAACCCGATGCGCTCGAAGGTGTTGCTGCCGAGCTGGTTGCGCAGCTCTCCGACGGTCCGACGCTGTCGTACGCAGCGACGCGCACCTTGCTCAAGGTGTGGTCAAGCGGCGGTATCCCCGGCGCCGATGCCGCCATGCTGGATGTGTGCATGGACCTGTACAACACGGAGGACGCCGCGCGAGGTTTCGCCAACACAGCCGAGGCGTTCGATCGCGACGAAGAACCGGGTGAAATGGTTTTTCACGGGAAATAACGCGTTTTCGATGTCGGCCTTTCAGATGCGCCGGCGACATTGCAATCGCTACATAACGCCGTTCAGCGGAATTTTTGGCGGAAACGCGCAGTAACGATGGAGGATGGCTTCATGCACACTTTACCCGGTTCCCTTACGCTCGAAGCGCCTGCCGATGGCGTTGCCTACGTACGGGGTTCGACGGACGTTCCGTTGAGCGAGTCTACAGTCGGCCAGTTTCTGAGGGAAACCGCGCGCAGATTTCCTGATCAGCAAGCTGTGGTATTCCGGGAGCAAGGTGTACGGTGGACGTGGAGCGAATTTGATGATCACGTCGATCAGCTTGCCGCTGGGCTTCTGTCGTTGGGCATAGGAAAAGGGGATCGCGTCGGCATCTGGTCTCCCAACCGGTTCGAATGGTTGCTCACGCAGTTCGCGACAGCGCGCATCGGTGCTGTGCTGGTCAACATCAATCCCGCCTATCGTGTGTCGGAACTCGAGTACGCCCTGCGGAAAGTGAAATGCAAGGCGCTCGTCACCGCCGAGAGCTTCAAAACGTCGAACTACATTTCGATGTTGCTCGACATTGCGCCTGAGCTCGCGTCGCAGCAGCCGGACGAGTTGAAGGTCGAACGTCTGCCGGACCTTCGCACGGTGATCTCCGTGGGTGACTGGCGCGTATCCGGTGTCATGTCGTTTCACACGGTCCTGCAGCGTGGAGAGGGGATGCTTCGGGACGAAGGGCGTGAGGTAATCGAAGCCGTCGAGCAAACACTTTCTTGCCAGGACCCGATCAATATCCAGTTTACGAGCGGCACCACCGGCAGCCCCAAGGGTGCAACGCTGACGCATCGAAACATTGTCAACAACGCACGCTTTGTCGGCATGGCGATGAAGCTGTCTGAAGCCGACTCGCTTTGTATTCCTGTGCCGTTGTACCACTGTTTCGGCATGGTGCTTGGCGTACTGGCGTGCGTGTCGGTTGGCGCTCAGATGGTCTTCCCGGGGGAAGGATTCGACGCCGGCGCGACCCTCGCAGCCGTCTCGGAAGAGCGTTGTACCGCACTTCACGGCGTGCCGACCATGTTTATCGCTGAACTGGGGCACGCCGACTTTGCATCGTTTGATCTGAGCAGTCTGCGCACCGGCATCATGGCCGGATCGCCTTGTCCGGTCGAGACAATGAATCAGGTCGTGACAAAGATGAATATGCGAGAGGTCACCATTGCGTATGGCATGACGGAGACCAGCCCTGTGTCGTTTCAGAGCGGAACCACGGATCCGCTCGATAAGCGCACGACAACGGTCGGGCGGATTCAACCGCATCTCGAAGTGAAAATCGTTGATTTCGACGGTAAGACTGTATCTGTCGGCGAGACGGGAGAACTCTGCACGCGAGGGTACTCGGTGATGCAGGGATACTGGGAAGACGAGACAAAAACGCGCGAAAGCATCGTTGACGGATGGATGCATACAGGCGATCTCGCCACGATCGACGCCGACGGATATTGCAACATCGTCGGAAGGCTGAAGGACATGGTGATTCGAGGAGGAGAGAACATCTATCCCCGCGAAGTCGAGGAATACCTTTTCAGACATCCAAAAATCCAGAACGTGCAGGTGTTCGGCGTGCCGGATGAGAAGAACGGCGAGGAGTTGTGCGCCTGGATCGTGCTCCGAAAAGGCGAAGGTTCGACCGAGGAGGACATCAGAGACTTTTGCCGAGGGCAGATCGCGCACTATAAGGTGCCCAAATATATTCGCTTCGTGAGCGAACTGCCTATGACGGTTACGGGAAAAGTACAGAAGTTCGCGATGCGTGAGGAGATGATCCGCTATCTCAATCTGACCGAGCACAAGACAGCCTGACAGGTTAGCGAAAACCGGACAGGATCGTAAAAACAGAGGCTCGTTAACTCACCTTGAATTAGGTATCCGAAACAGATGGAGACGGTGAGGTGCGAAGGCATGACAATTGGAGGTGTCGAATGTATGAAATAACCACGGACGTACTCATCGTCGGAACGGGGCCTGCCGGCTCTGCCAGTGCCGCGCTGCTTTCGACGTACGGTATCAATAACATGGTCGTCAACCAGTATCGTTGGCTGGCCAACACGCCGCGAGCGCACATCACGAACCTGCGCACCATGGAGGTCCTGCGTGACCTCGGCCAGCAGGTGGAGCAGGAAGCCTACCTGCACGCGACGGATCAGGATCTGATGGGCGGAACGGTTTTCTGCGAAAGCCTGACCGGTGAGGAGATTGGCCGGGTGCCCAGTTGGGGACTGCATCCGCTCTCCAGAGCGGAGCGTCAATTGTCGAGTCCGACGAAGATGAACGATTTGCCGCAGACGTTCATGGAGCCGCTGCTTTTCAAAACGGCTTGCTCGCGAGGCACCGAAGCGCGGATGAGCACGGAATATCTGAGCCATACGCAAACTGACGAGGGTGTTCTCACGCGCTGCCGCGACCGATTGTCGGGCGAGGAGTTCACGGTCAAATCGAAGTACCTGATCGGCGCAGACGGCGGGAACTCCAAGGTCGCAAAAGATGCAGGTCTGCCTTTCGAAGGGCAGATGGGTGTGCGGGGATCGATGAACATCTGGTTCCGTGCGGACCTGTCTGAATTCGTCGCGCACCGCCCGGCAGTGTTGTACCCAATCATGCAACCGGGCGCGGAAGTGGGTGGTATCGGGATGGGCCTGATCCGGATGGTTCGACCCTGGCACGAGTGGTTGATCGTTTGGGGTTATGACATCAACGAGCCTACGCCGGTTGTGGACGAGGCAAAGGCCACCACGATCGCACGTCAACTCGTGGGCAAGCCGGATCTCGAGATCGAACTGTTGGGCGCGAATACGTGGACAGTGAATAACATGTACGCGACCCGCATGCAGGAGGGGCGAGTGTTCTGCATGGGCGACGCGACCCACCGGCACCCGCCATCCGGCGGCTTGGGCTCCAACACGTCGATTCAGGACGCGTTCAACCTCGCATGGAAGCTCGCGGAAGTCATCAAGGGGCGCGCGGGTGCAGCGCTTCTGGATACCTATTCGGTCGAGCGCGCACCGATCGCCAAGCAGGTCGTCACCCGCGCGAACCAGTCGATTGCCGAATTTGCTCCGCTCTATAGCGCGCTTGGCATCGACAAATCGAATGACGGGGAAGTCCTGCAAGCGAATATGCATGCTCGAAGCGGATCCACGGCGGCCGCCGAAAAACAGCGGGACGAAATTCGGGAAGCATTGGCGTTCAAGCGATATGAACTGGACGCCCAGGGCGTGGAGATGAATCAACGCTACCAATCGAGCGCTGCGGTGACCGATGGGCAAGCCGAACCGGAATTCACGCGTGACCGTGAGCTGTATTACCAGGCGACGACCTGGCCCGGCGCGCGTCTGCCGCATGCCTGGATTTTCGATGCGCGCGGACGGCAACACTCAACGCTTGACCTCGCAGGACATGGGCGGTTCGTACTGTTCACCGGTCTTGGCGGCGAAGCGTGGGTTGAGGCTGCGTCAAAGGTCGGTGAAGAGCTGGGGTTGAAGATCGACGTACACGTTATTGGTCCGCGTCAGGCCTATGCGGACCACACGGGCGACTGGGCTCGCGTGCGTGAGATCGGCGACAGTGGTTGCGTATTGACCCGCCCGGACCATCATGTTGCCTGGCGTAGCCTTGCGTTGCCTGGTGATCCGGTTGTCGAACTTCGCCGGGCACTGGGGCAAGTGCTCTCGAAGTAAATAGTGGAAACGAGGGTCTCGCCTGGAGAGGCGACCCTCGCCACGAAATGGAGTTTTCAATGAATCAGCAGGAACGTTGGAGAGAGGGCATGAATAGCGGCCTTCCAAAGCGCGTACACGTTGTCGAAGTCGGGCCTAGAGACGGTCTGCAGGCGGAAAGCACGTTCATCCCAACGGACACCAAGATTGAACTGGTCAATCGGCTCGTTGGCGCCGGCGTACAACGAATCGAAGCGGCGTCCTTCGTCTCGCCAAAATGGATTCCGCAAATGGCCGACGGTGCGGAAGTTTTGGCTGGGATCGATCGCGCAGCGGGGGTCTCGTATGCCGCGCTGACACCCAACATGAGAGGGCTCGAGGCCGCGATTGAGAGTAAGGTCGACGAGGTCGTCATTTTCGGTGCGGCGAGCGAAGCATTTTCCATTCGCAACATCAATTGTTCTGTCGCCGAGTCGCTCGAACGATTTGCGCCGGTTGCGCGTGCGGCGAAAGAAACGGGATTGCGATTGCGCGCCAGCATTTCATGCTCGTTCGGATGCCCGTACCAGGGGGCGGTGAGTGTCGATGCCGTCGTCGATATGGTCAGGCGTTTTCGCGATCTGGGGTGTGACGAAATCGACATTGCCGACACCATTGGGGTGGGTACGGCGCACCAGGTTCAGCGAGTGGTTGGGGCCGCTTCCAGGGAGTTTCCACTGGCGAGTCTCGCTGGTCACTTTCACGATACCTATGGGCAGGCGTTGGCCAATATCTTCGGCGCCCTTCAGGTTGGAATGACAACGTTCCACGCGTCTGTTGGTGGACTGGGCGGTTGCCCCTATGCCAAAGGCGCCACCGGCAATGTTGCGACCGAAGATCTGCTCTACCTTCTGGATGGCCTCGGCATCGAAACAGGCATTGATCTGGACGCCGTCGTTTCGATTGGCGATTGGGTGAGTCAGCAAATGGGCAGGGAGAATGGTGCGCGCGCGGGTAAGGCATTGACAGCGCGCAAGGCACTCAACTGATGTTGTTGTGTCAGCGGAGATCGACCGTTTAGGGCGGGCGTCGGCAAATACCGCGTTGCGGGATGCGGCGCCCTCTAGCGTGATGCAAACGCTCCGAACACGAGCTGCTCGACGGTGCGCCAATATTCTTCGGCCAGCGCCGGATCGGATGGTGATAGATCACTGGTCGCCGAAAATTCCGGACCGAAGCCCGAGAGGGTCGACGTCAGACTAATCAGCATGTAGTGGAAAACAATCGGCTCGACGTTGGGTAACGCGTGTTCCTCCTGGGCGGCGCGGATTTGCGGTAGCAACCAGCCGATTAACGGTTTCAGAAAAGCATCGGCGAGCCATTGCAGCCGCGAGCTGGACCCGAGCGATTCCTGAAGTATGAAACGGTGGAACTCGGGAAACGCTACCGTGAAGCGAAATAGCGCCCTATATGCCAGCTTGAGCCGATCGACCGCGCTAGCCGGACCGAAGCCGGACAGACTTGCATCGCGTTCTTGCCGGACGCGCTCGAATACATATTCGGCCACCGCCTGCCACAGAATTTCTTTGGAACGAAAGTGGTAGGTGACGAGCGGATGTTGCATCCCAATCCGGTCTGCAATGCTACGAATGCTCGCGGCCTCGAAACCCTTCGATGAAAATTCCGTAAGAGCCGCATTCAGGATGGCCGAACGCGTTTCCTGCGCGCGCAACTGTTCAGTACGCTTCAGTTCAACCGGGCGGCGTGCCCGGATATCTCTTGCCTCAGGAAGGGTAGGTGACGCCATGTGCGAATACCTTGCGACACGTTGAAAGGAAACTCGTTCTACAAGCCATCAATGGGTGCGCTACCGTCGAATGCCCGCTGCAGTAAAGCGCGAATTGCTTCGCGTTCTAGCGGACGGGGATTCCAGTAGGCGTTGTTGCAGGCAATGTCGGTGGCCTGGTCGAGTTGCTCTTCGCGCATGCCGATCTCCTTGAGTGCAACGGGTGCACCGTTTGCGCGCGCGAGTTCGTACAGACCTTGCGCCGCGCTGTCGTGCCCGAGCGCCCGTGCGATCCGTTTCATCGCATCCGGCACTGCGCCTGCGTTGTACGCCAGGGCGTGCGGCAGCACGATTGTATGGGTGGGCGCATGCGGCAGATTGAAACTGCCGCCGAGCGTATGACATAGCTTGTGGTGCAATGCCATGCCGACGCTTCCGAGCACGGCGCCGCAAAGCCAGGCGCCATAAAGCGCATCGGTGCGTGCGGATGGGTCGTTCGGCTGTGCGACGATTTTGGGTAAGCTGCGCGCGAGCGCTGCGATGCCTTCTTCGGCCATCAGGCTGGTAAGCGGATTGGCATCGCGTGAATACAGACCTTCTGCCGCGTGTGCGATTGCGTTGATGCCGCTGGTTACGGACATGCTGACCGGCAGCGTCAGGGTCAGGTCCGGATCGTAGACAACCGTCTTCGGTAATACGCGCAGATCGGTGCCGGTCCGTTTCAGGCCCGATTCGGTCAACCCGAAAATGGGCGTCATCTCACTGCCGGCGTAAGTGGTCGGCACGGCGAGAATGGGCAGACCTGTCTCGAGAGCAAGGCCCTTCGCGAGGCCGATTGCGGAGCCGCCGCCCACGGCGATGAGGCAGTCGGCATCCAGCGACGTGGCAACCGTGCGTACCTCCGTGACCAGTTCGACCGGTACGTGCATGGCAGCTCGATCAAAGACACCCGCTGCGAGTACACCCAACTGATCGGCAACCGATACACCCAATGTGCGTTGCTCGTGACTACACAGAACCAGAGCGCGGCCTACTTGCAGCGTGTGCAATTCGCGTTCGATGTGGCCGCGTGAGCCGCACCCGAAGACGACACGCGTGCCGCGCCCGTTATAGACGAATTCAGATGGTGACATGGCGGGTTCCGGCGAGAATATGCCCGTTCATGACCCGCGTGCCGCAGGGTTGAGAACGAAGTCGTAATCGAGCGTATAAAACGGGGTGTCCATCGCCGTGCCGTCCGGCGCGATGCCCGGCGAGTGCTCGACCCAGTCGACGATCAACGTTGAGCGCACGCCGAATACGGCGTCCGAGTCGAGATACTTGTCCCCGTTCCTGAACACGTGCGTAATCAACGGCTCGTACCCTGGCGCTGTGATCCAGAAGTGCAGATGGGCTGGGCGCCACGGATGGCGTCCGAGCGCATCGAGCATTCGGCCAACCGGGCCGTCGTGCGGAATGGGATAGGCCTCGGCGAGAATCGAGCGGAAATGAAAGAGCCCGTCTGGCAGCGTCTGCAAACGACCACGCGCTTGAAACTCCACGTTTGGATCCTGCGAGTCTCCGTACTGCACGTCGTAGTACCCGTCTTCATCGGATTGCCAGACTTCGATCGCTGCGCCGGCTACAGGTTCTCCGGAAAGACCCCGAACGCGGCCGGCAACAAAGCAGGGGAGACCCGCCGCACCGTTCGAGATATCGTCACCGTTCCTGTACTCGGGGGCGCCGGCAACAAAGAAGGGGCCAAGAACGGTTGCTTCCGTGCATTCGGCCGGCTTGCGGTTGTTCTGCGTCGTAACCAGCATCGACAAACCGAGCGTGTCGGACAGAAGGACGAACTCCTGGCGTTTTTCGTCCGTGATATGGCCGACCTCGGTGAGGAAGTTGATGGCATATGCCCATTCACTCTCGCTCAACTTCACGTCTCTTGCGAACGAATGCAAATGCTGGACAAGGCTGGTCATTACCGTGCGCAGCCTGTCGTTGTTACAGCCGGCCATTGCCATGAGCACCGCCTGGGTGATGGTCTCTTCGTTGATATTACGCATCGTCTTTCCTTGAACTCCGCGTTGGCAAACCCGTTAGCGCCCAAGCAACCGGGCAGCATTGTCTCCGTAGACCTTGTCCAACTCGATGCCGGGGATCTGGATATTATCGAGCACTTTCCCGAACTGCCGGATTGCGCTTGTCGGTGCGAACGGGAAATCGGTCCCGAAGAGAATGTGATCGGGGTCCGCCACTTGCGTCAGCGCACTGAGGGGCGCGTTGCCGGCGGAAAGCGCTGTGTCGAAGTAGAAAGATCTGACCGCCGCCAACGTGTCGCCCACGCGCTCGGCCACCGCGGGCATCATGGAAATGGAGAGGGCGATGCGAGGGACGAGAAACGGCAGGGTCCCGCCAGCATGCGAGAGAATAAACCGGATGTTCCTGAAGCGGCTCATCGCCCCTGACATGATCAGGCTGGTGGCTGTACGTGTCGTTTCGAAGGGATACTCAAGCACGGACGCCGGAGCGACCGGTGGTATTTCGTGAGGCGGCTGATTGGGGTGAATGAAAACCACGGTCCCGCGCCGGTTCAGTTCTTCCCACAGCGGCGTGAAATGCTCGTCCCCCAGATACAGCCCGTTGTAGTTCGTAAAGGCAATGAAACCGTCCACCTTCAGCACGTCAAGGCAATAGCTGACTTCCTTCAGAGCGGCGTCAACGTCGGGCAGCGGCAAGCTTGCAAATGAGCCGAACCGTCCGGGATGCCGGGCTCTGAGTTCCGCTGCGAGGTCGTTGCATTTTCTCAGCAGTGTGGCCGCATCCGGAAGCGTGGGGCCGGACGAGATGGACAGGATGCCTTCGTCGATTCCGTTTTCATCCATCATCGCGAGGGCTGCCTCGACGGACCAGGTTGGGGCCACGCCGCCCGGCATCGCCGCATTCAGCAAGTCCAGCCCAACCGCGTCCACGTAGAGCTTCGGCAGGAAATGTTGGTGCGTGTCAATTTTTCGCTTCGGCATGGCCGTTGTCTCCTATGAGGAATTCTTTAGCATCGGGCGGGGCGATTCCCTCCTCGGCTTGGATTCATCTTATACGTTATTTTTTACGTTTGCAAAGTTTAGTGAGCAATGCAATCGCGAGCATGTTCCCGGTTGGATTGATGTGATGTCACATGCGCCGGTGCGGCCTGAACGGGGTTTCAACGTTTCATCAAGCGCAATGATGCGTTGCAATTCAGGAGATGCACGCGTGAAGGTGCCGACCATACTATCGACTCACGAATCAGCCCATTGCGGGTTTCGTTAGGCCGATGTCGATCAGGAGGTCAAAATGATGAAGAGGGCGACGTGAAGAAGATCGGCTCCGCTGGCGCCACCTGTGCACTGCACAGTCACCGCTGCGTGCCGACCTTGATTGATGCCGTTGTTTCGTTTCCGGTATCACGCCAAAGACCGGCTGATCAGACAGCTGTGCTATCCCACCGCGGGGCAAGACCGGGCGGATCGACAATCCGGCTGTTTGCCGTCGCCAATGCGTGAATTGCGGCCATGTCCGCGTCATCTAACTCGAAGTCGAACACCGCCAGGTTTTGTGCCAATCGATCGATCCGCGTGGTTCTCGAAAGCGCCACAACGCCGCGCTGTTGAACAAGCCACCGCAAGACGATCTGGGCGATGGTTTTGTCATGACGAGCGGCGATCTCCTTGAGCGTTGGGTCCGAGAACACTCGGCCAACCGCCATGCCGCAATATCCTGTCACGGCAAGCCCGGTCTCGCGCGTGCTTTCGATAAGCAAGGACTGGTTCAGATACGGATGGTATTCGAACTGATTCGTGACCAATGGCGCTGCTGAGAGCCGGATCGCTTCCGCCATCTGTGCGCGGTTGAAGTTGCTGACGCCAATGTGCCGGACCTTGCCGGCACGCACGACCGCATTGAGCTCCCCGATCTGTTCGGCGAGAGGCACATCCGATCCTCCCGGCCAGTGCAGCAGGAGCAGGTCGATGTAGTCGGTCTTGAGCTTGCGTAGGCTTTCGTTGACGGACGCATCGAAGTGCCTTGCTGAGTAGTTGCTCACCCAGACCTTGGTCGTCAGAAATATGTCGCTTCTTGGGATGCCGGATGCGGCGACGCAGTCGCCGATTTCTGCCTCGTTACGGTAGATTTGCCCGGTGTCGATATGACGGAAGCCGGCACGAAGGGCTTCAGGAATCATTCGATAGATGTCGTCGCCAGTCATCCCGTAGGTGCCGAAGCCTATGGCCGGAATCGCCGCGTTACCGGCATGGACGTTCTGCATGCTATTCCTCATAGACTAGGTGCAAAGGCGGCGGTCTTGGACAAAACCGCCCCTCGGCGTGTGATCTCGTGAAAGGAAAGGTACGCGATTCCATGCCCTGAAAGAAGCCTATACATTTCGATGCAACCTATCGTTAGAGGCGATACACATACGGCAGTTGCACCGCTAGAAGTTGTGCTGAATACCAATCGAGACGCCGGTGGTGGACCGGCCGGATGCCACGCCTGCGGCCGCGAGCGAAGCGAAGCCATTGGCGCCTGACGCGTGTTGGTAAGTCACCTGCTGGTAGACGGTAGTTCGTTTCGACAGGAGGTAAGCATTCGAGACGGTAATGGTCTTCCAGTTTCCGCCGTCGAGATTTTCCACCCATCCGCCGACCGAGAGGACATCGTCGGGCACGATGGTCCAGTTCGCACCGGCATCGACGGTGTTGGCGTTACCGCGGCCAGTCGCCAATGTGATGCGCGACTGCGTAAACGTGGCGTGTAGCAGCACATTTTTCAACTGATACGATGCGCCGAGCCCCCAATTGACGAGCTTGTTGGCGACAACGCCTTCGGCCTGAGGCAGTGACGTTCCAAAGAGCGACGGCAGACCGATAAAACTGGAAAGCTCCAGAAAGCGGTTGTTCTCGTTCGCATACGTGGCGGCCAGACTCAGCGGCCCTGCCTTGTACTGGACAAAGAAAGAGTAGTCTCTGCTCTCGCTGAAATTGCCGGCCACATTGCCAAAGGCAAATTCCGCCCCCGAGGAGAACCCGCCAATGGTCGGACTCACATATTTCACTGCATTGTTGAACTGGAAGAAGTTGGCAATTTCATCCAGATTGCCTTGATGAAGCGTGAGAATGTTGCCGAGGAGGAAGGGCGTTTGATAGCTGGACAGAATGTCGTACATGAAGCTGGGTTGGTGACCGAGCGTCAACGTCCCATAGCTGTCCGATTGCAGTCCAACATACGACTTTCTGTTGAATAAGGTCCCAGGAACCAGTTCCCGGCCATTGTTTAGCAGGTACTCGTTCTGAAGATCGAAGATGGTGCGCAGCCCGCCGCCGAGATCTTCAACGCCCTTCAAGCCGAAAATGTCGGGTGCGTGCGTGTTTCCCTCCTGGACTAGCGCGTGTCCTCCGACGTTGCTGATGTACTGCACTGCCGTGTCCGCAATTCCATATAAGGTAACGCTGGATTGCGCGTTGGCGGCACTGATCACAGAAAGTGCGGCAATCGCACCTGCCATCGTACGTCCATAAATTGCCATGCCTTGTCTCCGAACCGGTTGTTGCTCTTCCGAAGAAGTTATTTGAATAAAGGGGAGCGTATGAAATCTGTACTACTGATGAAATGCGATGCTAAAGAGTCAAGCGTTTTGTTCCGACTGCTCGCTTGTCTCTGATCGTCCTAACTCGCTGGTGTTGCGTTCAACAATAATGAATGAGATAATCTATGTTGAACACTATAGGAGCCATGCCCCAGGCGTGTCAACATGACGGCCGTCCGTGGAAACCCGGGGCGGCGATTTTTTATCACTTCCATACGGTTGAAAAATGACCAATGTGACTGCGAGGCGCGGCATTCAGTCTGTCGAGATTGCGTTCCGAATCCTTTCGGCGTTGCAGACGAGTGAGCGAGCACTCCCGCTCAAGGAGATTGCTGCGTTGTCCGAACTGTCGCCAAGCGCGACGAGCAACTACATGATCAGTCTGGTGCGAACCGGGCTTGCGTCGCCGGACGAAAAACCGGGGTGCTACAAGCTCGGGCCGGCCTCGCTTGCTTTGGGCATGAGCGCGATCAATCAACTTGACGGATTCGATATCGTGCGTCGGGAGGTGGTCGCTCTGCGGGAAGCAACGCTGAGCGGCGCGGCTGTCACCGCATGGACCGAAGATGGACCGGTGAGTCTCTTCAAGCAGGAGGGACAGACGCGCAGCATTCTCGAGCTGAGAACAGGGCTGATTCCGCTCGTCACGACTGCTGCGGGAAAGCTGTTCATTGCCTGCCTTCAGGCTGCACGTACCGACGATCTCATCAGCCACGAACTGTCTGCGGGACAGGAATGGACTGCGGCTTCCTTGCGGGAAGAAGCGATCGCTGAATTGCGCAACTGTGGCTTCACGACGGTTCATCGCGGGGAAATGGGTTACGTGTCTGTCGCGGCCCCTATCTGGGACAGGGACGGCGATCTCCGATTTGCCATCAGTCTCATCGGATCGCCTGCAACGCTGAACACGGACGTTGACGGTAAAGAGATCAAGGCGCTACTCGATAGCGCGGTTCGCGCTACGGCTGCATTGGGGGGCAAGGTTCCCAAAAAAATCGGGTAGAAGCCCCTCAGTCTGTCCCGGCTTCCGCCGCTGCCAACACAATGGAATTGAACGCCTCCGGCGCTTCAATCTTCGGCATATGGCCAATCCCATCGAGCACGAGGAGTGTCGAACCATTGGCCGCCTCGTGAATCGGCCGCGCATGCTCGTCAGCCGGGGCGACGCGGTCCAGTCTGCCGACAATGACGGAGATCGGCACCTCGATCGAACGAACAATGGATGGTGTATGCGCAGAGAAGAGCATGTCTACGGCGTGTTCCCAGCCGGTAGGGGTCACCCCGTCTCTTAGCCGGGATACGACCGCGCGAACCAGGGGGCTTGCGTTCGGCGCGATCAGCGCATTGACCACGGCGGCGCGTGCCTCGGGCGATTGTGCCGCCGCGCTTCGCATCAGAACTTCTCGTGCCGCCTCGCGCTCCGCACCGGATAGATGTCCTCGCGCAACGTTGGGCGCGCTCAATACAAGGGCGTGCGTAGCCGACGGGTACCGTGCCGCAAACGTTGCGGCGATGACGCTACCCCACGAACTGCCTACGACGGTTGCACGCGCTATACCGAGCGCAGACAGCAAGGCCATGAGCGCATCCGCGTAATCCGTGGCGGCCGGCGTGCTGATCGCAAAGGGGCTGCTTTGTCCATAGCCAGGGGCGTCCCAGGCAATCACCCGATGGCTGCTGCTCAGTGCGGCAAGCTGAGCGCGATATCCCGCCGAGCTCGAACCAATACCATGCAGCAGCACGATGGCCGGCGCGCGCTCGTCACCAGCAGTGCGATACGTGATGACCCGCTTGTCGCCGAGTGTGGGGAGATTCACTCGTGCCTGTTCGACAGCGGGCAGCGAGGATTCGAGTAGGTGGCTATCTGTTTCAGTCATGGTTGAAGTCTGGCCTATATGTCAGTCGCTTTAACTTGGGCGAATGCCAACTCACGCTTCTCGCAATGCAGCGGAGATCTCATACGCGGCGGCTTTGAGGGCTTCTGCGCAATGGCCGTCGGCCGCGGCATCGAAATGCTCGGCTGGGCCTATCGCCGTCAGTGCCAGCACGGCCATGCCGCTCGGGGAAAGAATGGGCACGCTGATGGCGTTGGCGAGCATACGGTCGTCGTAGAACGGAGCGGGGCGCCTCGTCGCAACCTGCGAGACCCTGACGGATTCAAGTACGCTTACGAGCGATTCCGCAGTGGGGAGCACTTCGCCAGACGCTTGCCGTGCGTTGTCACGCAGTTCCGCTGTCACAAATCGATCGACGGCTTCGGGCGGAAGGAACGCCGCCAGCGCCAGGCCCGAAGCGGAAGAAGTCACCGGCAGCACAAGCCCAAGCGGCAGATCGGCGGCCACAGGCGTGGTTGCGGCTTGCCATGCGATCACCGTGGGACCGTGATTGCCCCATGCTGCGAGCGCAAGTGTCTTGTCGAGCGTATGCGCGAGCCGCAACATGGCGCGGCTCGCCAGCCGGACGGCATGCGGCTGCGATTTCATCGTACCCGCGGTTCCGAGCGGCGCGCGGCCGAGGTCGTGTGGGTCAGCAACCAGATACTGTCCACCGCCGAATACCAGCGGCCGACGCGTGCTCTGGCGTATGCATTCCACCGACCCGACAAAAATCACGTGGTCGCCGCCCGGAAAGCGCGAGACCACCTTGCACTCCAGCCATGCGCTGCAATCGCGCAGTAGCGGCAGTCCGTCGACCCCAAGGTCATAGTCGATGCCGGCGAATTTGTCCGGCGACCGGGTCGCAAAGTGATTGGCGAGCTCGTATTGATGTTCAGCGAGGATGTTGATAGTGAATCGCCCGGCATCCCTGAACGCGGTGTGGCTTCCCGCAGAGGTCGCCTGGCTCCACAGGACGAGAGGCGGATCCAGCGAGACCGAGGAAAACGAATTGGCGGTAAGGCCATGCATTTTCCCCTCGCCATCGAGCGTGGTGACCACGGTGACGCCGGTGACGAAGGACCCGAGCACGTCTCTCAACTGACGCTTTTCGAACGTCCTGACGGCAGGACGCTCCTCGTCTAACGAAATGCTTCCGCTCATGACAGAACCTTTTGCGACTCGCTGAACGCCGGCATGACGGACTCGTGAAACAGGCCGATCGATGTCTTCGCTTCGGAGACGGACATGTCTCCGAACGTGAATGTTCCGATGAGGTAGTTGAATGCCCCTTCGTGTGCCTGCTCCAGCAGCTTTTCGCGCACGGTCTCCGGTCGGCCCACAACGGCCAGACCCGATTCCACGAGCGGCTCGATCGTCGGCGGAAGCTTCTGGTTGACCGGTTCCGTCCCGTGCTTTTTCCAGAGCTTGAAAAAGTTCGGATGGAAAACCGACCATGCTCGCGAAGCGATTTTCATCGCCTCCTGGTCCGTTTCAGCGACCACGATGTAGCGATTCACACCGATGAGCGGCTCCGCGGCGGACGGGTGCCGCCTGGCGAATTCTTCGCGATATCGATCGGTGATGGCTCTGACTCGCTGAACCGGGCCGCCACACACGATGTTCATCTTCTCCTGGGCCGGCCATACCGTCGACTCCGGCGATGCCAGCGCGTACCAGGTCGGAGGGGGTGTCTGCAGTGGTTTGAGTTCGATCGGCATGTCGTTGAATTGCCAGAACGTTCCCTGATAGTCGAGCGTATCCGAACTCAAATACCGCTTGATGATTTCATACGACTCGACGTACCTCGCCTGGGCCGTGGCCGGATCGATACCGAGCGCCTCGATTTCGTGAGGCGAGGCGCCGCGGCCCACGCCATACTCCAGGCGGCCGCCGCTCAGATTGTCGAGCATGCAGATTTCTTCAGCGAGACGGACCGGGTGGTGGATCGGGAGAATGTAGACGAGCGGTGACAGGCGCAGTCTCTTGGTGCGCTGTGCGGCAGCGGCAAGAAACACGCTTTGCGACGGGCAAGCGCTTAGCGTGGTCGCGTGGTGTTCCGACATGTGATAGGCATGGAAGCCGAGCCTGTCGTAAAGCTCGATAATCTGCATCCTGTCTTCGTACTGCTTATGAATAGGCAGTCCATTGCGATCGTTCTGGTCGAATATACCGAATTTCATGATTTTTCCAGTAAGTGCGAAGTGTGTGATCTTCTGACTTAACGGGTCGAAGATTTGCTGAATACCTGAAAGATGTTCTCTTCCGGATCCTGGTAGGTGGTTACGATGCCGTGTGTGCCCATGTCGCGCTGCGCGAGTTGCCGGCCGCCTGCGGACAGGATCTTCTGCCGGACCTCGTCCTGTGCCTCACCGGCGACCTGGAAGACGGGGACGGCCCCAACGGCTCCCTCTGCCGCTTCCTCCGCCGAACTCAGTGCAAACGCGCTGCGCTGCAGACGAAATTGAGTCCACTTGTTCTCGTCGCGAAACTGGACAGGCATCCCCAGCGCCGACGCATAGAAATCTTCCAGCCTGACCATATCCTTCGCGACGAAGTAGATGGTTTGTACGTCAACTTCTGCCATGGCGGCACTCCGGTAAATGGTTGTAGCGGGATTGATGTGACCTCGTTGTCAAGGCGTATCACGCTGTGTGCTGTTCTTCCAGTCCGAGTTCTTCACTCATGATTTGCCGAATCACGTACTTCTGGATTTTTCCCGTCACGGTGGTCGGAAACGAGTCGACAAAGCGAATGTATTTGGGCACCTTGTAATGCGCTATCCGGCCCTTGCAAAATTCGCGGACTGCTTCGTCGTCGAGAACCGGCTCAGGCCTGACGACGATCCACGCGCAGAGTTCTTCGCCGAAGTGCTGGTCCGGTACGCCGACCACCTGCACATCAAGCACGCCCGGGCAGGAATACAGAAACTCTTCAATCTCGCGGGGATAAAGGTTTTCACCGCCGCGGATGACCATATCCTTGATGCGCCCGACGATGTTGACGTAGCCATCCGGATCCATCGTGGCGAGATCGCCCGAATGCATCCAGCCTTCGGCGTCGATTGCGTCGCGCGTCCGGTCGGGTTGGTTCCAGTAGCCGAGCATGACCGAGTAGCCGCGGGTGCAGAGTTCGCCGGTCTGGCCGCGCTCCACAGTCTGGCCGGTGAGCGGGTCGATAATCTTTACGTCGAGGTGAGGCAACACCTGGCCTACCGTGGATACCCGCCGCTCGACTGGCGTATCCGTCATGCTTTGGCAGCTCACAGGGCTCGTTTCCGTCATGCCGTATGCGATCGTGATCTCGGGCAAATGCATTTCGCCGACAACCCGCTTCATGATCTCGATAGGGCAAGGCGAACCAGCCATGATGCCGGTGCGTAGACTGCTCATATCGAACTCTGCAAAGCGCGGGTGATTGAGCGCCGCGATGAACATGGTCGGTACGCCGTACAGCGCCGTGCATTTTTCTGCCTGGACAGTCTCCAGAACGGCTTCGGCGTCGAAGCGCTCCGCAGGGTAGACGATCGTCGAGCCATGGGTCAGACAAGCCAGGTTGCCCATCACCATGCCGAAGCAGTGGTACATCGGAACCGGAACGCAGACTCGATCCACGTGAGTGAGCTTCATGCACTCGCCCACGAAGAAGCCGTTGTTCAGGATGTTGCGATGACTCAGCGTAGCGGCCTTGGGAAGCCCTGTTGTCCCGCTGGTGAACTGGATGTTGACGGCATCGTCCGGGCGCACGGCGCGGCGTACGTCCTGAAGCTTTGCGCTGTTTGCATCGCCGGAGCGGAGCAGGTCGGAGAAGCGTTGCGCGCCGGCTTCATCCGGACAGTCCGCATCGTCGATCCACCAGATCGTCTCAAGGCTCGGAAGCCGGGCCTTTCCCAGCTCCCGCAACATGTTCAGATACTCGCTCGACCGGTATCGGACCATCGTCACGATGGCTTTGCACCCCACGAGGTTAAGCGCATGCTCCAGCTCAGAGGTCCGATAGGCCGGGTTGATGTTGACGAGTATCAACCCGGCCTTCGCCGTGGCCAACTGCAGTAGCAGCCAGGCGAGGTTCGTGTGGGACCAGATTCCGATCCGCTCGCCCGGCTTGAGTCCTGACTCGAGAAGCGCGGCCGCAAGCCGATCCGATTTTTCGCGAAGTTCGCCGTAGCTTAGCTGCACTCCTTCATGCCGGCTGACTACCGCGACGTGCTCACCCATCTTGCTGGCGATCTCGTCAAATGAATCGCCAATGGTTTTGTCGATCAGCTTTGGGGAACGTGTTCCGCGCTGATATGAAAGTGTGTTCATCGGACTCTTCCGTGCAATGCGCCTGACAAACGGCTTATTTGCCGACAAATACGACCGGAGTCGGTTCTTCGCCTCGAGCGAAGGCTTCTGCACGCGCAGTTCGCCCTTTCCTGGCGTCTTCCGTCATGTGCAGCCCCATGGTGAGGTCGAGGATCAGCGAGTCCGCACCGGGCACGCCGCCGCCTGACCATGCCTTGAGAAGGGCCCGAATGGCGCCATACGAGCGCGTAGGGCCGTTCGCAAGCTTGATGGCGAGATTGTCGGCAACGTTTTCGACCTCATCTTCGCCGACGACGAAGGCGGCAACGCCGAGCCGACCGGCGGTCGCGCCGGACATGGGTTCGCTCAGCATCGCGTAGCGCGCGGCATACGCACGACCCGCTCTTTCCGCGAGGCGCTGCACGCCGCCAGCGACAGGCGCCGAGCCAACGGACGCTTCAATGCAACGGAAGGTAGCGTTCTCCGCCGCGACGATGAAGTCGCAAGCAAGAGCGAGTTCGAATGCGCCGCCGAACACCGCGCCGCGCACGGCGGCAACTGTCGGGATCTGAAGGGATTCGATTGACCGATAGGTATGGTGAATCTGCGAGATGAACGTCCGCCAGTCATCGAAATCTTTGTCGATGAAATCGAGGACGTCGCCGCCCTTGCTGAAATCGGGGCCTTCCGCACGGATCAGGAGCGACCGGATATCGGTCTTGCTGGCGTCCCGGACGGCCTTTTCAAGGCAGTCAGCGAAATCAGCCGCGATGAGATTGGAGGGCGGGTTGGCCAACACGATATGGCCTACGTTCTGACGACGTTCAAAGTAGATGCTTTCCATTGAAAGGAATCCTTAATAAATGATGGCGATCGTAAAAACCTCGATGTCTCCTGCCGGGCACTGCACTGCATATATTCAACAATAGTGAATGCGTGCAGCATTGTTGTATATTAGGATGCCGGTGGAGACGTGTCAACCATTCGCTGATGACGTTCTGCCGTGCGCAATGGTGCTTTGCCATTCGGGACACTGGCGAGCGACCGTTGTGGATATAGGATTCCAGACGGGTCGAACCACAAACCATCGGCAATTTCAGTCGTTAGCGATTTGACCTGTGCTTCGCACGGCCCAGCCGAAAAAGTTCGGCATAGGCGACATTGGAGAATGTAATGAAGGCGATTGGCTATAAAGCAAAGGGTGGCGTCGAGGTTTTGACCGAGCTCGAACTTCCGATGCCGGAACCTGGCCCACGCGATTTGCGGGTCGCCGTGAAGGCGGTGTCGGTGAATCCTGTGGATGTGAAGCGCCGTCGCTGGGAGGATCCTTCGGAGAGTCCGCTGCCGAGAGTGTTGGGCTACGACGCGGCAGGCGTGGTCGACGCGGTTGGAAGCGAGGTCACGCTCTTCAGGCCGGGCGACGAGGTCTTCTATGCGGGGGCGATGGATCGCCCCGGGACCAACTCGGAGTTTCATCTCGTCGACGAGCGGATCGTCGGGCCTAAGCCCACCTCGTTGTCGTTCGCCGAGGCGGCGGCCTTGCCGCTTACTTCGATAACTGCATGGGAAATGCTCTTCGATCGCATGAAGGTGCCGCGTGGCTTGCACGCACCTGGCGGCACGCTGCTCGTTCTGAACGGCGCAGGGGGCGTTGGCTCCATGCTGATCCAGTTGGCGACCCGCCTCACGGGCCTCACTGTCATCGCTTCTGCGTCCCGGCCCGAAACTGTCGAGTGGGTGAAGAAGCTCGGCGCGAAGCACGTTGCGGACCACAGCAAGCCCATCGACGAAGCGCTGCACGCAATCGGCTTCGATGGCGTGGACTATATCGGGGCGATCACTTCGATGCCCGGTAGCGCCCCCAGTCTCGCCCGTGCGTTGAACCCCCAAGGCCATATCACGCTGATCGACAACTTCGACGACAGCATTGCGCCGTTCAAGCCGAAGAGCATCACGATTTCGTGGGAGATGATGTTTACCCGGTCGCTGTTCCAGACAGCGGACATGGATGCGCAACACCGCTTGCTGAAAGAAGTGTCGGAGATGGTTGACGCCGGCCTGCTGCGGACGACGCTCACGCACGTGGAAGGGCCCTTGACGGCAGCGAATCTTCGCCGCGCACACGAACGGATCGAAACAGGAAAGGCTATCGGGAAGACCGTGCTGGAAGGCTTCCAGTAATGATTGTCGAGTGTCGTTTCCGCGTGGCTTGGTCAGCGCCGCGTCATGATTGCGGGGTGTTAACCACACTTGACATTATATTTTCCAATCGTATAGTAATGCGACGAGGCGTGCATGGAGCGACATGGCTTACGAGCCGATGCTTCCAGCGTCGATCACGCGAGATTCGCAAAAATGCTTTGTCGGAAGAACCGCTGCAACAATCTTTGATGCCGGTTCGGCTGCTGACACAGAGGATGGCTAAACGATGTGGAAAGCATTGGTGGATGAATTTGCTCAGCAGGATGAACGTGAACCCGACTCATTGCGAGTGGCGCGGTCCGCGATCCGGCGAAAGAACGGCAGACTTCCGGAGGCTCCAACGGACGATCTCCGGAACACCATTCTTGAAGCTGCAGTAGCGCTTTTCTATCGCGAGCCGATCGAGTCGTTGAACCTCGATCGGCTCGCCGATCAAACGCGGCTCAGTAAGCGCCACATCTATCGAATTTTCGGCTCGCGCAAGGCGTTTCTACAAGCTTATGCTGAGCTGCTCTGTGATCGTCAGCGTGCGCAATGGCGGGAAGCTGGACATCGATCCGGCGAGGAGCCTGTCCAGCACTTGCTCGAGCTCTTTATCGATGTCGCCGTCGAACTGGCTTCCGATAGCCATCAGCCCAGGCAGCCGCAATTGTCGCCGATACAGTTCTCCGACGAGGATCATCCTGTCAGGCTATCGCGTATCGAACTTGGCCGGGAGTTTCGCGCACTATTGATGCGACTGGCTATTGCCGCACATGCAGTAGATGCCGAGGCGTTGGTGGATACCTTGATGATGCTTTGGGAAAATGCCACAAGCAACGCCAGATCAGGCAGCGATTCCCGGCGGGTCGCTCAGCGTCTGCCGACCCTGGTCGACCACGTCATCAGGAGCTATGTGATGTTGTAGGCACGCAGGGTGGAGGTCGCATCATCCGCTCTTGCATACTCAACGGCGACGTTCGCCGATTGTTGCCGCATCAGCAACAGAGAGTTCAAAAACTAGTACTTACCCTAACGATTTTTGCCCTTTAGACTGCGTGCAGCCTTGGCAGCGAAGCTGCTCTGAAGCGCAACTAAAACAATCGTTGAGGTAGGTCACCATGAAGTCGTTCACCAGGATGGTTCTCATTGCTGCTGTTTTTGCAGCACCCGTCGCATCGTTCGCCCAGTCCAGTCAGCCGGTAAGCCGTGAGCAGGTGCGTGCGGAGCTGGCTCAGCTCGAGAAAGCCGGTTACGACCCGCATGACTGGCTTCACTATCCGGAGAACATCCAGGCAGCTGAAGCAAAAGTCGCGGCGCAAAATGCCGCAGCCCAAGCCCCTGTTTCGGGCTACGGTGGTGCTGTTGACGGAACGTCCCGTTCAGGCGCAGCAAGCGGTCTGTAATATCGATGTAAAAGCGCGATTCTCGAAGATCGCGTAATTTGCGGCTGAGGCTTTCCACCGGTATTGGTGGGAAGCCTCAGCCGCTTTGCTTTATGGGCGTCTGCCAGCCATTATTCGAATGCGTTGATTAACTCTTGTCGTTCTGCCAAAAGCAACGATCCGTTGCACCCGCGGAGCTATGCGCCTAGGCATTTCAGCCGTAGCCTTCAGGTCGAGTCATCATTTCCCACCGTGGTACCACGCAGGTATAGGAAGGAGATCGAAATGTCGAAAGTTCTGGTTCTATATTATTCCTCGTATGGCCATGTCGAAGCGCTAGCGGATGCCGTCGCCGAAGGTGCGCGCTCCACGGGCGCCACGGTCGACGTTAAGCGCGTGCCGGAGACTGCGCCGGCGGACGTAGCCAAGGCCGCGTACTTCAAGCTCGACCAGCAAGCGCCGGTAGCGACCGTCGCCGAACTCGCCAACTACGACGCTATTGTCGTCGGCACGCCGACCCGATTCGGGCGCATCTCGTCGCAGATGGCGTCATTCCTGGATCAAGCCGGTGGGCTATGGATGAGCGGTGCATTGAATGGCAAGGTTGGCGGTGCGTTCACGTCGACGGCGAGCCAGCACGGCGGCCAGGAAACGACGCTGTTCTCGATCATTACCAATCTGCTGCACTTCGGCATGACCGTCGTCGGCCTGCCGTATAGCCACCAGGGGCAGATGACGCTGGACGAAATCGTCGGCGGTTCGCCGTACGGCGCCACGACCATCGCCGGTGGGCAAGGTCAACGCCAACCGAGCGCAATCGAGCTCGCCGGCGCTCGCCACCAGGGCGAACTGATCGCCCGAACGGCCAACAAGCTGTTTGGCTGAACGTTAGACCTGGTCGCACCGTTGGCGCGCGCATGAGACGGCCAGGTGGAAATCCGCCTGGCCGGCATGACCTGGATACGGACCGTCCTTCGACATTCGCCGAGGACCGGTGCCATTGACAACCATTCATTCGAAAGAGCTGAGCATGCAACGTTCGACAACTGAAGGTGCGTTGAAGGATTTCGTCGTAACCCATCCGCTCGACCCGGAAGACGCGAAGATCACCGCCGCGGCGCGAGCCATGGCAAGCCCCATGAAAGGCAAACTGAGGGGCATCGAAGCACGCGAGCCTTTCGACGCCATGATGGAGCGCGTTTCGCCACGCGACGACGTGAGCTTCGAAGCCGACACGGTTGGCGGCATTGCGGGCCTCTGGGTTCATCCTGCGCATGCCCGGTCTGACGAAGCGATCCTCCATCTGCACTCCGGATGGTTCAACCTGGGAAGCGCCAAAGCATTCCGTCACCTTGTTGGGCACATCGCCGCGAGGGCGGGCGCGAGCGCATTTATCCCGGACTATCGGCTTGCACCCGAGCATCGTTTTCCCGCGGCCGTCGACGATGTGCTGGCGTCTTACCGCGGGCTCGAGGAAAGGGGAATTCGCCGGATCGCCATCACGGGCGACTCTGCCGGC
This sequence comes from Paraburkholderia sp. SEWSISQ10-3 4, assembly GCF_030464785.1. Classification (NCBI taxonomy): domain Bacteria; kingdom Pseudomonadati; phylum Pseudomonadota; class Betaproteobacteria; order Burkholderiales; family Burkholderiaceae; genus Paraburkholderia; species Paraburkholderia sp. SEWSISQ10-3 4. The sequence goes on from NZ_JALPRI010000002.1 coordinate 523,681, forward strand.
GGCAATCTCGCCCTGGTACTCGCCGCACGCGTCTCCGCCGACGCGGCTTCCGCGAAGGCGGCGCTTGTCGGCGTGGCCGCACTGTCGCCGGTTACCGATCTGACGCTCACGAGCGAGACGTATGTGACGCGCGCGGATGCCGATCCGTATTTCACCCTTCCGCAAGTCGCGGAACTGGTGCACGCCTATCTGGGGAGTGCCGACCCGAAACTTCCGCTGGCTTCGCCGCTCCACGGGCAGCTTTCCGGCTTGCCTCCCGTTCGCATTCATGTCGGCGACGACGAAGTCTTGCTCGATGATTCGCGCAGCTATATTGAGCGTGCGGTGGCCGCCGGAACCGATGCCCGGCTCGATGTCTGGATGGGGATGCCGCATGGCTTCGCCGGCAGCGTTGGAAGTTTGAAGGCGTCGGCACAAGCGCTGGATGCCATCGGCGGGTTTCTCACGGAGAAGCTGCAGGCAGGCGCCGACCCGCATACAGCACGCTGAAACCGCGCAGAAGGGCGGGCTCGTTGCGTGCCAACGCTCAACGAACGAACGCTCTAGCGCTGCCGGTTCTGACCTTCGAATCCGGCCACGAGCGTATCGAGCAAATGACGCACGGCCGGCACCATGCCCCTGCGCGTGGGAAAGATCGCATGCACGAGGCCCGGCGTGCTAGCCAGACCCGGCAGCAGGTGCTGCAGGCGGCCGGCCTGAATATCAGCCTCAACCAGTTCTCTCGGCAGCATGGCCACGCCGACACCGGATATCGCCGCCACGCGAAGGCTCGCCAGGTCGTCGGTGGCGAGGCGGGGCTGGTGCGCCCATGAGGTCACGCGCCCCTCAGCGTCGACCAGATTCCACACAAATCGCTCATTGCTGCTCGCCATGGAAAGGGTAGGCCATTCCTTGACGGATTCGATTGAGCTGGGCGCCGGATGGCGCGCGGCCAGTGCGGGACTGGCAACCAGAATGTGGATCGACAAACCCAACTGGCGGACGGCGAGATCGGTGTTCTCCAGCGGCGGCAGCCTGACCCGGATGGCAAAGTCCAGGCCTTCCTCGACGACATCCACGCGGCGGTTGGTTGCATCCAGCAGGACCTGGACATCAGGGTTGTCTTGCACGTATCGCGCGATGATCGTGGAGATTCCGGACTCCAGTAGGGCCACCGGGCAGGCGATGCGGACGGTGCCCTGCGGCTTGGAGCGCGTGCGCTCCACGATCTCTTTCGCGGCCTTGGCTTCCGCCACTAGCGCCAGGCAATGCTGGTGGAACTGCCGCCCGGTTTCCGTCAGGGAAAGGCTCCGGCTGGTGCGATTAAGCAGGCGAACGCCAAGCTCTTCTTCCAATGCGCGAACGCGCCGGCTGAGTTTCGAGGTCTGCAAGCCGAGGCCGCGCGCGGCCGCCGTATAGCTCCCACGCTCGACCACCTCTGCGAAGAGCCGAAGATCATTGAGGTCAGTGATTGCGTTCATAGGCGGACTTCAACTCCTTCTAATCGTTCTATTGGTGGCAACGAAACGTTTCATTGTAGGAGATATGCGCGAGTTCATTGCGAATATAGCATTCTTCCCATCAGCCGCATCACTTGTATCAGTGCCGAATCCGACCGGTCGTACAGGTGACAAGCGCCGCATCGGCGGCGGGAAATGGTGGCGAGAAACGGAGATGGACATGCTCACACACAGGCGTTGGGACTCACTGGACACGGCGAACCGGGATTGGCTGCGCGCGAAATACCATTTTGCGGTGAGCGCCGACGGCAATCCCGACCATGCCGCTCTCGGTCCCCTGATTGTGTGGAACGACGACGAGATCGCGGTTGGCAGCGGTTTCCCCATGCACGGGCATCGCGACATGGAAATCATCACCTATGTGCGCCAGGGCATGCTCGGGCATCGAGACACTTTGGGATCCGAAGGAACGATCCACGCAGGCGATGTCCAGGTCATGAGCGCCGGCACGGGCATACGCCACGCCGAGTTCAACAAGGGCGAAGTGCCGCTCAAGGTCTATCAGATCTGGCTGCTGCCGCGCAAAGCCGGTGGTGAACCCGCATGGGATACCAAGCCGTTTCCAAGAGGCGACCGGTCAGGGCGCTTTGTAGCCCTTGCCAGCGGGTTTGCCGGCGACGAAGGAGCGCTGCCGATTCGCGCCAATGCGCGCGTGTTCGGCGCAATGCTAAAGGCAGGCGAAAGCGTTCAGCACGAGTTGAGTGCGGGGCGTCGCGCCTATCTCGTCGTGGCCTCGGGACGCATCGAAGTAAATGGCGAGCCCGTTGGGCCGCTGGACGGCGTGGCGATTACGAAAGTCGCCGCGGCACAGATTTCTGCTCTTGAAGATTCCGAGCTGGTGATGGTGGACGCCGGCTAATTCTCTTTCTCTTAATCCACCTGCGTAAATTTATCTTAGGAGTTAGTCATGGAACGTTTTAAATTTCTTCCGTTGTTGGGTCGTGTTCTGATCGGTGCACCGTTTGTCATGAGCGGGCTGGGCAAACTCGCGGCGTATGGCGCGACGGTTGGCTACATTGCGGCCATGGGGCTGCCCGTGCCGCCACTCGCGTTCATTCTTGCCGTGCTGACCGAGTTGGGTGGCGGCCTGCTGCTGCTGTCGGGTTACCGCGCTCGCACTGTGTCGTTGGGGATGGCGGTGTTCTGTGTGGTCACGGCGCTGTTCTTTCACCATAACTTCGCCGATCAAAACCAGATGATTCACTTCCTCAAGAACGTGATGATGGCCGGTGGTCTGCTGCAAATCACCTGGTTCGGCGCCGGCGCATTCAGCCTGGACGCGCTCACCGGCCGGACAGCTTTGCGTGTCTCGCCTGCGAACGCGAGCTAAAAGTCTGATCCGCTGAGACGACCGGCCAACCAGCTGACCGGCTGGCTCGTCTCACCGGGATCGGCGCTCGCTGCAACGCCAGCGGGGCGCTGTCATACCGCTTACTTCCCCAACTGTGCAATGAAGGCGCGAGCGGCCGGCCCCGGCGGCGCGTCCTTGCGGTAAACCACCTTCATCGGCATCGTTACGTCGCGCGGCAGGCCTTCAATGCGAATCGCCACCAGGGTGCCGCTGTCGAGATCCTCCTTGACCATGTGCAAGGGCATATGCCCCCAGCCCAGGCCGGCCTTCAGAAATGCATACTTGGCCCCCAGATCCGCGAGCCTCCACGTCGAGGTGGACAGCACGCCGAATTCGCGTCCCTCGGTCAACGCGGTTCGGTCGCTGAGTACGAGTTGCACGTGCTTCCTGATTGCGGTGGCGGAAACGATGCCCCGGCTATTTGCGAGCGGATGAGCGGGGCCGACTACCGTCACCAGTTTCAGCTCGCGCAAGGATTCGACCTGTAGTTCATCTGTCACGATCGGCAGCGTGCCGATCACGCCAATGTTGCAGGTCCGGTCGAGCACCAGCTTCATCACACCGCCCAGCGCCTCGACATAGAGCCGCAGCGGCGTGTGCGGATAATCCTTCTGGGACTGAGCCGCCGCGCGCGTCAAACTATCCATGGGGTACATCACGTCCATCGCGACGGAGAGTTCGGGCTCCAGACCCTCTCGCATCGCGCGTGCTCGCGCCTTGAAACCGTCGATCGTGTCAGCCACTGAGCGGGCGTCGAGCAGCAAGCTCTTGCCTGCGTCGGTGAGTTGCGGGTAGCGGGCCGTGCGATCGAACAGCTTCACTTCGAGCTGTGCCTCGAGATTCGCAAGGGTCTGGCTAACCACCGATTGCGCGCGCCGGAGCTTGCGTCCGGCTGCTGAGAAGCTGCCTTCATCGACCGCGGCGATGAAGGTCCGAAGCTGGTCAAGCGTTACGCCGTCAAGCATATCCATCGCTCCAAACGATACCTAAAATCTAAAAATATAGGCTTTTCAGATGGAGTGCAAGCTCTTACCTTACGTGTATCGCGTTTTTCTTAAGGCAGAGCCATGAACACCGACACAGCCATACTCACCCCGATCGCAGAGACAACGCTGGCGCCGCGCCGGGTCGCATTTCGCACCACTGGCAGTGCGCACGGCGGCATTACGCGTCTCGCCAGTCCCTCCGATATCGGCGAGTTGATCAAGCCTTTTGTGTTCCTCGATCACGCCGTGGTCGTGCCGACCGGCAAGCCGATGTTCGGGATGCACCCGCACTCGGGGCTCGCCACACTCACCACCGTGCTGAGTGGCGGAATTTCCTATGCGGACACGACCGGCAAGAGTGGCGAACTTCACGCCGGCGGCCTCGAATGGATGAAGGCCGGCAATGGGGTCTGGCACGACGGAAACGTACTGCCGTGCGAAGCCGTGCGCCTCTTTCAACTCTGGGTCGCGCTGCCGCCCTCGCAGGAGAACTCGCCGGCGGAAAGCCAGTACATTTCGCCAGCCGAGGTTCAGCGGGATGGGCCGGTTCGCGTCATCATCGGCCGCCACGGATCGGCGACGAGCGATATCCGCGCGCCTGAAGGCATCAACTACTTTCATGTTGAACTGAACGCCGGGGAGACGTGGCGCTACGTGCCGCCCGCCGGACACAACGTCTCGTGGCTGGCGATCGACAAGGGGAGGCTGAATGCATCCGAGCCGATCGAGGCAGGGGAGCTCGCCGTATTCGAGGAATCCGACGGGGCGCCCATCGAGTTGCATGCCGAGCAAGCGACATCGTTCGTCATCGGCTCCGCAATCAAGCATCCTTATCCGCTGGTGCTCGGCTACTACTCGGTGCATACGAACGCCGATGCGCTTGCGCAGGGCGAGGCCGAGATCCGTCGCATCGGTCGCGATCTGGCCACGCAGCGCCGCGCCCGGTAAGCGCGGACATCGATGGAATGCGTGCCCGCCGTAGAAGGGTTCCCCGTGACGGTAAGTAAGTCACGGTAACCCCGGCGGGCACGATCTGCTTGCGAGATCGCCGAGCCGCCGGTTCACGCGATTTCGATACGTCACCGTGCGAATCCTAAAGCACGCCCGGACGAGCCGCGACACCATGATCGAAGTCAAACCGTGGCCGCCGGCATATGTGCCTGCACGCCCCGTTACCGGGAAAAGGAGGCGCATCGTGAATTACCCCCACGCTCATTCAGGTTCGCTGCCGCCCAAGGGGGCGGCTAAGTCCGTTGCGGTACGTCGGCAGGAGGCGTCATGACCACGGCAGCGGACTATCTGGTCGATGCCCTGACACAGGCCGGCGTGAAGCGCATTTATGGCGTCGTCGGCGACTCGCTGAACGGCATCTCCGATTCGCTCAGGCGCTCCGGCGAGATCGACTGGATCCACGTGCGGCACGAGGAAGGCGCAGCCTTCGCGGCCGGCGCGGAAGCGCATCTCACCGGTCAACTGGCGGTATGCGCCGGCAGTTGCGGACCGGGCAACCTGCACCTGATCAACGGACTATTCGACTGCCACCGCAGCGGCGTGCCCGTGCTCGCGATCGCCGCGCACATTCCCAGCTCGGAAATCGGCATCGACTACTTTCAGGCGACGCATCCGGAAATCCTGTTCAAGGAGTGCAGCCATTACGTGGAACTGGTGTCGCACGTCGACCAGTTGCCGCAGATCCTGACCCGCGCAATGCGCGCCGCGGTCGGACGGCGCGGTGTGGCGGTCGTCGTGATTCCGGGCAATGTCGCGCTGTCACCGACTACGGCCAAGGTCGCGCCCTGGCTGGTGCCGTCGGCGCCGCCCGTGCTGCGTCCCGCTGACGAAGAGATCTCGCGCCTCGCGGATGTGCTGCACGCGGCGTCGCGCGTGACGCTGATGTGCGGCGCGGGCTGCGCGGGCGCGCACGACGAAGTGGTCGAACTCGCGAAGCGCCTGAAGGCGCCGATCGTGCACTCGCTGCGCGGCAAGGAGCACATCGAACATGACAACCCCTACGACGTTGGCATGACGGGTATGGTGGGGTTCGCATCGGGCTACGCCGCGATGAAGGCGTGCGACATGCTGCTTCTGCTCGGCACTGACTTTCCGCACCGGCAGTTCTATCCCGAGGACGCCACGATTGCGCAGATCGACGTGCGTCCCGAAGCGCTCGGTAACCGCTGTTCGCTCGATCTTGGCCTTGTCGGCACGGTCAAGGACACGCTCGCCGCGTTGCTGCCGGTCCTCAAGGAAAAGACCGATTCGTCGCATCTCGACAGCGCGCTCGCGCATTACCAGAAGGCGCGCAAGGATCTCGATTCGCTTGCAGAGAGTAATCCGTCGAGCACGACGATCCATCCGCAGTATGTGACGCGGCTCGTGAGCCAGCTGGCGGCCGACGATGCGATCTTCACCTGTGACGTAGGCACGCCGATCGCCTGGACCGCGCGCTATCTGAAGCTGAACGGCCGGCGGCGGCTGATCGGTTCGTTCAATCACGGCTCGATGGCGAACGCGATGCTGCATTCGATCGGCGCTCAGGCCACGTACCCTGGCCGCCAGGTGATCTCGATGTCCGGCGACGGCGGCTTCACGATGATGATGGGCGACTTCATCACGCTGGTTCAGGCGAAGCTGCCGGTGAAGGTGATCGTGCTGAACAACGGCACGCTGGGTTTCGTCGAGATCGAAATGCGCGCGTCGGGCTTCGTCGATACCGGCACCGATCTCGTCAATCCGAACTTCGCACGCATGGCCGAAGCGATGGGCGTGAAGGGCATTCGCGTCGAGAAACCGCAGGAACTTGAAGGCGCGATCGCGGCAGCGCTCGCCCACGACGGACCCGCGCTCGTCGACGTCGTCAGCGCGCGCCAGGAGCTGATCATGCCGCCGAAGACCACCGTCGATGAAGCCTGGCATTTCGGCCTCTTCATGATGAAGGCGGTGATGGACGGACGTGGCGGCGAGTTGATCGATCTCGCGAAAGTGAACCTGACGCGCTGAACCTTGGTATCCGGAATGTCCGGTGCGCCAGGATCGCGCGATTCGGTTGAGTCGTAATGCTTCATTGCCTGCCATCAGGGAGAGACGGCGATGTCGAGTGGTGTGCGCCGTAGGCGCCATGGATGGACGGTCCTGATGTCGTGCGCGACGTTGACGCTGACAGCGTGTAGCGACGCGCCGTCGATCGGCGTGCTGGGCGCGTATTTTCCGGACTGGCTGTTTTGTATCGTGGGCGGCGTGCTGCTGGTCGTATGCGTGCACGTGCTGCTTTCGCGAAGCGGCCGTGGCGCCTGGCTCACGCCGCCCGCAATCGTCTATCCAGCGCTGACGGTGCTGTTTTCCATCGCGCTCTGGGTAGCAGGCTTCAACCTTTAACGCTTTTGATGATCCCTTTAACCTTTAGCTGATCGTGTGACCATGACTGCTGCCCAAAGCACGGACGCAGGAAAGCAGCGTCCGCGAACCTGGCCCGCCATCCTGCTGATCGTGCTGGCCGTGATCGCGATCATCGCCGTGATCTGGCGCGTGGATACTGTGCCGCGCACCGATGACGCCTATGCGTACGCCGACACGATCGGCGTCTCGCCCGAAGTCAGCGGCAAGATCGTGACGCTCGCGGTGCGCAACAACCAGGCGGTGAAGCAGGGCGATCTGCTGTTCGAGATCGACCCGCGGCCGTATCAGTTCGCGTTGCAGCGCGCCCAGGCGGCGCTCGCGCAACTCGATGCGCAGATTCCGCTGACGCAACGCACCGTCAATGCACAAGGATTCAGTGCCGAGGCGGCGAAGTCGTCAGTCGCACGGGCCCAGGCCGCCGCGAAGCAGGCGGGGGATACGCTGGCGAGAATGGAGCCGCTGATCGGCAAGGGCTACGTTTCCGCCGACGATCTGGATCGCGCGCGCACCACGCAACGCTCGGCGCTCGCCGAGCTTGCTGCGGCGCAAGCGCAGGCCCGCGAGGCGCAGGCGGCGGTCAGCAGCGTCGCCGCGCTCGTCGCGCAGCGCGCGGTGCTGACGGCTGAAATCTCCTCGGCGCAGCTCAACCTGGAGTACGCGACCGTGCGCGCGCCGTTCGATGGCCGCGTCGTCGAGTTGCGCACGTCCGTCGGGCAATTCGTGTCCGCGCAAAAGCCTGTTTTCACGCTGATCGATACGCGGCACTGGTACGTGATCGCTAATCTCCGCGAGAACGAGCTTGGCAACATCCGGCCCGGCACCCGCGCGACCGTGTACCTGATGAGCAATACGCGCATCCGTTTCAGCGGTTCGGTCGACTCGATCGGCTTCGGCGTCGATCCGCAGGACGGCAGCGGCACCGCGAACGGTCTGCCGAGTATTCAACGCAGCATCAACTGGGTGCACGTCTCACAGCGTTTCCCGGTGAAGATCCTGGTCGATCACCCCGATCCGCAGATGTTCCGGATCGGCACGTCCGCGGTCGCCGTACTGCAGCCCGAACGCCGCGAAGATCGTGACAATCGCGCGACGTCCAACGGAGCGCCGTCATGAGTGGGCTCGACGGTGTCGGGCGTCATCTTGCCTGGCCGCGGCCGCTCGGGCAACTGTCCGCGTTCCTGCGCGCGGAGCTCAGCGCATTTCCGGGGCGCGCCAACCTGACCATGCGCAGCGTGCTCGGCTGCGCGATCGTGCTGGTCGTGTCGATGACTTTGCGGGTGCCCGAGGTGGCGTTGTCGCTGATCGCGGTTTTTTTCGTCACGCAGTCGAACATCGTGCTGACCCGTCTCGTCGCATTGTTGGCCGTGATCGGCACGACTTGCGCGATCGCCTGCATCATCGGCGTCTTCAAGCTGACGTTCGACTATCCGCTGCTGCGCATCGTCGTCGCAAGCGCCATCTTTTTTTGCAGCGCCTATATGATGCGGGCCGTGGCGAAACTGGGGCTGGTGTTCTTTCTCGTCTCGCTGATCGTGATTTACGCGCAGACCTTTGCCGATCGGACCGATAACGCGGAAGCGCTGGTGCGTGCCTGTCTGTGGGTGTGGGTGGCGGTCAACTACGCAGTTGTGCTGTCGCTGATCATCAACACGCTGTTTCTGCCGGCCGAACCGGAGCAGCAGTTGCGCGCCGCCATGCAAGGGCAGCTCGCGACGGCCCGTGCGCGGCTCGCGATCATGATCGACGCGAATGCGCCGGCCGTGCGCATCGGCGCGCTCGATCTCGAGCGCGCCGCCCTCACGTTGCAGAAGCTGCTGCGCTTTTCGACCATGCGTCACCACTACAGCGAGGAAGATGCCTCGGCGTGGTTGGCCTGCGTGACGGTGGTATCGCGCATCTTCGAAGCTGCGGCGGTGCTGCCTGAGCATGCAGTCGCGCACGACGCCGGGCAGATCGATGCCATCCGCGTGGTGCAGGACGAACTCGTGTCGCTCGAACACGCGATTGGCGACAACCTGCAATGGCGGCATTGGGGCGCATCGCGTGAGGCGCCGGTGTTGACCTCGATACCCGCGCTCGACGCGATGCAACGTGCGCTCAACGTGTTCTCCGAGGCCACGCGAGGCGCTGTCGCGCCGCCGCCGGAAGACGCGGCCGCCGGCAGTGCCGCGGCCAGAGAGGCGAAAGCGGAGCAGGCGACGAAAGCGGCGGCGCCTCCCGCGCAGCCCGAACCCGACATCTTCGCGAATCCGCGTTACGCGCGCTTCGCGCTGCGTACGCTGTTCTCGGTATTGATCTGCTACGTGTTCTACAACGCGGTGAACTGGCCGGGTATCCACACGATCATGCTGACGTGTCTCGTAGTTGCGCTGCCGAGCCTTGGCGCGTCGAGCCGCCAGGGCGTGCTGCGGATCACCGGTGCACTGATCGGCAGTGCACTGGCGCTGTTCATGGTCGCGTTCGTGATTCCGCAACTGGAAAGCGTGACGGGGCTGCTGCTGATGAGTTTGCCCGTGATCGCGCTCGGCGCCTGGGTGTCGGCGGGTTCCGAGCGGAGCGCCTATGCTGGGATCCAGATCATGTTTACGTTTGCGCTGGCGCTGCTCGAATCGTTCTCGCCACCGTCGGATCTCACTGAGATCCGCGACCGGATCGTCGGCATCATTCTGGGTGTCGGCGTGGCCACCTTTATCCAGATGTCGATGTGGCCGGAGCGCGAATCGGATGGCCTGCGTGCGCAACTGACGTCGATATTGCGCAAGATCGCGGCGTTGGCTCGCATCGAGGCGAAGGCGGTACAGAGCGGCCCACGCGCGACGGATTCTGCAGCGGTGGTTGAAGCGTGGACCATGGTCGGCGATTGCGAGATGGCGCTCGCGCGTGTCGCGCTCGAACCCGACTGGCGCGAGGGGGAGACGTCACGTATCACGCTATTGTCGCAGACGGTGCTCGCGCAGAGCCGGGCGATGCTTGTCGCGCTCGAAGCATTTCACCATGAAGCGATGATCAATGCGTCGGCAAGCGCGCCGATGGAGCGCGCAGCGAAGTTTCAGTCGGATGTCGCGGATGCGCTGGAGCGATACGCGTCACAGCTCGTGGCTGAGCCATCGGCCGCGATGACGCCGGCGCGGCTCGATTCGAGTGGATTGCGCGCCACGCCGACGCATGCAGGGGCGGTAGGGGCGACGGATGGGCAAACGCTGGAGCGGCTCGCGCAACGCATTGACGCGGCGCTCGCCGGGTTGCCACGCTGGTTGCCCGACGAACATGCGTCCGGCGAATTTGCGAGTGCGGGGTGATCGGCGATGACGCACTTCGTTCTCATCCTGCGCCGTCTGCCGCGCTTACTGAGCGCACGACTGTTCAACCACTGGCTCGCGTCGCTCGCGCTGCCCTGGCTCGCCTCGTGCGCGATCATTCACCACGATAGTCCGCCGGCCGCGATGATCACGCCGCAGCAGATCCGTCTCGCCGACGACATCCATCTGGCCAACGAAGGCTGGCCGTCGGCACGCTGGTGGGAGCAGTATCACGATCCGCAGCTCAATACGCTCGTCGATCAGGCGCTCGCGCACGCGCCTTCGCTCGCCATTGCGCGCGAGCACGTCTCGCAAGCTCATGCGCAAGTCGAGCTGATCCGCGCGGGATCCGGTCTGCAGATGTCCGCGCTCGCGGAAGCCGATCGCGAGCATGTCTCGGGTCACGGGTTCCTCAGCGCGTACGCGTCGCACGACCCGCAGATCGGAGCGTTTGGGCCGTGGTACTGGACCGGGCTGGTGGGCGTCGACGCTCACTACGATATCGACATCTGGGGCAAGCAGCGCGACCTCGTGCGTGCGGCGATCGGCGAGCAGAACGCGCGGCGCGCGGAGGCGGCGCAGGCCGAGCTCGAACTCTCGGCAGGCGTCGCGCAGCTTTACTACAGCATCCAGATCACTTACGCGAGCCTTGATCTGTTGCGCCAGCTTCGCGAAGTGCGCGCCTTCGAACTCGATACGCGATCGGCGCGGCACGAACGCGGCCTCGAAGCGTTGACCCAGACCGCCCAGGCACGCTCGCAGGTGCTCGCGATTGACCAGCAGATCGCCTCGAGCGAGGAGCAGATCGTCCACGCACGCGAAGCCCTGCGCGCGCTGGCGGGCGTCGGTCCCGACGATCTGCCGGCAATCGCACCGGTGCCCTTGCCGGCGCCGTCGGCCTCGCTGCCGTCCACGTTGTCCTATGAGCTGCTCGCGCGGCGCCCGGATCTGCAGGCCATGCGTTGGCTGGTACAGGCGTCGTTCGACAAGATCGATGCGTCGAAGGCCGCGTTCTACCCGAGCTTCGACATCACGGCGTTCTTCGGTTTCAACGCGTTGCGAATGCGCGACCTGTTCCTGCATTCGAGCCAGCAGATCAACCTCATTCCCGGCCTCACGCTGCCGATCTTCGACGGTGGCCGCCTGAACGCGAACCTGCACGGCGCGCGCACGGCGAGCAACACGCTGATCGAGCAGTACGACCAGGCCGTGCTCGACGCGGTGCGCGACGTCGCGCAGAGCGGCAGCGCGATCGACGACCTCGATCACCGCGCGCATCTGCAGCGTGACCGGATCGACGCGTTGCGCTTTGCGAGCGACAGTGCCGAGGCGAGCTACCAGACCGGCCTCGGCGACAGGACGAGCGCGATGCAGGCGAAGGCGCCGGTCATCGCCGGGCGTCTCGAACTCGTGCAACTGACCGGCGACGAAATCGAAGCGGGCATCGTGCTGACTCGCGCGCTGGGTGGCGGCTATCGCAGCGACGACCTGCCGGCGGAGTCGGCCAGCACGAACAAGCCCTAGGCGGCGAGCACGCTGGCTTCTTTAATGCTGCCGGTTGCCCGCGCGAGCGTGTCGCCCCTCTGTCGGGGGATGGCTCGCCGTGCTTGCCGATGCAAACGCCGATGCAAACGCCGACGCTGACGCTAACGCGACCGATGACCCGTCTGCCATGGAGCCAGGTCATGAAGAATCATGATGCTTCGGAAATCCGTACGCCACTTCGGGCAACGCCGTTGCTCTGCCCGGAGCCGTTGATCCGTCGAGGCCGGTCGTGACGCAGGACATCAATCTGATCGAGCTCACCGCCGAAATCGTGGCGAGCTTCGTGTCGTGTAATCCGTTGCCGGCAGACGACTTGCCGGAGTTCATCTGGAGCACGTACGCGGCGCTGGCCGCATTGCACACGACGTCGGTACCGGCCGCGCGGCAGCGGGCGGCGGTGCCGATCGAGGAATCGGTGCGCGACGATTATCTCGTCTGTCTCGAAGACGGGCGCAAGCTGAAGTCGCTCAAACGCTACCTGCAGCGCCACTTCGCGATGACCCCTGACGAATACCGCGCGAAGTGGGGCCTGCCCGCGGACTACCCGATGGTCGCGCCGGCCTATTCCGCGCTGCGTTCGTCGATTGCGAAGCGCCATCCCGCCGGCGCAATCAAACCGCGTCGCGGTGCCTAAGATCGTACGAATGAGGGATGCCGCTCCCGTCGTACTCACCCAATGAGGGGATGTTGCGCCGCCGCCAGACTGCGCAAGATAGGGTCCGTCGACTTACACCCTGCGGAGGCGCACATGTTCACGCGGAGACTCAATGCAGCGTGCGGCAACGAGCCGGCAGACTTCGCCGCCGACGATGAGACCGCGCTCGACGAAGCCGAACGGGTCGCCGACGCGTCTCATCGGCGCCACTCGGACAGCGCCTGCGACGCGATTGTCGCTCGCCTCGTCGCGCAGGCCACTGAGCAAACGCGGCCGTCCACGCGGCGCGCGGCGTCGCTGCCGCAGTGGCGTCTGCGGCGCGCGCTCGACTTTATCGAAGCGAATCTCGCGCAGCCGATCGGACTAGCCGATGTGGCCGCCAGCACCGGACTCACCCGCATGCATTTCGCCGCGCAGTTCCGCTCGACAACCGGTTATTCGCCGCATGCGTATCTGCTACGGCGCAGGATCGAGCATGCCCAGATGCTGCTGCGCTCGTCGGCGCTCAGCGTGCTCGACGTCGCGCTCAGTTGTGGCTTCGGATCGCATGCGCACTTTACGACCGTGTTCGGGCGGATCGTCGGCGAGCCGCCCAACAGTTGGCGAACCCGCATGCGGGATGAGGAGCCGATCGCGGAGCCGGCGGTGGCTATCGACCCGCGCCGTGGCGACAGAGGAGCTTGATCATGCAGACCGACCTGGCGGATGATGCATGCTGGTGCGCCGCGTTGCGCCTGCTCGATGGGGGCGCGTGGGAGTGGGCCGCGAGCCGGCTGGCGCCGCGCGTCGAAGCGGCAAAGGTGCGGGGCGCGCCAATCGATGCGTGCCGCGAATGCGTAGTACGGGTGCTCGATCGCCTGTCGACAAAGGTAGTGGTCGTCTACTGGTGCGATGCAACGTCCTGCCGCTACGGCGACCAGTTGTGGCGGGTGGGCGTCTCGAGGCGGCGCGGCCGCTGCGCGTTGTCGGGTGCGCCGATCAAGGCCGGCGACGTGGTTTATCGTCCGCGCCAGGGGCGGCCGAGGCCCGTCAACGCGACCGCGATGATGCTGGCCTCCGAGGTCGAACGCGTCTCACCCGGTTGATCGCCGGCTGCATTACAAATCCCGGTATTGATTGCTTTCGTTTCAGTTTCAGTCCGGGCAATACCGGGCAACAACCCATCCTTTACCAAAAAAGAACCGAATCATCACGCTTTTCCGGACGGTCATCTCTAGTCTGGACGGTACTGCGTTCGTCCAGCGATTGTGACGATCAGGTGTCCGACGGAGCGAGGAATGAACGAGGCATGGGTCTGCGAAATTCATCAGGAAGCGGGGCATCTTCAACCCCGCGCGGCGCCGCCGCGAGGGCAGTCCGATGCCCTCTTGACGCGGGCGCTTCATGTCGTGCCGCCCGCGCCGGTGTTTGCCGACGAACTTCGGTCCGAACTTCAGTCGCTCGCGCGCGTCGGCCGGGAACGGCCTGCAGCCAGTGTAGCGCGCATCCATCTGGATCTGGCGCGCGCGTGGCAGATGGTGATCCGCGGTGAGGCCGCCGAAGCGCTGCTGAGCGCGCAGCGGCTTGAAGGGCAGGTCGGTCCGCTAACTGGCCCGGTTGCCGTTGCGGTGCGTTGCGAGATCGCGGCCGTACGCGCTGCGGCGCTCCTGCTGCAGGACGACGCGGGGGCCGCATTGGCCGCTGCGCTTTCCGCGCTGCGGCTCGGCACCGCAACACCCACCGCGCACGTCGCGCTGACGGTGTGCCGCTGCGCTTACTTGCGCCTCGGCGACCCCGAGAGTTTCTACGCGGTGGAACGCCGCGCGCCGGACGCTCAGCCGGGCCGGCTGCGCGCGGTCACCACGATGCTCGACATTGCGCTCGATGCCGCGGTCGAATTCGCCCAGATGCATTTCAATGCCGCGCGCCTGTTGGCCGATGACGCACTCGATGTCGCGCGCCGTTTCGGGGCCGGTCCGGCGACAATCGACGCGCTGCCCGCCTGCGTGATGGCGCAGGTGCTGTACGAGGAGGGCCGTGTCGACGAGAGCGAGGCGCTGGTCGCGGCACGGTTGCCGGGAATCCGGCAGGGCGGTGCGATCGAAGGCGCGGTGCGCGCTTACGGACTGCTTGCGCGCATCGCCGCGAACCGGCGGCAACCGGGACAAGCGCTCCTGCTGCTGGCCGAGGCGGACGCGCTTGGGATCAAGCGCAACTGGCCGCGGCTGCGCGCGGCGAGCCTCGCGCAGCAGGTCGAGATCCACGCGGGTGCGGATCGCCTCGACGAGGCGGCGCTCTGCGCACAACGGCTCGCCGTGCTGGCCGGGCAATGCGGCGCCGCGAGCAGCAGCGCGCGCTTCGAGATCGCGCGCTACCACGTACTTGCGCAGGCGCGGCTTGCGCTCGCAAAGACGCATTCATCAGCATGCGCTCCCGCGTTTCCTCAGGCACCCATCGAGGTATCCGCCGCGATCGATCTCGTAGCGCTGCGGCAGCTCCATAGCGATACCGTTCTAAGGCGTGACCGATACGGCGCGGTGACCATCGCGCTATTGCTGATCGAAGCGTTGCTGGTCGCCGGTCTGCGAGACGACGCGATCGAGGCGCTCGTCACGCTGCTCAAGCAGGGGGCTTCGGCGGGACTGCAGCAAACGCTCGTTGACTGCAGCGAGCGCGTGGCGAAGCTGATCGACGGGATGGCGCGCGGGTCGATCGTGCCCGCAGGCGACGTCCGCGAGCTGCTTCCCTATGCAGGCGCTTTGATGTCGCGACGCCGGCGTGGCGCCGCCCATGCGCAACCGGCGAGTGATACGGCACGGGACATCGCCCGGTCCGTGGCCGCCATGGGCCTGAGCGAACGTGAACGCGTGATCATCGGACTGATGGGGCGCGGGCTGACCAACAAGCAGATTGCGATCCGGCTGTGCATCGCGCCCGAGACAGTGAAGTCGCACGCCAAGCATCTCTACTCGAAGCTGTCGGTGAGGAACCGGATCGAAGCGGTGACGCTGGCAAGCCGCCTGGGTCTCGTCCGGCTATCCGCGTGTGGGCACGCCGGTGATTAACCCGCTTCGAACGTCTCGCGCAGACGATGACCCGACGGCAGCTTGGCAGCGAGTGCGTCTTTCATCGTCTTGCTGAGTGCTGCGTGGTAGTCGGCCGTTTGCATGTCGCCAGCCAACTCGCTGGCGCGGGCCGCGGTGCGATGGATACGCCAGTCCGCGAGCGGCGTCTGGTAACCCTGAGTCGCGTCGAGCGCATGCTGCACGCAGTGCAACGCATGGGTTGCATCATCCTGTTCGCACGCAACCCGCGCGCGCGTCTCCCACGCGAAACCCTGCCACGTGCGTTCTTCAATCGACGTCGCCAGTTTGACGAGACGGTCGGCATGCGTGATCGCAGCGTCGAGATCGCCGTCCGCCAGTGCGGCGCCCGCGAGCCCCCATTCGAGTGGCAGACGCCAGTACCAGTCGAAGATCACCGGCAGCGCGTCCATTCGCTGCATCACCTGCGTGAGCGCGTCGCGTGCGGCGCGCGTATCGCCGAGGCCGAGCTGTGCGAGCCCGGTCAGCAGCAGGCAGAGCCGGTATTCGGCCGGCAGGATCGATTTGCCGCTGCCCGGTTCGGGCGACTTGCCCGCCAGCACCTGCGTGCAGGATTGCAGCATGGCGTCAAAATCCATTGCGTGGAATTGCACCCAGCAGCGATAGAGCGTGAGCGTGTCCGCGCCGTACGGGTTGCCGTTGTGCGCGAACATCGCGATCGCCTTGTCGAACTCGCGCTGCGCGCGGTCGAAGTCGCCGAGATAGAGCTGCGTCCACGGCACACCCAGATGCACCATCCAGGTGGCGCGCGCCATGTTGAACTCGGGGCGGTTTTCGTCGTTCTCGACGAGGAAACGGTAGCTTTTGAGGATGGTGTCCTGGGCTTCCTGGTAGCGCGACGACACGAGCAAGACCATCGAGTATTCGCACAGCGACCAGGCGGTCGTGTAGGGATCCTCGCCGGCGCGCAGGGGGACGAGCGCGGCTTCGCAGCGCGCGATGTCTTCGGCGCACCAGCCGCGCACCCACATCCGCCAGACGTAGCAGCTGATGCGGGTGCGGGCCTGCTGCTGCGGGTCGGTCTGCCGATCGCTAAGCGCGAGCGTTTCGCCGATGATCTGGCTGCAGCGCAACTGGTCGCGCCAGCTATACGTGTACGCGAGGCTCATCAGCGCCCGGCTCTGGATATCGATCAGGCCGTGCTGCGCGGCACGTTCCGCGAGCTGCTCGCAGGTTTCCCGCGCGCGGGAATCGTGGGCCGCCGCGAAGATCGACGCCCGCCCTTCGAGGAATTCCGTTTCCGCCGCCGCGCGAGCTTCAGTGGGCAGGTTCGCCGCGAACATCAGCGCGCGGTCGAGGACCGCGAGCGCGTCGTTGTACGCGAGACGCTTCTTCGCCGTCTGGATCGCAATGCGCAGATAGCCGACTGCACGTTCCCAGCGTTTCGCGGCGGCGAAGTGCTGGGCGAGTTCGGCGGCGACCCCGCCGCGCTCCTCGGGTGCGAACAGCGCCTCGAGCGCTTCGGCAACGCGCAGATGAGAGCGGATGGTGCGCAGTGGTCCTTGCCGCTCGTAGAAGGTCTGCCGGTACATGGTGTGGCGGAACGCATAGGTGCTCGCGGCGAAGCCGTCCTCGAGCGCAGACGACGGTTCGCGCCGGATAAAGCTTTCCTGACGGCAGAGCGCCTCGCAGATATCTTCGAACAGCTCCTGGCTCAAGCCGGCGGCCGGCGCCGCGGTGATGACGCTAAACGCGAGGCCGGCGACGCTCGCGCCTTCGAGCGCGCGTTGCTGGTCGTAGTTCAGCCGCTGGATGCGATGCTCGATGACCTGGTTCAATGTGAGCGGCACTTCCAGCCGCACTTCCGAGGGCGACAGGTGCAGCTTCCAGCCCTCGGGCGTCGATTGCGCGATGCCTTGTTCGACCAGGTGATCGAGCGTCGCGACCATGAAGAGCGGGTTGCCGCCGGAGCGCTCGCGCACCAGCTGGGCGAAGCCGTTCGCGCTATCGGGCCTGGCATCGCGCGGGCCACCCGTCAGATATTCGGCGATGGCGCCTTCGCTCAGTGGTTCGAGCACGATGTCGTGACACAGCTTCTGCAAGCCCAGATCGCGGTTCAGCCGGCACAAGGGATGTTGCGCAAGTTCGGCGTCTTCCGGGCGGTACGTCGCGATGACCATCAGACGTGCGCCGCTACGATGGCGGGCAAGCGCGGAGAGCATGTCGACCGTCGAATAATCGGACCAGTGCAGGTCTTCGAACACCAGTGCGAGCGGCCGCTCCAGCGACAGTGCTTCGAGGAATTCGCAGATCTCCCTCAGCATGCGCCCGCTCGCCGCGCCGATCACCTGATGCTGAAGTTCGGCGCGGTATTGCTGCGGCACCGATCCCAGCATCTGGAGCGCCCAGGTCGGCGCGATCGACACGAGCGTGCGGGTGATCATCGGGCCCGCTTCGCTGCGAGTCAGTTGGGTGAGCGCGTCGAGCACTGGGTAGTAAGGCTCGATGCCGCCATAGCCTTCGACGCAGCGCCCGAGCGACGTCAACACCGTGGCATTGCCGTCGAGGGAGTCCAGGAAACGATTGACGAGCGTCGTCTTGCCGATGCCAGGTTCCCCCGCCACGAACACGATGCGCGATGCGCCATTGCGTGCCTCATCGAACAGCGTCTTCAAGCGGTTCAGTTGCTGCTTGCGGCCGACAAACCCGCCATGGCTGCGCTGGTCCGCCTCGCGCGGGCCGTTGCTGGAACTGGCGGAGAGCGGCGCAATGAAGCAATAGCCGCGGCCGCGATGGGTTTCGATAAAGCTTGGACGTGCGGGATCGTCGCCGAGCGCGGTGCGGATGGTCAGCATGTGTGCCTTCAGCACTTCGGGCTGGACATGCACGTTTTGCCAGAGGGCATCGAGGAATTCCTCGTGCGTGATGAGCCGCCCGGCATGGTCGATCAGGTATTGCAGCATGTCGTAGGCGCGTGGCGCCAACGTGAGCCTGCGGCTCGCGCCGTCGGGCGCGCATTGCCAGACGCATCGATTCACTCGATCCAGCCGAAAGGGTGGGAAATCGATCACCTAGGTTCTCCGATGGAGCTGCAGCCCGACTTGGTTGCCGCGATTTTATACTGCGCCTGTCGGTCATGCTGAGTGGAGCATTTCATTACACAATCAGGACCAGAAAATCACCCCTCCGGATTTCGAACACCTTACCCTGACGGGAGAAGTGTGCGTCTCGTCCTGGCAGGCGGGCGCGTTTGTTCTTCAGAGGGTTGGATAAAGGCATGAGGAGCAAGGTTGGCATGAAGGCTCATTCGAGCAGGATATCGTCGGTCAGTTTTGAAGGCTTTCGTCTGGATACGACGAACGAATGTCTTTGGCGGCTGGCTTCCTCCAGCACGGCGCCCGAGCGCATCGACCTGACACGCAAGACCTTCGGCGTGTTGCGGTTTCTGATCGAGAATCGCGGTGCGCTGATTACTCATGACGCGCTGCTCGAAGCCGTGTGGCCTGATGTGCACGTGCAGCCGGAAGTCGTGAAGAGCCACATACAGACGATCCGGGCGCGGCTCGGCGATAGCGCGCAGCGCCCTCGCTACATCGAAACACTGCGTGGACGCGGCTATCGTTTTGTCGCGCCCGTAGAGATTCCTGTCACGGAGCTTGTGCCGGCTGTGAACGGGGAGAGCTTCGGCGGCTTTGCCGGGCGCACGAGCGAATTGCAGCAACTGTGCGCCGCCATGGACCAGGCCCGATGCGGAAACACTCAGGTCGTGGTGGTTACCGGTGAACCGGGCATCGGCAAGACAGCGTTGCTCAGGCAGTTCGTTGCCGCGCAACGGTTCGAACGTGACGACGCGTGGGTTGCCGAAGGGCATTGTGTCGAGGGCTATGGCGGCACGGAGCCGTTTTATCCGGTTCTGCAGGCGCTCGGCCAACTGTGCCAGGGAACCGGCGGCAGCGAAGTCGTGAAAGCGCTGGTGACGCTCGCGCCCACGTGGGCATGGCAGCTCCCGGGCCACGTGGCGAGTCAGGTGCGCGAGTCCCTGCATCGGCAGCTTCCTGGCGCGTCGCGCGAACGCATGCTGCGGGAGATCCGGGGCTTGCTGAGCTCCCTGACGCAGACGCAACCGCTGCTTCTGATATTCGAAGATCTTCATTGGGCCGACTACTCGACCGTCGATTTTCTGGCGGCGCTGGCGCGCCAGCCAGGCGCGCTGCGTCTGATGGTTGTCGTCACTTACCGGCCGGACGAAGCGGCGCTGACCGAACACCCCATCGAGCAACTGCACCACGAGCTTGCACTGAGGGGGCTATGCCGCGAACTGGCGCTGGGTCCATTGCCTCGCGATGCCGTGCTTGCGTGGCTGACAGACCGCGATCACACCGACCCTGCCGAAGAAGAACTGTCTTTTCTCATCGCGCAACGTTGCGGCGGCAATCCATTGTTTATGCGGGCGACGCTTGCCGATCTCGTGGAGCGCGACATGGTCCGCAAAACGGTGACGGGCTGGCGGCCGCTCGCGCCACTCGCCGCGATCGGCGCGGCAGCGCCACACACGATAACCCGGACGCTCGAGGGCAGAATCCGGCGCCTCGGCGCCGACGAACGGAATCTGCTTGAAGCCGCCAGCGTGGCAGGACTCTGCTTTTCATCGGCGACCGTGGCCGAGGCCGCGGGGCTGTCGGCGGAGCAGTTCGACGATCTGTGCGAGGCCCTGGCACGCACTCAACGCTTTATTCAACGTAGCGGCGTAAAGCGCTTCCCCGACGGGGGAACTGCGGCGACGTTCTGTTTCGACCATGCTCTCATTCGTCACGCATTCTATGGGCGTCAAGGGCTGACCCGCCGCTCCCGTTTGCATCGGCAAATCGCGGAACGGCTCGAGGCGATCTACGCTCGCGATCAGCGAGCCGAGGTGGCATACGAGCTCGGACATCATTTCGCCGACGCGCGAGACTGGCTCAAGGCGATCGACTATCTACGCATTGCGCTGCAAACCGCGAAGGTTCGGTTTGCGTATCGCGAGGCGCAGTCGATTCTCGATTTTGCCGCCTCGCTCACCACCAGGTTGCCGGCTGATTTGCGCCCGTTGAAAAGCTTTGAGTTTGCTGAGGCGCGTGCGTCGCTTTACGCAGCGGCGCACGATCCGCGCGCCGAGGCCGCCTGGATCGAACTGGAGGAGCAGGCACGCACGATTGGTCGGCTCGATGCGCAATTGCGCGCCATGCTCGGCCTGGCCTACGTTTTTAGCTGGAGCGACCGGCAACGTTGCATCGAGGTGCTCAACGATGCGCTGACGCTCAGCGCATCGCATCCTGACCTGCGCGTCAGTGCGCTGGTGCGCGTAAGTGCCTACGTACGCCGTATCTGGACCGACGGCTGGTCGCATGCCGATCTGACCGAGTGCGAGACGGCGATGCGTGCGCTGCGCGAGACGGGGGATCCCTTGCTGATCGCCCGGGCGAATATGGAGCACAGCATGCTGTGCATCATTTCCACCCGCTATCGTGAAGCACTCGGCACGGTACGGGCGAATTACCAGATCCTCTTTGAGCATGCGGTGGAACATCCGGGCTTCGACCTCGCGAGAGCGACGTGGATGGTCCGGCTGGGTACGGCGTGGGCTCAACTCTTCCTGGGAGAGTTGGGGCGCTCGATGGAATCGTTCGAGCAGGGCATGGCGTCGTACCACGAGAATGGCGACTATTTTGCGGCTCGCACACTCGAGGTCTATCGGGGTTGGTTGTTCGTGCACACAATGGACTACGAGTCAGTCATTGACATGTACGAACGCTTCGTGCCGGCTTCAAACTCCTCCGATCGAGCGGTCGAAGCCGACGCCGGCGCGCTGCTGCCCGTGCAACACCGTGCGTGCATCGTACTCGCGGGCCTCGCGTATATCGGACTGGAGGACGGCGCGCGCGCCTCGGCGCTATTTGCTGAAGCGCAACGGCAACTGGACGCTACACCCATCATGTTCGACTGGTACTGGCGGCTGGCAATCGAATGGGGTACCGCCGAGGCCGCGATGATGGCGGGCGACCATCGCACCGCGAGATCGCGCGCCGAGGCGTTCCTCAAGCTCGCACTCGCCACCGAAGACCGGACGTGGCAGGCGCTTGCCTGGGACATCGTTGCGCGAGAGGCGCTCGCGAGTGGCGATGCGGTCGTTGCACTCGAACACATCAACGCCGCGTTCGCGGCCACGGAAGGCTTCGAAACCCCGCTGGCGGACTGGCGGCTTCATCGTACGGCGGCGGCGATTCACGAGGCCCGCGGCGACGCCGAACAGGCGGATGTGCAGCAGCGCCATTTCATGTCGGCGCTCGAGCGGCTATCGAATCCCTTGCCGCGTGGTGGTCAGATCGGCCAGCGCCTGCTTGCTCTTTCAACAAGCTGATAGATGCTCCAAGCAAGAGGTGCAAGACATGAGACACGGGGGAGCCATCATGACGCCGATCCCCCCGCTGGGTGATATCGACCAGTAAGGAGTCGATGCAAGATAAGTGGGTCCTCCACCGATTGGCCCCTGTCTGGTTGTCTCTCACTTGCAGGAGTAGACTCGCCGGGGTTGCTCCTTGATACCACGCCGATCGTCGCCAAGCGCCGACAAGTGCATGGTGAACAGGATGGATCGAAAACACAGTTCGAGTGGCATCGGGAAATTTGAAAATGCGTCTGCCAAAGGTTGACCTGAATCTCTTCGTTGTCTTCGAAGCCGTCTACAGAACACGAAACCTGACGCGCGCAGCGGAGATGCTGTTCATTACCCAGCCTGCTGTCAGCAATGCATTGTCGCGGATGCGCAAAACATTCGACGATCAGCTGTTTGTGAGTACGTCGGCCGGCATGATGCCGACGCCCGTTTCGGAAAACATCATCGGCCAGGTTCGTGAGGCGCTGCAGCTGCTCGACTCGAGTACGCACGTCGGCGGACGCTTCGATCCCGGCTCGTCCGAGCGCACGTTCCGGCTCAGCATGACCGACCTCACGGAGGCGCTTCTTCTGCCTGCGCTCGAGGAGGTGCTGCAGCGACTGGCGCCCGGCATCCGCATCGAGAGCTACTTCACGACGCGTAAAGAGGTTCCGGAAGCGCTAGCGAGCGGTGCAGTCAATCTTGCGATCGACGCGCCGCTGATTGACGATCCTTACCTCGAGCAGGAACCGCTCGGCCGCGACCGCTATGCCTGCATGCTGCGTCGCGACCATCCGTTTACGAAGAAGAAGCTGACGATCGACGACTACCTCAGCTTCGGTCACATCCACGTATCCAGCCGCCCCCAGGGATCGGGTCTCGTCGATGGCGAGCTGACCAAGCTCGGCGTCAGGCGATCGATTCAGACGCGGGTCCAACACTATCTGGTGGCCCCGTTGATCGCGATGCGAACCGATCTCGTCCTCACGGCCCCCCTCGTGCTCCTCAAGCGCTATGACGCGCGAATCCTGGAACTGCCGTTCGATCTTCCGGATCTTCAGTCGCATGGCTACTGGCATCGAAGCGTGACGGGGGACCCGGCTCATCGTTGGTTGCGCGAGCAGGTTGGCCGGCTCATGCTGGAAATGAACCAGTAGCGCGGATCTACGGGGCAGGCGAGGGATGTGGGATAGACGCCTGGTGTCACGAAAATCTATAGCCAACTATCACAACAATAAATTTCCTGAATGATGCGGCGCTGGGTATTCTGCTAGCCATGTTGACGCGAGGCTGGCATGGCAGAACTCTATCTTGTACGGCATGGTCAGGCGTCCTTCGGCGCTGACAACTATGACGAGCTATCACCTTCCGGTCGTACCCAATCGAGCTGGCTCGGCGAATACTTCGCGCAGGCGAACTTGCGGTTCGATCGTGTTGTCATCGGCACGATGCAGCGGCATCGGCAAACCGCCGACGCCATTCTCGCCGCAATGGGCGGCCCGCCAATCGAGCTCGCGCAAGACGCGGGTCTGAATGAATACGATTTCGAGGCGTTGTTCGCTGCTCTCGGTGAAGAGGGCCTGCCGTCAAGTTTATCGGCCACCAGTTCAAAAAAGGACTTCTACAAAGGGCTGCGGCACGTGCTTCAGCTCTGGGCCGATGACCGCTTGCCGGGCGCTGTTCCAGAGACATGGCAGCAATTCCAGACACGTGTCCAGCGTGCGCGCAACGACATCCAGCGGGCCGGCGGCAGGCGCGTTCTGGTGGTGAGTTCGGGTGGCCCGATCGCGGTCACTGCCCAGCAGGTTCTACAGGCGCCCGCTGCGAGCGCGATTGCACTGAACCTGCAGATTCGAAACAGCAGTGTTTGCCAATATGTCTTTAACGACGACGCGATGTCGCTCGTTAGCTTCAATTCAGTGCCTCATCTCGAACATGCCGAGAGGCGTGAATTTGTCACCTACGGCTGACCTCAATCCGGATTCCTGCTAGATGAACCACCCCAGTCTCCAGTTCGACATCGACGAACTCACACGTTATCTGACGGTGCACGTGCCCGGGTTTCAAGGACCGATGTCCGTCGAGAAATTTCCCGGCGGCCAATCCAATCCGACGTTTCTTTTGAAGGCGCAAAGCGGAAGCTACGTGCTGAGGCGTCAACCTCCCGGCGATCTGCTCAAGGCCGCGCATGCGGTTGATCGCGAGTTTCGTGTGATATCGGCGCTCGGCCGGACACCGGTTCCCGTTGCTCGCGCGTATCACCTTTGCGAGGACCGCGATGTCATCGGCAGCCTGTTTTACGTCATGAGCTACGAAGACGGGCGAATCTTATGGAACCCGGCGCTGCCCGAAGTATCCGTCGAGGAGCGCGGCGCGATATACGACGCACTGCTCGGAACAATGGCGGCTCTCCACGACGTGGATATCGATGAAGCCGGATTGTCCGACTACGGCCGACCGGGCAACTATTTCGAGCGTCAGATCGACGTCTGGACGAGGCAATATCGCGCCGCGCAAACCGATACGTTGGCGGCCATGGAGTCGCTGATCGAATGGCTGCCTGCCCACTGTCCGGCGGAAACGGGAAAGCCTTCGCTCGTGCACGGCGACTTTCGTATCGACAACATCATCTTCACGCGCGATGCACCTCAAGTCCGCGCTGTTCTCGATTGGGAGCTCTCCACGCTCGGCAATCCGTTGGCTGACATCGCGTACTTCTGCATGTGTTTGCGGCTTCCGCCCGGCAGCCATATCGCCGGACTCGCAGGCTTGAATCGAGGCGCGTTGGGCGTGCCGGATGAGGCGTCGATTGTCGAGCGATATTGCGCGCTGCGGGGCATTTCGTCGATTGAGAACTGGAACTTCTACCTGGCGTTCAGCTTCTTCCGACTCGCCGCGATTGCACAGGGCGTGAAGAAGCGGGCCCTGGGCGGCAACGCATCGAACGAAAAAGCGCGGCAGGTGGGGGAGATGGCCGGAGCGCTTGCGAAGATGGGCATTGACCTGATTTGAAGACAGGCAGGAAATCGGAACGTAGAAATAGGAATACTGATCGTGACTACAAATCTGTTTGACCTGAAAGGAAAGATTGCGCTGGTGACGGGCGCGAGCCGGGGTATCGGCGAAGAGATCGCGAAATTGCTCGCCGAGCAGGGTGCCCACGTGATTGTGTCGAGCCGCAAGCTGGAAGATTGTGAATCCGTTGCAAGCGAAATCAAGGAAGCGGGCGGGAGCGCCGAAGCGTACCCGTGCCACGTGGGGCGTCTCGAGGACATCCACGCGATCTTCCAGCATATTCGGGCACGGCATGGCCGGCTGGACATTCTCGTCAACAACGCGGCGACCAATCCGTATTTTGGCCACATTCTCGATACCGATCTGTCGTCCTTCGAAAAGACGGTGGAAGTCAATCTGCGCGGCTACTTCTTCATGTCCGTCGAGGCGGGCAAGTTGATGCGGGAGAACGGCGGCGGCGCGATCGTCAACACGGCTTCGGTCAATGCATTGCAGCCTGGCGACAGACAGGGCATCTACTCGATCACCAAGGCCGCCGTTGTCAACATGACGCGGGCCTTCGCGAAGGAGTGCGGGCCGTTCGGGATTCGCGTGAATGCGCTGCTTCCCGGACTGACCAAAACCCGCTTTGCAGGGGCGCTGTTCGCAGATCAGGCCACGTACGAGAGCTGGGTGTCGCAGATTCCGCTGCGACGTCATGCGGAACCTCGCGAGATGGCGGGTACCGTGCTGTACCTGGTGTCCGACGCTGCGAGCTATACCAACGGAGAGTGTGTCGTCGTCGACGGTGGACTGACGATCTAGTCATGGGGTCGAGGCACGGTACTGGCCACGTCGTTGGCCGTGCATCGACAACACCAATCAGATTATGGAAGAGTAAAAATGGACTTTGCATACAGCCCGAAAGTCGAAGCGCTGCGTACTCAGGTGCGTGCGTTCATGGACACGCATATCGTTCCGCGCATCCGGCAATGGCACGATGAAGTGAGTGCCGGTCAGTATCCGGTTTCCTTTATGGAGACCTTGAAGGACAAGGCGCGTGAAGAGGGTCTCTGGAACCTGTTCTTGCCGCATCTGCGCGATGACGAGCCCGGTACCCGCCTGACCAATCTCGAGTACGCGCCTCTCGCTGAGATCATGGGCCGGGTGTCGTGGGCGTCCGAGGTGTTCAACTGCAACGCGCCGGACACGGGCAATATGGAATTGCTGCATATGTTTGCCACGCCCGCTCAGCGCGAGAAGTGGCTCAAGCCCCTTCTCGACGGCAAGATCCGTTCGGCGTTCGCGATGACGGAGCCGGCGGTGGCCTCTTCGGACGCGACCAATATCACCACGTCGATTCGTCGCGACGGGGACGACTATGTGATCGACGGCCGCAAGTGGTTCATCACGAATGCAGCCCATCCGAATTGCCAGATCTTCATCGTGATGGGCAAAACGGATCCGGACGCGCCGAGCCACAGTCAGCAGAGCATGATTCTCGTGCCTCGCGACACACCTGGCGTCAAGATGATCCGCAATATCCCGGTGGTCAATCACGTGGCGCCGGAAGGCCACTGCGAGATCGAGTTCAAAGGCGTGCGCGTGCCGCGATCGAATCTGCTCGGTGAAGAGGGCAGCGGCTTTGCACTGGCGCAGGCGCGTCTCGGGCCGGGACGGATTCACCATTGCATGCGCTCGATCGGCGCCGCGGAACTGGCGCTCGAGTTGATGGTGGAGCGGGCCCAGGCGCGCACGGCATTCGGCAAGACGCTGTTTGAACACGGAACAGTCGCCGAGTGGATCGCGAAGTCCAGAATCGAAATCGATCAGGCGAGGCTGTTCGTTCTCAAGGCCGCGTGGATGATCGACAACGTAGGTGCGAAGGACGCGCGCAAGGAGATCTCGATGATCAAGGCGCTCGTGCCGACTGTTCACACCGCCGTATGCGAGCGGGCGATGCAGGTGTTCGGCGCAATGGGGCTGAGCCCCGACACGCCATTGGCCGACAGCTGGACGTGGGGCCGTGCATTGCGCTTCGCCGATGGCCCGGACGAGGTTCACTTGCAGAGCATTGCACGGATGGAACTCAAGACGCAGCCTTATGCACCGGGCAAGGTCAATCCTTACCTGACGCCCTCGGTGTAACGGATAGCGCCAGGTTCAAGGGGCTCCTCCTTGCTGAAGAACCTGGCGTCGCCCTCATGCGTTCGCGCGTCCGCGCGGTCCGGTCTCGCGCATGAATATAGCGAGCACCATGGCAAGCACGATGCCACCGATCAGCCATGAACCGGCTGCCCGGAATGTAGACAGATCCATTGTGCCGCCGTTCGCATGGTGGGCGAGCAGCTTGCCGTACACCGGCGTGAGCAACGCGCTGAATGTGAACACCAGAAAATTGATCGCGCCGCTGGCGCTGCCTTTCACGTTGTCGGGGTTGACTTCCTTGATCACCGTGTAGGGCAGCATCGCCGCACCGGAGCCGATGCCGAGCAGCAGGCCGAGCACATATGGCGGCGCCACGCCGGCCGGCAGATAAAAAATGCCGGCGCCCGACACCAGCATCAGCAGCGCACCGCCGATCAATACCGGCTTGCGGCGGCCCAGACGGTCGGCCAGGTAGCCTAGCAGCGGGCAGCCGATCACCCAGCCGAGCGGCACCATGCTCGCGCGATTGACGGCCTCTCCATAGCTGACGTTGAGACCGCTGTGCAGGAATGGAATGCCCCAGATCATGTCGCCAATCGTAGTCGGCAGGAACAAAAGGCCGGCGCAGAAGCCGCAAAGGTAGGACTGCGGATTCGTGAGTACCTGCTTGTACGGCGCGAACATCTTCAGCCACGAGCCCTGGCTGGCAGGGCTGTTGTCATGGGCTGCCGGCGTCACGAAGAGCACCAGTAGGGCGATCACAAAGATCACGAGGCCGGACAGCCACCAGAACTGCTGCCATGTGATGACGCCGTGAATGAGCGGCGCGACGGCGAACTGACCCGCGGAACCGCCCAGCATACCGAAGCATTGAGTGAAGCCTACCGCCGTCGCAAGAGAGCGTGGCGGAAAGCCGTGCGTGGCGAGATACACCGCGCCGATAAAGCCACACGCCGACCCCGCGCCTTGCAGCAGGCGACCGACCTGCGCCGCCTCCACGCTGCCAAGGCCGAACAGCGCCGCCCCAACAGCCACGAGAACGATGCCGGCCGGAATGACCGCCTTGCCGCCGAGCCGGTCGAGCAGCGCACCGCAAAGAATCGAGAACAGCGCATAGGTGTAGTAGTACAGGCCGACGAGCGCACCCACGCCCAGCGCATCGCGCGCGAACGCCGCACTCAGCTCGGGCACCATCACGCCCGGCGCTGAACGCAGCATGTACTGCATGAAGTAGAACGCGGCACAGAAAAGCCATGCGATGACGAAGCCCATGTGGATGGGCTCGCGTTCGGATGGAGCATCTACAGTGCCGACGATTTTGCTGGACATGGTTCGAATCCCATTGCGTGGATAACGGTCCCTATACGCGTGCGGACTGCATTACCGGAACAGATTGACCTTTGCGAGGTCGATGAGCTGCTGGCCGCGACCGTCCATGACGGCACGAAGCATGAACAGGCCGAAGTGGTAAGCCTGGTCGGCGCTGGTCGAGGGAGGCATCACGAGCTCCTGACGTGCGCTTACTACGTCGACGAGCGCTGGGCCCGGATGGGCGAACGCTTCGCTTAGCGCACCTTCCAGCTCCGCAGGGTGCTCGACGCGTATGCCTTTGATTCCGATCGCATTGGCCATCGCGGCGAAATTCGGATTCTTGAGGTCGCATCCCGTATCGACGAAGCCACTGGCCTTCATCTCCATTTCCACGAAGCCCAGCGTTCCGTTGTTGAGCACCACGACTTTGACCGGCAAGCCTGCCTGAATCAGCGTGAGAAACTCACCCATCATCATGGTGAAGCCGCCGTCGCCCGACATCGAGATCACCTGCCGGTCCCTGAAAGCGGCCTGCGCGCCAATCGAGTGCAGGAGCGAGTTGGCCATCGAGCCATGATTGAACGAACCCACCAGGCGCCGCTTGCCGTTCATCTTCAGATAGCGGGCTGTCCAAGCGATGGGGGTGCCGACGTCGCAGGAGAAGATGGCATCCTCGTCGGCGAGTTCGCTGACGAGCCGGGTCACGTATTGCGGATGAATGGTGCTGCTGCCCGCTTCGGGCTCGGCCAGCGAATCCAGATTCGCGCGAGCCTTGCGATAGTCGTCGAGCGCGCGATTCAGGAAGCTGCTGTCCGTATTCTGCTGAACCATGGGGAGCAGTTCGGTGAGCGTGTCCTTGACCGTTCCCAATACGCCAAGCTCAATTGGGCATCGATTGCCGAGGGCTTCTGGCCTTGTATCGACTTGAGCGATCGTCACCCCCTCTGGATAGAACTGTCGATAGGGAAAATCGGTACCCAACATCAGGAGCATGTCGCAGCTCTTCATCGCGGAGTACCCGGAGGAGAACCCGACAAGGCCTGTCATTCCCACATCGAATGGGTTGTCGTATTCGATGTACTCCTTGCCTCGCAGCGAGTGCACGATCGGCGCTTGCAGCTTGCGGGCGAGTTCAACGACTTCTGCGTGCGAATCCTTGCAACCCGCTCCACAAAGCAAGGTCACGCGCGACGACTGGTTCAACAGAAGGGCGAGTTTCGCGATGTCGGCGTTTGCCGGGCGAATCATCGGAGCGGACGGTGCGCTCCAGCTCGGCACAGGTTTTGTGAGCGGGCCGAGCGCCACGTTGCCGGGTATCACGACAACAGCGACGCCTTTGCGCGCAACGGCCGTCCGGATCGCACGGCCCAGAATCTGCGGCAGTTGGTCGGGATGGGTGACGAGCTCGACGTAATGACTGCATTCCTTGAACAGCACTTCGGGATGAGTCGACTGAAAATAGTCGATGCCGATTTCCGAACTGGGAATATGCGCAGCGATAGCGAGCACAGGAACGCCGCTGCGTTGGCAGTCGAACAGGCCGTTGATCAGGTGCAGGTTCCCCGGGCCGCAACTCCCGCAACAGACTGCGAGTTGTCCTGTGAGATGCGCTTCGGCTCCCGCGGCGAAAGCCGCGCTTTCTTCATGCCGCATGTGAACCCATTCGATGGAACCTTCGCGACGCAAGGAATCCGTGAAGCCATTCAGCGAATCGCCCACCACGCCGAACACACGCTTCACGCCCGCATTGACCAGTGCACCAACCATGTAGTCGGCAGCAATCGTTGCCATTTCATATCTCCATAGATTAAGAATTCGCGGCCCATCGGATGCTTATGGGGAGGTAAAAGAAGCGCATTCCGCGTGAGTGCGTCGTCCTTTGGCGCAGGACGAATGAAGACCCGTTCGCCACGCGATATGTTCGATAGTAGCCGGCCGGTCCTAAGACGACCATTACATGAATCTGGAACATCGTGGCGAGGCAATTCTTGCTCCGCGCCGGCTGAGCAATGAGATCAGGTATCCGAACTTACTGTGGACTACCGCGCTACATAAATATGTAATGTCGCGGCAAGGTGCGAAGCTATACCTTCTCGTCGTGCCATCGCGGCATCGTGAAACTCACGCTCAAGCTTCGCCGGGAAGCCGTTCGCATCCGCCTCGCCGATGCAACATCGACTCGACCTATCCACTAACCGGACGCTGACACGGTGGCCTTCGTGCAACCGTGCGGGTCCTCGCATTCTCGAAAATTGGAGCTACTCATGGCCCATGAACTGTTGACGCCCGACACGTGCGCGCTCGCGCTTATCGATCATCAGCCGCAGATGTTCTTCGGCACGCACTCGCACGAACGCACCACCATCCTTCACAACATTCAGATCCTCGCGAAGACCGCGAAGCTCTTCAAGGTGCCGACCGTTCTGACGACGGTCGCCGCCGATACCTTCAGTGGCCAACTGCTGCCGGAAGTGCAATCGGTGTTTCCGCAGATCAAACCGATCGATCGCACGTCGATGAATTCGTGGGAAGACAAGGGCTTTCGCGACGCGATCAAGGCGACGGGCCGCAAGAAGATCGTGATCGCGGGCTTGTGGACAGAAGTGTGCGTCGCTTTCCCGAGCGTGCAGATGCTGGCTGAAGGCTTCGAGATCTATGTGCCGACGGACGCCTGCGGCGATATCACTGGGGAGGCCCATGAGCGTGCCGTGCAGCGCGTCATCCAGGCAGGCGCGGTGCCGCTGACCTCGGTGCAGTTCATGTGCGAACTGCAACGTGACTGGGCGCGCGGCGAAACGTACGAAGGCTGCATGGAGATTTTCAAGGCGCATACCTCGTATGGCATCGGCGTGCGCTACGCGAAGCAGATTCTTGGCGGGCACGCGAGCTAGGCGAACTGATTGCCTCACGCCATTTTTCACGCGCGACGCGTTTGTCGGCGCGCGTGAAACGCGTCTGACCAACCATCACGGAGAGCGACGATGACCGCACCGATTCAGCCCAGCCGCATTGCGGACCTGGTGATCTATAACGGCAAGATTGCGACGCAGGACGACAAGCGTTCGTTCGTGACGGCGCTCGCCATCGCGAAGGGCGAGATCGTTGCGAGCGGCAACGACCACGACATGATGCAATGGGCGAACGAGTCGACGCGCCGCGTCGATCTGAAGGGACGCACGGTCGTTCCCGGGCTCAACGATTCGCATCTTCACATCATTCGCGGCGGTTTGAATTTCAATCTCGAACTGCGCTGGGATGGCGTGCCCTCGCTGCGCGACGCGCTAGAGATGCTGCGCGCGCAGGTTGCACGCACGCCTGCGCCGCAATGGGTGCGTGTTATCGGTGGATGGAACGAATTCCAGTTCGCGGAGAAGCGGGGCCCGACGCTTGAGGAGATCAACGCGATCGCGCCGGACACGCCCGTCTTCATCCTGCATCTCTACGACAGCGCGCTGCTGAACGCTGCCGCGCTGCGTGCGGTCGGCTATGACCGCGATACGCCGAATCCGCCGGGCGGCGAAATCCAGCACGACCGCCGCGGCAATCCGACCGGCATGCTGATCGCGCGTCCGAATGCGGGTCTGCTGTACGCGACGCTCGCAAAAGGACCGAAGCTGCCGCTCGACGACCAGTTGAATTCGTCGCGCCAGTTCATGCGTGAGCTCAACCGCCTGGGCGTGACGAGCGCGATCGACGCAGGCGGTGGCTACCAGTCTTATCCCGACGACTACGCCGTCATCATGGAACTCGCGAAGCGTAACGAGCTGACCGTGCGAATTGCGTACAACCTGTTCACGCAGAACGCGAAGCAGGAAATCGAAGATTTCGCGAGATGGGTCAAAGTCACCAAACCTGGTGACGGCGACGATTTCCTGAAGATGAATGGCGCCGGCGAAATGCTCGTGTTCTCCGGCGCGGACTTTGAAGATTTTCTGGAGCCGCGTCCGGACCTTCCGGACGTGATGGAAAGCGAACTCGAAGCCGTCGTGCGGCTGCTCGTGCAAAACCGCTGGCCGTTCCGGCTGCATGCCACTTACGACGAATCGATCGAACGCTTCCTCAACGTGTTCGAGCGTGTCAACCAGGACACGCCGTTTAACGGCCTGCGCTGGTTTTTCGACCACTGCGAAACCATTTCGGCGCGCAATATCGACCGCATTGCCGCGCTGGGCGGCGGCATCGCCGTCCAGCACCGGATGGCCTATCAGGGCGAATACTTCATTTCCCGCTACGGCGCCGAAGCCGCGGCGCATACGCCGCCTGTGCGCAAGATGCTCGCGGCCGGGTTGCCGGTCGGCGCGGGGACGGACGCAACGCGCGTCGCGAGCTTCAATCCGTTCGTGTCGCTGTACTGGCTTGTTTCGGGGCGCACGGTGGGCGGCACGCTGATGTACGCCGCGCAGGCCCGGCTGGATCGCATGGAGGCGCTGCGCCGTTATACGGTGGGTAGCGCATGGTTCTCGAACGAAGAGACGAAGAAGGGCGCGCTCGTGCCTGGCCAGCTAGCCGATTTCGCGGTGTTGAGCGACGACTACTTCACGATGGAAGAAGACGGCATCAAGCATCTGAGCTCGGTGCTGACGGCGGTCAATGGGCGGATTGTCTACGCGGCCGAAGAGTTCGAAACGTTTGACCCGCCTGCGCTGCCCGTTAGCCCCACGTGGTCGCCCGTCGCGGAGTACGGCGGCTATGCGCGCTATCGTCCTGCGGTGCCGCTCGTGCAGTCGTGCAATGACGCATGCGTGAACCTGTGCGGTGTGCATCGTCACGCGCATGCGTGGGCATGGCGCAGCAACGTACCCGCAGGCGACGCGAACGCGTTCTGGGGCGCGCTCGGTTGCAGTTGTTTCGCGTTCTAGGAGCAGGCAGGCGATGAAGCGTTTTCTCACTTTCGATGTGGCGCTGCTGTTTCTGCGCGTCACCGCGAGCGTGCTCGTGCTGCTCGTGCATGGACTGCCGAAGGCAATCCACTACACGAGTCAGCTCGAGGCGATCGAAGACCCGTTTCATCTCGGCAAGACGCTGACATTAGGCTGTGCGATCTTCGCGGAGGTCGTGTGCCCGCTGCTGATGATCGCGGGCATCGCGACGCGGCTTGCCGCGCTGCCGATTATGGTGGTCTGCGTGGTCGCGCTGGGTTTCGTGCATCGCGAATGGACGTTGGGCCAGGCGCAATTCGCATGGATGCTGCTGATCATGTTCGGAACCATCGCGATCGGCGGTGCGGGACGCTACCGGATTGCGCTGCCGCGGTTCGTGCAACGGCAAGCCTGAGCGCACGGCGCGTGAGGATCGAATCATGCCATATCTGATCTCGCTGGGAGCTGGCCTCGTGGTCGGTCTCCTGTACTACCTTGTGCGGGTGCAATCGCCCGCGCCGCCGCTCATCGCGCTTGCCGGGCTGCTCGGTATTGTGATTGGCGAGCATGCGATTCCGTTTGTGCAGGCGCGCATACGCACGCCCGATGCACAAACCCAAAGCGCGCCGCCCGTTGCCGGCACCAAACCGACACCGTTATGCAAAGAGGATCAGTAGACGCGGTGGCGTGGTTCGCTGCGCAACCCGGTCAGGTGCCCGGCGAAGACACGTGTCTTGCCTTGATAGCGGGTTATGTCGACACGCTCGGCTTCGTCGCGCTGTTCGGCCTTTTCACCGCGCACGTGACCGGCAACTTCCTTCTGATCGGCGCGGCGCTTGCGCACGGGGGGCATGGTCTGTTGATCAAGTGGCTCGCGTTTCCAGCCTTCGTCGCCGGAATCGTGTTCGCCCGCATGCTTGACAACAGGCTGCTGCATCGCGAACCGCCAGTACGCGCACACGCGTTGTACGTGTTGCAGGCGGTGCTGCTGGCGGCCTATATGACGATGGGCCTGCTGGCTATGCCTGTCACCGATGCCGATGCGCCGCTCACCATCGCCTGCGGCCTGCTCGGCGCGGCGGCGATGGGCGTGCAGAATGCGCATGGGCGGTTGACGACGCGCGCCGTGGTCGCGAACACGGTGATGACAGGCAACGTCACGCAGGCCGTGATCGACGGATTTGATCTGCTGTTTTCATCCAACGACCTGGCCGCGCGGCAGGCGGCGCGCAGCCGGTTGTTGCGCATACTGCCGCCCGTCGCCGGTTTTGCAGTGGGCGCGTGCGCGGGCGCGGCGGGCTTTCTGCTCGCGTCATTCTGGGCGCTGCTGTTGCCGCTCGCCGCGTTGTGCGTGCTCGCCGTGCTGGTGCGCAGGACGGGCACGCCACAGGTCGGAACCTGATTGTGCCGCGCAACGCTGCGGCATCCCTTACCAGCCAGGAGTGTTTTCTATGAGTACCGTCAAGATGGTTCGAGTGTTGCGGGCCGCTGTCGTTTCGATTGTGTCGATAACGGCGCTCGGCATGGCGCTGGGCGCCTCGCCGGTTTTCGCCGAGGCCGATCATCAGAACGTAGGCAAGAGCCTGCCGGTCGTGTCGGTCGGTCCGCAGTACGACACGACGCACGTTTATGTGGCGACCCAGGACATCGACGCGTTCGTCGACAGTTTTGTCGCGACCTTCGGCGGCACGGCTTCGCCGCGCGCCGTGTTCACGGTTACGCCGACGCCGAGCAAGACCGCTTCGCAATACGTTCGGACGCCGGTGGGCATGCTGTCGGTGTTCGCATTCCAGACGCCGATACCGTATCCGTTCGGCAGCGAACGCACGGGCTACCTCGTCACCGATATGGACAAGGCCGTTCGTGCCGCGCGCGCCGCGGGCGCGGACGTGATCGTGGATACGTTCGACGATCCGATCGGCAAGGACGCGGTGATTCAATGGCCCGGCGGCCTGAACATGCAGTTGTACTGGCATACGAAGGCGCCTTCGTACGGTCCGCTCGAGACGGTGCCCGACAATCGCGTCTATGTGTCCGCGCAATCCGCGGATAACTTCATCAAGCGTTTTGTACGCTTTTCGCACGGCAAGGTCGTGTCCGACAACCGTCACGCGGACGGCGGCGAAATCGGCCGATCCGGCGAGACGATCCGGCGCGTACGCATCACATCCGGCTTCGGCACCATGCTCGTGTTCGCGACCGACGGCAAGCTGCCTTATCCGTTCGGCCGCGAAGTCACCGGCTATCTGGTCGCCGATCTCGACGCGACGCTCGCGAAGGCGCAGGGCGTCGGCGTGAAGGTGCTGTCGCCGGCGAACAGGACAGTTGAAGGGCGCACGGCCATGGTCGAATTTCCCGGCGGCTACGTCGCCGAGATTCACGAGCTGGCGAAATGATGCAGCTTCGCTCGCTGAAGCGCGCGACGTCGA
The DNA here is from genome assembly GCF_030464785.1 of Paraburkholderia sp. SEWSISQ10-3 4. NCBI lineage: Bacteria > Pseudomonadati > Pseudomonadota > Betaproteobacteria > Burkholderiales > Burkholderiaceae > Paraburkholderia > Paraburkholderia sp. SEWSISQ10-3 4. Next base: position 559,588 of record NZ_JALPRI010000002.1, read on the forward strand.
AGGCGGCTGCCTGCGCGGCGCTCGCGGTGTGCGGATGGGCAGACGGCGTGGACGCGTTCGCCGCCGACAACGCGGCGGATGCGGTTGCCGGCGTGGCCGCTGCGCCTCAATGCACCGTGAAGCGGCCGTCGCCGCTGTCATTCAACCACTGGCAGGAAGACTGGTCGGTGCTGGCCAATCCGTGCGTGCCGCGCGAGCCGTTCGATGCGCTCAAGTACATCTCGCCCGGCAGCGATCCGTCGACCTATCTGTCGCTCGGCGCGACCCTGCGTGAACGCTTCGAACTGAACAACACGCCACTCTTCGGACTCGGCGCCGCGCGACCCGACAGCTACGTGATCGAGCGCGCCGAAGTGCATGCCGATGCACGCATCGGCATGCATGTACAGGCGTTTTTCCAGCTCGAGGATGCGCGGCCCTTCGGCAAGGATGCCGTTTCGCCCGTCGACAAGAATCAGCTCGATATCGAGCAGGCGTTCGTCGCGTTCGTCTATGGCGTAGGCGGCGGCACGTTCAAGGCGCGCGTCGGGCGGCAGGAGATGGCGTTCGACTTGCAACGGTTCGTCTCGGTGCGTGACGGGCCGAACGTGCGTCAGGCGTTCGACGCGCTGTGGGCCGATTATGAAATCGACAAGTGGCGCTTCATCGGCTATATGACGCAGCCTGTGCAGAATCGCGACGTCACGACCTTCGACGATGTGTCGAACCGGCATCTCACGTTCAGCGGCGTGCGCGTGGAACGTGCGAACACGGGGCCCGGCGATCTTTCAGCATACTGGTCGCGCTACAACCGCGACAACGCACGCTTTCTCGATGCGGCAGGCACCGAGCATCGCGATGTATTCGACGTGCGTTACGCGGGCAAGGTCGCGTCGTTCGATTGGGATGCCGAATCGATGGTGCAGACTGGGCACGTCGGCAAGGACACCATCGGCGCGTGGGCGTTCGGCTTGCTGGGCGGCTATACGCTCGCAACGGTGGCGGGCTCGCCGCGTTTCGGTTTGCAGGTCGACGGCGCATCGGGCGACCGGCATCCGGGCGATGGACGCGTCGAGACCTTCAATCCGTTGTTTCCGAACGGCTACTACTTCACGCTGGCGGGATACACCGGCTACAGCAACCTGATTCACGTGAAGCCGTCGATCACCTTCAAGGTATCGCCGAAGCTCACGTTACTGACGGCACTCGGTTTCCAGTGGCGCGCGACGACGGGCGATGCGATCTACGGTCAGGGGATGGCCGTGGTGCCCGGCACGGCGGGAAAGGGAACCCGCTGGACGGGTATGTATGCGCAGATTCGCGCAGACTGGCTCGTCAGCCCGAATGTCGCGCTCGCGCTGGAAGCAGTGCATTTCGAAGTCGGAGATTCGATCCGCGCGTTAGGGGCGCGCAACGCGGACTACGTGGGCGTCGAAGCGAAGTTCGGATGGTGACCGATGACAGGAGGGGGCCCGCTCAACGCTTCGAGCGGATCTGAATCTTCAGAAGCCTTCTTCCAGGGAGACCGCTTCGAGGACCGTGGCCAGAATCATCGCTTCGATGTTGAGTGGTGTAGGTTGAACCCGCTTGGGTCGATACACGGCATGGCCTCTCTTGATGGCCTGGCCACTCAGGGCGCAAACTCCGGCTTTCTTCGCGACGCAACGCCGCCAATGCTGCTCGCCGTAGCAGCAGGACGTCGCGTCGCTCCACGCAACCGTTGCCGAGCTCCGCCCACGGCGCTCCAGCACCCGGATGACGCATTCGCGGAAGTCGCTTTCGCCGCCCTGCGGGCGGAGGCAACTGGACACAACCGGTGCCTGTGTTTCGCCTTCGTTCGAGAGAAGCGCCATGGTTGACTGCCACGTTCTGTCTGTTTCAATGGGAGCTTGCATGATACGGTTCCTCGATTCACGTTAGAGCTAACCCTCGACCTTGACTGGATGATAGGTAGCAGACTGGCGGGCCGCTATTACATGATTGTGGAGGGCGTCCCTCGTTCGCCCTCCAGCACCGTGCTCCGCTCAGCGACTGGTCGCTCCACTGATCTCGACGTCCGGACACGCGGCGTCATCGCTCGAGACTGGCAGGACGACGCTAAAGGTCGATCCGTAGCCCTGATTATTGGCGGCAGTAAGAGAACCCTCATGCGCTTCGATAATGGAACGCGACACCGCAAGCCCGATGCCCATGCCCTTGCTCTTGGTCGTGACGAATGCGTCGAATATGCTGTCGTCGCCCACGATGCCCGAACCGTTATCGATTACCTCGAGAAGCACGGATCTGTCGTGAAGCGCCCTTGCGGTAATGAGAATCCTGGGCGTGCGCCCCGAGTTTTCCGTGGCCTCTATGCCGTTCGTGATCAGATTTAGCAGGACCTGCTGAATCTGTATCTGGTCGACGAACACCGGCGGCAGGCCATCGGGCAAATCGAGGTCGATGTCGGCGGTATGTCTGGTTTCGTCTTGCCGTAGCAGCCGTACGGATTCGAGGACCATGTCTTTCACGTTACGCTTGCACTTCTGGAATGATTGGCTGTTGAACAGCGCGCGGATGCTTTTCATCGTCTCATCGGCGGAATGGGCATCTCGAACGACGCTTTCCGCGGACGTCCTGGCCTCACTTAAATTGGGCGGGGATGCTGCGAGCCACCGATTGCAAGCCTGCGCATTGGCGATAACGGACGTGAGAGGCTGATTAAGCTCATGCGCAATAGAGGCGGAGAGTTCTGCGACGGTGGCAATCTGGGTTGCCCGTGCAAGTTCAGCCTGAGTGTGCCTGAGCCGGTCCTCTGCACGCTTGCGTTCGTCAATGTCAAGACTGAGGCCATACCATTGAACAATGTTGCCGTCGACGTCCCTCATGGCTTCGCCAATGTGCTGGTACCACCGGTAAATCCCGTCGTTTCGGCGAAGCCGCGCAGCGTGGCAGTACGCCTCGCCAGTCTCGACCGAGTGTGTCCACGCTTGAACCATGGTGTCCAGGTCGTCAGGATGGCAGGTCTTCTGATAGCCGCCGCCCGCGAGCTGCGAAAGATCCATGCCAACGAATTCGACGATTTTTCGATTGATGTAGGTGAGCCCCCCTTGTGGGTCGTTGCTCCAGAGCATGGCGGGGATAGTCTCGATCAGTTCGTGTAGCTGGTGCTCCCGCTGTTCGAGCACAGCTTCCGTTTGCTTGAGATCGTCGATGTCCGTACATACGCCGAACCAGTGCAGGATCTGTCCGCTTTTGTCGCGAAACGGTTCGCCGCGAGCGAGATACCAGCGCAGTGCGCCATCGGCGCCTGCAATCTGGTACGTGTCCTGATACGACACACCTTCGTGGACAGCTTGCCGCCAGCGCGAGCGGACACGAAGACGGTCCGCTTCCGGGATGCGGCGAAGTAACATTTCGCCGTCGAATTCTTCCTCGCTCGCGCCCATGAAGGCGAGCATTTGGCGGCTCCATCTGTCGACTTTGCCTTCCGGTGTGGCTCGCCAGATCATCGCGGGCAATACGTCGACGAGTCTTCGCAAATTGAGCTCTTCCGTGCGAAGAACCTCCTGAGCTAGCTGCCGCTCGTGGATATCCGTCGAAAGTCCATACCAGTTCACGATATCGCCGTTGGCATTCCGCATGGGCGTGCCTTTGCATTGAAACCAGCGATACGTGTTGTCAGCCGCGCGGAACCGATGGACCGAGTCGTAAGGTCTCCCGCTAGCGCGGGAATCTTGCCAGGCATCAAGGGTTGAGGCTGCGTCATCCGGGTGCACCAGGTGAAGCCAGCCGCGCGTTTTCAGATCCTCAAACCGTAGGCCGGTGTAGTCCTCAGCGCGTTTGTTCACATATTCCAGGCGGCCATGAGCGTCCGTCCGCCAGAGCAGGCTGGGAACATTCTCGATCAGCCAGTTCAGTTGCGCTTCCCGCTTGCGGATCAATTCTCTCGACTCGCTTGCCGTTAGCGCCTGTCGAACCTCGAGATCGACATCGTCATCCTTCGAGTGGGCCGTCGAGTCTGGCGGTTGGGTGTAGCGGATGTGCCGCGGGCGTCGGGAGACCAGCTCCGCACAAAGCCATGCCGCGCCGATTGCGAGGGCGCAACGGCCGATCGAGCCGGAGGACAGAGGAGGGTGACCGGCAGTCAGCATCGTGCCGGCGATCCCGAGCGAGACGAAACCCGCGGCGAGACGCCCAAAGCTGCGGTCGAAAAAGTGCGCGACCAGAACAACCATGACGAGGCCGAAGCAGCCGGTGACCGGTTCGAGTAAGCCTGCCATTGCTGACGTGCCCGCGATGGCGACGCTGAGGGCGGCAAGCCGGGACGAGCGTGGTATCAACACGGTAAGCATGTCAACCTCGGAGTTCGTCGACGTATTGAATAGTGCTACTCCACATTTTCACATCAATGGCGGGATTTTCCAGCGAAAAGCTCATTAGCTCGCCAGGCGAGCGGAGAGGGTTGACGGTTACTTCATCTCGTACCGCGAGGTCTGATCGTGCGTGCTGTTGTGGCGCGAATCGATTACGAGGCAATGGTGGAGATAGGTCATACCATTGCAGATGGGTGTCTTTTCGGGAACTGCCGGTCAGGCAAGCTCAGGAAAAAGATCAGGGGAAAAAAGATCAATTTAGAACTTTGCGTCGGATTGCACCATTACATATTCATGTCGCTAACTCATGTTGCCAACTTCAGCATGCAGCTAGTCTGAACCCACAAGGCCGAGGTCCCGTGCACGCGCAACGGCTTGAGCGCGCTTGTCGACGCCGAGCTTCACGAAGACGCTTTTCAGATGAGATTTGACGGTTTCGGCGCCAATTCCGAGCACATTCGCGATTTCCTTGTTCGACTGTCCGCGCGCAATCAGGTCGACGATTTCACGTTCCCTTGAACTCAGCGACCCGCGCTCGGTATCGCGTCGACGGTGGCCGCCTGGCTGATAGAGAATCCGCGCGCCGTCGAGCAGATGATCGACGTAGGCAATCAGCTCGTTCGAGTGCTCCTTCTGCTCCGCGTCTTCACGAACGGCGTCCAGCAGCAATCCGATGTTCGGCCCTACGTCGAGAATGGACTGGTACACGCCTGCGGGCGCGGCGACCTTCAGGACTTCGCGAAAGATCGCGGTCGCACGGGTGCGTTCGTTCGCGGCCAGCCAGACCAGCGCAAGCATGGTTCGCAGGCGTAGCGCCTCGAAATCCGCATGGCGTCGTTCGGCGCTCCGCAGCGCGGCACCCAGCACCGTGGTGGCCTCTTCGGTCCGCTGTTGGGCCGTAGCAACAGCGGCCGCTGCGAATGCGCGATAGTTCTCGATCTCGAGCGAGATGGAACGCGAAGGGTGGGCGTTGGGGGCCGCCATCTGATCGAGTTGCGCGACGCACGCAGCCGCTTCGACCATCCTGCCTTCCGCAAGATAAAGCCGTGTGCGTTCAACCAGGGCGGCGGCGGTCATGCGGTCCCATTGCCGTTCGCAACTCAACGCCTGGCCCCGGTCGAGCAATGCGTACGCCTGCGTCACGTCCGAACGCGCGACGGCGATCCGGATGAGGAGGCGGTAGGCAATCAACACGCTATCGAGCAGGACCGCAACGTCAATGACCGGCATCAACCCGGCAACCAGCGTTTCAGCTTTATCCAGGCGGCCCTGTTCGTACCAGATCTGGCCGATCATCGGTGCGCATAGCGCCACCGAGATCGAATCGGGACCGGCATGCCGTTCGGCCAATTGCATCGATTCCGTGAAATACCGTTCGGCAAGCCCGAAGTGCAACTGTTGCATTTCCGCATGTCCCAGCAGGCACTGCCGGTAGACCGAAGAGTACAGATTGCGCTGATTTTCTTCGGCTGAATAGGACATCCACGGCGTTGCGTAAAGCGCTTCGAGATTGCCGGCTTTCCAATGGGCGAAGCGCACGACGTTGGACGCCACATTGGTGGTCCAGATATCGGTGGTCGGCCGCTCGATGCATGGTTCAGCGATAACGAGTGCGCGCTCGGGATCATCCTGCAGGCCCGCGACGACCGAGCGGATCGCCTGGCATTCGCGCCGGATGTCTTTGGCTTCGGCGCCCGTGCCGGACGCGAGACCATGTTCGACTACATCCAGCATCGCGAGCGCCTCTTCGAAATGCATGGCGAGCGCCATGCCCCAGGCGATCGCCAGCGTAACCTTCACCTGTGCACCGGCCAGACCGGCGGGAAAGCGGCGCTGCAGGTCGAGCAGCGTGAGCAGGTCGCCTTTCTTGACCAGCGCCATCGCGCACCGCTCCATCAGACGAATTGCGTTATCCGTGTTGCCCGCGGCGATCGCGTGTCTGACTGCCTCCGTCCACAACTCCTGATCGGCATACCACGCACACGCACGGCAATGCAGTTCCGCCACCTCGTCGGCGTGCAGTGCCTCGAGTTGGGCCCGCAAGTATTCGCCCATCAGAGGGTGATAACGGAACCATTGCCCATTGTCGTCGAGCGCCTGCAACAGCAACTGCGCCCCGGCGATTTCGTCCAGCATCGGCTGGCTCGTGCGCAGGCCCGTCACCGCCTCGCAGAGCGGCGCACTCAACCGGTCGAGTATCGACGTGCGCAGCATGAACCCGACCATGTCGGGGGACAGGCGCTCGAACATGTACTCGATATAGGCGGCGAACGGCCGCGACCTACCGGAAGGCGCATCACGCTCCCGAACCGTCTCGCCATCCTTGCGCGATAGCATGGACATCTGGATGCGCAGCGCCGCAGCCCAGCCCTCCGTGCCCGCAAAGAGCGTCTGGATGGTCGAAGCGTTCAGCTCTCCGGGCAACGTGCGTTCGACAAAGCGCCTCGTTTCGTCGAAGTCGAAACGCAACACCGACCCGTCGATTTCCAGCAGATCGTCTCCTGCTCTCAGCCTCGCGAGCGGCAGCGGCGGATCGGTGCGGCTGCAGAGGACCACATGCACATGAGGCGGCGCCTTTTCGATCAGGAACGACATTGCATCGTGTACGGCCGGCAGGCGGACCTGGTGATAGTCGTCAAGAAACAGGACGACCTCGTCGTCGACTTCGACAAGCTCGTTGACCAGTGTGGAAACGACGGCGTGTAACGGGACGAATGCGGCGTCGGCAGTCAGGCTGATCGCCGCGGCGCCGACCTTGTCGCAGGCATGCCGCAACGCGTGCGCCAGATAGTTGAGAAAGCGCGCGGGTTCATCGTCTTCCGTGTCGAGCGACAGCCACGCCACTAATGCACCGCTCGCGCGCAACCGGTCGAGCCAACTGAGCGCCAGCGAAGTTTTGCCGAATCCGGCGGGCGCCTTGATCACGGTGAGACGTTTGTTCGCGGCGCGCTCGGCGAGGCCGGCGAGCCGAGGACGCGCGATGAGATCGACCGGCACGCGCGGCGGAACGATCTTCGTTGCGAGGAAAAGGTGCAGTCCGCTCGCGGACGTCTCTCCAGTCACACGCATGTTTCAGTCACCCATTGTTTTAAGCCAGCCAATTGTTGGGAGGCGCGCTTGCCACCCCCTCATTTGTAGAAGCACTCCCCCGGGCCGGGGGAGGGTGTGACTCTCCCCAATCTGGGGGATGGCAGGTCGCGCCGCGCCAGGCGACCATACGTGCACATCCGCGCCTCGCCAGGACCGACTCATTTTTCGCCCCATGATACGCCGCGTCGAATCCCATTGCGCCGGCGCTCCTTGTCCTTCGAAATCGTGCGTCCGTTATTGATGGGTGTCTATCCGTGTTAGCCAATGTTCCAAGAATCAGCGATTACTTGCGGGAAAAAACTGTTTCGATCGCAGCTGATCTGACGCATGTCGTCGAACGCACGCTGGCGATACTGACGCAGATGGACGGATACAGGTTGCTCGCACCGGCGGCGCAGCGGGATCTTCGCGAATCGGTCGCGCTGTCGGCCAAAGTCTGGTTCGAGACGCTGTTGTCGGGTGAACTCCCCTCGGCGCAGGACATGGACGTGTTTCGGGAAATCAGTCAGCGACGTGAACATCAACGCGTGCCGCTGCAGAGCCATCTGCAGGCGTTGCGCCTCGGGTTGCGGGAAATCTGGAGCATCTACATTGCGCTCGGCGAACTGGACGAGCGTATTGCCAAAGAACTTCTGGCCGACGTCTCGCTGTATCTGCTGGATCACTTCGATTTCGTTGCACAGACTATTGTGCGGACCTATCTGGGTGAGCAATACCGGCAACCGCGGTGGGCGGAACTGGCTGTTGCAATCGAGGAAGGTGCGCGCCGTTCCGAAAGCGTGCGGCATCATCTCGTCGCACTCCTCGAGCAATTATTGACCGAGCCGGACTTGCTCTCGACGCTCGAAGTCGAGCAGGTTCGGGAGCACCGCGGCACCGAAGGGGCCGGCGCGCAAGTGATGAAGTTCTTCGGCCTCGACGTGGACATCGACGACGGCGCGGAATTATCGAAGGCCTTGCGCGACGCGCAGGAGAGGCTCGCGCAGGCGTCGCGGCTCGCGGCCGTGGCTGAACTCTCCGCTTCCATTGCCCACGAACTCAACCAGCCGCTCCAAGCCATCGTGGCGCATGGGCAGGCCTGCGTGCGATGGCTCGCTGCAACGCCGCCCAGGCTCGACGAAGCCCGCTACTCGGCCGAGCAGGTTGTGCGCGACGCGAATGCCGCGGCAGATGTGGTAAGCCGCATTCGCGCTCTTTTCAGGCATACGGCTCCGCAAAAGGTTGATCTCGATGTCAACAAGCTGATTCTTCAGGTATGCACGCTGATGGCCGACGACATCCAGCACAACGCGGTTTCGCTCGAGACAATTCTCGGCGAGGACGTGTCGAAGATCAGCGCGGATGCGGTTCAGATTCAACAGGTGATCGTCAACCTCGTGCGCAACGCGATCGAAGCGTTAGCGGCAACGGAGGAGCGACCGAGGCTGCTGGTGATCCGCTCGCGTCGCGATGCCGGCAATGTGGTGGTCGATGTGGAGGATCACGGTGCGGGGCAGGTGAACTTCGAGAGGATCTTCGAGCCGTTTTTTACCACGAAGAAAACAGGCATGGGCATGGGCCTGGCAATCTGCAAGTCGATCGTGGAAGCACACGCGGGCCGGATTGGGGCCGTGCGCAACGTGTCCCGCGGCGTGACCTTCAGCTTCAGCCTTCCGATAGAGAGATCGAACGCAAGCTCAAGTTGACGATAGACGAGGGTATCCTCAGCAGCCTCTGGCAACGTGCTGTGTCTACACATCTTCCCAGCCTACTGCTTCATATCGGGCCGTGATATTACATATTTATGTAATGCAGAACACGGCTGCCTATTCTTCCGGACGACGATTCCGGCGGCTATAATTTTTTGTCGGCAGGACCACGTAAGAACAACATTCAACGAGATTATCGTGGACCGTCCGTGCCGACGTCACGCTGGGTTTTCACCCGGCAACGGAGAAGGCGCATGAAATCCGCAAGTGAGGTGGTGTATGTGGTCGACGACGACAGGCGGGTGCGTGAAGCACTCACCTCGCTGCTGCGTGCAAACGGAAGAGATGCCCGCGCATTCGATTCCGGCACGGAGTTTCTGGAAACACCGCGTCAGAATACTGTTTCATGTCTGATTCTGGATTTGCGAATGCCTGGCATGGGTGGGCTGGAAGTTCAGAAGCTCGTCAGGGACTCGCAGATTCCCGTCATTTTCATTACTGGAAAGGGTGATGTGCCTTCCACGGTGCTCGCCATGAAGGGCGGCGCGGTTGATTTCCTCACCAAGCCCCTCGATGAAGATGAGTTGATGCGCGTGGTTGCTGCGGCGCTCGCAAGGGCGCACGTTCTTCGCAAGGAGGCGGACGATGCGGCGCTGCTCCATGCGCTTTATCAAACGCTGACGCCGCGTGAGCAGGAGCTCCTGCCGCTGCTCGCCAGTGGTCTGCTCAACAAGCAGGCGGCGGCAGTACTTGGGATTACCGAATACACGGTGCAGGTTCATCGCGGCCACATCATGAGAAAGATGCGAGCGGATTCGTTTGCCACGCTGGTCAGGCAGGCGGGCAAACTGCAGCTCGAGACGTCGCCCATAACCACTTTCTGCGCCTGACGCCAACGCCAATTCGGTGTTGGACTCGATGACCGGAGAAAAAAAATGTCCACGCCTCCGGTTCGAACCGTGGCCGTGATTGATGATGACCGACGCGTTCTGACGTCTCTGGCGAACCTGCTGGCCTCCGGCGGGTACGGAACACGGGCGTACGAATCCGCTCTGGATTTTTTTGCCGATGGCTACGCGGGTCTGGTATGCGTTATTACCGATCTGGGCATGCGGCCCATTGACGGCATTCAGGTGCTCGATAGAACGGTTCATTCAGGCGCAGCCACGCCGGTCATCATTATCACGGGCAAACCCAGCCAGCATACGGAAGACTACTATCTGCGCAGAGGCGCATTAGGTTTCTTCCGCAAACCGGTTGATGGAAACGCGTTGCTGGACATGCTGGATAGCATTACCTGATAACGGCGCTCAGGCCTCCCCAACCAGCTCGCGATGTAATGCCATGAATTCCAGAGCAAGCTTATGCCGTGGATCGAGGTGAACCATCGGCTTGGCGTGCTGATGCGATTCGCGAATCCTCACCGAAGAAGACAATCGGGACTCCAACACCGGCAAGCCCTCGCTGACCAGTTCCTCAACCAGCTGGAGAGGCAGGCTCGCGCGCGGCTGAAACTGGTTGATCACAATCCCTTCGACTTCCAGATCGGAATTATGGTCCTGCTGAATTTCCTTAACGTTGTCGAGCAGCGTATAAAGCGCGCGACGAGAAAAATCGTCACAGTCGAACGGGATCAGGCAGCGTTCGACCGCAATCAATGCGGAGCGGGTATAGAAATTCAGGGCCGGCGGCGTGTCGATATAAATCGCGTCATACGCATCATCCAGTTCGTTCAGCGCGTCGCGTAGCTTGTAGATTTTGTAGCGCGATTCGAGCTTGCCGTGCAATGCGTCAAGCTCGGGATGAGAGGGCATCACGTCGAGATTCTCGAACGGCGTGGGATGGATGAAGGTCGAGACCGGTGTGGGCTTGAAGCTGAAACTCAGGGCCGTTTCGAAGAAGTCCGCCACGCTCGGTTTGAGGCCGCTCGCCTGCTCGCCGAGAAGGTATTGGCTGGAATTGCCCTGAGGATCGAGATCGATGACCAGGGTGCGCATGCCCTCGCTGGCGCTGATCGCCGCCAGGTTGCATACGATGGTCGATTTACCCACGCCACCCTTCTGATTGAAGACGACACGCCGCATCTGGTTTGCCCCTTTTTGCGAGAACTGGCGAAAACTTGCGAAAGGCACAGCTTACCCTGGCGGAACCCCCGTTAGCCCCTGCCTCAACGGCCTTACCGCGCCGCGGCCCTTGCTGCGCGGCTACTTCCTGACAGTTCCCCTGTTCGGGGGATGGCTCCCCCTTGGCAAACACTCGATGATGACTTCACTCGGGATGCCACCGTGCGCGACAAGCACCGACTGACTTGTGTTAGCCCGACCCATTTCTCGACTTGAGGAGACGTAGATGCAGGACGCCGTGCAGGGATCGATGCCATCCCCTTATGCCTACCCGCTGCTGATCAAGCAACTGCTGCATACGCCGTTCGTTCAGGCGCCGGATCAGGAGATCGTGTACCGCGGCCAGCTGCGGATGACCTATACCACGCTGAGAGAACGCATTGCGCGACTGGCCAATGGCCTTCACGAGCTCGGCGTACGGCACGGCAGCACCGTGGCCGTCATGGACTGGGACAGCCACCGCTATCTGGAATCGTATTTTGCGGTGCCGATGATGGGCGCCGTGCTTCAGACGGTCAACGTGAGGTTGTCGGAGGCGGAGATCGCCTACACGATCAACCACGCCGGCGCAGAGGTGCTGTTCGTCCACACCGATTTCCTGCCCGTGGTCGAAGCGATCAAGGACCAGCTCGAAACAGTCCGCACCTTCGTGTGGATCGACGAGCCGGGCAGTGAAGCGAGCGCGCACACCATTGCATTCGCCACCGAATACGAGGCGATGCTTGAAGCGAGCGCGACGAGCTACGACTTCCCCGACTTCGACGAGAACACCCGGGCCACCACCTTCTACACGACGGGAACCACTGGCCTGCCCAAAGGCGTGTACTTCTCGCATCGCCAGCTGGTTCTGCACACCATCACCTTGATGGGGGCGCTGTCGAGCCCGGTATCGGGACAGCGCTTTCATCGCGGCGACGTCTATATGCCGCTCACGCCGATGTTCCATGTGCACGCATGGGGCATGCCCTACATCGCGACGGTGATGGGCGTGAAGCAGGTCTATCCGGGCCGTTATGTGCCCGATCGTCTCGTGCAACTGATCCGCGAAGAAGGCGTCACGTTTTCGCACTGCGTCAGCACGATCCTGCACATGCTGCTCTCGTGCGATGACGCGAAGCACGCGGACTTCAGCAAATGGAAGGTCATCATCGGCGGCGGCGCGTTGCCGCACGGTCTCGCGCGCGCCGCGCTCGACCGCGGCATCGACGTCTTTACCGGCTATGGCATGTCCGAGACCGGTCCCGTGTTGAGCCTCGCGCAACTTCCGCCTAACACCGGGCCGCTCGATCTTGAAGAAGAGGTACGCCTGCGTTGCAAGACCGGTTTCCCCGTTCCGCTCGTCGACTTGCGCATCGTCAACGAGGACATGGAAGACATCGTGCACGACGGCCGGGCCTACGGCGAGATCGTCGTGCGTGCGCCGTGGCTGACGCGGGGCTATCTGAACAATCCGGATGCATCCGTGCAGCTCTGGACAGGCGGATACCTGCATACGCAGGACATCGCGAACATCGACGCGACCGGCAACATCCAGATCACGGACCGTATCAAGGACGTCATCAAATCGGGCGGCGAGTGGATCTCTTCGCTCGAAATCGAAAGCCTGATTTCGCTGCACCCGGATGTCTCGGAAGTCGCGGTGATCGGGATCAAGGACGAGAAATGGGGCGAACGGCCAGTTGCGCTTGTGGTTCTGAAGGCGGGCGCTGCAGTTACCGAAGACGACGTCAAAGCACACGTCATGGGATTCACCAAAACCGGACGGATCTCGAAGTACGCGGTGCCGCAGATCGTCAAGTTCGTCGACGCGCTGCAGAAGACGAGCGTCGGCAAGATGAACAAGAAGTGGTTGCGCGAACAGTTCGCCTGACCCGTCGCAAGGAGCAAACACGATGAGCATCAAAGGATATAGCGTCGCCACGATTGACGACTTCGTTGGCCGCGAATTGGGCGTGTCGGATTGGGTTGTCGTCGATCAGGCACGTATCGACGCCTTCGCGGCCTGCACGGGCGACAGGCAGTGGATTCACGTGGATCCTGAGCGCGCGAAACGCGAAAGCCCGTTCGGCGGCACGATCGCACACGGCTATCTGACGCTGTCGCTACTGGCGTCGCTCGCGATCGAGATCGGACTCATTCCTGAGGACGCATCGGCTGGACTGAACTACGGGCTGGACAAGGTGCGCTTCATGACACCGGTGAAAGCGGGAGGGCGGGTGCGAAACCGCGTGACGCTGATTTCGGTGGAAAAGAAGGGCGGCGGCCGGATCATCGTGAAGACGATGAACGAACTGCAGATCGAGGGCGAGGAGAAGCCGGCGCTCATTGCCGAGACATTGGCGATGCTGGTCTCGCAAGCGTAAGCAGCGCTGGCGACGAAACGGATAGGGATGTTAGAGGAGCAGCAAGATGGCGGCAAATGACGACAGCAAGGCACGCAGCGAGCAGACGAACGACCTTGCGGCGTCTGCCGCGGAAGGCATGCTCGGACCGAATCCGTTCGTGGGATTGCGGCCGCAAGACATTATGGCAACCGCGCAGCAGATCGGCACCCAGGCGCTGCGGCAACCCACCTTGCTCATGGAGCAGGAGGCGGCGCTCGTCCGCGACCTGATCGCCGTGCTTGGCGGCAGCGCGGACAGTACGCCGCCTCAGGGCGACAAGCGCTTCACCGACCCGGCGTGGCAGACCAATTCGCTTTACCGCATGACGCTGCAAGCTTACGTGGCGTGGCGCAGTGCATTGACAGGGTTTGTCGACCGCTCCGCGCTTGACGCGAAGAGCAAGGAACGCGCGCAGTTCGTGCTGTCGCTCTTCACCGACGCGCTGTCGCCAACGAACACGCTGCTCGGCAATCCGGCTGCGCTGAAGAAAATCATCGATTCGGGCGGCGCCAGCCTGCTTGGCGGCATGCGCAATCTCGTGACGGACATGGTGCAGAACCAGGGGATGCCCGCGCAAGTCGACCGGTCGGCGTTCAAGGTGGGCGGAAATCTCGCCACGTCGCCGGGCTCGGTGGTCTTTCGCAATGAGGTGCTCGAGCTGATCCAGTACGCGCCGACGACCGAGCATGTATATGCCCGCCCGCAACTGATCGTGCCGCCCCAGATCAACAAGTTCTACGTGTTCGACCTCTCCGAAGGCAAGAGCATCGTCGACTATCTGGTGAAGAGCGAGTTCCAGGTGTTCATGGTGAGCTGGCGCAATCCCACCGCCGCACAGAGTCACTGGGACCTCGATACCTATGTGACGGCGCTGCTCGAAGCGATCACGGCCGTGCGCGACATTACCGGCAGCGACGACGTCAACCTGCACGGCGCCTGCTCGGGTGCGATGACGATTTCCGCGCTCCTTGGCCACCTCGCAAGCCGCGGTGACAAGAGCGTCAATGCCGCCACGCTGATGGTCGCGGTGCTGGACAACACGGCTGATTCACAGCTCGGTCTTTTTGCAACGCCGGAAGCCATCGCGGCCGCGAAGCAGAACAGCACATCGAAGGGCGTGCTCGCCGGTGAAGAAATGGGCCGCGTGTTCGCGTGGATGCGACCCAACGATCTCGTCTGGAATTACTGGGTCAATAACTATCTGCTCGGCAAAGCGCCGCCCGCTTTTGACATCCTGTATTGGAACAACGACGCGACCCGGCTGCCCGCGGCGATGCATGGGCAACTGCTCGATATCTTTACGGGCAATCTGTTCAGCAAGCCGCGCGCGCTGACGGTGCTGGGTACGCCGATCGATCTCTCGGAAGTGAAGTGCGACAAATACGTCGTCGCGGGCATGACCGATCACATTACGCCGTGGAAGGGCGTGTACAACACGGCGCGCACGTTCGGCGGCAAGACGCGCTTCGTGCTGAGTTCGAGCGGTCATATCCAGAGCCTGATCAACCCGCCAGGCAATCCGAAAGCGAAGTTCTTTCTCAACAGCGATTTGGCCGCCACTGCCGACGCATGGCTTGCCAATGCCCAGGCTGAAAAGGACTCGTGGTGGGCGGACTGGCGCACATGGCTCGCCGACCATTCCGGCGAGCGGCGTGCCGCCCCGGCGGCAGTAGGCAACAAGCAGCACCCCGCGGGCGTGGAGGCGCCGGGAACGTATGTCATGGAGGCCTGAGGTACATGCCCTGGTGCACGCATTGACCGCACCGTAGTCAACATTTTCTTAACGTAGTTTCAATGGAGTATCGATGATGGATTCAACCAATTTCAACAGCATTTTCGCCGAGTATAAAAAGGTCGTTGGCCAGTTCAAGCTGCCCGGCATCGACGTGGGCGCACTCCTCGAATCGCGCCGCAAGGACGTCGAGGCGATCGTCGAAGCCAACACGACCGCGCTGGCAGGCGTGCAGTCGCTCGCCCAGAAGCAGTCGGAGATTCTCCGCACGACGCTGACCGAAGTGCAGTCGCTCGTCAGCCGCGTTGCCCAGTCGGGCGGCCAGCCGGCGGCCAATACGGGTGAAGTGGTGCAGCAGGCGTTGAACAAGGCGCTGGTGGACATGCAGGAACTCGCGGACACTGCGTACCGTGCGCAGGCCGACAGCGTCGCCGTGGTCACCAAGCGCGTCGCCGAGCACGTCGAGGAACTGAAAACGCTCCTCCAGCCGAAGAAGTAATGCCGAAGAAGTCATACGACACTGCCCATGCGGCATGCCGACGCGTCGAATGAAGCGTCCTTTCAGAAGATGATCCGGAAACAAAAAATGCACACGAACCCCGAGTCTCTTTGCAGCATGGAAATCCAGATAATCGATCTGGACGGTCAGACACTGCGTGTCGCAACCTGGCGCGGCAGCGATGCGTCGCCGCCGCTCCTTATCTTCAACGGCATCGGCGCCAACCTCGAACTGGTGGAGCCGTTTGTCACGGCGCTCGAAGACGTGAGCGTCATCATCTTCGACGTTCCCGGCGTCGGCGGTTCGCCCGCGCCGGTCGTGCCGTATCGCTTTTCGACGTTGTCCGTGCTGGCGGACAAGCTGCTGACGCGGCTCGGCTACGAGGGTGCCGTCGACGTGCTCGGCGTTTCGTGGGGCGGCGCGCTGGCGCAGCAGTTCGCGCATCTGTACCCGGAGCGCTGCCGCAGGCTCATTCTCGCGGCAACCTCACCCGGCGTCATCATGGTGCCGGGCAAGCTATCGGTCTTGTCGAAGCTGATCGGGCCGCGCCGCTATACCGATCCCACCTACCTGCAACGGGTGGGCGCGGATATCTACGGGGGCGCTTACCGGCGTGATCCGTCCTTGCTGAAGGCGCATAGCCAGCATATTCAGCCGCCGCGCGGCCGCGGCTACCTCTATCAGCTACTGGCGGCTACGGGCTGGAGCAGTCTGCTATGGCTCGGTGCATTGCGCCAGACGACCCTGGTCATGCACGGCAACGACGACCCGATCGTGCCGCTCACCAACGCGAAGATTCTCGCGGCCCGTATCCCCAATGCGACGCTCTATGTGATCGATGACGGTCACCTGTTTCTCATCTCGCGCGCGACTGAAGTCGCGCCGGTGGTGCGCAGGTTTCTCCGGCAGGAGGCGAGTTGAGTTTCTCTGCGCACGGTAGCGATGGCGAGCGGGCGGCCATTGCGAATGCACACGAAGACCGTAAGGCAAGCGGTTTGACGCGCATGCGGCGGACGGCGACCTGCCTGCTCGTCTGCATGATTGCGTTGCTGTTCGCGTGTGTTGCCTGGCAGGCGGAGCATGCATGGCTTGCGTGGCCGCGAGCGTTTGCTGAGGCCGGCACGGTCGGCGCGATCGCTGACTGGTACGCCGTCGTCGCGTTGTTCCGTCGTCCTTTAGGGCTGCGGATTCCACATACGGCGATCATTCCGCAAAACCAGCAGCGCATTGCCGAGAGCCTCGGCAAGTTCGTCGAAGAAAATTTTCTGACGCCGGAACTCATCGTCGACAGGCTTAGCGGCCACGATGCCGCGCAGGCGCTCGCCCGTTGGCTGGAGCAGCCGGCGAACAGCCGCGGGGTGGCCGATATCGTTGCGGATGCCGTGGCAGGATTGCTCGATGGCATTGACGAAGCGGATGCGCAGTGGTTTTTCGACCGTCTGGTGATACCGCAGTTGCGTACGTTCGATGTATCCCGAGTAGCCGGCGACGTCATCAAAGTACTGACTGAAAGCGAGCGGCATCAGCCGTGGCTGGTTCGCGGACTTGAAGTGCTGGAGAAATGGCTCACGGCGAACGTCGGCATGATCAAGGCCAAATTCAGCGAGGCCTCGAGATACACACCCGCGCAGCTTGACACGTATATCGTCAGTAAATTTATCGAGGGCATCGTCGCGCTCCTCCGTGAAGTGGCGGCGAATCCGGATCATGAACTGCGTCACCAGTTCGATGAGACCCTTGAGGGCCTGAGCGTGCAGTTGCAAACATCGGCCGTGCATCGACGTTTCGGCAAGTCGCTGATGCGTGACTGCATCCGTTATTTCAGGCATGCAGACCACCATCGCGTGCTGCTGGAGCGTTTGCGCATGCGTGTGATCGCCGATCTCAGTCACGAGCAATCGGCTGTGCGCGATGCGATGACAAGCATGCTGGCTTCGCTCGGCAAGCGGATCAGCCGTGAACCCGCGGTTCAACACAAACTGAACGCGTGGTGGCTCGCGCTTGCGCGCGAACTCGTCGTGCGCTATGGGCGCCAGCTCTCCGTGCTGATCACCGAGGTCGTAAAAGGCTGGAATGCGGATGAAGTGAGCCGGAAGATCGAGGCGGAAATCGGCCGTGATCTTCAGTACGTGCGGATCAACGGCACATTCGTGGGCGGCATGGTCGGCGTGCTGATTCATGCCGCCACACTTGTCGTCATGCGTTAAGACGTAAGTGCGCTAGCCGGTCGCGACCAGACCCAGTGCCTGCGCGCGCGCAACGGCGTGTGCGCGCTTGTCGACATCCAGTTTCACGAAGACGTTCTTGACATGAGTCTTGACGGTTTCAGGCGCAATCCCCAAGGTGCGCGCGATCTCCTTGTTCGACTGCCCTTGAGCAATCAGCTCGACGATGCTGCGCTCCCGCGCGCTCAACGGCTCCCGTTCCATGTCGCGCCTCGGCGTGACGGGCTCGTAGAGCGCTCGCCAGCCGTCCAGCAGACGATCGATATAGGCGACGATGTCTTTCGTCTGCGGGGTGGAGCGCGTGTCGTCGCGAACCGCCTGTAGGAGCGGCCCGATTTCGGGCCCCTGGTCGAGAATCGAGCGGTAGATACCGCTATTGGCGCTCAGGACTTCGCGAAAGATTTCGACGGCGCGGGTCTGGTTGTTCGCGCGCAACCAGATCAGCGCGATCACGGTGCGCAAACGCAGCGCGAGATAGTCGCCGTGCCGGCTTTCGACGCCCTGCAAAGCGGATGTCAACGCCTCAAGGGCTTCTTCGGTCTGGTTCCTGGCGATCGCCACCCAGGCCGCCGCGATCGCGCGGTAGGTTTCAATCTCCGGCGAAACGGCATGCTCAGCGGGACAATGGGCGTCTGCCAACTGGTCCAGTTGCACGACACAGGCCGACGCTTCCGTCACTCTGCCTTCAGCCAGATAGAGCCGTCCGCGCTCGACGAGAACACCAGCAATCAGCCGGTCCCAGCGGCGTGCGTAACCGAGGGCCTGCGCCTGATCCAGCAGCGCATAGGCTCGCTCGGCGTCGGAACGCGCGATAGCGATCCGGACCAGCACGCGGTAAGCGATCAAGGTGCTATCGAGCAGCACCGCCAGGTCGATCACCGGCATGAGATCGACCAGCAACGCCTCCGCCTCATCGAGCCGTCCCTGCTCGTACCAGATCTGCGCAATCATGGGCGCGCACAAAGCGGCCGAGATGGATTTCGGACCGGCATGGCGCTCGGCGAGCTGGATCGACTCGGTGAAATAGCGCTCGGCGAGCGTGAAGTGCATCTGCTGCATCTCCGCATGGCCGAGCAGGCATAGCCGGTAGACCGAGGCGAACACGTTGCGCTGGTCTTCCTCGAGCGAATAGGGGATCCACGGTGTCGCGTACAGTGCTTGCAGATTGCCTGATTTCCAATGCGCGAAGCGTACGACGTTGGAGACGACGTTGGTGGTCCAACTATCTGTCGACGACCGTTCAAGGCACGCCTGCGCGATCGCCAGCGCGCGCGGCGCGTCGTCCTGCAGCGCGGCCACCACTGAGCGGATCGCCTGGCACTCCCAGCGAATGTTGTCGGCGGTGTCGCTCGAACCCGGTCCCGTGTCGCGCTCGATCTCATCGAGGATCGCAAGCGCTTCGTCAAAACGCATCGCCAGCGCCATCCCCCATGCAATCGCGAGCGTGATCGTGACCTGACCGCGCATCAGATGCGCCGGGAACTGCCGTTGCCAGCCGAGCAGCGTGAGCAGGTCGCCCTTCGTGACGAGCGCCATTGCGCAGTGAGCCATCAGGGAGACAGCGTCTTCCGTATCGCCCGCGGCGATCGCGTGCTTGACGGCGTCTGTCCAGCGCGACTCTTTGGCGTACCACTGGCACGCACGACGATGCAGGCTTACCACCTGATCGGGATTCTGGGTTTCGAGCCGCTTATGCAGGTACTCGCCCATGAGATGGTGATAGCGGAACCAGCGTCCGTCGATATCGAGCGGTTCGAGCAGCAACTGGCGTGCGGAGATCGCATCCAGCATGCCTTGTGCCGCCGCCATGCCGGTTACCGCTTCGCATAGCGGTGCGGTCAGACGGTCGAGTATCGACGTGCGCTGCATGAACTCGACCATCTCGGCCGGCAAACGCTTGAGCATGTCTTCAAGGTACGCAGCGAACGGCCGGGACGCGCCGGACGGCGCGCTCACGTCCCAATCCGGTTTGCCTTCGTCACGCGATAGCACTGAGGCCGAAATGCGCAGCGCCGCCGCCCAGCCTTCCGTGCTCGCGAACAACGACTTGACGCGGGCAGCGCGCAGCTCGCCTGGGCATTCATGTTCGACAAAGCTGCGCGTTTCGTCGAAGTTGAAACGCAGTGTCGACGCGTCGATTTCCAGAAGCTCGTTGCCCGCTCTCAGATTGGCGAGCGGCAGCGGTGGATCGGTACGCGTGCAGACCACGACATGCACGTTCGAGGGTGCATTCACGATGAAGTACGACATGGCGTCGTGAATGGCGGGCAGGCTGATCAGGTGATAGTCGTCGACGAACAGATAGACCTCGTCGTCGACGTCGACGAGTTCGTTGATCAGTGTCGATACCACTGAATGCGCCGGTACGAGTGACGCCTCGGTAGTCAGGCTGACCGCGGACACGCCGACGCTTGTGCAGGCGTTGCGCAATGCCTGCGCCAGGTGATGGAAGAAGCGCGCGGGTTCGTCGTCTTCCGTGTCGAGCGAGAGCCACGCGACATAGGCGCCGCTTGCATTCAGGCCGTTGAGCCACGTGAGCGCGAGCGATGTCTTGCCAAAACCGGCGGGCGCCTTGATGACCGTGAGCCGTTTGTATTCCGCCTTCCCGGCAAGAGAGACGAGGCGCGGCCGGTCTATCAAACCGGCAGGCAGGCGCGGCGGAAACACCTTGGTTGCGAGAAAGAGAGGCGGCCTGATCGGGGACGGCGCTTCTATCACGTGCATTAGTTGCTCCGGGCGTTCGGGTTGACCCTGGCTGCCGTTCCCCCTCCATGCAATTGCGTTCCCCTGTACGGGGGATGTTGCATAGCGTCGCGCCGGGACACCATGGATTCCATAGAAATCATACGCCCAACCACCTCGCAGGAGGAGACATGTCAACCGCAACGAATCACATTGCAGCGCACAAACTTGGTCCGCTCGGCGCGCAGCCCGAACTCTCCGTGATGAACCAGATGGTCCAGCAGAGCGTGCATCGCTACGCAGAAGAAGTCATGCGTCCGATCGGCGTCAAGCTCGATCGCATGACACCCGAGGAGGTGATCGCCAAGGGCTCGCCCTATTGGGAGGCGCGCGAGAAGTTCGTCGGGCTCGGTTTCGGGGTTGATGGGCTGCTCGAGCTCGAACCCGCCGAACGGGCGACGACGATGAGCATCCTGTTCGAAGAACTCGGCTGGGGCGATTCGGGACTCGCGATCACCTACGGCGCAGGCTTGCTGCCCGCACTGATGAGCGCCGTGTCCGGCAACCCGTTTTGCCGTGCGCTCGCGCCGGACGAGAAGCTCGGCTGCTGGGCCATCACTGAACCCGATCACGGCTCCGACATGCTCGACGCCAACGGCATGATCTTTCATCCGCAGGGCTCGTACGGCCGGCCTAACTGCGTGGCGACGCTGCGCGGCGACGAGGTGATCATCAACGGGCAGAAGTCGGCGTGGGTGTCGAACGGTATCGCCGCCGACGTGTGCATTCTCTATTGCGCGGCGGACAGCGGCAACGGCGCCGACACGAAACGCGGCGCGGTGGTGATCGTGCCGCTCGACGCCAAAGGCGTCTCGCGCGGCAAGCCACTTGACAAGATCGGCCAGCGCGCGCTCAACCAGGGCGAACTGTTCTTTGAGAACGTTACGTTGTCGAAGGAGCATCTCCTCGCCGGTCCCGACCAGTACGTCGACGCGGTCTATGCGATTCACACGTTCGCCAACGCGATCATGGCCAACGTGTTTGCCGGCACTGCGCGCGCCGCGTTCGAGCTCGCACTCGCTTACGCGCATGAACGCAAGCAGGGTGGCCTGCCGATCATCCGCCATCAGTCGGTCGCGTCGCGGCTCTTTCATATGTTTCGCAAGGTCGAGGCCGCCCGTGCGCTCGCGCAGCGTGTCGTGCACTACAACTTCACCGCGGCGCAGCCTTCGCTGCACGCGGCGATGACGGCGAAGGTCACCGCGACCCAGACCGCGTTCGAAGTGGCCAACGACGCGCTGCAGATCTTCTGCGGCAATGGGCTCACCCGCGAGTATCCGATCGAAAAGATCTGGCGCGACGCACGCGCTTCGATGATCGAAGACGGCTGCAACGAAGTGCTGGCGATCAAGGGTGGCTACTACCTGATCGACCCCGAGCTGCTTTGAACGGCACGACGCGTCCACGCAATCCTATGACAACCTGAAGGAGACGACGAAATGGCAACGACATACGAAGTGGTCCTCTATGGAGCGAGTGGCTACACCGGGAAGCTCACGGCATGGAAGCTCGCTGAACGCGGCATTCCGTTCATTGCCGCCGGGCGCAGCAAGGAGCGGCTCGAAGAAGAACTCGCGAAGGTGCCCGAACTCGCGGGACACGACTATCAGTGCGTGGCGGTTCAGCACGAGACAGGCGCGCTCACCGAATTCTTCAAGGGCAAGAAGGTGGTGATCAATATCGTCGGGCCGTTCATGCAGCTCGGGCGCCCGGTGGTCGAGGCGAGTCTCGCGGCCGGTTGCAACTACTTCGACACCACCGGCGAAACCGACTGGATGTCGCTGTTGAAGCGCACGTATGGCGAGTCCTTCGCGGCCCGCGGTCTGGCGCTGTGCCCCGGCAATTCGTACATGTGGGCCGAAGGCAATCTCGCGGCGGAGATCGCCCTGGAAACTCCCGGAATCGACACGCTCGACGTGCTCTATCTCGGCGACTCGGAAGTGAGCGTCGCCTCGACGATGTCGTTTCTGCGGATGTGCACGCAGCCGCAGTACTACCTGCGCAACAAGCAACTGGTGCAGTGGCCGTGGGCCACGCCGTATCAGGTTCACGTGCCGGGTGAACACATGCTGCTGAATGCGTTGCCATGGAGCGGTGGCGGCGAGCCGGTCTGGTACCAGGATGACCCGCGCGCGCGCAACTGCCAGACGCTCGTGTCGTTCAGAAATCAGGAACGCTTTCTCGCGGTGGTCGGCCTGCTGAAGAAATTCGAGGAAGAGTGCCGCCACCTCGATCCCGCCAAACAGGAAGAGGTCACCAACGAGTGGGGCAAGGCCGTGACGCAGGTCGAGCCTCCGCGCGAAAACCCGGACGTGAATCGCTGCACGTTGTCGTGCCAGGGGCGCGGCAATACGAATTCCGTCAGCGTGATTCTGCGCGGCAACTCGCCTTATGCGCAAACCGGCGTGCTCGGAGCCGAGGCAGCGCGACGCGTGCTGCGCGGGCAATTGCACGCAGTGGGTTTCGTTTCGCCGGCGCAGGCGTTCGGCGCGCGCAACCTGGTCGCGGCGCAGGCCGAGGAAGGTTACCTCGCCTATGAGGTCAAGAGCGTTTGACGACGAATCGGAATGCTCGCGCCGGCGGCTTGCGGCGCGTTCCCCCTCGCGGTGGAGATCGATATGGGTAACGAAGTGTATATCGCGGGCGTCGGCATGACGCCCTTCGGCAAGCATCTGGAAACCAGCGTGAAGCAGCTCACGCGCGCGGCAGTGGAAGACGCCCTCGCGGATGCAGGCTGTGACAAGTCGCAGTTGCAGGGCGCGTTTTTCGGCAACTCCACGCAGGGGCACATGGAAGGCCAGCACATGATTCGCGGCCAGCTTGCGCTGCGGGCGATGGGCATCGACAAGGTCGCGGTGATCAACGTCGAGAACGCCTGCGCGAGCGCCAGCACCGCGTTTCATCTCGCGGTCAACTACGTGAAAGCCGGTGCCGCCGACATCGTGCTCGCGGTGGGCGCCGAGAAGATGTTTTCCACGGACAAGGCGCGCACCTTCAGCGCTTTCGACGGTGCGTGGGATGTGCATGACACGGAGAACGGCAAGCGCCGGTTGCTCGAGATGGGCGAGGGCATCGAGCCGCCAGAGGGCAGCGTCTCGACGAAACCGTACAGCGTGTTCATGGATATCTACGCGTCGATGGGCCGGATGCACATGCGCGAATACGGCACTACCCAGCGGCAGTTTGCCGCCGTGTCGGCCAAGAACCACGGACATTCGGTTCACAACCCGCTCGCGCAGTACCGGCAGGCTTACTCGATCGACGAGATTCTCGGCGCACCGCCGATCACCTATCCGCTCACCCTGCCGATGTGTTCGCCCGTCAGCGATGGCGCGGCCGCGGCGATCGTGTGCAGCGAAGCCGGCCTCGCGCTGTTGCGTGGACGGCGCTCGCGCGCCATTCGTGTGCTGGCGTCCGTGCTGCAAACGGGCAGCGACCGGCCGGCCACGGCACTCGACCGGCATCTGGTCCGGCAGGGCTCGTTGCGCGCGTATGAGCAGGCGGGCGTCGCGCCGCAGGATGTCTCGGTCGCCGAGGTCCACGACGCGACGGCGATCGGCGAAATCATCCAGTCCGAAGTGCTTGGGTTGTGCGAGCCGGGCATGGGCGGGGTGGCTGCCGAACGAGGCGAGACGACGATAGGCGGGCGGATTCCGATCAATCCGTCGGGCGGCCTCGAATCGAAGGGGCATCCGATCGGCGCGACAGGACTCGGCCAGATTTACGAACTGGTGACCCAGTTACGCGGTGAGACGGGCGCTCGCCAGGTGGAGGGCGCGCGCATCGCGATCGCGGAGAACGGCGGCGGACTGTGCGGCGTGGAAGAGGCCGTTGCCAGCATCACGATTCTCGGACGCTGAGGCTGCATCGTGAGGCCGCATTGTGAAACCGCGACAGATTCCGCGCACGCGCAAGACCGAACCGCATCTGCAAGGAGAGAGGGCGCCATGAGCACCACACCCGAAACCACGTTGGCCGCGTTGCTCGCCAACCGTGTCGAGACCATGCCGGATCTCGACGTGTTGACCGTCGAAGGCGCCGGCGTGCGGCCCGACGAGGTGCGCACTTACCGGCACCTATGGGAGAACGGCCAGCGGCTCGCACAGGTGTTGATCGAGCAGGGCCTGCAACCCGGTGAGCATTTCGCGCTGCTGATGGCCAATCACGCGGAATTTATCGACGCAATGGTCGCGGCCTCGATTTCGGGCACGGTGTTCGTGCCGATCGATCCGCGCGCACGCGGCGAGAAGCTCGCCTTCATGCTCGACAGCCCGGGCTGCCGCGGCGTTATCGCCGCTGACTACGCGCTCGACAACCTGCTTGCCGTGCGCGCTTCCCTCCCCAAACTGTCCTGGGTGATCGGGCTCGAAACGGACGAGGGCGCGAAGCCGCTCGCCGATTTCCCCGGTGTGTTGTCGTACTGTGCGTTGCTGCCGGAGCAGGTGCCCGAATTGCCGATCGTGGCCCGCAATCCCGACAGCGCGATGCAGTTGATTTTCACGTCCGGCACCACTGGCGATCCGAAGGGCATCGTCATGACGCATCGCCGCTATTGCGGCACCTCGGCGGCGGTGTCGGCGCTGTTTGGCTATGTGCCCGGCGACCGGCCGTATTCGGGGCTGTCGCTTACGCATGCCAACGCGCAGATCGTGACGCTGGGCGCCTCGCTCACCGCCGGCATGCGCGCCGTGCTGTCGCGCCGCTTTACGAAGTCGCGTCTGTGGGACATCACCCGCAAGTACCGCTGTACGACGTTCACGCTGCTCGGTGGCATGACCACGGCGGTCTACAGCGAACCAAACAAGCCTGATGACGCCGACAACCCCGTGCGCTTCGTGATTTCCGCGGGGATGCCCGCGGCGATCTGGAGGGACTTCGAGAAACGCTTCGGTATCCAGATCGTCGAATTCTACGGCGCGGCGGAAGGCGGCATCACGGTCAAGCCGCTCGGGGTCGGCCCGGTGGGCAGTATCGGCAAGCCTGCGCCGATTCTCAGGCACCGCATTGTCGACGACGACGGTAACGACTGCGCGCCCGGCGTGCCCGGCGAACTGCTGTTCCGTCCGGCCGACGGCTCGCCGTTCAAGGTCGAATACTTCGGCAATCCGGAAGCGTCGGCGAAGAAGTGCAGGGACGGCTGGCTGTACATGGGGGACGTCGTACGCGAAGACGAGAACGGTTGGCTCTTCTTCGAATACCGCAAAGGCGGCGGCATTCGCCACAACGGCGAGTTCATCAATCCGGCGCCGATCGAGAAAGTGATCGCCGAATCCGGTCTGGTCGAAGACGTCTACGTGTACGGCGTGAAGGCCGCGTCGGGCGCGCCCGGCGAAAAGGATGTGGTCGCGGCGGTGGTGCCCAAGGACGCAGCCCGTTTCGACCCGCAGCAGATATTCCGCGCATGCCGCGCGAAGCTGGAAGCGAGTTCGGTCGTCTCCTGGTTGCAGGTGGTGCCGGAGATCCCGAAGACAGCGTCGGAAAAACCGCTTGAACGCTATCTGGTCGACATGTTCGACGGCCAGCGTAACAGCGTGTTCGCCGAGACGCCGTGACGGTGTGACGGTGCGCGGCAAACCCTAAGCAATTTTCAAATGGAGTAGGCAATGAAAGTACTTGTTCCTGTCAAGCGCGTCGTCGACGCGAATGTGAGGGTCCGCGTCAAGGCCGACGGCAGCGCCGTCGACATTGCCAACGTGAAGCTCTCGATGAACCCCTTCGACGAAATCAGTGTTGAAGAGGCCGTGCGCCTCAAGGAAGCCGGCGTGGTGAGCGAAGTGATCGCGGTTTCGTGTGGCGTGCAGGCGTGCCAGGAAACGC
This sequence comes from Paraburkholderia sp. SEWSISQ10-3 4, assembly GCF_030464785.1. Classification (NCBI taxonomy): domain Bacteria; kingdom Pseudomonadati; phylum Pseudomonadota; class Betaproteobacteria; order Burkholderiales; family Burkholderiaceae; genus Paraburkholderia; species Paraburkholderia sp. SEWSISQ10-3 4. The sequence continues at coordinate 586,219 of NZ_JALPRI010000002.1, forward strand.
TGCGCACCGCGCTGGCGACGGGCGCCGATCGCGCCATCCTCGTCGACACGGACGTGGAGTTACAGCCGCTTGCGGTCGCGAAGCTGCTGAAGGCGCTAGTGGATAAGCAGCAACCGCAACTGGTGCTGCTCGGCAAGCAGGCGATCGACGACGACTCGAACCAGGTCGGCCAGATGCTCGCGGCGCTGCTCGGCTGGCCGCAGGCGACCTTCGCCTCGAAGGTCGCGATCGAAGCGGGCAAGGCCACGGTCACGCGCGAGATCGACGGCGGCCTCGAAACGATCGAAGTCGATCTGCCGGCAGTCATTACCGCCGATCTCCGCTTGAACACGCCGCGCTACGCCACGCTGCCCAACATCATGAAGGCGAAGAAGAAACCGCTCGATGTGGTGACGCCGGACGCGCTCGGTGTCGACGTCAAGCCGCGGCTCACCACGCTCGGGCTCGCGGAGCCCGCCAAACGCGAGGCAGGCATTCGCGTCGCCGATGCAGCCGAACTGGTCGACAAGCTGCACAACGTCGCCCACGTCATCTAACACAAGGGGAGAAAAATGCCCGTACTCGTTATTGCTGAGCACGACAATCAGACGCTCAAGACAGCGACCCTGAACGCCGTTACCGCCGCCGCCCGACTCGGCGACGATATTCATGTTCTCGTGGCCGGCTCGCAAAGCGCGGCAGTCGCCGAACAGGCGGCCCGCATTGCCGGCGTCACGCGAGTTCGTTTCGCCGACGCCGCGCACTACGGCCATGCGCTGGCCGAGAATCTGGCGGCGCTCGTCGTGAAGATCGCGGCTGACTATAGCCACGTGATCGCACCCGCTACCACGACCGCGAAGAACGTGATGCCGCGTGTCGCTGCGTTGCTCGACGTGGCGCAGATCTCCGAGATCAGCGCCGTCGAATCCGCCGATACGTTCGTACGCCCCATCTACGCGGGCAACGTGCTGGCAAAGGTGCGAAGCGCCGACCCGATCAAGGTGATTACCGTTCGCACGACGGCCTTCGCGGCCGCGCCCGCCGAAGGGGGTGCCGCCGCGATCGACGCGTTGGAGCCGGCTGCCGAGGTTCCAGGCTCGCGCTTCGTGAGCCACCAGCTCACCCGCTCGGAACGCCCGGAATTGACGTCCGCGCAGCGCGTGATCTCCGGCGGCCGCGGCATGGGGTCCGGCGAAAACTTCGCGCTGATCGATGACATTGCTAACAAGCTTAACGCGGCGGTCGGCGCATCGCGCGCCGCGGTCGATGCCGGCTTCGCGCCCAACGATTATCAGGTGGGTCAGACCGGCAAGGTCATCGCCCCGCAGTTGTATATCGCGGTCGGCATCTCCGGCGCGATCCAGCATCTGGCCGGGATGAAGGACTCGAAGGTGATCGTCGCGATCAATAAGGACGAGGAGGCGCCGATTTTTCAGGTCGCCGATTACTGGATCGTGGGCGACCTCTTCAAGGTGTTGCCGGAGTTGTCCGGCGAACTGGACAAATTACAACAGGCTTAATGCGGGAGCACATGATGAGCACTTATATTGCGCCGCTGCGCGACATGCGTTTCGTGATGACGGAACTGGCGGAACTCGGCGAGTTGTCTTCGCTGCCGGGCTACGAGGAGGCGACCCCGGAACTCGCCGAGGCGGTACTCGAGGAGGCCGCAAGACTTGCGACGGAAGTGCTTGCGTCGCTCAACAAGCCGGGCGACGAACAGGGCGCGCGGCTGACGCCTGACGGCGTGGTGGCCGCCGACGGTTTCTCTGCTGCCTACGGGCAGTTCGTTGCCGGCGGTTGGAGCGGCCTGAGCGGCGACCCCGAGTTCGGTGGCCAGGGCCTGCCCGAACTCCTGCAGGCGGCAACCGTGGAGATGTGGAACTCGTCGAACATGGCGTTTGCGCTGTGTCCTCTGTTGACCGCTGGCGCCACCGAAGCGTTGCGGCAACATGGTTCGGACGAGTTGAAAGCACGCTATCTGCCGAAGATGGTCAGCGGCGAGTGGACCGGCACGATGAACCTGACCGAACCGCAAGCCGGTTCGGACCTCGCCGCCGTGCGCACCAAGGCCGTACCTGACGGCGATCACTATCGCCTCGCCGGCCAGAAGATCTTCATCACGTGGGGCGATCACGACATGACGGATAACGTGATTCACCTCGTGCTGGCGCGCACGCCCGACGCGCCCGAAGGCGTGCGCGGCATCTCGCTGTTCCTCGTGCCGAAATTCCTGCTCAACGCCGATGATTCGCCGGGTGCGCGCAACGACGTGCACTGCGTGTCTCTCGAACACAAACTCGGCATTCACGCGAGTCCGACCTGTGTGATGAGCTTCGGCGATCAGGGCGGGGCGATTGGCTATCTGGTGGGGCAGGAGAACAAAGGCCTCGCGCATATGTTCACGATGATGAACGAGGCGCGTCAGAAGGTGGGTATCCAGGGGCTCGCGATCGCGGAACGTGCTTATCAGCAGGCCCGTGAATACGCGAAGGAACGCGTCCAGGGACGGCTCGCGTCCAGCAAATCGGGTGGCGCGGTGGCCATCATTCATCACCCGGATGTGCGGCGCATGTTGATGACGATGAAGTCCCAGATCGAAGCGATGCGTGCCTTCGCATACGTGATGGCGGCGGACATGGACCGCGCGCACCGTGACCCGGATGCCGCTGAGCGCGCACGTCGCCAAGTGCGTGTCGATCTTCTGATTCCCGTGTTGAAGGCATGGTGCACGGAGCTGGGCGTCGAGATCGCATCGACGGGCGTGCAGGTGCATGGCGGCATGGGTTACATCGAAGAGACGGGCGCGTGCCAGTTCCTGCGCGACGCACGGATCGCGCCGATCTACGAAGGCACCACAGGCATTCAGGCGGCGGACCTTGCCGGTCGCAAGCTCGCATCAGATCAGGGCGCGGGGATGGCCGACCTGGTTGCGGAGATACGTGAGGCTGCGCTGGAGCTCACGCGCAGCACGGATACGCAAGTGGCGTCCGTGGGCGCGGCGCTCGCGGCCGGTGTACAGGCGCTTGAAGACGCCACCGCCTGGATGCTGCAAGCCCTGGTGACCCAGCCCGATGCCGCGCTTGCCAGTTCCGTCGATTACCTGATGCTCACCGGCTACGTGTGCGGCGGCTGGCAGATGGGGCGCGCAGCGCTCGTAGCAGCAGCGAAAAGCGCAGCGAATGAGGATCCGGACTTTCATCGCACCAAGCTCGCCACCGCGCGCTTCTACGCCGACAAGATCCTGCCCAAAGCGAATGCGCTTCTGGAAGCGATCCGCAACGGGGCGTCGGGCGGGGCGAGCCTCCCAATCGAGCAGTTCTGAGCGGCGCTACACGAGGTGCTGCGAGAACCGGCGTCGATGAAAAACTATTGATACGCAATACGAAATAAAGTGGAGGGGATATGTTTAAAAAACTTGCATGCCTTGCATTAATACCAGGCGCGATATGTACCAGCAACGCGATGGCGCAGAGCGCCGGCAGTCTCATCACCAGCGCGGGTGGCGTTTGGCTCGACTTTGCCCCGTCGTCCGCCACCTCGCTGCAGAGCAGTTCGGCTTTGGGCACCTTCACGTCAACGGGCACGGGTGGTCAGATACATAACACGTTCACCCTGGAGCTCTCGAACACGTATTTCGTCACGGACAACATTGCCGTTGACCTGGCGGCGGGCATACCACCCAAGCTCCAGCTCTTTGCGCAGGGCAACGCCGCACCATTCGGTGCTGGCGGGCCCAAGCTCAATCTGGGGAATCTGCAGCCGCTTGCTACCACCCGGTCGTGGTCGCCCATTCTGTTCCTGAAGTATTTCTTCTTCGACGCGCAGGCGAAGCTGCGTCCGTTCGTCGGCGTCGGCGTGAACTACACCTGGTTCTCGCATACCAATCTCAACTCGACATTCGGTGGCGCGTTGCAGCAGATTGCGGGGCCGGGGGGGCAGGTGACGGCATCGCTCAGTCCGTCGTGGAATCCCGCGTTCGTCGCGGGTGCGTCTTACAACATCAGCAAGAACTGGTACGCGACCGCGTCGGTGACCTATCTGTCTCTCAAGACAAATGCGACGGTCAATGCCGTGGCTGCCAACGGTCAGACGGTGTTGTCGAACAAGACGCGCATCACGGCGGATCCGGTGATCGTGTTTCTTGGACTGGGATACCGGTTTTAGCGGGATTGGCGGGCAGATGTTCTGGTTGCGGCCGCCCTGCGCGGTCTTCGGGACGAGCGCGGACAGGTGCGCTTTTGCCAGAACCGGTTTGGTTCCGGTCGAGCCCGCGTCGGAGATGAGTTGAAGTCACGGAAGAGGGCGCTGCGGCGCCCTTTTTTCGTGTGCCGGGCATGCTCAAAAGCCTGGGCATTTCGCTGCGTCGGGCAGTGCTTCCAGCGTCCTGAGCGATTCCACGTTGTCATCGATACTGTATGAATGTACAGTATCGTGCGTGGACGGCACAGTGAGTGCAAGTTCATTGGGCGTGAACGGGCGCGGGATGCGGGGGTGTGCTGAATCTCGCCTCGCCCCATCGAGTCGTGAAAAATTTTCCGATGCGTGAGCTAGCCCGCATCGATGCGAGGAGTTTCATCGAAATGTCTGCGTCACCCATTCAGGCGCGCCATGCCTGAGCAACTCTGGCTGCCCGGACTCGAGGCGCCGCCTGTGCCGACCGACGGCCTGTTCTTCGCCGTCTTTCCGGATATGCGCACGGCAACTGGAATCGCGAAGCTGGCACAACAGCTTTGCTCAGAGACACGCTCGAAGAGCAAACCGCTCGCGGCCAACCGTTTGCATGTCACGTTGCTACACCTCGGGAATTTCGCGGGCGGCTTGCCGCCGGCGCGGGTGAATGCAGCCATGAACGCGGCAGCGTCGATCAGCATGGAGCCCTTTAGTGTAGAGTTCGACAGTGCGGTCAGTTTTGCAATTAAGCCGCGGCCGGGGCCGCTGGTGTTGGGTGGGGGCGAGGGCGTCATTGGACTCCACGCGCTTCACGATGCACTTGGACTGGCATTGCAGAACGCTGGATTTGGGGATCGTGCGGTCTCGCCGAATACGCCGTACACCCCGCACGTGACCCTTGCTTACGGCATGCCCCCGATCGCGACACGTCCTGTCGAAGCCGTCAGTTGGAACGTGCGTGAGTTTGCGCTGGTGCACAGCCTGCTCGGCCGTACCCGGCATGTCGTTCTGGCGCGTTGGGCATTGGCAGCCGGGTGAATGTACGGGTTCGCGTCGGCCTTCGGGATGCGTGGCGATGCAGGAGCGGCTCGTTCACGATGAATCGCGGAGACGTTGCGCCGGACTAGAACCGCACGCCGGTTGCGCAGCCGCCGGCAAAGCCGCCGCCGCTTCCACCTGCGCCTCCGCAGAACACGCCGCAGCCTGATAGCGTGACCGCCATGGCAATAGCGATCATTGTCGTGCGTAGATATCGTGTGAAGGCATGCTTTCGAAGCCGCGCTGTCAATGCGCTCAGGCGCGGATCGCAGCGTGCGGCGCAAGTGGGAAGTGCTGGATCGAAGTGATGGTCGGTGATTCCGGATTGCATAACGTAAGTAGACTCCATGAACGCGGCAATGGCAGGGCCGAGTGGCCGTTTTTGCGGTGCAGGCCGAAAGATATTCGTAAGTTTTTCGGTGCGAAGCAGCGGCGCCGGCAACCCTCCACCCTAATTCACACCATGCGCCCCTCAAATACGCAGAATCTGAAAACCAGGGGGATTCGTCGGTCAGACAGTCAAAACCGTCGCGCGCTCCCTGATAGAATGCTTGGGCCGCAACGTAGTGGACTGCAGATGAAATTGCTTGATGCGTTAGTCGAACAGCGTATTGCCGCCGCAGCCGCGCGCGGTGAGTTCGATGATTTGCCGGGCGCGGGCGCGCCGCTGCCTTTCGAGGACGATGCACTGGTCCCGGAGGAAGTGCGCGTCGCCAACCGGATTGTGAAGAATGCGGGCTTCGTGCCGCCGGCTGTCGAGCAGCTGCGCGCCTTGCGCGACCTGCAGGCGGAGCTCAATGCTGTGAGCGACCAGACCACCCGCTGCCGTCTCCAGGCGCGCATGCTGGCGCTCGATATGGCGCTTGAATCGCTGCGCGGCGGCCCGCTGGTCCTGCCGCGCGAGTATTGCCGCCGCATTGCCGAGCGGCTCTCGGAGCGCGTCGGCAACCTCACTATGGCCGATGCGGGTTCGCAGTGAGCGAGCCGCTTGCCCGCTGCGCCTCGCGAGATCCGGGGTCTGTCGAGTCCCGCGAATCGGCTGAGGCGGCAACACTGCCGGCTGGCCACGCCGGGTCCGTTGATTCCGATGCGCCAGCGTCCGCGGCGGCCGCCACGATGCTGATCGATACCCCCACACCTGACGAATCACCCGCACCGCCTGTGTCGGAGCGTGATCGTCGCTTCATGGCGCTCGCCCAGGCCGCAGCCGAAGAGGCTCGCGCAGCGGGCGAAGTGCCGGTCGGCGCGGTGCTCGTGCGGGGCGACGAAGTCATCGCCAAAGGATTCAATCATCCGATCGGTGCGCACGACCCGTCGGCGCATGCGGAAATGATCGCCTTGCGCGCCGCCGCGCAAGCTGTCGAAAACTATCGTCTGCCGGGCTGCGAGCTCTATGTGACGCTGGAACCTTGCCTGATGTGCGCCGGTGCGATCATGCACGCGCGGATCGCACGCGTTGTGTTCGGAGCGCGCGATCCGAAAACCGGCGCGTGCGGCAGTGTCGTCGACGCATTTGCGAATCCGCAGTTGAACCACCACACCACGGTGACTGGCGGCGTGCTCGAAACCGAATGCGGTGCAGCGCTGAAATCGTTCTTCGCCGAGCGGCGGCGCGCAAGCCGTGAAGCACGCGCGGCGGCACGGGGCGGAGCGCACGTCGTTGCAAGCGGCGAAGCACGCCCGGACGCGCACACCGAAACGCACACCACAGCATGCAGCGAAGCACACGCTGAAGCCCATCCCGACGCAGGCATCGACGCACGCGCCGAAGCAGGCAACGAACCGGGGCCGCCTGAGCCGCTCTAAAACAACAACGTCCAACAGGTCTTGCCAATGACCGTCCATCGCACCATTGAGTTGATCGCGCCGTCCGGATATCCGCATGATGCCGAGGTGTTGCACCGCGCGTTGCACCGCCTGCATGCGCAGGGGCATCGCGTCGAAGGTGTGGAGGCGACGAAGCGCCGTTACCAGCGCTTCGCCGGCACCGACGGCGAGCGTGCCGCCGATCTGAACCGGCTGGCGGACCCCTCGCGTGCGTTGCCCGACATCGTGCTCGCCGTGCGTGGTGGCTACGGCGCAGCGCGCATCCTTCATGGACTCGACTACGAAGGGCTGCAACGGCGGCTGACCGATCAGCCGGTCGCGCTAGTGGGGCATAGCGATTTCACCGCGGTGCAGCTTGCTTTGCTGGCACGCGCCGGTTTGAAAACTTTCGGCGGGCCGATGCTGATGAGCGACTTCGGTGCGGAAGATCTGAGCGAGTTCACCATGCAGCACTTCTGGTCCGCGCTGACCCGGCCGACCATGACGGTGACGAGCAATGTGCCGCAAGCGCAGACTGCCGATGTGACGGGCATGTTGTGGGGCGGCAATCTGGCGGTGGTGACATCGCTGATCGGCACACCGTACATGCCGCCGGTGCAGGGCGGCATTTTGTTCCTCGAAGACATCAACGAGCAGCCGTTCCGGCTCGAGCGGATGCTTTATCAATTACACCTCTCGGGCATCCTCGCGCAGCAGCAGGCGCTTGTGCTCGGCGATTTCTCCGGCGGCAAATCGTACGAGTACGACAATGGCTACGATCTGCATGCAATGATCGAGCAGGTGCGCTCGGTAATCGGGATTCCGGTCATTACCGGTCTGCAATTCGGCCATGTTCCCAACATGCTGACGCTGCCGGTCGGCGCGGACGCGCACCTCGTCGCCAATGCGCATGGGTTCAAACTGTCACTATCGGGCTATCCGACCCTTGCCTGAACGGCGCGGAGTAGGGAGGCGGGCGTTTGCCCGCTTTCTTTTTGAGCCTGCAACGCAACTAACGGTCAATTATTCAGGGCGACTCTCAACAGAACGGCCCCATGGAGGTCCCTCACTTTGTTGACAAAAACCGTCTCCAATAGACGACCATCCCATACATTAATTAAACTGGTAGTGAAGCTGAGTAAGGCCTGTGCGGGCTGTCCGCCAAGCCACGCTATGGCCCGGGCGTCTGGATTGTCGAAATTCAAGACAAAAATTGTTGACAATCTTTATGTCCATCCTATGATGACAACCATACCGAGACGCACATCATGTCCGACACAGATTCCGCCGCCGCGAATGGTCCGAAAGCCGAAACGATCGCCGAGCGCATCCGCGCTGCGATCCTCGAGCATCGGCTCGCGCCTGGCGCCAAGCTGACAGAAGCACAGTTATGCGAAGTATTCGGCGTGAAGCGCGGCCCGATCCGGCAGGCGCTCGCGCAACTGGCCACCGACCACCTCGTTGACCTCGAACCGAATCGAGGTGCGTTTGTTGCCAGCCCGTCGCTGCAGGAAGTGCATGAAGTGTTCGAAATGCGCCGGATCATCGAACTGGCCGTGGTTGAAAAGATTTGCGGCGGTCATGGCCTGCGCCGTTTGAAGAGCATCGGCAGCATGATCGGCCGTGAACGCAAAGCGTTCGAAACACGTGATTTTCCGGCGTGGATTCGCCTGTCGGGCGAGTTCCATACCGAGTTGGCCGGGCTCACCGGCAACGCCGTGCTGTGCGATTGCCTGAACGGATTGGTGGCGCGCTCCACGCTGATTTCAGCACTGTACGAGTCGCTCGGACGCAGCCCTTGCTCGTTCGAAGATCATGAAGCGATTCTCGCCGCGCTCGACGCCGGCGATGCCAAAGAGGCGGCGGCATTGATGTCGCGCCATTTGCAAAGCGTCGAGTTGAAGATGCTGGAGCGCCCCGCACGTGGCGCGGCCGATCTGCATGAAGTGTTTGGCGCCCTTGGCGGCGCGTCGAAGGAAGCAGCTAGACCCAAGTCCGCGCCAGGCTGAGGCAAGCGGCCGGTGTGCGCCCGTTGCTGGTGCGCGCCGCACTGAATTGAACTGAACCGAATCAGGCGTTGCAAGGCGGCTCTGCGTGAGCGCTGCCGGCTTGCGCACGCGTGGCCGTCACGGGATGACAGCCTTGGAGTAGTAGCGCATCGCCGGGAATTCGCGGCGACAGGCGGTGCGATAACCACAAGTACATCAAGTACGGAGACATCCGCGGCACGGTTAATCAGTCGGCTCGAAGCTCCCGTTTTCCAATCGGGGAGAAGAGGGTCGCTGGCATGGCCGATGCAACGTCCTTCGATTCGCTATCGATGGTCCCTATCCCAAGGAGGAATCATGGCCCAGTTCAGTGCAGCGCCCGGCAATCCCGCAATTCCCAGTTACGCAGACGGCGGCGCGCCCAGCGATCCGTCGATGCCAGCAGGCTACAGCGAAAGGCTGTACAACGAAGATCTGGCGCCGCTGCGTCATCAGACCTGGGGTGCGTACAACATCTTCGCGTTCTGGATGTCGGACGTGCACAGCGTAGGCGGCTATGTGTTCGCGGGCAGTCTGTTCGCGCTTGGGCTGACGAGCTGGCAGGTGCTGATCGCGCTGCTGGTCGGCATTACGATTGTCAACCTGCTCTGCAACCTGATTGCCAAACCGAGTCAGGCGAACGGCGTGCCTTATCCGGTGGCCTGCCGCGCAACGTTCGGCGTGCTTGGCGCGAATATTCCTGCGGTGATTCGCGGCTTGATTGCGGTGGCATGGTACGGAATCCAAACTTATTTGGCTTCGAGCGCACTGGTAATCGTGGTGTTGAAATTCGTCCCGCAGTTGTTGCCGTACGCGGACCTGCATCACCATGGTTTTATGGGCCTATCGACACTTGGCTGGGCCGGTTTCATGTTGCTGTGGGTTCTTCAGGCACTGGTGTTCTGGCACGGCATGGAGACCATCAAGAAGTTTATCGACTTCGCAGGTCCCGCGGTCTATGTGGTGATGTTCATTCTCGCGGGCTACATGGTGTATCGCGCAGGATGGCGAAACATCGGCATCAACCTGGGCGGTGTCAAATATCATGGAATGGAAGTGGTGCCGGTGATGATCACGGCAACCTCGCTGGTGGTCTCGTACTTCTCCGGACCGATGCTGAATTTCGGCGACTTCTCCCGCTACGCCAAGAGTTTTCGCAGCGTGCGCCGCGGTAATTTCTGGGGCTTGCCGGTCAACTTCCTCGCCTTCTCGCTGGTGACGGTGGTTACAACCGCGGCGACGCTGCCGGTGTTTGGCCAACTGATCACGGACCCGGTCGAAACGGTGGGTCGTATCGACTATCCGACCGCGGTGATTCTTGGTGCATTGACCTTCACGATTGCGACCATCGGCATCAACATCGTCGCTAACTTCGTGTCGCCGGCCTTCGACTTCTCGAACGTCGCGCCGCGTTTGATCAGCTGGCGTGCGGGCGGCATGCTCGCGGCGGTGGCGTCGATTTTCATCACGCCGTGGAACCTGTTTAACAATCCGGCCGTGATTCACTATACGCTCGACGTACTGGGCAGCTTCATTGGGCCGCTGTATGGCGTCCTGATCGTCGATTATTTCCTCGTGAAGCGTCAGAAGATCGTACTCGACGATCTTTACTCGGTCTCGCCGAGCGGGTCGTACTGGTACAAAAACGGTGTCAACTACCGCGCGGTGGCTGCCTTGTTGCCGGCTGCGGTCATCGCCGTGATCTGCGTGATGGTGCCGACGCTCGACGGGCTGGCCAATTTCTCGTGGTTCATCGGAGCTGGATTGGGTGCTGTGTTCTATCGCATGCTGGCTCGCTGAGTCAGTGCCGCAACAGGAGTCGCTATGCGCATCAAACTGATCAATCCGAATACGACGCAACGCATGACCGAAGCGATGGGCCGCTGCGCGCGTGATGTCGCCGCACCCGGCACCGAAGTGCTTGCGGTCAATCCGACGATGGGGCCGCCATCAATCGAAGGTTACTACGACGAGGCTCTGGCGACCCCTGGTTTGCTGGCCGAGGTCATCGCCGGCGAACGTGAGGGTTGCGACGGGTATGTGATCGCCTGCTTCGGCGACCCCGGTTTATACGCGGCACGCGAGTTGGCGCGCGGTCCGGTGATCGGCATCGCCGAAGCGGCGATGCACGCCGCAAGCGTGCTGGCGCCCGGGTTTTCGGTGGTGACCACGCTGGCGCGCACGTGCGGCATGGCGTGGCATCTCGCCGAGCGCTACGGCATGAAGCGCTTTTGCCGCAACGTCCGCGCGACCGACGTCGCGGTGCTCGATCTCGACAAGCCGGGCTCGGCGGCGCGCCGCATCATCCTCGACGAGTGCCGGCGCGCGCTGGAGGAGGACGGCTCGGACGCAATCGTGCTCGGTTGCGCCGGCATGGCCGAATTGTGCGCGGAGATCGAAGATGCGCTGGGCGCGCCGGTGATCGAGGGCGTGACCGCGGCGGTCAAATGGACCGAGGCGCTGGTCGCGCTGCGGCTTTCGACAGCCAAGCGGGGCGACTATGCGCGGCCGCTGGCCAAGCGTTACGACGGCGCACTGGAAGCCTTCAGTCCGACCGATGCGGACCCAAATCCGCAGCCACCGCGCGGTTCGGCCGCAAGCGCCACGGAAAGTGCAAATTCGGGTGGTTTACTGCGGGTAAACACCACGGAACGCCCGGTGGGGCCGGCTTCGCACATACATCCAGTCTGACACGCACTATCTGCCCGGGTGTATGGGCGCACCCGGGTGTTTTCGCTACACTGGTCCCACTCGGCGCTGGTACCCGAAGGCTATTTTATTGTTGCTTCTGGTGCCGCTTTTTCAGGGTTGTTTCCGCCCGCGCCGGCCTGCTTGCGAAGCAACAACAGCAGGCAAACGCACGCAAACCCTCGTGCATGTCACGCGAGTGCCGCGCGAATTTTACGGTCCGTCTCCACGCTTTCGTCAAACCATGCCACTCGACTCGAACTATCCACGCGATCTGATCGGCTACGGCCGCCACCCGGTGCAGGCGAACTGGCCGGGTCGAGCGCGCGTCGCGGTGCAATTCGTCCTGAACTACGAAGAGGGCGGCGAAAACTGCGTGCTGCACGGCGATCCGGGCTCGGAGCAGTTTCTGTCGGAGATCGTCGGCGCGGCCTCGTATCCGTCCCGTCACATGAGCATGGAGTCGATCTACGAATACGGCTCGCGAGCAGGCGTGTGGCGCATCCTGCGCGAATTCGAAAAGCGCGGCCTGCCGCTCACGGTGTTCGGCGTCGGCATGGCGATCGAACGGCATCCGGATCTGGGCCGCGCTTTCGTCGAGCTCGGTCACGAGATCGCTTGTCACGGCTATCGCTGGATCCACTATCAGGACGTGTCGCCGGAAAAAGAGGCGGAGCACATGCGCCTCGGCATGGAAGCGATCGAGCGCATCACCGGCGAGCGGCCGCTTGGCTGGTACACCGGCCGCGACAGTCCCAACACGCGTCGGCTCGTCGCCGAATACGGCGGCTTCCTGTACGACTCGGATTACTACGGCGACGATCTGCCGTTCTGGATGGACGTAGACGTGACGGGGGGCGCCAAGACCCCGCAACTGATCGTGCCGTACACGCTCGACACCAACGATATGCGCTTTGCAAGCCCGCAAGGCTTCAACACCGCGGACCATTTCTTCACGTACCTGCGCGACGCATTCGACGTGCTCTACGAAGAAGGCGATGAAGCACCGAAGATGCTGTCGATCGGCATGCACTGCCGTCTGCTCGGCCGTCCGGGGCGCTTCCGCGCGCTGCAACGTTTCCTCGACCATATCGAACAGCACGATCGCGTGTGGGTGACGCGGCGCGTCGATATCGCGCGTCACTGGCGCGAACATCACCCTTACCAACAAAACAACCGCGGGGCAGCGGCATGAAGGCGATGCAATACACTCTGGATCAACTCAACAGCACCTCGACCGACGCGTTCGTCGCAGCGCTGTCGGGCATTTTCGAGCACTCGCCGTGGGTCGCGGAAATTGCCGCGCAGCAACGGCCGTTTGCCAGCATGGACGAACTGCACAGCAAGATGTCGAACATCGTCGAGACTGCGGGCGAAGAGAAGCAACTGGCGTTGATCAACGCCCACCCGGAGCTCGCCGGCAAGGCTGCCGTGCGCGGCGAGCTGACGGCCGAATCCACGCGAGAGCAGAGCGGCGCGGGCCTTGCCCAGTGCACGCAGGAAGAATTCGACAGGCTGCTGGCGTTGAACAGCGCCTATCGCGAGAAGTTCGGCTTTCCGTTCATCCTCGCGGTGCGCGGCTACGACCGCCACGGCATCATCGCGAACTTCGAGGCGCGCGTGAACAATAGCCGCGCCGACGAATTGCGCGCGAGCCTCGATCAGATCTACCGCATCGCACGTTTCCGGCTCGACGACCTGATCGACGCGTAAGGCTGCAACTACGCGTCGCGGACCTCGAACGGAAACGTTTTTTCAGTACCAACAAACATTAAGGAAGACAAAGATGGCACTCCCGATTCTCGACCCCAACGCACCGGAATTCACGCGCCGCTATGTGAACCTGGCGGACCCGCGTCTGGGCGCGCAGGCGCTCGAGGCCAGCGACGATTTCTTCGCACCGAAGGAACGCATGCTGAATCCGGAGCCGGCCGTCTTCATTCCGGGCAAGTACGACGACAACGGCAAGTGGATGGACGGCTGGGAAACGCGCCGCAAGCGCGCCAACGGTTACGACTGGTGCGTCGTAAAGCTCGCGCGTCCGGGCGTGATCAAGGGTCTCGACCTCGACACCAGCCACTTCACGGGCAACTTCCCGCCCGCGGCTTCGGTTGAGGCTGCGCGCGTTGTGGACGGCGTGCCGAACCAGTCGACGCAATGGACCGAAATCGTCCCGTCGACCACGCTGCAAGGCAACAGCCACCACTATCACGAAGTCAGCGACGCGAACGCTTATACACACCTGCGCGTGAACATCTACCCGGACGGCGGTATTGCGCGTCTGCGTGTGTATGGCCAGCCGCAAGTCGACTGGGCAGGCGCGAGCCGCACGGAGCAGTTCGATCTGGCCGCGATGGAAAACGGCGCGTATCTGGTCGCGGCGAACAACCAGCACTTCGGCGCTGCATCGACGATTCTGATGCCGGGCCGTGGCGTGAACATGGGCGACGGCTGGGAAACGCGCCGCCGCCGTGAACCGGGCAACGACTGGGCGATCGTCGCGCTGGCGCAACCGGGCGTGATCAAAAAGATCGAAGTCGATACGGCTCACTTCAAGGGCAACTATCCGGACCGTTGCTCGATCCAGGCCGCATATGTGACGGGCGGTACGGACAGCTCGCTGATTACACAAGCCATGTTCTGGCCGGTGCTGCTGGGCGAGCAGAAGCTGAAGATGGACAACCAGCACTATTTCGAAAGCGAAATCGCTGCATTGGGTCCAGTCACGCACGTGCGCTTCAACATCATTCCGGACGGCGGCGTGTCGCGTCTGCGTCTGTGGGGCACGCTCGCATCATGAAAACGCTGGCGATCGAACCGTTGACGAAGGAAGCGTTCGCCGCATTCGGCGACGTGATCGAACTCGAAGGCGCGAAGCAGATTCCGATCAACCTCGGCACCACGATCCGCTATCACGATCTCGCGAAGGTGGACGTGGCCGACGAGAACGGCCGCACGCTGGTGAACCTGTTTCGGGGTCAGCCGCGCACGTTGCCGTTCGAAGTGAAGATGCTCGAACGTCATCCGCTGGGCAGCCAGGCCTTCGTGCCGCTGAACGACAAGCCGTATCTGGTCGTCGTGGCGCCGGCTGGCGAGTTGGACCCGAAGCAGATTCGTGCGTTCGTGACGAGCGGCTGGCAGGGTGTGAACTACGCGAAGGGTGTCTGGCACCATCCATTGATCGCATTGGGCGACGTGAGCGACTTTATCGTCGTCGATCGTGGCGGAGATGGACTGAACCTGAACGAACAGGATCTGGCCGAGTCGCTCTGGCTTACCGAAGATGCGTTGAGTGCGGTGACCGTTTGAGGTCGTTGCCTTAGCGTCGTACGTTGAGTAAGTTGGTTATAAAAAAGCCCACAGCGCGCATGCTGTGGGCTTTTTTCATTTGCGGACTATCGCACTGCGGGGCGCAATCTCGTACATCGAGTCTCATGAGTCCGCGTCCGGCATGCGTTGTTCAGCCAGAATATCTTCGAGCGTTCGCCCGTGACCGTGGGCGACGAACTTGAGGTCATAGCCGGCCGCTTCGAGCAGGCGCACCAGCACCGACACGCTCATATCGTTTTTTGGCCAGCGTTTCCATACGCGCGACGGTGGTACGAGCGACGCCCGCGCGGCGCGCCAGTTCCTCTTGAGAACGATCAACAAAAAAGCGGGCTTCCCGCTCACGCGAAAAGCCCGCTTCATGTTCTGCCAAGGTTTTGCAAAGCCGGGTGCAACACCCGGCCAGCGCCTTACTTCACCGCACCGCCTTCGAACCACGCGGCGATCTTCATCCGCTCGTCGTCGGTCATGTGCGTGACGTTGCCCAGCGGCATCGCCTTCAAGGTCACGGCCTGCTGGTAGATCCGCTGCGCGTTCTGCGAGATCTCGTCCGGCGTATCCAGCAACACGCCAGCTGGGGCGCTGCCCATCATCGTCGGATGGGCGGAGTGGCATGCCACGCAGCGTTGTTGCAGCACCGGCGCGATATCGGCCACCTTGATGCTCGGCGCATTCGCAGCTTGTGCTTGCGGCACGACCGGCTTGGGCATCGTCGAGAAGAGGGCGGCGAACATCAGCACGATACCCACCAGCGGCAAGTACCACAGCACCTGGCCACGGTGACGCATCACGAAGAACTGGCGAATCAGCGCGCCGGCCAGCATGATCATCAGCAACACGATCCAGTTGTACTGATTCGTGTACGTCATCGCGTAGTGATTCGACAGCATCGCGAACACCACCGGCAGCGTGAAATACGTGTTATGCACCGAACGTTGCTTGCCGCGCTTGCCGTAGATCGGGTTCGGCGTTTCGCCCTTGAGCATCGCGGCAACCATCTTGCGCTGACCCGGGATGATCACGAAGAACACGTTCGCCGACATGATCGTTGCCAGCATCGCGCCCATGATCAGGTAAGCCGCACGGCCCGCGAAGATATGGCACGCCAGGTACGCCGCGATCACCACATAAATGCCGACGCAGATGCCGAGCACTTTGTCTTTGTTACCGAGCAGGCGGCACAGCGAGTCATACACGATCCAGCCTGCAGCGAGGAAGCCGAGTGCCGAAGCAACCGCGACCACCGGGCCCATGTCGAGCACGTTCTTGTCGATCAGGTACGTGGACGGGGAGAGCAGATACAGCACCGTGAAGAGGCTCGCGCCCGACAGCCACGTGGTGTACGACGGCCACTTGGACCAGTGCAGGTCGTCCGGCATTTCCGGCGGTGCGACGGTGTACTTCTGCATGTTGTAGAAGCCGCCGCCGTGCACGTGCCACAGCTCGCCGAACACGCCGCGCTTGCGCTGATTCGGGTCCGTAGGCGGTTTCAGGCTGTTGTCGAGCGCGACGAAATAGAACGATTCGCCGATCCACGCGATGGCGACGATGACGTGGAACCAGCGCAATGCCAGGTTCAGCCAGTCGGTGATAAAGCCTTCCATGAAACTCCTCCACTTCTGATTCGTTGTACGCGCAACGACGCTTGTGCCCTGGTTACGCCTTCGGTGACCCGGCTGACGGGTCGTCGGCATGCACGGTGTCGCTGCGCAGACTGCGGGGTGAGAGACGCGGTGCGCTCAGTTCGCACAGCGCCGTTTTTTATTGGAACTTCGGGTCGAGTCGCTCGCGTTCGATTGCGCTTCGCGGGTGTCTCCAAAGATCCGCACAGTGCAATCGGGCGCGCTCGCAAATACCGCGCGACTTCAACCTCGTCTTCCTCCAACGCCTATCGATACGCTCAGTTCAGCTCAGCTGCCCCGATAGGTGCTGTACGACCACGGCGACACCAGTAGCGGCACGTGATAGTGCGCACCGGCATCGGCCACGCCGAAGCGCAACACGACGCGATCGACAAAACGCGGCTCCGGCACCTTCGTGCCGATCGATGCAAAGTAGTCGCCGGCGCCGAACACGAGTTCGTATTCGCCCGGGACCAATGCGTCGCCTTCGAGCAGCGGCTGGTCGCAGCGGCCGTCGTCATTGGTGGTGGTGGTTTTGAGCGCGCGGCGGGTGTCGCCGGAGAGCGCGAAGAGTTCGACCTTGATGCCCGCGCCGGGACGGCCGTTCGCGGTGTCGAGCACGTGGGTAGTGAGCTTTCCCATTCGCAATTTTCCTTATGTGAATGCGAGGTTTCGGCGGCGGCCCGATCCAGAATACGTTGCGGCGGATCGAGGCTCCACGTCAGTGGCTACATACCCGTCGGCGAATTGAAGCGAGCGCCGTGGCAGCCATTGTAAAAAGGATGTTCACGTCAGCGCGCGCGAGATAGGAAAGATAATACCTGGCGCATGACAGACAGCCTGTTGAAAGCCAATTTGAGTCGATTTGTTCGACTATTGCCATGCATTTCATCCACCGGCGGATCGTACCGGCGCCAAAAAAGGCCCACTATATCGGCTGCGTGAGGTTGGGTATCGCACCGGCGTGAGTTGTCAGCATTATTTTGACCGTCGAAGGTTACACCTGTGCGCCGCAGCAAACACAAGCGAAGCGCGGCACACCCCGAAGACGGCGGAAACACGCTGGGTAACCGGGCCAACGGCGTTCGACGGGACGCGGCGGCACGGTTGGCGTGCCGTCACATCGCGTTCGAACGGCTTTGCACGGAAGCAATGACGCGGAGAAACGAATGACGATGGAGCAGGCGGCTATCAAGCCGAAGAAAACGATGTTGGTGAAGCACGCGGACGTGCTGGTCACGATGGACGGCGCCCGGCGCGAACTGCGCGACGGCGGCATGTATATCGAGGACAACCGCATCGTCGCGGTCGGGCCGACGGCGGAATTGCCGCAAACGGCCGACGAAGTGCTGGACATGCGCGGCCACCTGGTGATTCCGGGGCTGGTGAACACGCACCACCATATGTATCAGAGCCTGACGCGCGCGATTCCGGCCGCGCAGAACGCCGAGCTATTCGGCTGGCTGACCAACCTCTACAAGGTGTGGGCGAACCTCACACCGGAGATGATCGAAGTCTCGACCTTGACGGCGATGGCCGAGCTGTTGCTGTCCGGTTGCACGACCTCGAGCGACCATTTGTATATCTACCCGAACGGCAGCCGCCTCGACGACAGCATCGTCGCGGCGCAACGGATCGGCATGCGTTTTCATGCGGCGCGCGGCAGCATGAGCGTGGGGCAGAAGGACGGCGGGTTGCCGCCGGATTCGGTGGTCGAGCGTGAAGCGGACATCCTGAAGGACACGCAGCGGCTGATCGAGACGTACAACGACGAAGGACGCTACGCGATGTTGCGTGTTGTGGTCGCGCCGTGCTCGCCGTTTTCGGTGAGTCGCGATCTGATGCGCGAATCTGCGGTGATGGCGCGGCATTACGGTGTGTCGCTGCACACGCACCTGGCGGAGAACGTCAACGACATCGCGTACAGCCGCGAGAAGTTCGGCATGACGCCGGCCGAGTATGCGGAAGACCTCGGCTGGGTTGGCCACGACGTATGGCATGCGCACTGTGTGCAACTCGACGATGCGGGCATCGAGCTGTTTGCTCGCACAGGTACCGGCGTTGCACATTGCCCGTGCTCGAATATGCGGTTGGCGTCGGGAATTGCGCCGGTCAAGCGGATGCGCCTCGCCGGTGTGCCGGTGGGTCTGGGCGTCGACGGTTCGGCCTCGAACGACGGCGCGCATATGGTCGCCGAAGTGCGCCAGGCGCTGCTGTTGCAGCGAGTCGGCTTCGGACCGGACGCGATGACCGCGCGTGAAGCGTTGGAGATTGCGACGCTAGGCGGCGCGAAGGTGCTGAACCGCGACGACATCGGCGCACTGGCGCCGGGCATGGCAGCGGATTTCGTGTCCTTCGATCTGCGTCAGCCGCTGTTTGCGGGCGCGTTGCACGATCCGGTCGCGGCACTGGTGTTCTGCGCGCCGTCGCAGGTGAGCCATAGCGTGATCGGCGGCAAGGTGGTGGTGAAGAATGGTCAGTTGACGACGCTGGAACTCGGACCGGTCATCGAGCAGCACAACCGGTTGGCGAAGACGCTGTACGAAGCGGCCGCCTGATGATGGTGTAAGGGCGAAGTAGAAGAAGCAACTCTATCGGCATCCGCAAAGATGCCGATAGAGCGCAGAGAAAAGATTAAGGCTTGTCGATCAAGGTCTTGGTCGCCTCGGCAACCAGACTGCGCAGCCAGCGCACTTCGTCGGAGTAATGCACGCGTTCGTGCCAAAGCTGGTAGTACTGCATCGGCGGGAAATCGAGCGGTGCGGGCACCACGGTCAGCGGCAGGAACTTGGCGTAGTAGTCGGCAAACAGGCGCGTGGTCGTGAAGATCAGATCGGACTTGATCAGCACGTAAGGCGCCAGATTGAAGTACGGCAACGTGACGACCACGTGACGCTTTAACCGCTCGCGCGCGAGATGCACGTCGATCGCACCGCGTTGGCCCACCGAGTAAGGAGTAGGCGCAAGATGCGGCGCATTCAGGTACTGGTCGAGCGTCAAGCCGCCGCGTTTGGCGAACGGATGCGCATTGCTCATCAGGCAGACGATCTGATCGACGAACAGGTTCGACAGGTGCAATTGCTCCGGCGGTTCCGGCCAGTTGCCGACCACGATGTCGAGCTTGCCGTCCTCGAGCGCGAGTTCGTAGTCGAACGCCGGCCCGAGCGAGTGAAACTCGAGCGTCGCGTTCGGCGCGGCCTGACGAAAGCGTTCCACCACCGTCGGCACGAACAGCACGTTCAGGTAGTCCGGGCAGCCGATCCGGTAGCAACGAATGGACGTGGCGGGATCGAAGTTGTGCTGCTGGAACTTGATGCGTTCAATTTCGCGCAGCGCGTTTTGCACCGGTTCGAGGAGGCGCAGGCCGTACTCGGTCGGCACCATGCCGGATTTGCCGCGCACCAGCAGCGGGTCGCCGGTGATGTCGCGCAAACGGCGCAGGGCCGCGCTGATGGCGGGTTGCGATTGATTCAGTTTGACGGCCGCGCGCGTGACGCTGCGTTCCATCAACAGGGTGTGCAAGACGCGTAATAGATACGTATCGATCGCCTCGCGTTGCTGACTCATGACTTCTCCGAAATATATGTTCTGGCTGATCGAACGGGCGTGGGTGTATATGGCTTTTAATATGAACACAAAGCCACGTCAAGAGTGGGATACCCGCAGAGCACGCTGCGACGGGGGTTTGCGGGGAATTTTGACGGCTCGACTGAGCCGGTCGATTTAGGTATTGTCATCCGGTTGTGGTGACGGATCGTCTGCTGACAGGGCGGGCGGACGCGCTGCAACCGGCAGTCTCTGACGTACTACGGAATCACATGAGCGACTCTTCTTATAGCGACGGCGCCGCCGCGCAGCCGGCAAACAGGCCGGAACAGGCGGCGCCCCGGTTGATGCTTCAGGGCATCACCAAACAGTACCCGGCCGTACGCGCCAACGACGACGTCACGTTGATCGTCGCGCCGGGTGAAATCCATGCCGTGCTCGGCGAAAACGGCGCCGGCAAAAGCACGTTGATGAAAATCATCTACGGCGCGGTGCGGCCCGACGCTGGCGAGATCCAATGGGAAGGCCAGCCGGTCGAGATCGCGAGCCCAGCGGCCGCGCGCAAGCTCGGCATCGGCATGGTGTTCCAGCATTTTTCGCTGTTCGAGACGCTCACGGTCGGCGAAAACATCGCGCTCGCGCTCGACGAACCCTTCGATCTGAAGACTCTCTCTAAACGCATCCGCGAAGTCTCCGCCGACTATGGCCTCGACATCGACCCGCAACGTCATGTGCATAGCCTGACAGTGGGCGAGCGGCAGCGCGTCGAGATCGTGCGCTGCCTGCTGCAGAATCCGCGTCTCCTGATCATGGACGAACCGACTTCGGTGCTCACGCCGCAAGCGGTCCGCAAGCTCTTCGAGACGTTGCGGCGGCTCGCTGCGGAAGGTTGCAGCATCCTCTACATCAGCCACAAGCTCGACGAAATCCAGGAGCTGTGCGACACCGCCACGGTGATGCGCGGCGGCCGCGTGACCGGTCACGTGAAGCCGAAAGAAGAAACGCATGCGTCGCTCGCGCAGTTGATGGTCGGCCATTCGCTGCCGGATTACACGCGCCGTGAACACACGCCGGGTGCGGTGTTGCTAGACGTGAAGCAGTTGTCGGTGGAAAGCGACGATCCGTTCGGCACGTCGCTCAATAACGTGTCGTTCGGCGTGCATGCGGGTGAGATCTTCGGCATTGCGGGTGTGTCGGGCAACGGCCAGGCCGAATTGCTGTCGGCGCTCTCCGGTGAAAAGCGCGGCGTGCGCGCCGATGCGGTCACGATCTGCGGCAAGGCGGCGGGGCGCCTCGGCGCAGGCGGCCGGCGCGCGCTCGGTTTTGGTTTCGTGCCGGAAGAGCGTCTGGGTCGAGGCGCAGTGCCGGCGATGACCTTGTCGGAAAACGCGCTGCTCACCGCGCATCGACAGCAGATGGTGAACTCCGGCTGGATCAAGGCGGGCGCAATGCGCGCCTTCGCCAAGCGTTGCATCGAAGCCTTCGACGTGCGTTGCGGCGGCTCGGAAGCGTTGGCACAAAGCCTCTCCGGCGGCAACCTGCAGAAATACATCATGGGCCGCGAGATTCTGCAGGCGCCCAAGGTGCTGGTGGTCGCACAGCCGACCTGGGGCGTCGACGTCGGCGCGTCAGCGTTTATTCGTCAGCAGTTGCTGGACCTGTCCGCCCGCGGCGTGGCGATTCTGGTGATCTCCGAAGAACTGGAGGAGTTGTTCGACATCTGCGATCGCATCGCGGTGCTGGCCGGTGGCAGACTCTCGCCGGTGCGTGCCACGGGGGCGACCAATGCCGAGGAAATCGGCCGCTGGATGGCGGGCCTGTTCGGCGACCGCGAGGGCGCGGCGCCGTCGGCGGAACAGCCGGCGCATGCCTGAACGGATCGATGCGCGATCGGATAGCTGACCGACGCTAAAGCTCCATAAGCACCAGAACCAGATACAAGCACTCACATAAGCACACGCTCCCATGATTCTTCCGTATCGACTCGAAGCACGCACGACGCCCTCGCGCACGATGCAGATCGCCGTGCCGCTGATCGCCGCGTTGCTCACGCTCGTGATCGGCTTCCTGATCTTCAGCCTGGTCGGCCGTGATCCGCTCGCAGCCATGCACGCGTTTTTCATCGAACCGCTCTCCAGCGTGAACGGCTGGTCCGAACTGCTGCTGAAGGCTTCGCCCTTGTGCCTGATCGGCCTCGGCCTCGCGATCGGTTATCGCGCCAACGTCTGGAACATCGGCGCTGAAGGGCAGATGCTGCTTGGCGGTATTGCCGCCAGCGGTGTCGCGATCTATTTCGATCAGGCCACCGGCTGGTGGATTCTGCCAACCATGATGGTCGCCGGCGTGCTCGGCGGCATGGTGTGGGCCGCGATTCCCGCGCTCCTGAAAAGCCGCTTCAATACCAACGAGATTCTCGTCAGCCTGATGCTCACGTATGTGGCCACGCAGCTGCTGATCTATCTGGTGAGCGGCCCGTGGCGCGATCCGCAGGGCATGAACTTCCCGCTTTCGGAGATGTTCAGCGGCGACGCGCTGTACCCGACTTTTTCCGGCGACTGGCACTGGAAATGGCTGCGCGGCACGCGGCTGAACGCATCCGTGTTCATCACCTTGATTGCAATTCCGTGTGTGTGGCTTTTCATGCGCAAGAGTTTCGCGGGCTACCGGATGAACGTCGGCGGTCTCGCGCCGCTTGCCGCGCGCTACGCCGGGTTCTCCGACAAGAAAACCATCTGGACGTCGTTGCTGATCAGCGGCGGTCTGGCGGGCCTCGCCGGCATGGGCGAGATCGCCGGTCCGATTGGTCAGTTGCAGGCGACATGGTCGCCGGGCTACGGCTTTACCGCGATCATCGTCGTGTTCGTCGGACGGCTGCATCCGGTCGGCATCGTGCTCGCGAGCTTGCTGATGGCGCTGCTGTACCTCGGCGGCGAAGCGGTGCAGACCTCGATGCAATTGCCGCAGGCGCTCTCCGGCGTGTTCCAGGGGCTGCTGCTGTTCTGCCTGCTGGGCGCCGACCTGTTCGTGAACTACCGCGTGCGCCGGCGCTCCGCCGCCGCGCAGGCCCACTGATTTTCCCGGCGGATCTCCATGGATATTCAACAAGCCAGCGCGCTCACCTCGAGCGCCGTCACCGCCGCAATCCCGCTGATGTTCGCGGGCGCGGGCGAACTCGTCACCGAGAAATCGGGCGTTCTCAATCTCGGCGTTGAAGGCATGATGCTGATGGGCGCCGTGACCGGCTACGCGGTCACCGCCATTACCGGCAACCCGTGGCTCGGCGTGGTCGCCGCGATCGGCGCGGGTCTCGCGATGTCGCTGCTGTTCGCGTTCCTCACGCTGACCATGCTCGCCAACCAGGTCGCCACCGGCCTGTCGCTGACGATCTTCGGCATCGGCCTGTCGGCCTATGTCGGCAAGCCGTACACGTCGGCCGCGGTGCGCGCCACGATCGACACGTGGACCATTCCGGGTCTCTCGAAGATCCCGGTGCTCGGCCCCGCGCTCTTCAGCCTCACGCCGCTCGATTACCTCGCGTTTCTGATGTTCGCGGTGATCTGGTGGTTCCTGTACCGCACGCGTGCAGGCCTCGTGCTGCGTTCGGTCGGCGAATCGCCGCAAGTGGCGCACTCGGTCGGCTTTCCGGTGGTCGGCGTGCGTTACGGTGCGGTGGCCTTCGGCGGCGGCATGGCGGGTCTCGCCGGCGGCTATTACTCGATCGTCAACCTGCACTTGTGGCAGGAGCAGCTTACGTCGGGCCGCGGCTGGATCGCGCTCGCGCTGGTGGTGTTCGCGACATGGCGCCCGGGGCGTCTGCTGATCGGCGCGCTGCTGTTCGGCGCCGTGACGGGTCTGCAGTTTTACGCTCAGGCCATCGGCGTGCCGGTGCCGACACAGTTTCTGGCGATGCTGCCGTACGTCGCGACCGTCGTCGTGCTCGTGCTGATTTCGCGTAACCCGAACACAATTCGTCTGAATGCGCCCGCGTCGCTTGGCAAGCCGTTTTTCTCGGCGGGATGACACGCTTGTCGCTTCAAATGACCGACCACACGTTTCAAATCAATCGACAAACACGACAGGAGAAAACATGAAGAGAAGAAATCTGCTGACCGCCTTCGCATGGGGCGCAGCTTCCCTGGTGCTTGCCGCGCCGCTCGCGCAAACCGCGCAGGCGGCCGACGCACCGGGCGTCGCGTTCGTCTACCTCGGCAATCCGGGCGACGCCGGCTGGACCTTCGCGCACGATCAGGGCTCGAAGGAAGCCGAAGCGAAGTTCGGCAACAAGATCAAGATCACCCGCATCGAGAACGTGCCGGAATCGGCCGACTCGGAACGGGTGTTCCGCGATCTGGCGAACAAGGGCAACAAGATCATCATCGGTTCGAGCTTCGGCTACCAGGACTTCGAACTGAAGGTCGCAAAGGACTTCCCGGATACGGTGTTCCTGCACGCAACCGGCTACAAGAAGGCGCCGAACTTCGGCACCTATGACGTGCGCATGTACCAGGGCGCCTACCTGGCCGGCGTCGCTGCGGGCTATGTGACGAAGACCAACACGCTGGGCTTTGTCGCATCGGTGCCGATTCCTGAGGTGATCCGCAACATCAACGCATACACGCTCGGCGCGCGTTCGGTAAATCCGAAGATCCACACCAAGGTCATCTGGATCAACAGCTGGTTCGATCCGGGCAAGGAAAAGCAGGCCGCTGAAACACTGATCGGCCAGGGCGCCGACGTGCTGCTGCAAAACACCGATTCGAGCGCGACGCTCGCGACCGCCTCGGAAAAGCACGTGCATGCGTTCGGCTGGGATTCGGACATGAAGAAGTTCGGTCCTGATGCGCACCTCGGTTCGGTGGTCGCGCACTGGGGCGTGTATTACAACGCGGCTATTCAGCAGGTGCTGGACGGCAAGTGGAAGAACGATCCGGTGTGGTGGGGCATTCCGCAGAAGGCCGTCAATCTTGAAGACCTGAATACGTCGGCGATTCCGGCTGATGCGCAGAAGCAGGTGGCGGCGAAGCGCGACGACCTGGCTGGCGGCAAGTGGGACGTCTTCACCGGTCCGATCAAGGATCAGTCCGGCGCGGTGAAGGTGCCGGCAGGCAAGACGCTGACCGATCCGGAACTGCAACGCTTGAACTGGTATGTGGAAGGCGTAGACGGTTCGCTGCCGAAGTAATCCGGCTCGCGCGATCGTCTAGAACGAATCGCGTAAGGATCGACCGGGTCGCGAATGACCGGGTAACAATCGACCAGGCGGCGGTCTCAGCAACCGCTGCTTTAAGACGCTGCGTCCAGTACGGACGCAGCTTTTTTTTTGCTTCGGATTATGTGTTGAAGATGTTTCGGGCGAAGCGCTAGTCGATGCGCAGACCGACCTTGATGGTCACCTGCCAGTAGGCGACCTTGTCGTTCTCGATCTGGCCCCGCGTTTCCGTCACTTCGAACCAGTGCAGATTGCGCAGCGTCTTCGACGCTTTTTTAATCGCGGTGCTGATTGCGTCGTCGATCGATTTGGTCGATGAGCCGGTCAGTTCGATTTGTTTGTAAACATGTTCTGACATGAACTTCCTCCTTTGACCTTCGTTGGTGTGCAAAAAAAGTATAGGCAATGGATTGCTGTCGACGTCCTCCATGTCTGCCCCTGTGCCGCACATGAGCGGGTCATTCCGCACATCGCGTGCCCGATATGCCGCGGTGAGGCGAGGCCGTTATGATGTTCGCGCAACTCAATCTGAAACCTGACGAGGCTTGAAAGTGGAAATTGGTTTTTGCGGTCCTGGTCTGATGGGCGCGCCGATGATCCGGCATCTGCTGCGCGCGGGGCATACGGTGCATGTCTGGAATCGCACGCGGGCCAAGGCGGAAGCGTTGCTGGCGGATGGGGCCAAGGTGGTCGATACGCCACGCGAACTGGCCTCGCGGTGCGAAGTGGTGCTGCTGTGCGTCGCGGATGCGGCGGCGGTTGAAGAAACGGTGTTCGGTGCCGAGGGACTGTTGAGCGCGGATGCCACCGTGCCGAGACGCGTGCGCTGGATCGTCGATCACTCGAGCATTCCGCCGGCCGCGACGCGCACGTTCGCGCAGCGCGCGGCGGCGGAAGGTCCGATTGCTGCTACGGGTGAGGGCGGACAAGACCTCAAGCCTGCGGGCGCAGGCACTGCAAGCGTCGGCTGGATCGACGCGCCGGTATCCGGTGGCGTAGCGGGCGCGACGGCGGGCACGCTGGCGATCATGGCGGGCGGCGCCGCAGCGGACGTCGAGGCGGTCACGCCGTTCCTTGGCGCGTATTCGTCCCGTGTCACGCACATGGGCGACGTTGGGGCGGGGCAAACCACCAAGCTGTGCAATCAGACCATCGTCACCGCGACCCTGGCAGCGATCGCCGAGGCCGTGAGCCTTGCGCAGCGCAGCGGCATCGACGCCTCAAAACTGACGGAAGGTCTCGCTGGCGGTTGGGCCGATTCAGTGCTGCTGCAGATTTTCGTGCCGCGCATGACACAAAGCGGCCTCGCGCCGATCGGCGCATTCCGTACGTTCCAGAAGGACATCGACACGGTCGCCGCGACGGCGTACGAGACCGGCACGCCGATGCCGGTTTCGTCGACGGTCCAGCAACTGCTGCGGCTCGGCGCGGCGATGGGGCTGGGCGCGGCCGATCTGTCGGCCTTCATCGACGTTTTGCAGACGCCGCGCGGCGGCTAGAAGGCAGGCGGGGAGGCGCAAATCGGGCGCAAACGGGGCGCAAACCGACCGTAAAAGCGGCGTCGAAACGCGCGAGCACGGCGCTCGCGTGGGTTGAATTCGCGATAACCTGCTAAAATATTGGGTTGTTCGCCGATATCACCTTTAAGGACGCGCCGTGCTGTCTACCGCCAATATCACCATGCAATTCGGGCCAAAGCCCCTCTTCGAGAACATCTCGGTCAAATTCGGGGAAGGGAACCGCTACGGCCTGATCGGTGCGAACGGCTGCGGCAAGTCTACCTTCATGAAGATCCTGGGTAGTGATCTGGAACCGAGCTCCGGCAACGTGATGCTCGAACCGAACGTGCGCCTCGGCAAGCTGCGCCAGGATCAGTTCGCGTACGAAGACGTGCGCGTGCTCGACGTCGTGATGATGGGCCACACGGAAATGTGGGCTGCCATGACCGAGCGCGACGCGATCTACGCAAACCCCGACGCCACCGACGACGACTACATGCACGCCGCCGAACTCGAAGCGAAGTTCGCCGAGTACGACGGTTACACCGCCGAAGCGCGCGCGGGCGAGTTGCTGCTCGGCATCGGCATCGCGATCGAAGACCACAATGGCCCGATGAGCAACGTCGCACCGGGCTGGAAACTGCGCGTGCTGCTCGCGCAGGCGCTGTTCTCGAAGCCGGACGTGCTGCTGCTGGACGAACCGACCAACAACCTGGACATCAACTCGATCCGTTGGCTGGAAGACGTGCTCAACCAGTACAACTCGACGATGATCATCATCTCGCACGATCGTCACTTTTTGAACCAGGTTTGCACACACATGGCCGACATGGATTTCGGCACGCTGAAGGTCTATCCGGGCAATTACGACGACTACATGCTGGCCAGCACGCAGGCGCGCGAGCGTCAGCAGAACGCCAACGCCAAGGCGAAGGAACGCGTCGCCGATCTGCAGGACTTCGTGCGCCGCTTCTCGGCGAACAAGTCGAAGGCGCGTCAGGCCACCAGCCGTCTGAAGATGATCGACAAGATCAAGATCGAGGAATTCAAGCCGTCGTCGCGCCAGAACCCGTTCATCCGCTTCGAGTACGAGAAGAAGCTGCACAACATCGCGGTGGTGGCGGACAAGATCTCGAAGAAGTACGAGCGTCAGATTTTCAACGACTTCAGTGTCAGCGTGCAGCCGGGCGAGCGTATCGCGATCATCGGCGAGAACGGCGCGGGTAAGACCACGCTGTTGCGTTCGCTGCTCGGCAAGCTCACGCTCGATCACGGTACCGTGAAGTGGGCGGAAAACGCGAACGTCGGCTACATGCCGCAGGATACGTATGAAGAGTTTCCGACCGACGTCACGCTGATGGACTGGATCGACGGCTACCGTCAGGAAGGCGACGACGAGCAGATGGTGCGCGGCACGCTCGGCCGTCTGCTGTTCAATGCCGACGACATCCGCAAGTCGGTCAAGGTGCTCTCTGGTGGTGAGAAGGGCCGCATGATCTGGGGCAAGTTGATGCTGGGCCGTCACAACGTGTTGCTGATGGACGAGCCGACCAACCACATGGACATGGAGTCGATCGAATCGCTGCAGATCGCGCTCGACAAGTACGAAGGCACGCTGATTTTCGTCTCGCACGACCGTGAGTTCGTGAGCGGTCTTGCGAACCGGATCATCGAAGTGCGTACCGATGGCACGCTGAACGACTTCGGCGGCAACTATGAAGACTTCCTGCTGAGTCAGGGCGTGCAGTAAGCGCTTTCTGCTTTACGGTGTAGTGCAAGAAAAAGCCCGCTTCGAAAGAAGCGGGCTTTTTTCATGGTGGGCGTTCTGCACACGGCCCCTGGTTGCTCCGTCCGCACGAATCAATCTCACCGTGAAGTGACCAACGTCAATCAACCGGTCTTAAAAACAAACCAGCAAACAGCCTTATTGACCCAAAGCAACGCACGCCCCGCCCGACAATCGATGATCACCGCTTCGATAGTCCACCCATCGGGTCGTCAATGCATACCTTTCACTCTTTCCCGCCACTTGTTATCCGCGGTCGCTCGCTGCTTCCAATCGTGCAAGGCGGCATGGGCGTCGGCATCTCGGCCCACCGCCTCGCCGGCAGCGTCGCCCGCGAAGGCGCACTCGGCACCATCGCCAGCATCGACCTGCGCCATCACCATCCCGATCTGATCGAACGCTGCCGGCAATCTCCCGACAGGGCTATGCTCGAACAGGCGAACCTCACCGCGCTGGCGCGTGAAATCCACGCCGCCAAAGCGCTCAGCGAAGGCCGCGGCATGATCGCCGTCAACGTGATGAAAGCGGTCAACGCGCAAGCGGAGTACGTGCGCGTCGCTTGCGAAAACGGCGCCGATACAATTGTCATGGGCGCCGGCTTACCGCTCGATTTGCCGGACATGACCCAAAGCCACGACATCGCGCTGATTCCCATTCTGTCGGATAGTCGCGGCGTCGCGCTGGTGCTGAAGAAGTGGATGAAAAAGGGTCGTCTGCCGGACGCCGTCGTGATCGAACATCCGGCCCACGCAGGCGGCCATCTCGGCGTGAGCAATCTCTCTGACATGCGTGACCCACGCTTCGAATTCTTGCGTGTGCTTGAGGAACTCGATGCGGTATTCACGTCGCTTGGTTTGCGTCGGGAAGACGTGCCCTTGATCGTCGCGGGCGGCATTAATAGTCACGAAGCTGTGCGCGAGTTGCTGAGCGCCGGTGCCAGCGGCGTGCAGCTCGGCACGCCGTTCGCCGTCACCGAAGAAGGTGATGCGCATCCGAACTTCAAACGCGTACTGGCCGAAGCGACACCCGACGACATTGTCGAATTCGTCAGCGTGACGGGGTTGCCTGCGCGCGCCGTGAAAACACCGTGGCTGATGCGCTATCTGCGCCACGAGACGAAGATCCGCGAGAAGATCGGCGCGCTCAAACACGTCTGTCCGACCGCGCTCGAATGCCTCAGCGTGTGTGGTTGGCGCGACGGTGTCGAAAAGTTCGGCCACTTCTGTATCGACACGCGACTCGCCGCGGCATTGCGCGGTGACGTGGCTAACGGCCTGTTCTTTCGCGGCCGCGAAGCCTTGCCGTTCGGCACGGCCATCCGCAGCGTCCACGACCTGATCGAACTGCTCCTGACCGGTGCGACGCGACCCGCTGTCGCAGGTCGTTGGGCGTTCTCGCTGGGTTGATGCGGGTCAACGTGAAACCTGACAAGACCTTCGACAATCCCCGCACGCAAACAACACTCGGGGAAGCACATGAAGCACTTGCTCAGGAACAGAATCAAGGCCGCTGCTGTCGCGACGTGCCTACTAGGCGCGGGCGCGCTGGCCTTGCCGGCACAGGCTGCCGGCGACGACCAGATGAGCGGCATTCACGCCGGCGACGTACTGGTGCGTCTGCGCGCAATCAGCATCATGCCGAACGTGGGGACCAGCCAGTCGCTGTCGGCGCTTAATGTAGACGTCAACAATGCCATCGTGCCGGAGCTGGATCTGACCTACATGATCCGTGATTACCTCGGCGTCGAGCTGATTCTCGGCACGTCGCGGCATCAGTTGACGTCGAGTCTCGGCAATCTCGGCGGTGTGAACGTGTTGCCGCCCACGCTGCTGCTGCAATATCACTTCAACCACGCGGGGCGCATCCGTCCGTACATTGGGGCGGGTCTGAACTACACGTTGTTCTATAACAACGGCCTGAACGCAGGCGGTCAGCCGATCTCGATCACAAACCACAGCTTCGGTCCCGCGTTGCAGGCAGGTGTGGACGTGCAGGTGACCAAGTCGCTGTTCGTCAATGCGGACATCAAGAAGATCTGGATGCACACCGATGCAACGCTTGGCGGTCAGTCGCTCGGGCGGCTGAATATCGACCCGGTGGTGGTCGGTTTGGGTGTCGGTATGCGGTTCTGATTGCCGCGCTCGAGAAGCCGCGTTCGTCACGCAAAAAACGCCGGAATGTCCGGCGTTTTTTATTGCAATTGCTATGTCGATCGGGAGACGGGTTTTCCGGCAGGAGGGCCGATGCGGCCGGCCACAGTGCTGCAAGAGGCTACAGCTTGTCGTTCTTGAAACGCATGGCAGTGCCGTCCTGCTCGATGCGTACCCACACCGCGCGTTTTTCCTCGTCGCTCAGGAACACCCAGTTGGACACTTCGGTGGCGGTGCGGCCGCAGCCTTTGCAGACCTCGTCGAAAAGCGTGGAACAGACACCGATGCACGGGCTGTCGGGAAGATCGTGAAGATTCGAAGCCATCGGAAACCTTGGGGCGGAGAAGCGAAGTTCCGCTATGTTATCCGATGCGGCGGCCACGCCCCCGAAGCGGCCAGGAACCCTGCACGATTGGCAGCATCCGGCGGTGTTCTGGCTTGAACCCGGCAGCTTCAAAACCATCAACGCCTAACCCCCGACCTTCCTCAGCGCGCGATGCTGTACCCGACCCGTGCCATCCAGTGCTGCCGATTGTTGTAATCGAGCAGATCCTCGCCGTAGCCGTTGAAGTATCCGACCCAGATATACCCGCCCCACTTGCTGCCGAGCAGCTTGGCGAGAGGATAGGTGAATTGCGAATCGACACTGCCGTACCAGTGCTTGGTACCTTTGCGCAGCGTGGTTGCGAGTTGCCAGCCGTCCGGGCTGCCATATTTGACCAACAGGTCGACGTAGCCGCGATAGTCGGCGATATCGGGGTTGTTGCTCGTGCCAAGGTAGTAATAGATCTTTGGCGAGACGGTCAGATGGTTGCCCGTCAGATCGCCGAATGCCCATGTCGGGCGGATAAAGGGCATGTTGATGCTGCGCGAGTCGGAACCCGCCTTGCCGTTCGATTCATGCGCGATACCTGCTGCAAAACCCATGCGCGTGAAAAACGGGCTGTGCCAACCGGTGTCCGGCACGTAGTAGAACAACTGCGGGGAGTAGGTCGTATCGCGGAACGGCCGTGAGTCTGCGGACAGATCCCAGATCGAGGTCTGCGTGTAGGCGAAGTACAGGTTGTCGAGGAACGCCTTCGAGTGCAGATCATCCGGCATCAGGATGCGGTATTTGAAGCTCAGTTGCAGCCGGGCGTTCGTGTCGCCATTGTGGCCGAAGGCGATGTACATCGGCTCGTAGTAGGAGACGTGCGCGAGCACGCCACGTCCGGTGGTGGAGAGCGAGTCGCCTGGCGGCGACATCGCGTCGCCTGTCGGGCCGCCCACGGCCGCGGCCGTTTCGGCGGCTTGGGCCGCCTGGGCAGGCGTGCTCGCTTCGCTTTCCGCGCGTTCTGCCTGGGCGATGGCGTCCTGCTGCGGGCCACGATTGATCGCGACGAGCGCCGGCGACGCGTCGAAGCCCACTGGATCGATACGCACTTCGCCGCGTGCCGACTGCGGCCAGGGTGCCGAGAAACGCACTTTGCGGAATTGACCTGGCCGCAGATGCAGCGTGTCGGGCACGCCAGGTTCGCGCTGCAGGTCGAGCGGCTGCGGCGACTCCTCGGCACCGGTCAAGGTGACGCGGATCGTCGGCGGGACGGTGACGGTGAGGGCGCGGGAGTCGTCGGCGGAATAGAGCAGCGTGATTTGCAATGGCTCGTTGGCAGCGGCGACGCGCGCCGGCTGCAGCATCGCGACCGTCGCGCGGGCCTCGCCGCAGAAGGCGCCGATGGTGACGATGGCGAGGAGGGTGGACAGCAAGACGGTGCGTGAATTGCGCTGGACGGCGCGCTGACTTTGAAGTGACGTATCGGGGGCGAGGCGGGCAAGCGAAGCGAAAAAGCGCATGGGCTGTCGTCCAGAGAACAGGGGAGCGTGAGCGAGGCGGCAAGACGGCGAGGCGGCACCGCGGCAAGACAGCGGCATCGCAGGTCGTCAGGAATTTCTAAGAGAATACTTACAAACCGGCTTCATTCGCAAACACAATGCGGGGAGTAACCGGCCCACCACTTCATCCGCCGAATGCCAATTGCCACAGCAGCGCCATATTCAGCAGGATGATGAACGCCGCCGACAGCCAGGCCAGCCGGTCTGCCGTCCGGCAGACGCCGACGGCGGTTCGGTCGCAACGCGGACGGATTCGTGTTGATCGACATCTGGAGATTTGAGACTTCGCTCGTGCGCAAGTGATGTGCCCGCAGCGAACCCGGCACGCGACGCAGCGAGGCCAGAGAGCCAAGGCCCGAAGGTAGGTCCGCGTGGTTCGCGCCGTACCGTCTACAAGGCTCTCTACGGTATTGTGCACCGTGGCGCGACGGGTGGCTTACGCTCGCATCGAGGTTAGCTGTAAGGCATAAGATTCGCGGGAAACGGCCTCTGGCTGCTGCCTTGATGCGAACCCGATGGGGCGCGGCGGCCGTAACTTGACAACGAGATAACACCAAGGCCGTCACTGGTGTTTTTTTCGGGTAGACACGCGCCGATAACCCGCTAAAATTGCGCCCATTTTGTAGCGGCGCGGCTTACGCTGTACCGTTTGCGCGACAGCCCAGCATTTTTTTTGGTGCGCGCAATAATTAATGGTAGTTTTCGGATTTTTCAGGGGAGCCGCGTGCGGTGTGCCGCGGCGTGGTTGAAGACAGCCGGATCGGGCCGGCCAGGATCGGAGAACGGGATGAAAAGACGGGTAGTGGGACAAGTGGCGGCACTGGTTCTGTGCGCAACACCGTGGTTGACGGCTGCTGCGAAAGACACGCAGCTCAACGTGTATAACTGGTCCGATTACATCGCCAAGGACACCATTCCGAACTTCACCAAGCAGTCCGGTGTCCAGGTCAAATACGACAACTACGACAGCGACGACACGCTGCAAGCCAAGCTCCTTACCGGCAGTTCCGGTTACGACATCGTCGTGCCGACCAGCAACTACGCCGGCAAGCAGATCGCCGCGGGCATCTTCGCGCCGCTCGACAAATCGAAGCTGCCGAACCTGAAGTACCTCGATCCCTCGCTGATGGCCCTCGTGGCCGGCGCCGATCCGGGCAACAAGTACACGGTACCCTGGGCATACGGCACGACCGGCCTCGGCTACAACGTCACCAAGGCGCAGCAGATCCTCGGCAAGAACGTGCCGCTCGACAGCTGGGACGTCCTCTTCAAGCCGGAAAACATTTCGAAGCTGAAGACCTGCGGCGTGTCCGTGCTCGACGCACCGGACCAGATGTTCGCCGCTGCGCTGCACTACATCGGCAAGGATCCGATGAGCACGAACCCGGCCGACTACCGCGCCGCGCTCGAGATGATGAAGAAGATCCGTCCGTACATCACACAGTTCAACTCGTCGGGCTACATCAAT
Source organism: Paraburkholderia sp. SEWSISQ10-3 4 (assembly GCF_030464785.1). Taxonomy (NCBI): domain Bacteria; kingdom Pseudomonadati; phylum Pseudomonadota; class Betaproteobacteria; order Burkholderiales; family Burkholderiaceae; genus Paraburkholderia; species Paraburkholderia sp. SEWSISQ10-3 4. Next base: position 620,409 of record NZ_JALPRI010000002.1, read on the forward strand.
GACCTGGTCGGCGGCGACGTGTGCTTCGCGTACGGCTGGTCGGGCGACGTCGTGATCGCCAAGCATCGCGCGATCGAGGCGAAGAAAGCCTTCAAGATCGAGTACTACATTCCGAAGGGCGGCGCCCCGGTGTGGTTCGACGTGATGGCGATTCCGAAGGACGCGAAGAACAAGGAAGCCGCGCTCGAGTGGATCAACTACATCGAAACGCCGCAGGTTCACGCCGCGATCACCAATGCCGTCTACTATCCGAGCGCCAACCTCGAAGCGCGCAAGTATGTGGACAAGGACGTGGCGAACGATCCGGCCGTGTACCCCTCGCCTGAAGTCATCAAGACGCTGTTCCTGCTGAAGCCGCTGCCGCCGGAAATCCAGCGTCTGCAAACGCGGCTGTGGACTGAATTCAAGTCCGGCCGCTGATTCGCCGTCGGAGTGAGCGGGTAAGTATCATCAAGAAGCCCTCGGTGTCCACCGGGGGCTTTGTTCGTCAAACGCCGGAGTAAAGCATTGTGATGAGTAGTGACCAGTCGGGCGCGATGGCAGGGACCGCCGTGCCATCCCCGGGCCTGAACGCCGCAGCAGGCGATGCCGCAGAAAATTTCGTCCAGATTGTCGACATCGTGAAGAAGTTCGGCGAGACCGCAGCGGTCAAAGGGGTCAACCTGTCGGTGAAAAAGGGCGAGCTGTTCGCGCTGCTCGGCAGTTCCGGTTGTGGCAAATCCACCTTGTTACGCATGCTGGCCGGCCTCGAATCGATCACATCGGGCAAGATCCTGATCGATGGCGAAGACCTCGCGCAATTGCCGCCTTATCGCCGGCCGGTCAACATGATGTTCCAGTCATACGCGCTGTTTCCGCACATGACGGTCGAGGCCAACGTCGCCTTCGGCCTGAAACAGGAAGGCGTGCCGAAGTCTGAGCTGAAAGACCGCGTGCAGACCGCGCTCGATCTCGTGCAGATGGGCCGGTTTGCGAAGCGCAAGCCGCATCAGCTCTCCGGCGGTCAGCAGCAGCGTGTGGCGCTCGCGCGCTCGCTCGTCAAACGGCCGAAGCTGCTGCTGCTCGACGAACCGATGTCCGCGCTCGACAAGCAGATCCGTCAGCGCACGCAGATCGAACTGGTCAACATTCTCGACAAGGTCGGTGTGACCTGCATGATGGTGACGCACGACCAGGAAGAGGCGATGACGATGGCGGACCGTCTTGCCGTGATGAGCGAAGGCGAGATCGTCCAGCTCGGCACACCGCATGAAGTGTACGAATATCCGAATAGCCGTTTTTCAGCCGAGTTCATCGGTTCGACCAATCTGTTCGACGGCAACGTCGTCGAAGACGAACCCGATCACGTGTTCATCGAAACGCCCGACTTGCCGGTCCGCCTCTACGTGAGCCACGGCATCACCGGGCCGCTCGGTATGCCGGTGACGATTTCCGTGCGGCCCGAGCGCATCGCGCTCACGCGCAAACCGCCTGAGGGTGCGTACAACTGGGGCAAGGGCGTGGTCACGAATATCGCCTACATGGGCGGCTATTCGCTGTATCACGTGAAACTCGACGCCGGCAAAACGGTGATCGCCAACGTGACGAGCCTTGCCTTGACCGAGATCGATCCGCCCACTTGGGGCGACGAGGTGTATGTGCGCTGGAGCGCATCGGCTGGCGTGGTGCTGACGTCATGAAACGCTCGATCAGTTCTCTGGCGTCGTGGCCGGCGCGCCGTTTCAACCTGACTGCACGCACCGCGGTGGTGGCCGGGCCGTTCATCTGGCTGCTGCTGTTTTTCCTCGTGCCGTTCCTGCTGGTCGTGAAGATCAGCTTTGCCGATTTGCAGCTTGGCATTCCGCCTTATACCGAACTCGCCAAGTACACCGACGGTGTGGTTCATGTCGCGCTGGACCTGTCGCACTATGCGTTTCTGCTGACCGACAGCCTTTATTTCGCGACCTATGTGAATTCGGTGGTGGTGGCGGCGATATCCACGTTGCTGTGTTTGCTGATCGGTTATCCGATGGCGTATTACATTGCCCGATCGAATCCGGCGAGCCGCAATCTGCTGATGATGGCGGTGATGCTGCCGTTCTGGACGTCGTTTCTGATTCGCGTGTATGCATGGATCGGGATCCTGAAGAACAACGGCCTGCTGAACAACTTCCTGATGTCGACCGGGCTGATCCATACGCCGATCGAGCTGTATCACACGAACACCGCGGTTTATATCGGCATGGTGTATTCGTACCTGCCGTTCCTCGTGATGCCGTTGTACGCGCATCTGGTGAAGATGGACATGACCTTGCTGGAAGCTGCCTACGACCTCGGTGCGAAGCCGTGGCGGGCGTTCTGGCAGATCACCTTGCCGTTGTCGAAGAACGGCATTATTGCCGGGTGTTTGCTGGTGTTCATTCCGGCGGTAGGCGAGTACGTGATACCGGAATTGCTGGGCGGCGCGAACACGTTGATGATTGGCCGCGTGATGTGGAATGAGTTTTTCGACAATGCCGATTGGCCGATGGCGTCTGCCGTGACGTGCGCGATGGTGTTGTTGTTATTGGTGCCGATGGCGTTTTTCCAGTACGCGCAGGCGAAGGCGATGGAGGAAAGACGCTGATGAAGCCGAACCGGATTTTTCAGTTCATTGCTTTGGGGATCGGCTTTCTCTTCCTCTACGTTCCGATCGTGAGTCTGGTTGTGTATTCGTTCAACGAATCGCAACTGGTCACGGTGTGGACGCGGTTTTCGACGCGCTGGTATGCGGCGTTGTTGCAGGACGACGAGTTGATCGCGGCGGCGTGGTTGTCGTTGCGGGTGGCGTTGCTGACGGCGTTTGCTTCGGTGATTATCGGCACGTGGGCCGGGTTTGTGTTGGCCCGCATGGGGCGGTTTCGGGGCTTTACCCTTTACACCGGGATGATCAATGCGCCGCTGGTGATTCCCGAGGTGATTCAGGGGATTTCGCTGCTGCTGCTGTTCATCGAAATGGCCAAGTGGTTGGGGTGGCCTGCTGGGCGCGGTATTTTCACGATCTGGATCGGGCACGTGATGTTGTGTATTTCGTATGTGGCCATCATCGTGCAGTCGCGGGTGAAGGAGTTGAATCCTTCGCTTGAGGAAGCTGCGCTGGATCTTGGGGCTACGCCGCTGAAGGTGTTTTTCTTCATTACGTTGCCGTTGATTTCGCAGGCGCTTATTTCTGGGTGGTTGTTGTCGTTTACATTGTCTATCGACGATCTGGTTTTGTCGGCGTTTTTGTCGGGGCCTGGGTCGACGACGTTGCCACTGGTTGTTTTTTCTCGTGTTCGGCTTGGATTGAATCCTGAGATGAATGCGTTGGCTACCTTGTTTATTGCTGTGGTTACTGTTGGGGTTGTTTTGGGGAATTATTTTATGCAGCGGGCGGAGAGGAAGAGGGCAGTGATGGCCGTATAGGGGTTTTTCTTGCGTAGCGCTTGTTTGGCCGTGTTCTTAGGGCTTTGGCCTTTCCTTGTTTTGTTAGTGGTCTATTAGCGTTCCCCCTGTGCGGGG
>NZ_JALPRI010000030.1:0-81776 GCF_030464785.1 Paraburkholderia sp. SEWSISQ10-3 4
TAGACCACTAACAATTCAAGGAAAGGCACCAAAGCCAGAACAAGGAAAGGCCAAAACCCTAAGAACCCGGCCAATGCCGCCGCCAAAGGCAAAAAAACACCCCCTCTCACCAACAGGAGTTTGCATCGTGATTGACAGAATAACTGCAATGCGGACATTCATCCGAATCGTGGACACCAACAGCTTCACCCGCGCAGCGGAATCCCTGAACATCCCTCGCGCGACGGCGACAACCATCGTCCAGAATCTGGAAGCGCTGCTAGGCACAGCCCTCCTAACCCGCACAACGCGGCGCCTGAGCATCACGCCAGAAGGCGCAGCCTACTACGAACGCTGCGCCCAAATCCTCGCCGACATCGACGAAATGGAAGCGAGCCTCCGTCACGCAACGGATAACCTGACCGGCCGCCTACGCATAGAAATGCCCGGCGCGGTAGCGAGCACCATCGTCCTCCCAGCACTGGAGGACTTCCATGCCCGTTATCCGAATCTCGATCTCGCCATCGGCATCAGCAACCGCACGGTTGACCTGATCTCGGAAGCTATCGACTGCAGCATCCAGCTAGGCGAATTGCCCGACTCGAATCTGATCGCGCGGCAATTGGGCACCCTCGAGCACGTGACATGCGCAAGCCCGGCTTATCTGGCCCGACATGGCACGCCCGCCGACCTCGACGATCTGCGCGGACATGTCGCCGTCAATTGTATGTCGCCGCATAACGGCCGCGAAGTCGACTTCGACTTCGAAGTGGACGGCGAAGCGCAAAACGTCAAGGTCAGAGGCTTCGTTAAAGTCAGCGACGAGCAGGCTTATCTCACCTGCGGTTTGCAAGGCCTAGGGTTGATTCAGCCCGCGCGAATCGCCGCACAGCCCTACCTCGATTCGGGACTGTTGCGCGAAGTACTGCCGCAGTGGAAACCTGTGCCGATGGCGGTTTCGGTCGCATATGTGAAAAACCGCCGGGTGTCGCCTCGCGTGCGAGCCTTCGTCGACTGGCTTGCGGAGTTGTTTGAGCAGACCGAACATGTCGATCAGGACTTGTCGCGAGTGCGTCAGTTATTGCGCGGCCTGCATCCCGCTTGAGGCGGGTTTCATGCAGGCCCGCAACATCACGGACGCGTTAGTTCGGTAGTGTCACGGGTACCGGACGTGTCAGCAGATCAACGTAGAAATTGAAAAAGGTCGGATTGTCGAAGCGTTTCACCACTGTCATCTTCTGCAAACCCGCCGGCGGCGAACTGGTGTAACCGGTCGACTTGCCGTCATTGGCGCCAAAGCTCATATCCACATCCACCCATTCATCCACTGTCTGCGTCGCGAACGACGGATGCATCAGATACGCCAGCGTCAGCGTGTCCCAGATATTCGTGGTGTAGTTCGGATTCGTTTCAAAACCGTTCTTCCCGTCGAACCCATAGCCGTTCAAGGTCTTGAATAGTTGCGTGATGATGGTCTGTTTGTTCGGATCGTGCGCAACGCGGTCGTACAGCGCTTTGTCCATCTTTACGGTGTCCGTCACGTCGAGCGGAATCACCACCTGTTTGATCGGCAGGCGCAACACGGTCTTCGCCGCTTCCGGATCGAACCACCAGTTGAATTCAGCCGTCGGTGTCGTGTTGCCAGGCACGTCGATCGCACCACCCATGTAGATGATCTGTTTGATCAGCGGCACGATCTCTGGGTGCTGACGCGTGGCGAGCGCGATGTTGGTCAGCGGGCCGATCGCCAGAATCGTCACTTCGCCAGGATATTGCTTCACCGAATCGACGATGAAATCCACCGCGCTCTTGCCCTGCAATTTTGTGTGCGTGGCGAAGCCGTCAGGCGGTGCAACGAGGTCGCTGTCCGATTTCGGCTCGGGCGTATTCCACGCGCCGAGATAGCCGTCCCCGCCCGGGAATTGCTTCTGTTCGGCCTGGATGGTGGCGAAATCATGCGATAACGCATAATTGGCGCCCGCATAGACGCCGATCTGATTTTCAACGCCAAGACGCTCAACCGATTTCAATGCATCCGCTACGCCCTGCTTCAACCATTGATTGCCGGACACTACTGTAATACCCAGTACTTTCAGCGAACCCTGCGCCTGCAATTGCGCAGCCATTACGCCAAGCTGGCCGTCGTCGCTCAGTGTGTTGTAGTCGCTGTCGATAATCACCTTAGGCGGATTCGTCTGCGCATTGATATCGTTCCCGCTACACGCCGAGAGCGCCGAGACGGCTACCACGCAGGTCAACGCAACGAAAAGTCCCTTCACCGATGTCTCCTTTTTGTGCAGTCATACCGCTCGAATAAGCGGGTTCATCATAGACGTAATATCTGCCGCCGCTCGTGCCTGAGTTTCTTGCGAACCATCCCGCCATTGCGCTCGACATCGTTCTGGGCGATCAGGTGGTGGACCTGCTTGAACAGTGCGCTGATATCGCACCGCGCAGCGGTCCGCTGAAGAATTCACAACTGGTAGCGCGCAAGCCGGGCGACGCGGAGCAACGCAGGATCGAAGTACCAGTGGAAGGTAATGCGCAGGTCGGCGGTGGTGGAACGAATGCGCGTCGAGTGACGCGCATCGCTAGCTGTGAAGCCGCAGATTCACAAAACGCTGCGACAGCGAATGTGAATTGCGTGGACCGCATGTGCCGCGAGTCACGAAGACGCGCGGCGCATTACGCGAACTTACGGCTGACGTGCCTGCGGCGCAGCCCCCGGACAAGCGGGGTCTTTACCCCAATGCCCGTCGCACACGCGCCAGCGGCACAACTGGTCTTCGAAGAAGCCGCGTTGCCCACACTCTTTCACGCGTTCGGCCAGCTTGGCGTTCCCAGGCGCAGCCGATGCACTGACCTTGGTGGCCGTGCTGCCGTCTGCCGCTTTCGCGTCAGCCGGTTTGGTGCGCGCCACGAGTGCAGCCAATAGATCGGCATCCGAATCATCTTTCGAAGCATTACCGGCAGGGCGCGATTTCTTCGTTTGAGCGACCGCGGTCGGCGCGCTCGCGTGATGATTGCTTGCGCTCGCGCTTTCCTTCTTGCTGTGCGCCGCTGTGTCGTGTTTCGCATTGCTGGCGACAGCCGTGGAGGAGCTCTTACCGTGCTTTGCCGCCGGCACCGTGACCGCCGACGCAGCCGTTGCGGACGCAACCGGTGTAGACGCGGTGCTCGGCTCAGCGCCATCGGCAAGCGCGCGCGATAAGCGGCTTCCATCACCGCTTGCAGGCTCACCCGCGGATGCCGCTGGCGCCTTGCTGTCGCTGTCATCAGCAACGATCGTGGCCGCTTGCGACGACGCTGCAGCCGGCGCCTCCGCTTTCGCAGTGACCTGCGCAGCACCGCTCGCGGCGGACGCCGGCACAGCAGCTTTCGTGGCGTTGGCGGGCGTGGCTGACGCCAACGACTCCGTCTGCACACGCTGCTGCATATGCCACGCGCCCCAACCGCCGGCAGCGATCACCAGCAAGGCGACCAGCAGCAGCGGCGTTTTCGACCGGCGTGGTTTATCGGTAGGCGGCTCGACGCGGCCTTCCAGATTCGCGAGAATTCGCGAACCATTGCCATCGGCGCCCTTAGCCTTATCGGATAACAGGCTAGGTGGGGCTTTGGAATTCGAACTTTCCGGCGCACTCATTCACTGTCTCATTGAATCCTGGATTATTTCGCCGTGATAATACCGTTCCGGCTCCTCTCCGAGCAGGCCTGATTCTAAGAGCAAGCATTACAAAATACAATTGTTTCCAATTTCCGGGGTCGACTTTGATTGCCGTAGTACTTCTCGCCTATTTCGCCTTCGCCGTTGTGATCGCCGCAATGCTGCTATTGCCGGCGGTACGCGCCTCTTTATTAGGCGCCGCACTCGCCATTCATGGCCGCGTTATGCGCGGAGCATCTCAAGGTGCTTCACGTGCTCGCGGTCAATTAGTGCGTTCGGCAAAAATTTCGCAATCGACTGCAGTCGATATGCAAAAGTTACTGGCAAAGCGGCGCTTGCTGATTTTTACCACCACAGGTATTCTTGCGACGCCGCCATTGGTGGCATTGGCTTTACGCGGCAGGCAATTATTCCAATTCGATGACACTGCACGGGTACCGGACGAGAAAATTGCCGCGTTATTGAATGGCGAACAGCTCGTGCCCCCGCCGCCGCTGCCGCCCGAGGTATTTGCAACGCAGGAAGTGGAGCAGATTCGGCCCGCGCTGAAAGACGCGAGCCGCGACTGGAATTTGCTCGACGCCGATTTCAGAACGCGTTTATTGCTCGTTTACAAAATCATGCACGAGCAGTACGGGTATGAAATGGCATTGCTGGAGGGTTATCGCAGTCCGGAGCGGCAAAACCGCCTGGCGCAAATGGGGGGCAACGTCACCAATGCCGCAGCGTTTCAAAGCTATCACCAATACGGTCTTGCCGCGGACAATGCGTTTTTGCGCGACGGCAAGCTCGTCATTTCAGAAAAAGATCCCTGGGCCATGCGAGGCTATCAGTTATACGGACAGACGGCCGAACAGGTCGGCCTGACGTGGGGTGGCCGTTGGAAATTGATGGATCTCGGGCACGTTGAATATCACAAACCCGGCTTCGTCCTGGGGCGTGGTCATTAAGGCGAAGTGGGCAATAAAGAGGTTGGCAATGGGGCGTTCAAGCAAATTTTCTGGCAAAAGTCGGCAATGCCGCCTGCATAACGGCATTCGTCCCATCGCCATCGGCGAAACATTCCACGGCGGATTTAACAATCCGGCCGCATTCACCTTCGCCTGAATATGCTTTCGATTTATTTCAAACGCGGCGCTGGCAGACTTTGCCCGCGCTCGCACCATGCTGTTTGTCACACACGCGCCACAACACACATCACCAAGACCTGAACGGCCTATGCGACGCATTCTTAACGTGTTGACCCATACACGCACGCTCTCGATCATCGGCTTGCTCGCGCTCGCTGCTGTTTTGTTCATCGGTGCCGATACCTTGCAGATCGACCTGATGTGGCCTGCCATCGTGCTCGGCGCGGTGATCGCGCTATGGCTGCTGGTGTGGGTGGTGCGCCGCCTGCGCGCGCGGCGCGCGAACAACAAGCTCGGCGAAATGCTCGAGCAGCAAGCCGAAAAACAGACCGAAACCGGCCCCGCCCCAACGCCCGCGCGCCAGGCCGAACTCGACGTGCTGCGCACGCGCCTCGTCGACGCGGTGAAAACGATCAAGACCTCGAAGATCGGTCAGATGTCCGGCGGCTCGGCGCTGTATGAGTTGCCCTGGTACATCGTGATCGGCAACCCGGCCGCAGGCAAGAGCAGCGCCGTGCTGAATTCCGGTCTGCAGTTTCCTTTCGCTGACAAGAACAACGCCGTGATTCACGGCATCGGCGGTACGCGTAACTGCGACTGGTTCTTCACGACCGAAGGCATTCTGCTCGACACCGCCGGCCGCTATTCCGTGCACGAAGAAGACCGCACCGAATGGATCGGCTTCCTCGGCCTGCTCAAGCGCTTCCGGCCAAAAGCGCCGATCAACGGCATCATCGTCACGGCGAGCATTGCCGAGCTGACCAGCAGCAAGCCCGAATTTGCGATCAATCTCGCGAAGAACCTGCGCCAGCGCGTGCAGGAGTTGACCGAAAAGCTCGAAGTGTTTGCGCCGGTGTATGTGATGTTCACCAAGGCCGACCTGATCACGGGCTTCACCGAATTTTTCAGCGGCAGCGACCGCCACGAATACGACCGCGTGTGGGGCGCCACCCTGCCCTACGAGCCGGACGAAAAGCGCGACGTGGTGGGCCTCTTCGACGAGCACTTTGAAGAGCTCTACGACGGCCTGAAAGAAATCAGCGTTGCGCAGATGTCGATCAACCGCGGCAACAAGCTCTCGCCGGGCCAGTTGAGCTTCCCGCTCGAATTCTCGACGATCAAGCCCGCATTGCGCGCGTTCCTCGCCACGCTGTTCGAAACCAACCCGTTCCAGCACAAGCCGATTTTCCGCGGTTTTTACTTTACCAGCGCCCTGCAGGAAGGCGAGACCAACAGCGCCGCCGCCACGCGCATCGCCAACCGTTTCGGCCTCTCTGCCGACAGTCTGCCCAAGCCGCATAGCGCGTTCTCGAAGAACGGCTTCTTCCTGCGCGACCTGTTCTCCAAGGTGATCTTCGCCGACCGGCAGACCGTCAAGCAGTTCGCCAGTCCCGCCAAGACGCGCATGCGTTATGCCACGTTCTTCGGCTTCGTCGCGGTGCTCGCGTTGGCGCTCGGCGGCTGGACGTGGTCGACGATCGGCAATGAGCAGCTCGCCGACAACGTCAAGGCCGACCTCGACAACGTGGTGCGCCTGCAGCAGAACCGCAACGACCTGCAATCGCGCTTGCAGGCAATGGACATTCTGGAAGACCGCATCGACCAGCTCGAACAGTTCCGCCGCGACAAGCCGCTGGCCGTGTCGCTCGGGCTGTATCAGGGCGACCGCCTCGAGCAGCACTTGCTCACCGAGTATTACAACGGCGTGCGCCAGATCCTGCTCGACCCGGTCTCGCAGAATCTCGCGTCGTTCCTGAAGGACGTCAATGCGCACCCCGATCAGCTCGCGCCGTTGAACCGCACGCCGGACGCCGCAGCGATTCCGGTGTCCGCGCACACTGCCATGGCGGCGAACAGCCAGGGCGGCCTGTATAGCGATGCGTCGCCGACCAACGTCGAAGACGCGTACAACGCACTCAAGACCTACCTGATGCTGAGCGACAAGCGTCACGTGGAAACCGCTCACCTGACCGATCAGGTCGCCCGCTTCTGGCGCGGCTGGCTCGAAACGAATCGCGGCAACATGCCCCGCGACGAGATGATCCGCAGCGCCGAGCGCATGATCACCTTCTATCTGTCGCGCGTGTCCGACAACGACTGGCCGATGATCGACCAGAACCTCGGACTCGTCGACCAGACCCGTGAAAACCTGCGCCGCGTGGTGCGCGGCATGCCGGCTCGTCAGCGCGTCTATGAAGAAATCAAGGCGCGTGCGTCGACCCGTTTCGCGCCGATGACGATCGCGCGCATCGTCGGCGAAAACAATACGGCGCTGGTGGCCGGCAGCTACGCAATCCCCGGCACCTTTACGCGTGAAGCGTGGTTCCAGTACGTGCAGCCGGCGATTCGCGATGCCGCCACCAAGGAATTGCAGGCCAAGGACTGGGTGCTCAATACCTCCGCGCACGACGACCTGACGCTCGAAGGCAGTCCCGAGCAGATCCAGAAAGCACTCGTGGCGATGTACAAGACGGAGTACGCAATGCACTGGCAGAAGTTCATGCAGGGCATTGCCGTGCAGAGCTTCGGCAGCTTCGGTCAGGCGGTGGATGCAATGAACCGTCTCGGCGACCCGCAGGATTCACCAATCCGCAAGGTCCTCGAAACCGCGTACGACCAGACTTCGTGGGACAACCCGTCGCTCTTCAACGCGAACCTGAAGCGCGCGCAAACCGGCATGACGAGCTGGTTCAAGAACTGGTTCTCGCGTGCGCCGACCGGCCAGTTGAACGCCAACATCGACATCAACGGCAATCCGGTCGAAGTGCCGATGGGACCGATCGGCCAGGAGTTTTCGGCACTGGGTCGCATCGTCGTCTCGGGCGACAACGGCTCGATGTTGAAGGGCTACATGGACACGCTCTCGAAGGTCCGTACGCGCTTCAACGTGATCAAGAATCAGGGCGATCCGGGACCGGGCGCACGTCAGCTGATGCAGCAGACGCTCGACGGCAGCGGCTCCGAACTGGCCGATTCGCTGAAGTACGTCGACGAACAGATGCTGACGGGCCTCACCGATTCGCAACGCAAGGCACTGCGCCCGCTGCTGGTGCGTCCGCTGATGGCGGCGTATGCGGTGGTGATCCAACCGGCTAGCGTCGAAGTCAACAAGGTGTGGAACGCGCAGGTCTACCAGACCTTCCAGGGGTCGCTCGCGAACAAGTATCCGTTTGCAGGCGATGCGAAGGTCGAAGCCGGCGCCGGCGAAATCGCCCAGGTGTTCGGGCCGGACGGCGCGATCGCCAAGTTCGTCGGTACGACGCTCGGGCCGCTCGCGGTGCGCCGTGGCGACACGCTGACCTCACGCACATGGGGCGATATGGGTCTCGCGCTGACGCCCGACTTCACCAGCGGTTTCGCGCGCTGGGTGGCGCCGCTTGCCGGTGGCGCGGCGACCTCGGGTGGTCAAAGCTCGGCCGAACCGCAGACCGTATTCCAGATCCTGCCGCAGCCGAGCAGCGGCACCACGGAATACACGCTCGCGATCGACGGCCAGCAGATGCGTTACCGCAATACGCCGCCGCAGTGGACCAACTTCGTGTGGCCGAATCCGTCGGGCTCGCCGGGCGCGACGCTGAACGCCACGACCTTCGACGGCCGCACGCTGCAACTGGTCAACGAACCGGGCCGCTACGGTCTGGAGAAGCTGATCAACTCGGCGCAACGCAAGCGCCGTCCGGACGGCACCTTCGATCTGTCGTGGACGCAAGGCAATGTCACGGTTGCGGTCAGCATGCGCATCATCAGCACCTCGCAGGCCTCGGGCAGCGCCAGCAGCGATGCACCGCAACAGCAAAGCCTGCGCGGCTTGCGGCTGCCGTCGTCGGTGGCGGACGTGAGCGCCGCGGCGAATTCAGTCAATGCGACGGCCGCGGGTGCGCCAGGACCAACAGGAACAGCGGGCACCGCGCCCGCTGCCGCACCGGCCTCACCAGCGGCACGGCCGGCCACGGCCGCCGCCGCGGTTTCGAACACAGGGGGTGCGCAATGACGCAAACCGTGCAGGCGCAAATCGCCTACTTCGGCAAGATTCCGTCGCGCGGCGACTTCGTCAAAAGCGCGCATAACCCGCAATTGCTGGCCACGCTCGACCGCTGGATCGCCGAGGCCATGGAGTTGCTCACTGACGATCCGCGCTGGAAGATCGTCTACGAAAACGCCAAGCCGATGCACTTCGCGTTCCTCGGTTCGCGCAGCAAGCTGGCGATCGCCGGGCATATGGTGGCGAGCCAGGATCAATCGTCGCGCCGCTTTCCGTTTCTTGCCGCCACCGCGCTGGAAGTAGAAAAGCCACTGACGTTCCTCGCGCACAGTCCGCTGGCCTTTGCGCGCCTGTGGTCGCGCATCGCCTCGCAGATGAAGCCCTTGCTTGGCGTGAGCGAGCCGGCCGGCGCGTTGCACGCGCTTGGCGAAACGCAAGTGCCGATCGAAATCGGCGGCGGTCCGGGCAATCCGCACGACGGCACCTTCAACGACTTCGTCGAACATCAAACGCTCTCCGGCCTCGAACAGATGCTGCTGGCGAGCGGCCATCCGGTGCGCCTGCGTGGCGCGATGCTGGCGCTCGGTTCGCTGCTGCGTCCAGTGATGCAAAGCGGTTCGTCGCATCTCGAACGCGGGCTCACACTGCCACTGCCGAACGATCCATTCTATCGCTCACTCGTCGCCGCTTTCTGGCTCGAACTGATCGCACCGTTCGTCTCGCAGGCCGATTTCGAACTGGCGATTTTTATCGGCACGATTGCCGAGCGCGAACGGCTCATCATCGGCTTTAACGGCGCCTCGGCCAAAACGCTGCACAGCGTGGTCGATCCGCAGGCGTACGCGGCACACAACATCGATATCGACGATCCCGAGTGGATCGACGAACACGCACAAAACGACCATGGCATCAGCAAGCTCGTCAGTTACCTCGACCAACCGCAACTGTCGTTGCGTGTCAGCATCGACACGTTCCGCGAAGCATTCACGGGAGCGTGACACGATGTTGAGCAAACCCACGCGCATTGCCTCGCTGCTGGCCGGCCTGCTCATCAGCGCGCTCGCCCACGCCGACAACGACGGCCCGGCACGCGTCACGCCGGTCGACAACAGCGGCATGGCGATTCGCACGACGGTTCTGCCGTCGGCACAGTCGGGCACTGCGGGTCCGGCGGTCAGCACGGCCGGCCTCGCCAGCGGCACCACGGGCGCCGGCACCGGCGCGATCAGCGCAGCGCCGCCGCCGGCCAATGCAACGCCGGGCCAGGTGGTGGTGGGCGGAAAGGTGCCGGATGAAGCGACCAAAGCGGCCGTGCTCGCACGTCTGCGCGACACCTACGGCTCAGCCAACGTGGTCGATCAGATCGAAGTCGCCGACGTCGCGACGCCGCCGAACTGGTCCGCCAACGTGCAGAAGCTGATCGGCCCGCAGCTGAAGCAGATCAGCAAAGGCCAGTTGAAGATCGACGGCACGCAGATCGACGTGAAGGGCGAGGTGCATAACGAATCGCAGCGCCAGCAGCTCGCAAGCGATATGGCGAACGCGCTGAATCCGACCTACACGATCAAGAACGGCTTGCGCGTGAGCGCGTCGGAACAGGGCCTGCTCGACCAGACATTGGCGAATCGCACGATAGAGTTCGAGACGGGCAGCGCGACACTTACCCCGCAAGGCCGCGCGATTCTCGATCAGATGGCGGCCGTGTTGTCGAAGATGCAGACGAAGACGGTGGCGATCATCGGCCATACCGACAACTCGGGCAATCGCACCTCGAATATCGCACTGAGCCAGGCGCGTGCGGATGCGGTGAAGGGTTATCTGGCCGCGCGGGGCATTCCGCCCGAGCAGATGACGACCACAGGAGTTGGTCCGGATCAGCCGATCGCATCGAACGATACGACCGACGGGCGGGCGCGTAATCGGCGTATTGAGTTTCGCGCAGGGTCTTGAGTTGCTGCTCGCTTGACCTTATGAATTAAAAAAGCCTGGCACCGATTTCGATGCCAGGCTTTTTTCTTGCGTTCAGGGAAGTTCTAGCTATTTTCCTCGGGCTTCACGCCCAACAACTCGCGAATATGCGCGAGCGAGCCGTCGTCCTTCACCACCGAAGACAACCACTGATGCAAAGGCATATCCGCGCATTCCGCCGCCTTGTCCGCGAGGTACGCAGCAGGGTTATGCGGCTCGGTGCTGCGAAAGAATTTGGCCACGGCACGCAACTGCGCGACGGCTTGCGCACGGCTCTGGATTCCTGCAATCGGACTGATCGTGGTCGGTATGGTCGTCAACACGGGTTCCTCGCGTTGCGGTGAAGTCTTGAAGGTAGGCTCGGCGCGCTCGTGTTCTTCTGGCTTCGGCGCCTTCGGCAGTGACGCTTCAGCGCTGACACCCAGTTCGCGTGCGAAGCGTTCCGCCAACCGGTAGACGCTCTCGTACGCATCTTTCGCCTGACGGAAACTCGGCGCTGAATCGCCCGCGCGCTGGTCCAGTTGCTGTTCGAGTGCGAGCATCGCCGCTTCGAATGCTTTCAGATCGACCAGCAGGGTCGAATAGAACGCCGGCGGCGTGGCGCGTTTTGATGCTTCAATCTGCTCGATGGAAGGCTTGCCGCGCGCGATATCGTCGGCGTGATCCGGATCGCGCTTGACCGCTTGCGCGACATGCGTAGCCACGTCCCAATCGATCGTGCTGTACGAGCTGCCTTGCGACGACGTGAGCGGCATCGCCCGCAAGAGATCACCAGTGCGGCCCATCAGCCACGCGACGTTGCCAAGGCGATACTCGGTGTCGTCGCCTTCCGGCAACGGATGCACGTGATCCCAGTACTTTTCGCACAGCCCCGTCAGCAGCGCATAGCCTTGCGTGAGACCGGTCACGCCCTCTTCGATGGCCAACGCTTCGGTGAGCCAGACAGCGAGGCGCAGGTCTTTGGTCTGCGTCTGCAGCAGATTGCTGGAGCGTTCGACCACGAATGGCCAGTCGGCCTCCTTGATATCCGTGACCCATTCGCCCTGGTCGAGCGACGGGTCTTCGAATCGGCGCGCGTGCTGAATCGCGTCGAAATCCGCCGAAAACAGCAGGTCGTCGCCACAAGGCGAGGCTTCGCTGATCGGCGCCAGCAGCGTATTCAGATTAGTCGGCATGACAGAAAGCAATAAGGTTCCGGTACGGCATTAAAACAGATTGGCAACCAGGCGGGGACTTGCCTGCTCACGCAACCGTGTATTCGAACTCGCCCGCCTCGCTCGCACGGACCGAGATGCGCTCGATCGCGGTGCCATTGGCGATGCGCTCCAGCACCTGCTGCGCGACTTCAGGCAATAGCGTGCCGTTGAGAATGTGGTCCACATTGCGCGCGCCGGAATCCACTTCGGTGCAGCGCGCCAGCACAGCGTCGACGAGCGACTCGTCCCACTCGAACACCGCCTTGTGATTCGATTCGATGCGGCGGCGAATCCGCTCCAGCTTCAAGTCGATGATTTCGGCGAGCACGTCGTCGGAGATCGGGTAGTACGGCACTACTTTCATACGGCCGAGGAACGCCGGCTTGAACGCCTTGTACAGTTGCGGGCGCAACGTCTCCGCGAGTTCGTCCGGATCGGGCAGTTCTTCGGCGCTCTTGTTCAGGCATGCCTGCATCACCGCCTGCGAGCCGACGTTCGAGGTCAGAATGATCAGCGTGTTGCGGAAATCGATCTCGCGCCCTTCGGCGTCGTCCATCGTGCCCTTGTCGAACACCTGGAAGAACATTTCCAGCACGTCGGGGTGCGCCTTTTCCACTTCGTCGAGCAGCACGACCGAATACGGATTGCGACGCACCGCTTCGGTCAGCACACCGCCCTCGCCGTAACCAACGTAGCCCGGCGGCGAACCCTTCAGGCCCGACACGCTGTGCGCCTCCTGGTACTCGCTCATATTGATCGTGACCATCTTGCGTTCGCCGCCGTACAGCACATCGGCGAGCGCCAGCGCGGTTTCAGTCTTGCCGACACCCGACGGTCCGACGAACATGAACACGCCACGCGGTTTGTTCGGATCTTCGAGACTCGCGCTGGCGGTGCGCACGCGCTGTGCAATCGCATCGAGCGCGTGGTCCTGACCGATCACACGTGCGGCCAGCAGCGGCTGCAGATTCAGCACGGTCTGGATTTCGTCCTTGATCATGCGACCGAGCGGAATGCCGGTCCATGAAGCGACGATCTCGGCGACCACGTGGCCGTCGACCTGCAATGGCACCATCGGCTGGCCGCCCTGCAAGGCATGCAATTCCGCAACACGCGTGGCCAGCGTTTCGCGCGCCTGCTGCGCCTTGTCCGCCTGCGCGGCGTCCGCGCTGCTGACGCGCGCGGCGTCGATTTCCGCGCGCAAGCCGACGATCTCCGTCACCAATGCACGCTCCTTGCCGTAGCGCGCCTCGTCTTCGGCCAGGTCTTTCACGTCTTCTTCGCGCAGGCTGCGCAGTTCCGCGAGCCGCTCGTCGTGCAACGCGCCACTCGCCACTTCGCGTTCCAGCGCCGCGATTTCGGCGTCGACGCGTTCGAGGCGTTTCTTCGTGTCGTCGATCGCGGCGGGTGTCGAGCTATGCGCGAGCGCGACTTTCGCGCAGGCGGTGTCGAGCACGCTGATCGCCTTATCCGGCAGTTGACGGCCGCTGATGTAGCGATGCGACAGACGCACTGCTTCGGTGATCGCATCGTCCAGCACGCGGACGTTGAAGTGCTTCTCCATCAACGCGGCCATGCCACGCAACATCGCCGCCGCGAGCGTCTCGTTCGGTTCTTCGATCTTTACGACCTGGAAACGCCGCGCCAGCGCCGCATCTTTCTCGAAGTATTTCTTGTATTCGCTCCACGTGGTCGCCGCGATGGTGCGCAATTCGCCTCGCGCCAAAGCCGGCTTCAGCAGATTCGCCGCATCGTTCTGCCCGGCCTGGCCACCGGCGCCGATGATCGTATGCGCTTCGTCGATAAACAGAATGATCGGATGCGGGCTCTTCTTCACCTCGTCGATCACGTTCTTCAGGCGGTTCTCGAACTCGCCTTTAACGCTCGCGCCGGCTTGCAACAAACCCATATCGAGCACGTGCAACGCGACGCCTTTCAGCGGTGCAGGTACGTCGTCAGCCGCAATGCGCAGAGCGAGGCCTTCGACTACCGCTGTTTTGCCGACACCCGCCTCGCCCGTCATGATCGGATTGTTCTGCCGGCGACGCATCAGGATGTCGATGGTCTGGCGAATCTCGCCCTCACGGCCGATCACCGGATCGATCTTGCCTTCGCGCGCACGCTGCGTGAGATTGCTCGTGTAGGTATCGAGCGCAGGGGTTTTAGAAGGTGCACCGGGTGCAGAATCAGCTGCAGCTACATCGCTCACGCCTTCCGCAGCGTTCTCTGCGGTATTGCTCCGTTCGACTTCACGCGACCCCGCGGTCATTTCGTCGAACTTGTGCTTCAGATCCGTCACCCGCACGTCGCGCAGCAACGGCGACATGCGCTCAGCAAACTGCGCGAGGTCCGGCGCCGTCAGTAACGCGAGCAGCAAATGCCCCGAGCGAATTCGTCCGATCTGCGAATCGAGCGACGCGATCAACCACGCCTGTTCAAGCAAATCGATGAGGTGCTTCGAGAAGACCGGCGTGCGCGTATTGCCGGTCTTCAAGCGCTGCAATTCGCGCTCGATGTCCGCGCGCAAAGCATGCGCGTCGACCCGGCTCGCACGCAGCGCCAGCGTGACGTCACTCGCCGGTTCATCCAGCAGCGCGAGCAGCAGATGCTCGAGGTCGACCTCATAGTGACCGCGCGCGAGACAGTTGTTCGCCGCGAGCAACGCCGCTTGCCGGCAGGTCGGATTCAGTTTGGCGATCAGGGTATTGAGGGACGTGCTCATGTCGTGCGATCCGGGTCCAGGTTCTATCGTTGTAGTCAGTGAATCACGTGCAATTCGTAGCGAGCATCCGCACGGTCACGGTCGGCTTCTCTCGTGCACAGAAATGCGTCCCAGCCGAGGCGTGCGCCGCCGCTCAGCGAGCTGGGTCCCACCTCCTTGCGGCGCAGTACCAGTGAGACCTCATATTCGAGGGTCACGCCGGCGAGCAGCGTCAACATGCGTTCGAGCGCCACGGCGCGGTCGGCGCCAGGTAAAAACGCTTCGTAGTCGGCCTTGTCGAGCGGCCCGATCACAAGCCGCGCGCGCATGTCGCGTTGCCAGACCCGCTCGCCCGCCAGCGCGGTGGCGCCGAGCGTCGCGTTGACGCCGCCAAGCACGGTCAATTGATCGCGCGGCACGTCGTACCATTTTCCGACGAACTGCTCGACGCGCACCCGCACCTTGAAGTACTCGGACAGCGTACGTTGCAGATAGGCTGCTGAAACCGGCCGGTGCCGTGCGGCCAATGCATAACCGGCAATCGCTTCGTCGAATAGCGCGCCGTCGCCGCTTTGCAGACTATTGCGCGTGTCGTCGTCGGCGACGCCTGCCAACGCGAGCAACAGCGGCAAATAACGCTCGTCGCGATCCAGTTCGTAATGAAACGGCAGCCGGTACTTCTTCCACGCCGCGTAGAAAAGCGCAGTCGCGCGATTCGAAAACACATCGAAGAATTCGCGTGCGGCCCGGTCGCGCTTGATCTGCTCGCGCGCGATGATCTGTTCGGTGTAGTGCAGCGGCAAGGCGCCCTGCCCGCCGAGCAAACCGAAAAACGCCGGCGTGATATCGACCTTGTGGAGCGAACCTGCTTCGAGCGCGGCGGTGCGTTGCGGCTTCTCTTTCAGCGCCGTGCCTTCATCGTCGTAAGACTGTGCGCTGTGAATCTCGCTAGGCGGAAACGACATCGACAGCGAATTGCGAAAGGCAATCCGCTGCGCGACGATTTCGCCGGGGCGTCCATGACTCGACGGCGTTTGTTGCGCGAACCACTTCTCGAGAATCCGCACCGCCTGAAAAAATTCGAAGCGATGCGGTTCGTCGAGAAGTTGTTCGACTACGCCAGGATCGATTCGCCGCTGCGCGGTTTGCATCGCAGAATCTCCTCGCCGGTGCGCTTCGACACGACGACCAGTTGCACAAAGCTGTTCAGATGCACGTACAGCCCGAAAAACGTGTCGATCACCCGCACGAACGATGCGAGACTCGTGCCGACGAAATGCTCTTCGTCGATCGTCAAACGAATCTCGATGCCGCGCACGAAGGTCGCAAACGGCTTGCCCGGCAACCATTGCACCGCTGCGCGCTGCTCGATGCCGACCAACCCATCGATATGCCGCGCCGACACCGCCGTGCGCCGCAAATCGTAAAGCACCAGCATTTCCTTGAGCGCCGACAGGCCGCTATTGGCGAGCGACACATGATTCAGCGCCAGATGCGAAATCAGACGCCAGTGCGAGGCGCGCCCGCGCTCGAAACGCACGCTAGGCGTCGGCCTGCGCAGCATCGTGATGCTGCCGGTCAGCGAGCCGCCTTCCAGAAACAGATCGCCACCTTCGAGACCCACGGCGAGACCGGCCGGCAAGTCGCGATTGGTACACGTCAGATCAAGACTCAGCGTATCGGTCTGCGGCGCGACCGGTTCGAAGTCGATATCGACGATCGAGATTTCGGTCTCGTAGCCGGGGCTTTTCTGCGCGACCCAATCGTTGCGTCGCGCGAACCAGTAGTGCCCTGCACGCGCCGCTTCGCCGTGATGCAGCGAATAGAACGGCCGGAATTCGATCACCGATTCTTCATGCGCCTGCTGCCGGACGAGTTTCACCGAGTCGATCGAATAGACTTCGTACGCGAATGCCCGGCGCGCTTCGGCGATCACCGGGTACGAAATCGCCTGGTGACTGATGCGGATCGGCTCGCCGTGCTGTTCGAACAGATTCACGACCGGCGTGCAGAACAAGCGGAAATGATGCGCGGACAACGAATCCAGCAAGCGCGCAACATGGGAATCGCTGCGCACTTCCTTGAGTACGATGTGCAGCGTCAGACGCTGGCAGCGGCCGCTCGCGCGGGTCATCGCCGCCAGATCGAAATCGGTGAAGTTAAATTTTTCGGGGAAAGCAAAGTATTCAGTCAGCAACCGGTACGCCGGATGCGATTTGGCCGGATAGTCGATCAGCGCATCGTCTTCCTCGAAACCGGCTTGTACGACCGGCGATTGACGCAGTTGCGTCCACACGCCGCGGCGGTCAGCTTCCACATAAGTGGCCATCGCGTTGACGAACAGGCAGTCCGCCAGTGCCGCGATAAACGACTGTTCGCCGTGCAGGTGCGTGCGCAACGTGCCGACTTTCAATGCGGAGAGATCGAGCTGCGCAGCTGTGGATTCGAACGTGATCGACACAATCGCCGTAGCGTTGCCCGGCAGAACTGTCGCGCTCGGCGCCATGGCCACCGACGTGTACTTCGCCTCCGAGATTCGGATCGGCGCCAGCGTCACGTCGTAGGCGGTCCGGAAACGGCATTGCACGCCGCGAATCGGGCGCGACTTGAGTTCGGTGCCGCGCTCGACCAGCACCGGTTCGGTCAGGTGACTAAGCGCGGCCGAGGTGCCCAACTGCGCGATCGAGCACGACGGAAACGGCCGCAGGTAGTGCGGATACAGCACTTCCAGCAGCGCTTCGGTGAATTCGGGGTAATCGTCGTCGAGCTTCTTGTTGATACGCGCGCCCAGCAGCGCGAACGATTCGATCATCCGCTCGACGTGCGGATCTTCGCAGTGCTCGCCCGACATCGCGAGGCGCGCTGCGATCTTCGGATAGCGCTCGGCGAAATCGCGCGAGTAGCGCCGCAGAAATGATAATTCGCGCTCGTAATACGGCAGCAATTCTTCCATCGATCTATCCCCGAACCTGAACCATCGCCGCCTGATCAGTCGCCACCGTTGCGCGTTAACGGTGACGACAAAGCGGTACTCAAAACACTAAAACGCAGGTACTAAAGCTTCGCGCGTGCGCGCGTCACCGAATATTGCAGCGTGGAAGGCTGCAGCATCGCATCGAAACTCACCGGTTCTTCCGCCGGGTGCACCACCAGCAACGCCTGAATCGCAAAGTTCAGCGCGTTGGTGGATTGTTCGTTCAATTCGAGCGTGACCGCCACCTGCTGCAAGCGCGGCTCATGCCGTGCGATGGCCTGTTGAATCGATTTGCAGATAAACGTGCGGTCGTAGTGACTCGCCAGGCTCAAGCCCGCGAAATCGTTCAGGCCGTACGTGAGCACCGAGCGCTGGCATTCCGGCAGCGCCGCCAGTTCGTGCTCGGTCAGGGCAATCCGGGTGTTCAGGATTGCCTCGACGTCGCGCGCAACAGTGGCCTTCAACTCGTCCAACGACAATTGCCGCATCGCCGGGGAAGCCGGCAGATGCGGTTCGTCGTCGAACAGCTTGTCGAGAAAGCTGGGTTCGAAGCGTTTCATCAGCGTCCGAAAACCGGTTCGATGCGAGGCGCGCGCGGCGGGTGTCAGCCTTTTCAGGCCGCACGCCGCGTGCGCCCCAGCATCAGACCGCGTACGTCTTGTCGTTCTTCGTCAGGCTCCACGCGCCTTGCGCGTTGCCGCCCTGGTTGCCGCCGATCTTCTGTTGCGTGTACTTCCACTGCACGGCAGCGTACTTCAGCGAGAACTGTTCGGTCGGCAGGCCTTCGCCCACCACGCTCGGCGTGGCGCTCGAGATGATCACGTACTTGAGCTTCACTTCCAGGTACTTGATGCGGTTGCCTTCGCCGTCCGAACGCATGAAGTCGATCGTCACTTCGTCGAACGTCGTGCCGCCCGATGCGTGTTGATAGATCAGCGGGCTGACCACGTCGATGTCTTTCGTGAACTGCATGTCAGCGTGCTCGCAACGCTCGGACGTGTGACCGCCCGCCGTCGAAGCGGTTGCCGAACGCGGTTGCGTAATCGAGTGGCTCCACGAATCGATTTCGATCCAGCCAGCATGATCTTTATCGGCAGACTCGCCTTTGATCGCCGGATTGCCGAATTTTAAATAGATGTCCTTCATAACTCATCGACTCCCCAAAGAGGTGGTTTTAACAGCTAACCCGTGCGGCCGGCACGGGCTTTCTGACTTCGTTTATGAATTTGCCGGTTTCGGCAGGTCAGCGACAAGCCGCAAAGAGATCGACAGCTCGTCCAGTTGAAAGTGCGGACGCAGGAACGCGACCGAACGATACGCACCAGGTTTGCCCGGAATCTCCGAGACCTGTATCGATGCCTCGCGCAGCGGGAACTGCGCTTTCTGCTCCTGAGTCGCGTTGTCGTCCAGCAGCACGTACTGCGAGATCCAACGGTTCAGGAATACTTCGACGTTCTGCGCCGATGCGAAGCTGCCGATCTTGTCGCGCATCATCGCCTTCAGGTAGTGCGCGACGCGCGATACCGAGAAGATGTACTGCAGCTGCGCGGACAGCACAGCGTTCGCATTCGCGCTATCGGTGCTGTATTTCTTGGGTTTTTGGACCGATTGCGCGGCGAAGAACGCGGCGTAGTCCGAATTCTTGCAGTGCACGAGCGGAATGAAACCGAGGTCGCTCAGTTCCTTTTCGCGGCGATCGGTAATCGCGATTTCGGTCGGGCATTTCAGCGCGACTTCGCCGTCGTCGGTCTTGAACGTGTGGGTGGGCAGGTCTTCAACCAGACCGCCGCCTTCCACGCCGCGAATCGCCGCGCACCAGCCGAAGTCGTCGAATGCAGCTGTCAGGCGGGCGGCAAATGCCCAGGCTGCGTTACACCACAGGTATTTGCTGTGATCGGTGCCGTCCACGTCTTCGACGAAGTTGAAGCCTTCCGCCGTGGCGCCGTCTTTCGGATTGAAAGGCAGTCGGCCGAGGAAACGCGGCAAGGTCAGGCCGACATAGCGCGAGTCTTCGGAGTCGCGGAACGACTTCCACTTCGCGTATTCGACGGTATCGAACACCTTGCCGAGATCGCGCGGCTTGCCGAGATCGGCAAACGTTTCGAGACCCATCAGTTCAGGCGACGCCGATGCGATGAACGGCGCATGCGCCGCGGCCGCGACATGTGCCATCTGTTCGATGAAGTACACGTCCTCCGGCTGACGCGTCACTTCGAAGTCGCCGATGATCGTGCCGAACGGCGCGCCACCAAACGTGCCGAACTCTTCTTCATATACCTTCTTGAAGAGTGCGCTCTGGTCGAATTCGATGGCGTTCTTGAAGTCGCGCACGAGGTCACGCTTCGGCGCGTGCAGCGCCTTGATTTTGACCGTCGAACCGGTATTGCTTTCCTTGCACAGGTAGTCGAGGCCGCGCCACGTGCTTTCCATGCGCTGGAATTGCGGCGCATGCATTACCGCGCTCAGTTGCGCGGAGATCAGGCGGTCGAGTTCCGCGACGCGTGCGTCGATGGTGGCTGACAGGTTGTCGGACATGACCACCGTGCCGTCGAGCACCTGGTGGACGAGCTCGCCGATCAGGTCTTTCGCGCGCGCGTGTTCGGAATCGGACTTCGCCACGCGGCTTTTCTCGACGATTTCGTCGAGCAGCGTGGATTCCGTGCCGCTCTGCACGCTGGCGAGTTGGGCTGCTGCCGTTTGCTGGTTCATCTCACACCCCGTACGTACTTATTCGCCCTGCTTGTCGTTATCCGGCGCGCCGGCGTGGTCTGCTGCGTTGCCCTGATCTTTCGCCAGCGTCTGCAGCTGCTGCGTGTTGTTGAGCACTTCGCTCAGCAGGTCCTCGAGCTTGTCGTTGCCGGCCAGCTTGTTGCGCAGGTCGGCCAGCTTCGAACGCGCATCGAGCAGACGGCGCAGCGGTTCGATCTGCGCGACCACCTCATCCGGATTGAAATCGGCCATCGACTTGAAACGCAAGTCGACTGCAAATTTGCCGCCCGCTTCGCTCAGGCGGTTTTCCACCTGAAATGCAGCGCGCGGCTCGATCGCTTTCATCACGTCGTCAAAATTGTCGCGGTCGATATTGACGAACTTGCGATCGCGCAGCTTCGGCTGCTCGACTTCGGACTGTCCTGCCAGATCGGCAACCACACCGACGACGAATGGCAGCTCCTTGATCTCGATCGCATCGCCGCGCTCAACTTCGTACGTCAGTTGAACGCGCGGAGGCCGCACTTTTTGCAAACGTTTCTGAATACTTTCTTTCTTCGCCATCGTCGGCTCCCGGATGCAGATAGGTCAGGCGTGTAGTTCAGCGCAGTGCGCTGAACGGGTCGGACGCGCCGCCGCTTTGTGCGGCTTTGGCGGGTGCTGCTGGCGCAGCCGGGGCGGCAGGCGCCGCGGGAGCCGCCGGCGTAGTGGCCGGAGCCGCTGCGCTGGTGGTGGCATCCGGCGTGTCCCCTGCTTTGCCCTTGGCGACGTGGCGAATGACGCGCTTCTTCTTCACCGCCGGCTTGTCGTTCGGGTCGGGCGGGAACAACGTGGCTTCGCCCAGTGTGTCGCGCAGTTGCTTGGCGAGCGCTTGCGCGTCCGACTTCGCATCACCCGCGAGCGACGCATCCTGACGCAGTTCGCCGAGCGATTGCGTGGCCACGCGCAGGCCGGCCACTGCCAGCACACTCTTGGCCTGACGATCCGTCTGGTCGCGCTGCAGCGCTTCTTGCGCGGCGACGATGGCCTGACCGTAATGACCCTGCGTGAACTGGATCTGCGCAATGCGCGACCACGGTTCTTCACGGGTCGGATCGGATTTTGACAATTGCTGATAAAGCGAGATGGCGCGATCCTGATCACCGCCCTTGGCGACGGTATCCGCGTCCGCGAGTTGCTTATTAAAAGCCTCCGGTGTGGTCGCTGTGTTGTTGCCCTGTGTCGCGCAACCGGCAATCACGCCGCATGCCAACACTACCCCAGATAGTTTTACTAACAGACGCTCATTCATCGTTTTTCACCGACGTGCGATTTTTTTAATTCAAGGAGAAACCGGAGTTTTGCTTTGCTTCAACTGCGCGGGTATAGTACAGGCCAATTTTCGATAATTCAACTTTCGTGTGAAGAAGCATTGCACAAAAAAAATGCATGCGGATGATTTAAAGGAAGCATGCAGAAATTGTTTCCTGTCGCAATAGCGGCATTGCGGGGAGCGGAAAAAATTTCCGCACACCGGTCTGCCAACACGCAAGTGTCATAGAACAATGCGCTTTGCATAAAGCGGCATTACGCGGCATAACGTTGCTGCAAATTTGCCGGATTGAATTCGTTATTGATGTTTTGACGGGGGACGGCGCTGAGCCGGTCGATGTATATGAATTCGCGTCTTGTTCGCCATGCATCGCTATTGATTGCCAGCGCCGCCGTGTGCGCATTGCTGGGCGGCTGCGCGGCCGCCGTACCGGCGCTGGGAGCCGCTGCCAACGCGGTTTTGCAGGCGAGCGGTCTCGGCAAGCCCGACGTACCGGACGCGCAAAAGCCACCACGTAATGTCGGCCTCACGTTATACGCCGCGCCGAATCTGAATTCCGCCAATGACAATCGCCCATTGGCGCTGGTGGTGCGGCTTTACGTGCTGAAAGACCCCACTTCATTCCAGCAGGCGCCATTCGACGCCTTTACCGATCCCGCCAAGGAAAAGACCGTACTGGGCGGCGATCTGCTGGGCGTACGCGAAGTGACGCTGATCCCCGGTCAACGTTACGTCGTCACCGAAAAAGTCTCGCGTGAAGCGCAGGCATTCGGTATCGTCGCTCTATTCCGCGATCCGGCCATGCAGCGTTGGAAATTCGCCTTCGACCCGGCGAAGTCGGAGAAATCCGGCATAATGATCGGCCTGCATAACTGTGCAATGACGGTGACCAACGGCACTGTGATCCCGCCAGAACAGGGATTGCCCGCCCAGCCGCTGAATATGCTTTCTTCGGTAAGCTGTGGCTAAAGATGCCGTGCAAATACGATTTAACAGTTTTTAGAGAATTAACAATGCGGCGTTCGAATCGTTTATCTCCGGACGCGTCACACGCTGAACGCATATAACAGGTTTGAGATGAGTTATTCAGCAAAAGTGCTCTGGGGGGAAGGCCTGTTTCTGAGGCCGCAGCATTTTCAGCGTCAGGACGCCTATCACGAGGCGCGCCTGTTCGAATCGATCCAAGCGATCCAGCCGTACAACTGGGGCGTGCGTTCGGCGCGCTTCGACCGTGACGCGCTCGGCAGCAACGTGCTGCGCGTGAGCGAACTCTCACTGGTGTTTCCGGACGGCGCGCTCTACTCCGCACCGCAAGCCGACGGCCTGCCACCGCCGATCGCGCTCGACACGCTGCCAGACGGCATCAACGAATTTACCTTTTATCTCGCGCTGCATCCGTTGCGCGAAGCCGGCGCGAACTATTCACAAGATAGCAATGCGGGTTTCGTATCGCGTTACGTCAGCGAGCAAACACCGGTGGCCGATCATTTCACCGACGCCGCTGAAGCCGACATCACCTTCCTGAAGACCAGCGTCAAACTCATTGCGCATAGCGAGCCGCGCGACCAGTTGCTCTCGGTGCCGCTCGTGCGCGTGCGCCGCACCGCCACCTCGGGTTTTGAAATCGACGACACGTTCGTGCCTCCCTGCCTCGCGATCGACGCGTCGCCGATCCTGCACCAACGGCTGCGTCAACTGATCGACGCGCTGCAGGCCAAGGTCAACGCACTGTATGGTTTTCACCGCGAGCCGACCAAGAACATCATCGAGTTCCGCTCGGGCGACATCGCGTCGTTCTGGCTGCTGCACACCGCCAGCGCCGCGTTTGCTTCGCTCGCGCATCTGTATCAGCATTCGGCGCTGCATCCTGAGCGCCTGTTCCAGGAATTGCTGCGCCTGGCCGGCCAACTGATGACGTTTTCGAAGGGCTATGCGCTGTCCGATCTGCCGGCCTACCGGCATGACGATCCGGGCCCTGGCTTTGCGCGTCTCGACACGATCCTGCGCGATCTGCTCGAAACGGTGATCTCCACGCGTTACTTCGCGATCGCACTCGAAGAAGTGCGCCCCTCGTTCCATGCGGGCCGCCTCGACTCGGGCAAGATCGACGACAAAACGATGTTCTACATCGCGGTGTCCGCGGACATGCCGACCGCCGAACTCGTCGAAGCCGTACCCGCCCGCTTCAAGGTCGGCGCGCCGGACGACGTCGACAAGCTGGTGCTTTCGGCCATGCCGGGCGTGCGCCTCGTCTACACGCCGCAAGTGCCGCCCGCCATTCCGGTGCGGCCGGGCGCATGCTACTTCTCTTGCGAATCGCGCGGCGCATTGTATGACCGCATGTTGCAGGCCCAATCGGCAATGATCTACGCGCCGTCGGGCATCAACGATCTTCAACTCGAACTGATCGCCGTCACATCATGAGCTACGCGCCTTCCCTGTTTGGCGGCAGCACGCCTGCCGCGACGCCCGCCCCCATGACCGAGCCGAGCTATCAGGTCCGCTCGCTGCTCGATCTGCTGTACGACGGCTTCTTCATGCTGTTTCTGTTGAAGAACGGCCGCGAGCCCGGCGACGCGCACGAATTCAGCCAGCGTATCCAGCAGTTTCTCGGCGACTTCGAGCGCGGCGCGAAAAAGCTCAATGCGTCGGCGGAAGATGTCTACGCGTCCAAGTTTGCGTTCTGCGCGGCCATCGACGAATCGGTGTTGTCGTCGACCTTCAAGATCCGCACGGAATGGGAGCGCCGGCCGTTGCAACTGGTGCTGTTCGGCGAGCAACTGGCTGGCGAGAAATTCTTCCAGTATCTGGAGGAATGCCGTGCGCAGGGCGCTGCGCGCTTGCAGTCGCTCGAAGTGTTCCACATGTGCCTGCTGCTCGGCTTCCAGGGCAAGTATCTGCTCGAAGGACCGGAGAAGCTCGCCTATCTGACCGCGCGCATCGGCGACGAAATCGCGCATATGAAGGGCAAGCGCGCACCGTTCGCGCCGCATTGGCCGCTGCCGGATCAGGTCGCGCACCGGCTCAAGCGCGAGGTGCCGTTGTGGTCGATCGGCGCGGTGTTCGCGCTGGTTGGGCTGCTCGCCTATCTCGGGCTGAACACCTACCTGAAAGATCAGACGTTGCGCACGCTCGCTCCGTATTCGCAGGTGGTCAAACTCGGCCCGCAATCGGCCACGTTGACGATTTCGCTGCCTTAGAACGTTAAGGGACCCCTTGTGTCCGGTCGCGTTGGCACCGCGACGTCGCTAATAAACCGCTGCCCGGAGCACAGCCCTGTATGACGGGTCAGTGGCTGATCATCCACGGCCGGCCGCCAGGATTGGTCTTGAGGCCGCCTTGGGTCGTCGCACCCGCGGACGCCTTCGACCCGCACCCGCACCCCGGCCCATGACGATGCGTGTATTCGCCCGAACGCTGGGGCGCATGTGCGGAGCGTTCGTTAGTCTGGTGACCGGCACGCGCGGCCGTCGACATCAGCGACAACGCCGGCAGGCTCAGCATGCGCTGCGCCGGTGCGGTGCAAGTAGGACACGCGCAAGCCGTATCGCGTTCGGCGACGCGGCGTATCGCGGCAAAGGGGCCGCAGGTATCGCAACGGTAATCGTAAGTCGGCATCGTGCTGCCCTCTAAAGATCGGTGGATCGGTATTTACATCGCCCGCATGTCGGATGGCCGCCGTACTGGTTGCGCGGCGGCCTCGGCACGCGCTATCGCGCCCGCTCGATAAGACACGCGTCAGACCAGATCCCGCGACAACGGCAGATCCACCCCACCCGCAATGTGCCTGACCGGCCCGGCCGAACTCGGCCGGATATCGAAGTCGAAGATCTGCGTAGGCAACCACAGCGTGGCGCACGCATTCGGCACATCGACCACGCCGCTGATATGCCCTTGTACAGGCGCAGTACCAAGAATCGAATAGGCCTGTGCGCGTGAATAGCCGAACTTCGTCAGATATTCAATCGCGTTCAGGCAAGCCTGCCGGTATGCGATATGCACGTCCAGGTAGTGCTGTTTGCCCTGCTCATCGACCGAGATACCTTCAAAAATCAGGTAGTCGTTGTAGTTCGGTGTGATCGGGCTCGGTTTGAAGATCGGATTCCTGATGCCGTACTTCGCCATGCCGCCCTTGATCAGCTCGACTTTCATATGCACCCAGCCGGCCATTTCGATCGCGCCGCAGAAAGTGATTTCGCCGTCGCCCTGACTGAAGTGCAGGTCGCCGACCGATAGGCCCGCGCCGTCGACATACACAGGGAAATACACCTTCGAGCCTCGCGACAAATCCTTGATGTCGCAATTGCCGCCATGCTCACGCGGCGGCACGGTGCGCGCCCCTTCGGCAGCAGCTTTGGCGTGAGCGTCGCCGGCGAGTCGGCCCATGTGCGCCGTCGCCGCGAACGGCGGATTGGCGAGGCCGGGCACGCGTTGCGGGTCCGTTGCGATCAGCGCCGCCTCGCGTTCATTCCACGTCGCCAGCATCTTCGGATCGGGCAGGCACCCGATCAGCCCCGGGTGAATCAGCCCCGCGAAGTTCACGCCGGGAATATGCCGCGAACTGGTGTAGAGACCATGAAAGTCCCAGATCGACTTTTGCGCCTGCGGGAAATGGTCGGTCAGGAAGCCGCCGCCGTTCTTCTTCGA
Organism: Paraburkholderia sp. SEWSISQ10-3 4; assembly: GCF_030464785.1. NCBI lineage: Bacteria > Pseudomonadati > Pseudomonadota > Betaproteobacteria > Burkholderiales > Burkholderiaceae > Paraburkholderia > Paraburkholderia sp. SEWSISQ10-3 4. Next base: position 26,263 of record NZ_JALPRI010000030.1, read on the forward strand.
GAAGAAGCCGTTGAAACCCCACTGGCTTTCCTGCTTGGCGCCGATATCGAGCAGATCGACCACCAGCAGATCGCCCGGCTCCGCACCCTTGACGCCGACCGGTCCCGACAGAAAGTGCACGATCGACAGGTCGATATCGCGCACGTCGTCAGCGCTATCGTTGTTCTTGATGAAACCGCCGGTCCAATCGTAGGTTTCGAGAATGAAATCGTCGCCGGGATTGACCCAGCAGGCCATCGGGATGTCCGGGTGCCAGCGGTTGTGGACGTTTTCGTTGTCGTAGGCCGACTGTTTCAGGTCGACCTTGATTAGCGTTTCAGCCATTGCAAACCCTCCTCCAGGAAATGACAGACAGTCGGCTCACACCGACAGGTATTCGCGAATCTTTGCGGAGTCGACGGCGCTGCGCGGACTCTCGTGCACGAGCCGGCCGCCTTCGATGACGAACAGCCGATCCGCGACGTCGAGCGCAAAACTCAGCACCTGCTCCGATACGACGATCGTGATATCGCGCAGCTTGCGGATCTCGTTCAATGCTTTGGCAATGTCCTTGATGATCGACGGCTGGATGCCCTCGGTCGGCTCGTCAAGCAACAACACTTTGGGCTGGGTGACGAGTGCGCGGGCAATCGCCAGTTGTTGCTGCTGGCCGCCGGACAGGTTGCCGCCCTTGCGGGTGCGCATGTCGTAAAGCACTGGGAACAGTGCGTAGATCTCCTCGGGTACCGTCTTCGTGGGGGCATTCTCGAGACCGGTCTGGATATTCTCTTCGACACTCAGCGTGGCGAAAATCTGCCGGCCTTGCGGCACATAGGCGATGCCTTTGGCGACCCGTCGGAAACTCTCGTCACGCGACACCTCCTCACCGTCTACCTGCACCGAACCTGCCTTAAGCGGCAAAATGCCGATCAGCGACTTGAACAGCGTGGTCTTGCCCATGCCGTTGCGTCCCATGATCGCCACGGTTTCGTTGTGGGCGGCGTTGAAGCTGATGCCATGCAGCGCTTCACTCTGGCCGTAACTGACGAATACGTCGTCGACATTCAACATGCTGGGCTCCTCCGTGAACGACTCGATAGCCGGCTCAGTGGCCGAGATAAACGTCGATGACGCGCGGATCCGCCTGCACCTGTTCCATCGCCCCTTCGGCGAGAATCTTTCCCTGGTGCATCACGGTGACCTTGTGGGCGATCTGCGCGACAAACGCCATATCATGCTCAATCACGATCATCGAGCGGTTCTGGCAGATCCGTTTGAGCAGCTCGGCCGTAACCTCGCGCTCGCGCACGCTCATGCCGGCAATCGGCTCGTCGAGCATCAGCAGTTCCGGCTCCTGCATCAGCAACATACCGATTTCCAGCCACTGCTTCTGCCCGTGCGACAGCAGCCCGGCCTCGAGATCGAGCTGGTTTTCAAGGCCGATTTCACCGGCCACGCTGCGCACGCGATCGAGCACATCGCTGGTGCGCCGGAACGTCAGCGCGCCAAAGACGCCCCGCCCGCGCGGGAACGACACCTCGAGGTTCTGGAACACCGAGAGGTTTTCGTATATCGACGGCGTCTGGAACTTGCGGCCAATCCCTTTGCGCACGCGGCGAAACTCCGGCAGCCGCGTCATCTCCTCGTTGCGAAACTTGATGCTGCCTTCGCTCGCTCGCGTCTTGCCGCAGATCAGATCGAGCAGCGTCGTCTTGCCCGCGCCGTTCGGCCCGATCACCACGCGCAACTCGCCGCGATCGACATACAGGTTCAACGAATCGATGGCCTTGAAACCATCGAACGACACGCTCAGGCCTTCGACGGCCAGCACGAAATCGGTATTGCTCATGAAGCGCTCCTTGCGCCGAGGCGCGCGAGCCATGGTTTGACGTGGCTGTCGTAGAGACCCGCCAGCCCGTTCGGAAACGCCATCACGACGCCGATGAAGAGCGCGGCCATCAGGAACAGCCACAGGTTCGGGAAACTCTCCGAGAACCACGTCTTGCCGAGGTTGACGAGCACCGCGCCGTAGACCGCGCCCACCAGCGACATGCGCCCGCCCACCGCGGCGTAGATCACCATCTCGATGGACGGCACGATGCCCACGAACGACGGCGACATGAAACCGACCTGCAGCGTGAACATCGCCCCGCCGACCGCCGCGAGCACAGCGGCGATGCAAAACGCGAACACCTTGAACATGGCGACGTCGTAGCCGGAGAAGCGCACCCGGTCCTCCTTGTCGCGCATTGCGAGCAGCAAGGTGCCGAGCTTGCTGCGCTGGATCTGCCGGCAGCAGACAATGGCGACGAGCAGCAGCACCGCGTTGACGAAGTACAGGATCAGCTTTGCTCCATCGCCGCGAATATCCCAGCCGAGCAGCGTGCGCAGATCGGTGATGCCGTTCACGCCACCGCTATAGCCCTGTTGGCCGATGATCAGCACCGACAGGATCAACGCCACCGCCTGCGTGATGATCGCGAAGTAGACGCCACCCACGCGCCGCTTGAACATCGCGAAGCCGACCACGAACGCGAGCGCGCACGGCACGGCCAGTACCGCCGCCAGCGCAAACGGCAGCGAATGAAACGGCTTCCACCAGAACGGCAAGGCGGTCAACTGATTCCAGTCCATGAAGTCGGGAATGCCCGGCGTCGACTGGATCTTTGTGCTGATCGGGTCCGAAGCTTCGAGCTTCAGAAACATCGCCATGCAGTAGCCGCCGAGGCCGAAAAACACGCCCTGCCCGAGGCTCAACACACCGCCGTAACCCCACGCCATGACGAGCCCAACGGCGACGAACGCGTAGGTCAGATACTTGCCCATCAGGTTCAGGCGGAACACATCGAGCGCGAGTGGAAACACCACGAGGATCAGCAGTGCCAGCACGACGATGCTGCCGTAGCCATCGCCCGTCAGCCAGCGCTTCAGCGCGTGGCGCAAGCCGGCGCGGCCCGCGGCTGGGTCCGGCGCGACGGACGCGCCGGCGGAAGGGTTCAGCTGGTCCATATTCGTTTCTCCGGGCTGAAGCGATTGAAAGAGCCGTTCAGTGACGCAGTCGATGAATACTCAGGCACGGCGCACCTTCGAAGCGAAGAGCCCTTGCGGCCGCAACATCAGCACAACGACGATGGTGAGCAGCGTCACCACACGAGCCGATGAGCCGGTCATGAAGAATTCGCTGATCGACTGCATCTGCGCGATGCCGAACGCGGACGCCACCGTGCCGAGCAAACTCGCCGCGCCGCCGAACGTCACCACCAGAAACGAATCGACGATGTAGAGTGACCCGCTGGTCGGCCCCGTCGAGCCGATCGCCGTGAACGCCGCGCCCGCCACGCCCGCGATCCCGCAGCCGATCGCGAAGGTCAACCGGTCGGTCTTGCGGGTATCGATGCCAGCCGCGTTCGCCATCTGCCGGTTCGCGACGGTGGCGCGCACGCGTAGTCCCCAGCGCGAGCGATACAGCGCCAGCAGTACGCCGCCGGTCATCAGCACCGCGAGGCTCATCACGAACAATCCGTTGATCGGGATGTCGAGACCCGGCTTCGGCGACCATGAACCCATCAGCCAGTCCGGCAGCGTGGGGCTCACCTCCTTCGGGCCGAACACCGAGCGAAACACCTGTTGCATCCCGAGGCTCAGGCCCCAGGTCGCCAGCAACGTGTCGAGCGGACGCCGGTACAGGTGGCGGATCAGCGCCCACTCCGCCACCCAGCCTGCCGCGAACGCCAGCACGAAGGCCGCGCAGATCGCGATCGGAAAGTACACCGGCGCGTAGCCATGCCAATAGTTGTCGGCCAGTTGCGAGAACATGTAGATCGTGTACGCGCCAATCGTCATGAACTCGCCATGCGCCATGTTGATGACGCCCATCTGGCCGAAGATCACCGCCAGCCCCAGCCCCATAAGCAGCAGCACACTGAACAGGCTCAGGCCGGCAAAGCCCTGCATCAGCGTGACGTTAAGAATGTCTGAAGCCGACATGACTCTCTCCTCGAAATAATCCGCGCGCGCTCACGTGGCGGCAGCGCGGCTGATTCGCGTTTCACTGATAACCCTTGGGGAACGGGTTCGGCTCGATCAGATCGGGCGACTCGGCCACCACCTTGAACTGGCCGTCCGCCTGCGCCTGACCGATGCGTGTGCGGCTCCACAAGTGATGGTTTGCATGGATCTTCACGTAGCCTTCCGGCGCGCTCTTCAACTCGATGCCGGGCGATGCGGCGACGACCTTGTCGACGTCGAAGCTGCCGGCCTTTTCCACCGCCGCTTTCCACAGCCATGGACCGAGATAGGCGGCCTGGGTGACGTCGCCGATCACCGACTTCGGTCCGTACTTGGCCTTGAACGCCGCGACGAATTTCTTGTTGTTGTCGTTATCGAGCGATTCGAAATACTTCATCGCCGAATAGAAGCCCGCGACGTTTTCGCCGCCGATCCCAAGCACTTCGTCCTCGGTCACCGAGATGGTCAGCAGGAACTGCTTGTCCGCAGTGATGCCGGCCGCTTTCAGTTGCTTGTAGAACGCCACGTTGGAGCCGCCAACGATGATCGCGTAGATGCAATCGGGCTTGGCGATCTTGATCTTGTTGATCAACGAGTTGAAGTTAGTGGTGCCGAGCGGGTAATACTCTTCGCCGACTACCTTGCAACCGCTCAGATGCTGCTCGATATGCTTGCGCGCAATCTTGTTCGACGTGCGCGGCCAGATATAGTCGGAGCCGATCAGGAAGAAGCTCTTCGCCTTCTTCGTCTGGTTCGCCCAGTTCAGCCCCCAGAGAATCTGCTGGGTCGCTTCCTGCCCGGTGTAGAACACGTTCTTCGATTGCTCGAGCCCTTCGTAGAAAGTCGGGTAGTACAAGAGGCCGTTATCGCGTTCGAAGATCGGCAACACGGCTTTGCGCGACGCCGACGTCCAGCAACCGAATACGGCCGCCACGTGATCGTTTTCGAGCAGCTTCTTCGACTTCTCCGCGAAGGTCGGCCAATCGGACGCGCCGTCTTCCTGAATGATCTTGATCTGACGGCCGAGAATGCCGCCTGCTGCGTTGATCTGCTCGATCGCGAGACGCTCCGCCTGAATCGAGCCGGTTTCGGAGATCGCCATCGTGCCGGTTGCCGAGTGCAACTGGCCGACTGTCACTTCCGTATCGGTCACCGCGAGGTGCGTGGTGTTGACCTTCGCGGTCGGATACTGCTGGGCCCGTGCGACACCGGAGATGGCGAGCGCGGGCGCGGCGGCGAGGCCCATCAAGAGTTTGCGGCGCAGCGCCGAAGGCATGCCAGACTCGTTCTGGTCGTCGTGTGACATCGAATTCTCCTTGTGGTCGTAGTCGGGCGACCCGCGCTGGGAACCGGCTGGCGGTGTCGACGGAACGAAAGGTAGGTAGCCAATTTGCGCGGCCCAATACGTCAGTTGACGTAGGGCGCGGTAAAAATCCGCTCCCTATAATCGCGTCGGCATGGCGCGCGAGCGGTGCCGACGCAGCGCCGCCTATGGCATGACGGTGTTGCGCCGGCTTCGAATGGAATGCAATTTGCATGGCCGCACCGTTAGCCTCGGAACCCGTCGACGACAAACCTCGATGCACCAAACAGAGTCACAGCCCCCGCGCCCCGCCGACCAGGCCACCCAAGCTGGGGCATCGCGCCCACCGTCCGGCGGCACGCAGCGCATCGTCAAGATTCGCCGCGACTACAACGCATGGGTCGGCGACGAAACGCTCGAGGATTACGCGCTGCGCTTCACGCCGCGTACATTCCGGCGCTGGTCGGAGTTCCGGGTCGCGAATACGGCGATCGGTGCGGTATCGTTCCTCGTGCTGGAAGCAATCGGCGGTGCGCTGGTGGTGAACTACGGCTTTACGAACGCGGTCTACGCGATCCTCGCCGTCTCGGTCCTGATCTTTTTGACCGGCATACCGATCAGCTACTACGCCGCGCGCAACGGCGTCGACATGGACCTGCTTACGCGCGGAGCCGGCTTCGGCTATCTGGGCTCCACGCTGACGTCGCTGATCTACGCGATCTTCACCTTTGTATTCTTCGCGCTCGAAGCGGCCATCATGTCGCTCGCGCTCGAGCTGTATCTGAAGGTCCCGCTATCGGTCGCCTACGTGATCAGCGCGCTCGTCATCATTCCGGTGGTGACCTTCGGCATCACCTTCATCAACCGCTTGCAGGGCTGGACCCAGCCTGTATGGCTCGTGCTGCTCGTCGTGCCCTACGCCGTCGTGCTGTGGCGTGAGCCGCACCTGCTCGCCGAATGGGTCACCTTCGGTGGTCTTTCGGCGGACGGCCGCGAATTCAACCTGGTCTCCTTCGGTGCCGGCTGCACGGTGGTGTTTTCTCTGATCGTGCAGATCGGCGAACAGGTCGACTATCTGCGCTTCCTGCCGCCGCGCACACGCGCAAATCGCGTGCGCTGGTGGGTCGCGCTGATCTCGGCCGGGCCTGGCTGGATCGTGCCTGGCGCTTTGAAAATGCTGGGCGGGGCGTTTCTTGCCTTCCTTGCGATCGAGCACGAAATCGACCCGGTGAAGGCCGTCGAGCCGACCCAGATGTATCTGGTCGCGTATCACTACGTGTTCCACTCGCCTGAAGGCGCACTTGCCGCGATGACGCTGCTGGTGATCGTCTCGCAACTGAAAATCAACGTCACCAACGCCTACGCCGGTTCGCTCGCGTGGTCGAACTTCTTCGCCCGGCTCACGCATAGCCATCCGGGACGCGTGGTATGGCTGGTGTTCAATGTGCTGATCGCACTGCTGCTCGTCGAGATGGGCGTATTTGAAGCCATCAGCAAGGTGCTCGCACTCTATGCGAACGTGGCGATTGCCTGGATTGGCGCGGTGGTCGGCGACCTTGTGATCAACAAGCCGCTCGGTTATAGCCCGCGCGGCATCGAGTTCAAGCGGGCACACCTGTACGACATCAATCCCGTCGGGGTGGGTGCCATGGTGATCGCCTCGCTGATTGCCGCGCTGTCCCATGCGGGCGTCTTCGGCGCGATCGCTGAAGCACTGGCGTCCTTCATCGCGCTGCTGGTCGCCTTCGTCTGCTCGCCGTTGCTGGCGATCGCTACACGCGGGCGCTTCTATCTGGCGCGCGACGGTCGCGACCTCGAAGCGGGCGCGGTACTGCGCTGCGTGATCTGTGAAAACAGTTTCGAGCGCGAAGACATGGCGCACTGCCCGGCCTACGCCGGTTCGATCTGCTCGCTCTGCTGCTCACTCGACTCGCGCTGCAACGACTCCTGCAAACCTCACGCACGACTGCCGGCCCAGTTCGGCAAGTCAATGCATGCGTTGTTCCCGCGGCTCAGGCTCGGCGCCGCCGGCCTGCGGCTCGCGCAGTACGCCGGTCTGTTGATCGTCGTGCTCACGCTGCTTGGCGGCGTGCTCGCCGTGCAGTGGTATCAGAGCGTGCGAACCCTGCCCGATCTCGACGCCACGGTCCACGACGTCCTGCTTCAAGGCTATCTGAAGGCCTTTTTCGCACTCGCGCTGGTCGGCTGCATCGCCGCGTGGTGGCTGGTGCTCGCCAACGAGAACCGCAAGGTCACGCAGGAGGAATCGCAGCGGCAAGCGGAACTGCTGATGCAGGAAATCGAGGCACACCGTAAAACCGACGCCGCACTCCAGCAGGCGAGCGCCGCCGCCGAATCGGCCAACCGCGCGAAGAGCCGCTATGTGACGGGTCTGAGCCACGAATTGCGCACACCGCTCAACAGCATCCTCGGCTATGCGCAACTGCTGCTGCAAGGCACCGATGAACTGCCCCCCGCCCGCCGCAACGCAGTGGCAACGATCTATCGCAGCGGCGAGCATCTTTTGGCGCTCGTTGACGGCCTGCTCGACGTCGCCCGCATCGAGGCGGGCAAGCTGCAACTGAACGTGACGGAGATTTCGCTGCCGGATTTCGTCACGCAACTCTCGGCGATGCTCGAACCGCAGGCCACCGACAAAGGACTGCACTTCGATTTCCAGACTACCGGCCGCATTCCTGAAGTCGTACGCGTCGACGAAAAGCGGGTACGGCAGATTCTCATCAATCTGATCGGCAATGCGATTCGCTTTACGTCGAGCGGTTCGGTGAAGGTGCGCGCCGGCTATGCGTGGGAGACCCTCACCTTCGAGATCACCGACACGGGCCCCGGCATGCCGGCTGCCGAACTGGAGCGCCTGTTCCTGCCGTTCGAGCGCGGCGCGGCGGCGCGCGAACACGACCACGGTGCCGGGCTCGGCCTGACGATCTGCCGCCTGCTCACGGAACTGATGGGCGGCAACCTGCAGGTGCAAAGCGAGGTGGGCAACGGCACCCGCTTTATTGTCAAGCTGTTCGCACCGGAAGTGCGCGCGCCGCAATTGCTGGCAAGCGGCCCGCTCAACGTCAAGGGGTACGACGGACCGCGCCGCACGGTGCTGGTGGTCGACGATCTCACTGAGCAGCGCCGTATCGTCACGCATACGCTTGCGCCGCTGGGCTTCCTGGTGGTCGAAGCGGCCAGCGGACCGGAGGCGTTGCAATGGCTTGGCACAGGGTCGGCCGACCTCATCGTGATGGATGTGTCGATGCCGGACATGGACGGCTTCGAGGCGAGCCGCCTGATTCGCGACAACCAGTTGTCGGCGGCGCCGATCCTGATCCTGTCGGCTAACGCGTTCGCCGACGATCGCGACAAAGGGGCCGCGGCCGGTTGTGACGACTACCTCGCCAAACCGCTACACATTCCGCTCCTGCTCGACAAACTGGCTGCATTGCTGCAACTGCAGTGGATCGTCGAGTCAACTGACACAGCGCTGCCCGCTTCCGCCGTTTCGCTGACCGAAGTGCAGGCAAGCTTGCCCGTCACCCTGCGCGAGAAACTGCATGCGCAGCTTGAAATGGGCTACGTGCAGGGCTTCATCGAACAACTCGACGCAGCGGAGAGCGGCGCGCCGGAGTTGGCTACCCTGCTTGAACCGTTGCGCACGCTCGCGCGACGATTCCGGCTGACTGAACTCGCGCAGTTGCTCGCGCCTACCCAGCAGGTCAATCCCGATGCATGATGAATCGCTGCTCCTGCCCTCTGATATGCAACCGGAACTACCCGACGACAAGCCGGTTGTGCTGATTGTCGACGACACGCCCGACAACCTCGCGCTGCTGTCCGATACGCTGCAGGCGTCCGGCTACGCGGTGCTGGTTGCGCTCGACGGACAATCCGCCTTGCAACGCCTTGCGCGCATCACGCCGGATGCCGTGCTGCTCGACGCGCTGATGCCCGGCATGGATGGCTTCGAAACCTGCCGGCAGATCAAGGCCGATCCCCGCAACCGGCATCTGCCGGTGATCTTCATGACCGCGCTGACCGACAGCGAACATGTCGTGCAAGGCTTTCGGGTCGGAGGAATCGATTACGTGACCAAACCTGTGAAGCCGAGCGAGGTCAGCGCGCGCATTGCCGCGCATGTGCAGCGCTCGCGCCAGCAGCGTCAGGCGGACATGGTGCTCGAAATCGGCATGCGCGCGGCGCTGATTGCCGCCGCGAGCGGAGAAATCAGATGGCAGAGCGACCTTGCGCGGCAGCGGCTCGCGCGTTACGGATCGGGCGACGCGCAAACTGAGGAGAGGAATGGAAGCGCGCAGAGCAGCGTGAAGGACAATCTGGTGGACGACGGCGCGCGGCTACCGGCCCCTCTTGCCGAAGCCGGCCCGCGTCTGCCGCCGGTGCTGAGTCAATGGCTGGCGCGCTGGATCGAAACGGGTTGCGACCTGCAAGCCGCCTTCGAGACGGCTGCAGACGGCGCACGCCGCGTCGCGCGGGTACTTGGCCGCGCGACGCGTGGCGACTGGGTGATCCTGCTCGAAGAATTCAACGACGCCGCGCACACCACCGCGCTCGGCGCGCAATTCAACCTGACGGCCCGCGAAGCGGAAGTCCTGCTATGGGTTTCGCGCGGCAAGACCAATCGCGATATCGGAGACATCCTCGGCATGGCGCCGCGCACGGTCAACAAGCACCTCGAACATGTGTTCGGCAAGCTGCATGTGGAGACTCGCGCAGCGGCGGCGGCGATCGCCGCCAAGGCGAGCACGCGGTATTGAAGATCGCCGCCCTACGTCAAGCCGCGCGACCCGCTTACTGCGACTCTTCCGCCCACACGGCGTTTTCACGCGCCATCAGCGCCGTCGACGCAGCCGGCCCAAACGTGCCTGCCGTATAACCGCGCGGCTTGTCGCCCGACTTGGCCCAGCCTTCCAGAATCGGCTCGGCCCACGCCCATGCGGCTTCGAGTTCGTCGCGGCGCATGAAGTGCGTGAGGCGTCCGCGAATCACGTCGATCAACAAACGCTCGTACGCTTCTGCGCGACGCTCGGTGAAAGCCTGCTGCAAGTCCAGGTTCAGATTCACCGGCAGCATATGCATGCCGCTGCCCGGTTCTTTCGCAAGCACCTGCAACTGGATCGACTCTTCGGGCTGCAACTGGATCACGAGCCGGTTGCCATAGTTGCGCCCGCTATTGCCGTTCGGAATGATCGAGAAAGGCAACTCGGAGAACTCGATGACGATCTCCGACACCTTCTTCTGCATCCGCTTGCCGGTGCGCAGGAAAAACGGCACATGGGCCCAGCGCCAGTTGTTGATATGCGCGCGCAACGCGACGAAAGTCTCGGCGCGGCTGCCGGCCGGCACGTTGTCTTCTTCCTGATAGCCCTTCACTGCTTCGCCGTCCACTGCGCCCGCGGTGTACTGGCCGCGCACTGTATCGCGCGCGATGTCCTCGGGCGTCATGGGGCGCAACGAGCGCAGCACCTTGAGCTTTTCATCGCGCACCGCATCCGGATCGAGCGACACCGGCGGCTCCATCGCAACGATGCACAGCAATTGCAGCAAGTGGTTCTGCACCATGTCGCGCAGCGCGCCGGTTTTGTCGTAGAAGCCCGCGCGGCTGCCTACACCGACCGTTTCCGCCACCGTGATCTGCACGCTCTTGATATACGGCGCCTGCCACAGCGGGCCGAAAATCGGATTGCCGAAGCGCAGCACCATCAGGTTCTGCACGGTTTCCTTGCCGAGGTAGTGGTCGATCCGGTAGATCTGCGCTTCGCTGAAATGCTTGCCGACCGCCGTGTTGATCTCCTGCGCGGACGCCAGATCGTGGCCCAGCGGTTTCTCGAGCACGACCCGCGAATTCTCGTCGACCAATCCCGCCGCCGAAAGGTTTTCGCAAATATTCGTGAACAGATCCGGCGAGGTCGCGAGATAGAACACGCGCCGCACACCTTCGCGCGACACTTCCTTCAGACGCTGGTAGTCCTCGACCGAATCGACGTCCATGCGCACGTACTCGAACAGCGCCATGAATTTGTCCCAGGCGGCGGCATCGAACGCCTTCTTTTCGATGAAGGGCTTCGCCTTCGTTTCCATGAATTCGCTGATGTACTCCTCACGCGACCACGGCTTGCGGCCGATCGTGAGAATGCGGGTATCCGGCGGCAGATTGCAGTGCAGATGCGCCATGTAGAGCGCGGGCAGCAGCTTGCGGAACGACAGGTCGCCGGTGCCGCCGAAGATGATCATGTCGAGCGGCAGGTTGGGAGTGGCAGAAGCGTGTTGGGTCGTCATAGCGCGGTCGCAGCGTCGTGGTAGGCGTCAAGTCAACAGACAAAGGGCAAAAAAACGCCGGCGGACCGGCGCTTCTTTCTGGCAAACGCCTATGGTGCAACGTTTTGAGATTGTTTGCACGGCAACATGTGCCGCAGGTTGGCGCAAGATGCCAACCCGGAGCGCCGAGCCGCAACGCGCCGGGTGCGGCGAACTGTCCGCGATCAGCCGCCCGACAAGGCTTCGCGCGCCACGCGGCAGGCCGCCAGATCCCACGCCGCGCAACCGACACTTTTAAAAACAATCGGTTGTTTCGACGGCAACAAAGCAGTGTTGCCCACCACGGCGGCAATTCCGCCGACCTGCGCCCAATCGACACCGGCCTGGATGAAATCGCCGGCTTCATGCCGCGCACCGGCTTCGTCGTCGACGAACAGCGCGCTGCCTGCGATCGTGTGCGCGCCGATCTCGACCATCTCCGGCGTGAACGCACCGACGCCGATCACGAACCGGTCCGCGCGGCCGGCTTCGTCGTAGACGGCCTGCTTGCTGGTGGTCAGCGCGATCACCACGTCGATCGAATCGGGAATGGTTGCGTTGGGGTCGGCTAGCGGTTGCAGTTCGCGCGCGCTGCCACCCTGCGCACCCTGCGCAGCATGTGCGGCGCAAAACGCCTCGGCACGCGCGGGCGAACTGCCCTTCACCCACACGCGGGCGTCGGGAAACAGTTCGCCGATCGCTTCCAGATGATTCACCGCCTGCGTGCCGGTGCCGATCAGCAGGAATTCGCGCGGCGTTGCGGACGCGAAAGTGTGTACGCCGAGCATCGACATCGCCGCCGTGCGACGCCCGGTCACCGTCGGGCCGTCGAGGATGAAGAGCGTCTCGCCGGTATCGGCGTCGAAGGCCATCACCTGGCCGTGGATCGTCGGGATGCCGCGCGTCCGATTGCTCGCGCACACGTTGACCAGCTTGTGGATCGCGAGATCGGGCGCGGTGGCCGGCATCGATAGCATGATGCCGCCCTCGTTGAGCGGCACGACGAGCCGTTCGGGACTCGCAATGCGCTGCTGCGCGTAGTCGATGCTCGCACGCCTCAATGCGTCGACGAGCGGCGCGTAGGGGATCAGCCGCGCGGTGGCAGCGGCGTCGAAAATCTGCGTAGTCGGGCGGGTCATAAGCGGGCTTTTCCTGTTCAGGCGAGTTGATGCATTCGATTCAGCGCACCCGGTCGTGCGCGTTGCTGTGTGGGCTAGCGCGACGAGTCTGCTCGTGGCGGACGCGACGACTGGATCACCATGAGCAGGTCATCTGCTTCGATCGGGCACGGCTCGTCGTCGTAAAACGACAGCATGCGCCCCGCGCGAACCAGGCCGACCACCACTGCGCCCGGCAACGCATTGCTCCAGCGGCCGACTTCCTGCGCCGTCGCCGGACGCTCGATCAGATTGGCACGGCCGCGCGCCGACAGCAGGTCGTTGACGAACGGCACGATGTAGTTGCTGTCCACCGCGTCGGCGAGCAACAGGCCACCGATCTTGGTCGACGAAACGATCACATCCGCGCCGGCCTGACGCAACTGGCGCTGGTAAGTTTGCTCCTGAATCCGCACGACGATCTTGGTGTCCGGCGCGACGCTGCGCACGGTCAGTGTGAGCAGGATCGCGACGGCGTCGTCGCTGACGGCAATGATCACCGCCTTGGCGATGCGCACCTGCGCCTGCTGCAACAGATCCTCACGCGAGGGATCGCCGAGCAGGCCCGCCACGCCCAGCGCCGTGGCCGCTTCGAGCGCGTCCTGCTGCGAATCGATGACGACGATCGACTCCGCGGCGAAACCGCTTTCCAGCAGCTCGCGCACCGCGACCGAACCGCTCAAGCCGTAGCCGCACACCACGACGTGATCGCGCAGTTGTTTTTGCAGGCGTTTCATGCGGAATTCCTCGATGACGCGTTGAATGACGAACTGATAAGCGGTGCCCAGAAACACGAACCAGATGACGATACGGATCGGCACGATGAAGAAGGCGTCGATGAGCCGCGCGCGGGCGGTGACCGGCACGATATCGCCATAACCGACCGTGGCGACGGTGACCATCGTGAAGTACATCAGGTCGACGATGCCGAGCACTTTGCGGTTGGCGTCACGCAGACCGTCGCGGTCGAGATAGAGCACGGCGAAGGCAAGCACGCACAGGCCGAGCACGAGATAGATACGCTGCAGCAGCACGCGCTGCGGCGAGGCTGCGGGACGCGTGAACAGCGTGCGGGCGCGCGGCGCCTGCCAGGGCGTGCGGGCACGGCGCGGCAGACGAAAACGTGGCGGGCGTGACTGCGGGTGTGGCTGGTCAGGCACGCGGCTACTCCGGGAATCGGGAACAAGCGATTCTACGACGCCCGGCGCGCCGCGGGGCCGGATCGGGGGATCGCGGGCACGCAACTGCAATTGCAACTGCGGCGCAGGAATTAGCGTGATTCGCTGACAAGCAGCGGCGCGCCGCCGCTACGGTCACTGCGAAGCAGCGTTGGCTTTAGCGTCATCTTTCTTGCCGCCCTTGAACATCGCGCGGCACGGCGGACTAAGTTCGTCGAGGTGCTGCTTCATGCAGGCGGTGATTTTTTCCTTGTTCGGAATGTCGGCGGCGCAGAAATGCATCGCGTCGCCGCGGCAGGCCTTGGACTGGTCGTCCTGGGAAGCTGCATGCACTGCGGTGACGGCGCCGAGCGCGACGAGGCTGGCGGCAAGCACGGCATAGGTTCGCTTCATGGCGGGCTCCGGTATCGCAAAAGTCGGTTGAAGCTCTTCAGCAGAAAACGGGCCCGATCATCGCGTTCGCCGTGCGTCTCGCCTGTTGCCGTATCTAGCGCGCGCTGCGGGTGAGCGTCATGCCGCGCCCTGCGTAGAAGCGCGCCATCGTTGCGAACGGCAGATAGACATCCGCCTGATGAGGCGCGATGCCCGACGGATTATGAAACCATACGCCACCGCGATCGCGCCCGTGCAGCAGGATCAGATGCCCGCCCTGACGCTGATTCGGCCGCTCCGGATAACGGATCTCGGGGCTCACGGAAACGATCGCCAACGTGTCGCCGTCGATGCGCACGGCGATCTCTTCGAGCGGCGCCTGCGGCAGCACCTCGACCTGAATACCGAATGCGTCGCCCAGCCAGTCGGCGAACGGCCGGTAGATCAAACCGTCGACGCCGCCATCGTCGCGCAGCCGGTACACGCCGTGGCGCAAGGCTTCATCCAGCAAGGCGGCGCGCGGCGCGTGTTCGATGCGCCAGTAGTCGAGCGCGGATTCGAGGCAGGTCAGACCGCACAGGCGTTTCGCCCAGAAACGGTAACGCTCCGGGTCGGCAAAACCACTGCGCTGCCAGTGTGGATCGTCGCATGGGTCGCCCTCCTGTTCGACGATGTGGCGCACCCATTCGGGGCTGCCCCATTGCGTGTGGTACGGCACGTCGGTGTGGCGTAGTGTCGGTTGGTTCATGAGTCGCGCGGAGTCGGCAGAAAATATTTTCACAGCATGCTACACGGCCAGCCCAGCAGGGGCGGACACAGACGGAATTTATGCGTCACGCAGATATTTGCCATTTATTCGTCAGACAGATATTTGCCGAATATGTGCCACACGAATATTTGACAAATATCTGTGTGACGCATAAAGTGCATTTATTCGTCTCACGGATAATTTGCCATGATCCACCTCGTCGCCACGCCGGACCAGATGGCCCAGCTGCTCGCTGCCGGCCGGCGCCAGGCCGGCCTCACCCAAGCCGATGCCGCTGCGCGCATCGGCGTCAGCCAGAGCCGCATCTCGGCGCTGGAAACCGACGCCACCGCCCTCACCCTCGCACAATTGCTGGCGCTATGCGGCGCCTACGGCCTGCAATTACAGGTGCGCGACAAGAACCAGCCGGTGCCTGAACCGGCGCCTTTGGTCGAGTGGTAAGCATGGGCCGCCAAACGCATTCGCGGGCGCTGTCGGTGTGGGCCAACGGTGAGCGCGTCGGCGTCTGGCGCCTGCCCACCCGCGGCCCCATGGAGTTCGCTTACGACCCCGCATGGGTCGCCTCACCCGCGGGCCGGCCGCTTTCGCTCTCGCTGCCGTTCGCGCCGAGCAACGTGGCGAACAAAGGCCACCGGGTGCTCAACTATTTCGACAATCTGCTCCCCGACAGCGAGGCGATCAGAAAACGCATCGCCCAGCGCTACCAGACCGATACGCTCGATCCCTTCGATCTGCTGCAAGCCATCGGCCGCGATTGCGTGGGCGCCGTCCAGTTGCTGGCCGAAGACGACGCGCCGGCCGGCGTCGAACGCATCGAGGGCACGCCGCTCTCCGACAGCGAGATCGAGACCATGCTGGCACGCACCGTCAGCACCCCCGCCCTCGGCGCGGCCGACGAAACGGACGATTTCCGCATCTCGCTCGCCGGCGCACAGGAGAAAACCGCCCTGCTGTGGCACGACGGCAAGTGGCAGCGCCCACATGGCGCCACGCCCACCACGCACATTTTCAAGCTGCCGCTCGGGCTGGTCGGCAACAAGCTCGCCGACCTCAGCACCTCGGTCGAAAACGAATGGCTGTGTCTGCGGATTCTGCGCGCCTATGGCCTGCCCGTGGCCAACACCGAGATCATGACGTTCGGCAAGCAGCGGGTGCTGAGCGTCGAACGCTTCGACCGGCAACTGCATTCCAGCGGGCAATGGCTGCTGCGCCTGCCGCAGGAGGACTTCTGCCAGGTGTACGGCGTACCGTCGCATCGCAAGTACGAAAACGAAGGCGGTCCGGGCATGCTGGACCTCGCGCGGATTCTCCAGCAATCGGTGTCGGCGCAACAGGACATCGAAACGCTGCTGGCAAGCCAGATCCTGTTCTGGATGCTGGCGGCGCCGGACGGCCACGCCAAGAACTTCAGCATTCGCCTGCTGGCGGGCGGCCAGTACCGTCTCACGCCGCTTTACGACGTGATGTCGATCTGGCCGGTGGAAGGCAACGGCCCGAACCAGTGGTCATGGTTCAAGGCCAGGCTCGCCATGGGGATGTGGTCGCGCAGCAAACACGACGCCTTCCGCGACGTGCAGCGGCGCCACTTCAACACCATGGCGCTGAGATGCTCATACGGCGCGAACGCCGAACCGTTGATCCAGCGGCTGATCGAACAGACGCCGCAGGTCATCGCGCGGGTCTCGGCCGAATTGCCCGAGCGCTTTCCGGGCAAGGTCGCCGAGCGGATTTTCAAAGGCCTGAAAAACTCGGCGGCCAAGCTCGACACCATGCCGCCGGCGTGACAGCGGGTGAGTAACAATCCAATCGGAATTACTTACAGATTCCTACCAATTTAATCGGTAAAATACTTTTGATGCCAAAGGCATAAACAGATCGCCGAATTCGTCTGTTCGCACCTCGTACCGACAGGTTTGGCGGCAGTCATCCCAAAACACAGACCGTAAGACTTTTTACGGTACATTTGCTGTCCCCCGCGTTGCCGCGTCGATGCGCATCCAATGTGCATGGCCGCGCTGCGCGTGCCGTATCGCATGCCCCCAGCCACCCTTCAAGAAGGCAGATACTCACGCAGTATGACCAACGAAACAAACTCACCTGACTCCATTGCCGTCGCCGAACGCGTGCGCGAGTTGATGAGCCGGCATGGAATCGGCAAACGCCAGCAGACCACTGAGCTATGCCGCATCCTCGATCTGAGTTTTTCGCAGGGACACCGCAAGCTGCGCGGCAACAGCCCGTGGACCCTCTCGCAGATCAAGAAGGTTGCCGAGGTGTTCGGCGAACCTGCCGCCCAGCTATTCGGCGCACAGTCGCTCGATCCGGGCATGGTCGGCGCCATCGCCCAGGAGGCGCTGTTCTGCGTCGGCGCGATCGAGCTGGCCTGCACCGCATGGGTCGGCGCCGCGCTCGAACCGGGCAGCCGCCCTGAATTCGTCGCGTACTCGAAGCTCGGCCAATGGCGCGTGGCGCGCCACGACGGCACGCTCTACCAAAGCGCGTACGAAGTCCACAAGATCGAGATCTATCCGCGCCGCGCCGAAACCGACAAGCCGACCATCGCCGTGGTGGACGACGATCAGGCCTCCGCCGACAACCTGCGCGACTATCTCGAACGCAGCGGTTTCGCGGCGGTGGCGATCTACGGCCTCGCGGCGTTCACCGAACAGCTGCAAACGCAGGTCTTCGACGGCGTTGTGATCGATTGGCTGTTCGGCTCGCAGACCTCCGCGGCGGCGATCCGCGCGGTGCGCGCGTCGGAGAATCCGGACGCGCCAATTTTCGTGCTGACCGGCGAACTGCTGACCGGCAAGGCCAGCGAATCGGAAATCAGCCAGGTCATCCGCAATTACGACGTCGCGTGCTATGAAAAGCCCGCGCGTATGGCGATCCTGGTCGCCGATCTGTCCAAACGCCTCAACCGGCCATAACGACGCATATGCCGGCAAGCGGCTGAAGGTGTGTGCTCAGGTTGAGCCCTCCTCCAACTGCGCTTCTTCAAAGCGTCACGTCACACCGTATGCCGCGAAGCCAAAGCTCGCTGCAACGCACTGCGCAGTTCCTCGTAATGTACTGGCTTTAATAACGCTTCAAAGAACGGCTGCAAGCCGGCCTCTCCCGCTTCCCCTGCCGCACCGCCCGCCCCACCCGCACTAGCTACGCTATCCGCCTCCGGCGCATACGCGCTCACCACGATCACCGGAACACCCGACGACGGCCCTCTGCGTGCCGCGAAGTCCGCAAGGAACGTATACCCGTCGCGATCCGGCATATGCAGATCGAGCAACACCACGTCACAGCGTCGCGCGTCGAGCCACGCGAGTGCATCGTCGGCATTGGAGACGGCGTGCGCGTCGAAATCCATGTGCGCGATCATTTCGCTGAGCGACTCGCGAATCAGCCGGTTATCGTCGACGATCAACACGCAGGGGCGCGCGCCGCCTGGTTCGGCCTGCGCCGCCACGCCAGGAGGCGCGGTTGCCGCGACCGGTCTGACCGGAATCGTCACCGTAAAGGTCGTGCCCTCGCCCACCGTGCTCGCCACCTCGACGGTGCCGCCGAACAGCCTGACCAGCCCCTGCACGATCGCGAGTCCCATCCCCGCACCCTCGAAGCGGCGCGCGCGCGACGCGTCCAGTTGCGTGAACTCCTGGAAGATCAGCGGAATCTGCGCTTGCGGCACGCCCGGCCCCGTATCGCTGACGACGAAAATCAGCACCGCCGGCCGCTGCCTCAGTTGCACGCGCACCGTGCCGGTTTCGGTGTAACGGATCGCGTTGGTGACCAGGTTGTTGACGATCTGGCGGATGCGGTGCGGATCGGAATCGACGAGGCCGCTCATGCCGCTCGCCTCGCTTTCCAGTTTGAGGCCGCGCGCGGCGGCCGACATCGCGTGTTCGTCGACGATCGACGCCAGCAGCTCGCGCGGCTCGAAGTGCTCGTGACGCAACTCGAGCTTGCCGGCGCCAAGGCGCGCGTAGTCGGTCAGGTCTTTCATCTGTGCTTCGAGATGCCGCCCTGCGGTTTCGAGCCGCTGAATGACCTTGCGGTCGGCCTCGGAGTGATAGTTGAAGCCCAGCAATTCGATCGACGACACGATCGCATGCAAGGGCGTGCGCAGTTCGTGGCTGATCATGCCGAGAAACGCGTCCTTCGCGAGACCCGCCTCGCGCGCCGCGCGGCTCGCCTGATGCTCTGCGTCGAGCGCCGCGTGCTGCTGATGCATCAGGCGCGTGCGGCGCCGGCCGTTGAGCACCAGCAGCGTGGTCGCGGCCGCAGACAAGAGCAGCAGCAACAGGCCGCCCGCGAACAGCATGCGGCGCTTGTCGATGAAATCGCGGTTCATCGCCTCACGGTCGGCCACGTCGGCGAACCGGCGGCTCAACGCGAGATCGTTGACCTCGTTCCAATGCTGACGCAACTCCACGACGATCTTATCGGCACGGTTGCGGTCCTTAGGCAACGCATCCACCTCAGGCTGAATCCCGTCCAGCAAATGATCGAGCGACTGGATTTCCTCCTGTTGCCGTTGCAGCAGCGCAAGCTGCGTAGTCAGTCTGCGGGTCGAACCGGCCATCACGTGCAGCTTCGATTGCAGCAACTGATAGCGCAGCATGAGCCGCTGATAGTCGTCGTCGACACCGGATTGATACAGCAGCAACTGGTTCTCGAAACGCGCGTAGGCGATCTGCAGCTGCGCGGCGTCCCAATAGAAACCATCGTACTGACCGGTCAGCTGTTCGGTGGCGCGCGGATTGAGCAGGTTCGCGTACAACAGATAGCCGATCGCGCCGGCTGGCGCCGCAAGCGCGGTCAGCCAGATCAACACATAGAGGACACGGCGCCAGGGGCGGCGTGTTATTTGACGATGAGTGCCTTGATCTGCCATACGAATTTAGAATCGCCCGCCGCGCCCATGAGTTCATCGGGAAACGCGTCGCGCGGATAGATAAGAAACAGCGGCCCGAAGTCGCTGATCTTCAGGCGCTGGCCGTTCATGCTGTACGCAACGACCACGCCGTAGCGATCGCAGTCCGACACCGGAATGGTGTAGGTATAGTCGTCGAGCGTATGGATCTCGACTGCGCTGCCGGATGCGCCGACTGTCTTCAGGATATCCGCGAGCAGCGGTCCTGTGAAGGTGGAACGTGGCGTCCAGGTGGTGGCGGTCGTAATCGAATGAGCCGGCAGCGCGAGCAGTTGGGCCTCGGTGAAGTGATACAGCTGGTGCGCCGCATCGTTGGTCTTGCTGATCTTGCCCTTCACGTCTAGCGATAACGGCAACGACTCCGCCTGCGCCTGTGCCTGCATGCTCCACGCGGCGAAAGCGAGGAGCAGACCCAGCCCCCACCATGCGCCCCTGACCACGCCTTTCCTGCCATCCACCGCTATGCCCGCCTTGGTCATCTTCATCTGTTTGGTCATTCCATCGTTTGTTATTTTGCGGGCGGCTGCGCTGCGCCGGCTTAACCGGCCAGCGAACCTGCAGCACCCCGCCGTTGTCCTTTTCCCGCGGCGGCGGTCGTCTTTGCGACACGCCCCATCCGGCGACGCGCGTCACCCCGACGCGCGATCTTTGAACCGCATGCATAATATCGCCAAAATTCTTCGTCTCAAAAACGGGGACCTGCCGCAGCACCGCGCCGCGCGCTGCTCTCCGTCTACGGGACACCTGCCCTACGCGCGCATCGCGACGCCCTGAGAGTCATGAACAAGCCGGTTTTGCCCCTGACGTACGAACAACTCGATCACTGGATCGAGTCGCTGCAACCCGCGTTGCTGGCGGAGCGCTTCACCATGGCGATCGGCATTCTGCGCGGCGGCGCACCGCTCGCGCTGATGGTTTCGCATGCGGCCGGCACGCCCGTCGCCTTCCTTCGATACGACCGGCAGTCACGCACGGTCGCCTGGGATTCGACGCTGCCGATTCCGCCCGCCGGCTCGAAAGTGCTGCTGTGCGAAGACATCGCGGGGCGGGGCTTTACGCTGACCGATTGCATCGCATTCCTTCAGCAGCATGGCCTCGACGTCAGAACGCTGACCGCCGCGGTCGACGACCTGAGCCGCACGCAACCCGATTACGCAATCGACGCTCGCGGCTACTTCGCGCTGTTTCCGTGGGAGCGCCAGGCCTACACCGAGCGTTATCGCGAGGACTGGGAGCGCGTCGAAGCGGGCACCGCGCCCGCCATGGCCGAGGATCACGAATACGCCACCTACGCGATCGACCTCGACGGCATTCTGCTGCCCGACGTGCCGCTCGCCCGCTACGACGAGGATCTGGCCGCGGCGCTCGCCGAACGCGACGCGCTGCTGCCGTTCGAGGTGTTGCCGGGCATCGATCTGCAACGCGTGCGCACGATCATCACCGGGCGGCCGGAACTGGATCGCGCGCGCACCGAAGCATGGCTCGCGCGGCACGGCTTCGGTCATATGCAACTGGTGATGCGCACGCCCGGCACGCACGACGAAAGTGCCGCCGGCGCAGCTGCTCACAAGGCCGCGGCGGCGTTGCGCGGCGGTGTCACGCACTTTGTGGAGAGCGATCCGGTGCAGGCGCTGCTGATCGCGCAGCAAGCGCCGTTACTGCGCGTGATCTGGTGGGACGCGCTTATGCAAACGGGGATGCTGGTGGGTGCGCGCGCGTGGACGTGAGCGGTGGCTAGGCTTCTTTCGTCTCTCTGAGATCTTTGGTTTCTTTGAGCTCTTTACCATCACGCAGATGCAGATGCCGCGCGGCCCGCTGCGAGGCGACGATGATCAGTTTCATCGTCGCACGCGTGGCGCCGACGAACAGCTTGCGTGCAATCCGCTCGTCGAATAGTTCGAAGTCGACTTCCGTGAGAATGACGCACGGCGCCGCCTGTCCCTTGAAGCGGTAGATCGACTCGAACAGCACATCCCCTTCGCGATACTCCGGGTTGCCGAACAGATCGTACTTACCGGTGAAACTGCGCAACCGATGCGGTCCGAGATGATCCTGCGCGGTCATCGCCGAGCCTTCGCGGCCGCGAAACGACAGCACGGCAATATCCTGTTTGCGAAAGCCGAGCGACAAGGCCTGCGTGATCGCCCGCTTGGTTGCCTCGATGCTGCCTTCGGCGGCGTTCGTTTCGTCGTAGACGGAGAGCGAAATATCGGAGCCGTCGAACGGACTGCCCGAGGCCAGGGCCGCCGCGACCGGCACCGAAGCGCCGACCACGTCCCGCACATAATCGAGAATGTCACGCGGACTGCGGTAATTGGTGGTCTCTTTCAGCGTGGTCCAGCCCTGCAGCTCGACCGGCTCGCGCATATACAGATTCTGCAGCGGATCTTCGAGCCACCACCACGCAGCGCCCGGCCGCAACAGACGCTCGAGTGCGGCCACCCACGGCTGCTGGAAATCCTGTCCTTCGTCGACGATCAGCACGTCGAATTGCCAGCGCGCGTCGATCGGCGTTTCGGCGAAAGTCGATTCAAGCTGTTTGAAGACGTCGCCGGACTGGAAATCCGGCTCGCGGCCCGCATCGCGCGCGATCCAGTCGCATAGCTGGTGATAGTTCGCCACCTTCGCCTCAGGCGGCGCGACCCGCGCAATGTGATCCGCGAGCGGGCGGTTGAAACACACATACAAAGGCCGCTGGCCACGCGCCGCCGCGTCCTTCATCACCTGCACCGCCAGTTGCGTCTTGCCGGAGCCGGCCGTGCCGATCACGCGCAGCCGGAACGGCGAAAACTCGAGTCGCCGTGCCCAGGTCGCGAGGCCGCCGGCCAGACGCGTGACGAGCGTGCCGGCCTGGCCGACCAGCGCGCTGGCGTCGGGCGTCAGCGAAAGTTCGTCGGCGAGAAAGTGATGGATTTTCGGTGCGCAGGCGAGGCGCGCTTCGTCCGCCGGCAACGCTTCGCGAATGATCGCGGCAAGCCGGTCCTTGCGCGTCGCGTCGACGATCCGTGCGGGATTCACGCCGGCAATCGCCGCGTCCTTGACGATGTGGTCCGGGCAATACAGCAATTCTTCGATGAAATACGTACCCGCGCCGAACGCCGCGGTGAAGCGCCGGTGCAGCGTTTCGACGGTATGTGCGAGCGCGATCGCCACATTGCGTTCCGTCTGAAGATAGACCTTGACGAGCCCTTTGGGCGTTTCGCGCAGGAAGCCGGTTTTCTGTTCGACGATCATCACGCGCCCGGCCGGGCTGACGATCACGAAGTCGGCCTCGCCGAACACCGAAAAGTTCTGGTTCAGACGGGTCCAGTGCACGCCGTGATAGACGGTGTAGCCATCGGGCAGCGCTTCTTCCAGCAACGCGAGGGTTTCGCGTTCGCGTGCGGCCGCGCCGGTGGCGGCGAGGCTCTTCCAGTCGTCGGGGACAATGCGGGCCATGCGGTGCCTCGTCGTATTCGGGTGCGCTCATTGTACGCAACGCTCACGCGTTGCCGGCATGGCATATCGGGCAATACACGGACCTCCATGGGCAAGGTGCTTCCGACTAGGCTCCGGGCAATATTTCACACAGTAGATTGCAGGCTGGCGGCGCGCAAACCCATGCGCATCGTGTATCGTTACTGGCTGAACGCCGTGCGCCGCGCGCGGCTTGCCACCTGTCAATATAAACAAAGGATTTACCGGATGATCACGATCTGGGGACGCGCCAACTCGGTCAACGTACAGAAAGTCTTGTGGTGTTGCGACGAACTGGTGCTGCCGTACGAACGCATCGACGCGGGACTGCAATTCGGCCGCAACAACGAGCCCGACTACCTGGCGATGAACCCGACCGGCAAAATTCCGACGCTGGTCGACGACGGCTTCGTGCTGTGGGAATCGAACTCGATCCTGCGCTATCTGGTGCTGCAATACGGCGAATCGAGCCTCCTCTATCCGTCGGAACCGAAACTGCGCTCCAGCATCGACCGCTGGCTCGACTGGTCGCTCACCACGCTGCAACCCGCGGAAAGGCCGGTGTTCTGGGCCCTCGTGCGCACACCCGCCGCCGAGCGCGACGCCAGCAAGCTCGCTACCGACTTCAGCGCGGTCACGTTGCTGTGGCGCCTGCTGGATAACCATCTGCAAGGCCGCTTCTTCCTCGAAGGCGAAAAGTTCACGCTTGCGGATATCGTGATCGGCGCGTACGCGAAACGCTGGTTCGGACTGGACGGCGTCGAACGCCCGCCGTTGCCGAATCTGGAGCGGTGGTATTCGCGGCTTGCGACTCGCCCGGGGTTCAAGAAATACATCGATTTCCCGCTGACTTGAACAATCCGGCCGCTATAGGACTGCCTCATGTCCCACCGAGGCGTCCAGCCGCGATCGGCAGGTACGCCGCACACCGGCACAGCCAGGCGATGGCCTTTATAATCCACGCATGAAGACCGCCAAGCCCGCCGCGAACGCCGACAAAACCACGCCTGCTGCCTCCGCTCATCATCATGAGCCGGGGCACATGCACAGTGGGCACGGGGAATCGCAGGAAGCCGCACTGACTCTCGCGGAAGAATATTGTCGCGAACGCGGCGAAAAACTCACGCCGATCCGCCGCAAAGTGCTCGAATTGCTGTTGAATTCCGGGCGCGCCACCAAAGCTTATTCGCTGCTCGACGACATGCGCCAGATCCATCCGGGCTCGGCGCCGCCTACGGTTTACCGGGCGCTGGACTTTCTGCTCTCGGCAGGACTCGTGCACCGGATCGAATCGATCAATGCGTTCACCGTCTGCCACGACCTGACCCAATGCCAGCACGGCATTCTGGTGGTTTGCCAGCAATGCGGCAACGTCACCGAGTTGCATCAGCCGAAGCTGCGCCAAGCCCTCGTCGCGCAAATCGAAGACGCGGGTTACCGCCTTGCGAGCGATGAAATCGAATTGAAGGGGTTGTGTTCCGCCTGTCAGGCAGCGGAAGCGGCCAGCGTCAGCGCGGCTGCACCGGTCGCCGCCGCCAAATAACAGCGGCCCTGCAATCAGGTTTGCAATCTGATTGCAGATCGTTTCGCCAGACGAAAGCTTGCGGCCGAAGATCCAGCGGCAAGAAACCGCCCTCCGGCCGCGAGGCCGCTCCTCAGCCTGCCGCGCGAGCGTCGATCGCGTCGTGCAACAGTGTCACGAGGTCTTCCGGCAATGCCGGCTTGGTCATGAAATGCTGGAAGCCTTCGCCGATGCTGCGTAAGCGGTAAGCGTCGTCGGTATGGCCTGTAAGCGCCACGGCCACTGAAGGCGCATGGTCACCGCGAATCTCGTGATCGCGCAGCCGCTGGATCAGATAAAAGCCATCCATGGCCGGCAATTCGAGGTCGCACACCACGGCGTCAGGCAACAGCCGCAGCGCCGCTTCGACGCCCTCTTCCGCATCCGCCACAGCGACGACATGCGCCCCTTCCGCCTCGAGTAACAAGGTCAGTGATTCCCGGCTATCCGGGTCGTCTTCGACGAGCACGATCGTGGCCTGATCGAGCCTCAATGCTCCGTTCATGTTCTGTTGTTGCTCTAAAAAACCGGTTAGGCCATCAGACTCGGCCAACGTATCGCCCTGCTGTTTGCCGCCGATTTGCGCGGCTGCGGTATTGCTGTCCATGGTTCCGACTCGATTTCATGCGTCGAGTTGCATGCAGGCCCGCGATTGTAAAACATGGCCTCGGCGCAACGCGTGCGCACAGTAACGCGCCAAAATTGCACGCCAATGAAAAACCGGCCCTCGGCTCCACTGCCTTGGCTGACCGATGCCGACACCCGATTCGCCGTGGCGGCTGGCGCGAACCCACGTCCATCGCCTTGTCCACCCCAGCATCTGCCCTGACATTCCTGTCCTATTGCGACGCCGACGCTGTTATCTCTCCCGCACGGCGTTCAGATCCACTCCTCAGGTAGCACGTAGCGTGCCTCGCCGGCTTCGCCAGATTCATCAGATTCGTCGTTACGGCAGCATGGTTGCGCGAGCCTGCCGCGCGATCTACAGCGGCGCTATGATCGTGTGCGCGAAATCGCAGTGGCTGCGTGACGTTCCGCCGCTGCGACGCAGCACGTCATATGAGCGCCATCCTCCCTCCCCTAAAACCTGAGGCCGCCCGACACCATGTCCGATCTCGACTCCGCCACGCTCGAAGCACTCCGTCATGTCAGCACTGCCACGCTGACCACCCAGTTGTTCAAGCGCGGCTTGCGCAATACGTTCATGCAGGGCGTCGCGCCGCTCGCCGCGCACAGTGGCGCAAATCTGGTCGGGCCAGCCTTCACGCTGCGCAATATTCCCTCGCGCGAGGACATCGACGTACTCGAACTGTTTGCGGATCCGGAGTACGCGCAACGCAAATGTGTCGAGACCATTCCGGCCGGTCACGTGCTCGTGCAGGATTGCCGCGGTGAACGCAGCAGCGCCTCGTTCGGTTCGATCCTCTCGCAGCGCTTGCAGGTGCGCGGCGTGGCGGGCATGGTGTCCGACGGTCCGGTGCGCGACAGCACGACGATCGCCGCGCTCGGCATGCCGGTGTTTTGTGCGGGCGCAAGCGCGCCGCCGAATCTGATCCGGCATCACGCGGTGGATATCAATGTGCCGATCGGCTGCGGCGGTGTCGCGGTGTTTCCCGGCGACGTGATCGTGGGCGATGCGGACGGCGTGGTGGTCATCCCGTTCAAAATGGCAGCCGAAGTTGCGCAAGCCGCCGTCGAGCAGGAACAACTCGAAGTGTTTCTCACCGAACGTATTCGTGAGGGCGCCGCTCTGCCCGGCACTTATCCGCCGAACGAAAAAACCAGGGCTGCGTATGAGGCGTGGCGGCAGAAACGCAGTTCTGAATGAGTCAGGTGGTGTATCAGGCCGCTTTGCCCGGACCGACGCCCTGCACCAGCAAGGCCACCGCATGCCGGGCGATCTCCTCGCTACCGATGTTGCATCGCGCGGGATCGTTACGCCACAGCTTCGAAGTGGCCAGCGGCAGAATCGTCATGCCCAGTAGCGTGACGAACACCAGCGAGGGCTCCAGTCCGGCATTCAGTCGGCCTTCCTTTTGCCAGCGCGCGATGGCTAACAGCGACGCCTTCTGAGCCGCGTCGCCAAACCGTTCATGCATGCGCTGACGCAGCAAGCCGCCGTCGCTGATCACTTCGCGCACCCACAGCGACGGAAACCACGGATTGTCGCTCGCCGTCTTCACCAAACGCTGCGCGAGTTGCGTGATGGCCGCCACCGGATCGTCGGGATTTTCCTGAAACGGCACGCCGATCCCCATGCGCAGCGGCGCGAAACGCTCATCGATCAGCACGTCGAGCAGTTGATCGCGCGTCTTGAAGTAGTAATGCATCATCGCCGGCGTGAACCCCGCCTCGCGGGCAATCTCCCCGAGCGTGGTGTCGACGATGCCCTGCCGCGCGAACAGGGCGAGCGCGGCGTCCAGCAGGCGGCTGCGCTGCTCCGGACCGCGCGCCGAACCCGAAGGCCTGCCCGGTCGCCGTGCGGGTGCGGACGGCAATGCGGCATTTGAAGCGTCCGCAGCATCGCCCGCCGCGGCTGAAGCCGGATTCGAAAGCTTTCGCGCCTTCACGGCGGTCGTGGTGCGCGGTTGGCGTTTCACTTCGCGGTCATCTGACGTAATCCTTGCCATTGCATTCAATTTGACGAGAGACACAATGTCGCATATATTAATCTCCGAATTAATTAATTTCAACACCTTGGCGCCATGGACCAAACGACAACGACTCAACCCGCCGGGCTAATGCTGGCGGATGCGCAGCCAGATGTGCAGTCCGGCCAGCAGGCAAATGACCACCCGCCGATCCGCCTGCTGTTTCCGGCGCTCCTGCTGGTCATGCTGCTCGCCGCGCTCGATCAGACGATCGTCTCGACCGCACTGCCGACCATCGTCGGTGAACTCGGCGGGCTCAACAATCTCTCGTGGGTGGTGACCGCCTACCTGCTCAGCTCGACCATCGTCGTGCCGCTGTACGGCAAATTCGGCGATCTGTTCGGCCGCAAGATCGTGCTGCAAACCGCGATCGTCGTGTTCCTCGTCGGCTCCGCGCTGTGCGGTGTCGCCCAGAACATGACCCAGCTGATCGTGCTGCGAGCGCTGCAAGGGCTCGGCGGCGGCGGTCTGCTAGTCGTGACGATGGCCGCCATCGCGGACGTAATTCCGCCGGCTGAGCGCGGCCGCTTCCAGGGTGTATTCGGTGGCGTATTCGGTCTCGCGACGGTAGTCGGGCCCCTGCTCGGCGGCTTTCTCGTCGAGCATCTGTCATGGCGCTGGATTTTCTACATCAACCTGCCGCTCGGCCTCATCTCGCTGGCTGTGATCGGTGCGGTCTTCAAGCCGCACGTGCAGCACGTGAAGCACACCGTCGACTACATGGGCGCCGCGTTTCTCGCCGGCGCGCTCACCTGCATCATCCTGTTCACGAGCCAGGGCGGCACGATTCTGCCGTGGTCGTCGCCGCAATTGTGGTTCACGCTGGGGATGGGGCTGGTGGCGATCTGGGGCTTCATCCATGAGGAGCGCACTGCCGTCGAACCGATCATGCCGCTCGAACTCTTCAAACAGCGCACGTTTTTGCTGAGCAGTCTGATCGGCTTCATCATCGGCGTGTCGCTGTTCGGCTCGGTCACGTTCCTGCCGCTGTATCTGCAAGTGGTCAAAGGCTCGACGCCCACGGAAGCCGGCATTCAAATGCTGCCGATGATGGGCGGCCTGTTCGTGATGTCGATGGTGACCGGACGCGTAATCAGCAAGATCGGCAAGTACCGCATGTTTCCGATCGCCGGCACGTTTCTCGTGGCCGTCGCGATGGTGCTGCTCGCGCGCCTGCAGATCGACACGCCCATTCGTGTGATGTATATCGACATGGGCATTCTCGGCTTCGGTCTCGGCATGGTGATGCAGGTGCTGATTCTCGCCGTGCAAAATACGGTCGAGTTCAAGCACATGGGTGTCGCTACTTCGGGCGCGACGCTGTTCCGTTCAATCGGCGGCTCGATCGGCGTGGCCGCTTTTGGCGCGGTGTTTTCGAACGGCCTTGCCGCGCGACTGGAAAAACTGATTCCGGCGGACACCGAATTGCCGCACGCGCTCGGACCGGCGGCCATCCACCAGTTGCCCGAAGCGTTGCGCAGCGACTATTTGCAAGCGTTTGCCGGCGCGTTGCACACGGTGTATCTCTCGGCGGCCTGCGTTGTCGTGCTGGCCTTTGCGCTCGCGTGGCTTCTGAAGGATCATCCGCTGCGCAAGCACTGATTTCGCATGTCCCGTTTCCAGCGGGTGTTTTCTGCAAGCGCTTGATGACGAGGTCGAACGCTACGCGCTTCGACCTCGTTTTGCTTTCATCGCCGCCATTTCGTTCTGCCAATTCCGCCAACGCGCCATCGTTGTCGACGCCTGCGCACAGTAACTTCGCAAACCGTGTGAAAAAAACAGACAGCCTGTTCGTTCTGCCGACATATGCACTGTTTCGTCGTACCTACAAATGCGCTCTGGCGCGCATAAAGTAGGTAAGAACGTCGATTGACGTTCTCATCGAAACGCCACATATTGCATTTAGTGGCACCGCAAGCGAGGACTTGCGTCCGAAGGTTCTCCAGCGCATGTGGATCGTGGTTTCCGCGGACATTACTCCTGCCTCAACACGATCTGGAGCATGCCGTAACGGCACTGTTTTCCACAGGTGGGTCCACAGTATGTCCACCCAGACAATACTCGGCCATAGTTTCCCGACGCCCTGCAAACGCTGCGGTGGTGCGCTGTACCGGCAAGTAGACTATTGCCCGTATTGTGGCGCCGTGCATCCGCTTGACGCCGGGCCGCACAAGCGTGTCGTGATTCCCGGCAGCCGCGCCAGTGCCGTCAGCAAGACAGCGCAGAAAAACGGCTTCGATCCGACACAGCCGGCTGAAATCGACCTCGCCGTGCCGACCGCGGTCACCGACGAAGCCGCGCCTATAGAGTCCCCGATAGAAGCGCCGGCACTCGTGCCTGAGGACGAGCCGATTCCGCCGCTCACCGATCTGAAGTATTCTGCGGACCGCAGCGCGTTCCCGATACGCCGGGTGCTGCTCGCGATCGTGGCGATTGGCGCAATCGGACTAGCGTATGTCGCCTTTACACTATTCAGCGACGACCACGAATCGCAGAGCGGCAATACCGAGCAGGCGGCGGGCAATCCTCAGGACGCCAGAACGGCGACCGGCACGATCGCGCCGTACGCACCGGCTCAGCCAACGAATCAGGCCGCCGCGGTTAAGCCCGCTATCCCCAGCAATGCCGCCAATCCCGCCAAGGCAGCACCGACAATCCTGACCACGCCCGTCGCGCCGCCGTTGCCCCCAGAGCCTGTAAAACCAGCAGCGCCGCAGTTCCGCGATGCCGCACAAGCGCTGCAGGCAGCGCGTCTGGCGTTCCGCGCCAACGACCTCTCCGCGGCACAAGCGGCGATTGGCACGGCGCAAACGCTGCAGCCCGGCAACGCCGACGCACAAAGCCTGCTGACCGAATTGAAGCCACTCGCCGCGCGCCGCGACGCCGCGTTGCAGGCCGCACAACTGTGCGCCTCGCAGCAGTCGTGGAGTTGCGCGCGCCAGCACGCCAATGAGGCGCTCGCAATCGACACCGGCAACGACACCGCGAAAACGATCCTTGCACGCGTGATTCACGAGACAGGTTGGGCACCGCTCAAGCCACATGCGTAGACCGGCATTCCAGCGAGCGAAAAAGTTTGGATACCGAATTTCATGGCCGTTCGCACGCTCGATTTGTCTGACTGAGCGCATGAATCGTGGCACGCCCGATTGCACTGGCGTTTCACTTTCCCTCTGAGCGGCAACAGACGGACATAGCGGGCGCCATGCATTGAACATGAGAAGGCAAGCCGGCTCACCGGTGCTTCGCGCGCGCCGACGCGAGAGGCAGTTCAACCCTGACAGATAGGTAGATAGACCATGCTGAAGAAACTTCTGACGGGATGGCTGGGGCTGGCGCTGATGATCGTGTCTTCGTTTGCAAGCGCGGAGGCTGCGCACTACAAGATCGTCACCGGTCCGGAACGCGGCACGTATATTCAGATCGGCCAGGATCTGTCGAAGTGGGTGGCGCAGCCGGCCGGCATCGACCTGGAAGTGATGGCGTCGAAGGGTTCGGCTGAGAACGTGCAGCGCATGCGCTTCGAGCCGGGCGTGAAGCTCGCGCTAGTGCAGTCCGATGTGTATCAGGCCTACATCGACATGGCCAACGCGGGCAATGCCGACGCGGGTACGACAATCCGGCCGCTACGGCTCATCATGCCGCTCTACGACGAGGAAATTAACGTCGTGGTGCGCGCGGACTCGCCGATGAAAACCTTCGCCGACATCAAGGACAAGAGCATCAGCGTGGGCCTGCTCGGCAGCGGCACCGCTCAAACGGCCACGACGCTCTATCACCTGATGTTCGGACAGGCGATTCCCGAGCAGAACGTCCAGCACCTGAGCAACGAAGACGCGCTGGCCGCATTGATCGTCAAGAAGGTGGACGTGGCGATCATCGTGGTCGGGCAGCCGGCGAAACTGTTCAACGACATGAATCCCGAGCTGCTGCAACAGATTCGCCCGCTGAAGGTTGATCCCAACGCGCCCGAAACCACCCGTGCAAAGCAGACGTATTTCCCCACGACACTCCGCGCGACCAGTTATCCGAACTGGCTGAAGGAAGATGTCCCCACGCTGACGGTCAAGGCCTTCCTCGTCACTTACGATTACGGTCTGCGCGATACCGTCGGCAATCTGAATCACTTTGCGGACTCGCTGTGCGCCAACTTCGACAATCTGCAAGAGCATGGGCATCCGAAGTGGAAGCAGGTGAAGCTCGAATTGCCACCTCTCGTGCGCGGATGGAAATACTACGGGCCGGTGGAAAAACATCTGCGCGCGTGTCTCGCGAACAAGAGCGCGGGGATCAGCGCGGCGGCCGCGCAAGCTGCGCAGAAACCACGCTCTTCCTGCACGGATCAGGAGCGTCTGCTCTTGCTGTGTAAATAACGTTGCGTGGCGAGGCGCGCGTTCAGGCGTGCGCCTTCGATGCAGCCGACACGTCCATCGCCCGTTGCAGCGCCTCGTACACCTTCGGCCGGTTGCATTGCGACACGTTAAAGCGCAAAAAGCCGGCCGCCGATTGCGACGCGCTGAACACATTGCCCGGCGCGAACACCACACTCTCGGCTAATGCGTGACGCGCGATATCGGCGGCGTCGAGCGCATCGGGCAAACGCGCCCACACGAATATCCCACCGCGTGGCCGCGTCCACACTTCAAGGCCGGCATAGCCCAGCCGTCTGATCGTCTCCCCCATGGCGTCCGCGAGCTTCGCGCGCATCGATTCCAGATGCCGCCGGTAGGTGCCATCCACCAGCAAACGATGCACGACGCTCGCCGCAAGCTGACCGTTGCCGAACGTGGTGGCCAGCTTCAGATCGACGAGCGGTTCGATCCATTCGCTGCGCGCCGCGATGTAGCCGCAGCGCACGGCCGCGGACAAGGTCTTCGAAAAGCTGCCGATCGAGACGACCCGCGCGAGACCGTCGAACGCCGCAAGGCGCGGCGCGGGTTCGTCTTCGAAGTCAGCAAAGATATCGTCTTCAATGATCAGCAGATTGTGCTCACCCGCCAGTTTCAGCAGCCGATGCGCAATGGCCGGCGCCAGCGTCGCGCCGGTCGGATTGTGGATCGCGGAATTGGTCACGTAGAGCCGCGGGCGGTGCTCGATCAGCGCCCGCTCGAATGCCGCCAGATCCGGACCGGACGGCGTATAAGGCACACCGACGATGCGGACGCGATGCGCGCGCAGCAGCGCCTGGAAGTTGAAGTAGCAGGGATCGTCGATCAGGACCGTGTCGCCGGGTTCGAGCAGAAAGCGGCAGACGAGATCGAGCGCGTGCGTGCCGCCGTCGGTCAGCACGATCTGCTCGGGCGGCGCGTCCACGCCGTGCTGTGCAAGCCGCCAGGCGAGTTGCTGGCGGAGCGCGGGCAGACCGAGCGGGCTCGCATAGTCGGCGAGCGGCGACTGCGGATCGCGCGCCACGGCACGCAACGCGCGGCGCACGCCGTCTTCCGGCAGCCATGAAGGCGGCATCCACCCGCAGCCCGGCTTGAACACCTTCGCACCGGCCTCCAGCGACTGCCGCGTGAGCCACAGCGGATCGACCTCGCGATCCAGCCGCGGCCCGAGATCGGCGAGCGCAAGCGGGGGCGCATGGCCGGACACGAAAAAGCCGGAACCACGCCGCGCCACGATCACCCCTTCCGCGACCAGCCGGTCGTACGCTTCTACCACGGTCGACTTCGACACGCCGAGCGTCTCCGTCATCACGCGGATCGAGGGCACGCGCGCCCCCGGCATCAACGAACGGCTTGCGATGCGCTCTCGCAAGCTGTCCATCACCGTGCCGACCCGCGTGCCGGCTGGCGCGCCCGAGGCCGCCCGGTTGGTATCGCTTTCCGCCATCTGTACTGCTCCATGTTCGGTACAGTTTGTACGAATTGTACTGATCCGTAGCTTACCCTTTGCAGCGCGAAAGCGGATGCTGTAGGTTCCATTTTCAATGCGCATGGACTCTTTCGATGGACAAGACAACGAACGGCTGGGTGAGCGGCATGGTGGGCGTGTTGATTTTCAGCGGCTCGCTACCCGCCACCCGCATCGCCGTACAAGGCTTCGATCCGGTGTTTCTGACGATGGCCCGCGCGACCATCGCGGGCACGTTGGGTCTGTTGCTTCTGCTCGTGTTTCGCGAGGCTCGGCCCGCGAAGCGCGACCTCGTCCCGCTGGTGATCGTCGCGCTCGGCGTGGTGGTCGGCTTTCCGCTCCTGACCGCCCTCGCGCTGCGCCACGTGAGCGCCGCGCACGCCGTGGTGTTCGTCGGGCTGCTCCCGCTATCCACCGCGATCTTCGGCGTGCTGCGCGGCGGCGAGCGCCCGCAGCCGGCGTTCTGGCTGTTCTCGGCGCTCGGCAGCGGCGCGGTGGTCGCGTTCGCCTTGCGCCACGGCCTCGACGCGTCGCCACTCGGCGATGCGCTGATGCTCGCGGCGATCGTCGTCTGCGGCCTGGGTTATGCCGAAGGCGCGCGGCTGTCGCGCCATCTCGGCGGCTGGCAGGTGATTTCGTGGGCACTGGTGCTGTCGCTGCCGGTGATGCTGCCGCTCGCTTGGTGGGCGCGGCCTGCATCGTTTGAAGGGGTGAGCCATGCGGCGCTGTGGGGGCTCGCGTACGTGTCGCTTTTCAGCATGCTGATCGGCTTCGTGTTCTGGTATCGCGGACTGGCGCTCGGCGGCATCGCGGGGGTCGGGCAACTGCAATTGCTGCAGCCGTTCTTCGGCCTGCTGCTCGCCGGTTTGCTGCTGCACGAACAGGTGCCGCTCGCGATGGTCCTGGTGACCGTCGTGGTGGTCGCGTGTGTAGCCGGCGCGCGGCACTTCTCGCGGAGCGCGCCTGTGCGGCCGGCCGTCTGACCGGTGTCTCGCCCGCGTGTGCGTGCGTTCCCTGATTTTGGGACCGCGCAGGCTCGACTGTCGGATGAATATGTCATCATCTCGATAATCGATCCACCACTCGCGCCGCGACTACGATGCCGACCGCATTTGCACAAACCGTCGAAGCCCGCTTTGCCGAACTCACGCCCACCTCCAAGCGCGTTGCCAGTTACATGCTGGCGAATCTCGACCGGCTCGGCCTCGAAAACGCCGACCAGATTGCCCAGCAAGCCGGCACCAGCGGCATCTCCGTGGGCCGGTTCTTGCGCAGCATCGGCTACCAGAACCTGGATGACCTGAAGCGCGAGCTGCGCGGCGCTCAGGAGCGCCCGTGGCTGATCACCGACCGGCTCGACGCATTTCGCCGCACCGCCGGCCAGCACGACGAAGCCGCACCGGCCGCAAGCGGGCCTGATATTGCCAACCCCGCTCTCGCCCACTCGCTCGAACTCGAAATCGGCGCGATCCAGCATGTCTACCAGCTTGCGCAATCGCCGGTGTTTGCCCGCGTGGCCGAACGCATTTCGAACGCTGACGCCGTGTATATCCTCGGCATTCAGTCCACGCGCGGCATCAGCAACGCGTTCTACAGCTACCTGGAGTACATCCGTCCACGCGTGTTCTATTCGGACGGCATGTCGGGCTCCTATGTCGATTCGCTGAACTCCGAGTTCAAGTCACCGTATCTGATCGTCACCGATACGCGCGCCTATTCGATGATCGCGCGCCGCTATTGCGAGGCGGCCACGCGCCGTGGGCTACCCTTTGCGCTCGTCACCGATATTTACTGTCCGTGGGCGCGCGAATTCGATGGTGATCTTTTGCAGGTGAAGACCGATGTCGGTCAGTTCTGGGACTCGCTGGCGCCGCTCACGTGCCTGTTCAATCTGCTGATTTCGGCGATTGTCGAACGGCTCGGCCCGGGCATCGACGAGCGCGTGGCACGCAACCGCGAACTGCAAAGCGAATTCGACCAGTTCGACCTTTGAGGCCGCGTTTGCGGAAAGCCACGTGATTGACGATCGGCTTACCGGCGGCCTCCGCGCTTCGCAATCGGATCAGGACGCGGTCGTCGCCGCGGCTTCCCCACCGAGATACGCATCACGTATCCGCTCATCACCGAGCAGGGACTCCGCCGTGCCTTCGAGCACGACACGGCCGGTCTGCAACACGTAGCCGTAATGCGCGATTTCCAGCGCGAGGCTGGCGTTCTGCTCGACCATGAAGAACGTCACGCCCTGTTGGTTGATCGTGTCGATCAGCTCAAGCACCTTATCGACGTAGAGCGGCGACAAACCCATCGTGGGTTCGTCCATGCAGATCAGTTTCGGCCGGCTCATCAGCGCGCGCGCCATGGCCAGCATCTGCTGTTCGCCACCCGAAAGCGTGCCCGCCTTTTGCGCCAGGCGCTCTTTCACGCGGGGGAAAAGGCCCAGCACGCGCTCATAGTCTTCGTCGATCGCAACACGGTCGCGCCGCGTGTATGCGCCCATCAGCAGATTCTCACGCACCGTCATGTCGCCGAACAGCCGCCGCGCCTCGGGTACGGACCCAACACCGCGCCGTACGATCTGCGGCGTACTGAGTCCTGTGATCGCCTCACCTTCGAACGTGATGCTGCCGGAGCGCGGCTTGTGCAGACCGAGAATCAGCTTCATGGTGGTCGATTTGCCGCTCGCGTTGCCGCCGAGCAAACTCACGATCTGCCCGCGCCGCACTTGAAAATTGACGTCGAAATGCACCTGCACGGGACCGTAAAACGTCTCGATGTGTTCGAGTTTCAGTAGAGCGTCGCTCATCGTCGATGTTCCAGAAGTTCAGGCCGCGACGCGCACAGCCGCCGCGCCGCCGACATTGCGATGCCCCAGATACGCCTCGATCACACGCGGATCGTTGCGCACGTCGCGCGGCAACCCTTCAGCGATTTTCCCGCCGTTGTCGAGCACGATCACGCGATCCGATAGCCGCATCACCATGTCGAGCTTGTGTTCGATTAGCAGAATGGTCAGCCCGCGCGCTTTCAGTTGCTGGATCAGCACCAGCATCTCGGCGGTTTCGGATTCATTCATGCCAGCCGTCGGCTCGTCGAGCAGCAGGATGCGCGGATGCAAGGCAAGCGCGCGGGCGATCTCGACGCGTCGGCGGTTCGCATACGACAGGCTGTGCGCCGGATGATCGATACGCGGCGCGAGGCGCTCGCCAAACCCGGCGATGATCTCGCGCACTTCGTCGCGTAACGCCGCGTCTTCACGCCGGATCGAAGCGGGCCCGATCAGTGCACGCGCGACTTCGGCAATAGCGCCGACAATCGGCCAGCCCGTACGGGTAGCGCGCAAGCGTGCATGCGCGCCGATCAGCACGTTGTCGAGCACGCTCAGATTACCGAATACGCGGCCATGTTGAAACGTGCGAGCAAGTCCGAGCGCGGCGAGCTTTTCCGGCCGCACGCCGGTGATGTCACGGCCGTCGAATTGCACGCTGCCCGCGTCTGGCGTATCGAGCCCGGTGATCAGATTGAACAGCGTCGACTTGCCCGCGCCGTTCGGCCCGATCACGCTGACGAGTTCGCCTTCCGCAATCGAAAGATCGACGCCGTTCACCGCGGTCAATCCACCGAAGCGCCGTGTCACGCCGCGCACGTCGAGAAGGGTCTGTGTCATGTGCGCTCCGTCATGCCGTTCCCAGCAAACCCTGCGGCCTGAACCGCACCAGCAGCAGCAACACCAGGCCGTAGATCAACATCCGATAGTCGGCCGCCCAGCGGAAAATCTCCGGCAGGCCGATCAGCGCGACCGCGCCGACAATGCCGCCCAGCACGTTACCGAGGCCACCGAGAATCACCATCGTCAAGGCGAGGATGGAGACTTGCGAATCGAAGGTCTGGTTGTTGATGTAGCTATACAGATGCGCCGCAATCCCGCCGCTGATGCCGGCCGCCAGCCCGCCGAACGCAAACGCGATCGCCTTGTAGCGGTTCGGGCGAATGCCGTGTGAGCGCGCGGCGACCTCGTCTTCGCGAATAGCGCGCAGCGTGCGGCCCAGATGCGAGCCCAACAGCCGCGTTTGCAAGAGCGCCAGCACGATCAGCACGCCGAGCGCGAACCAGTAAATCGCGCGAGCGCTGGCGGGCGTCCAGCCGAACGCCGACAACGGCGCAATGCCTGCGATGCCGAGCGGGCCACGCGTCAAACTATCCCAGTTGAGGATCACGAGACTCACCACTTCGCCGATGCCGAGCGTCGCAATCGACACGTAGTGACCGCGCAAACGGAACGCCGGATAAACCAGCAGCGTACCGAGCGCGGCGGTAATCAGTCCGGCGCAGAAGATCGTCACGACGGGTGACCAGCCGAGATTCGTCGACAGTAACGCGGACGCATACGCGCCGATCACCAGCAACGCGGCATGGCCAAGCGAAATCTGCCCAACCGTACCCGCTACCAGCGTCAGACTCAACGCCAACATTCCGTATAGCCAGGCATTGGTGAGCGTTTGCAGGAGATAGGACGAACTGGCGACGAACGGCAGCGCAACCGCAGCCAGCGCCAGCGCAATCACCACGGCACGCGGCACTTTCACCGCTTTGCCCGCCGACAGGAACGTGCCCGTCATCGGCTCGGGCGGCAAACGGCGGCTGCCGCTAAAGAGTCCATTGGGACGCCACACCAGAAACAGCAACAGCAAAACGAACGCGAACAGATCGCGGTAACTGGTGCCGAAGATCGCCACGCCATAACTCTCGACCAGACCCAGCAGCAGGCTGCCGACAATCGCGCCCGGCACGTTGCCCAGACCGCCGATCAGCAACGCCACCACGCCTTTGAGCGTAGCCTGGAAACCCATCGCCGGATCGATGCTGTTGTAGTACATGCCGACCAGCAAGCCGCTCACACCGCCGAGCGCGCACGCAATCGCAAACACCGCCTGATTGACGCCGTTGACGTTGACGCCCATCTGCTGCGCCGCGTCCCGGTCCTGCGCAGTGGCGCGTACGGCCCAACCGAGACGCGTGAAACGCAGGAACACATAGAGCACGGCAGCCGCCGTCACGCCGATGCCTGCGATCAGCAGATCCAGCGAACCGATCGTTGCGCCGCCGAGGCGAAAGTGCCAATCAGGCAGCGTGCTCGGCACCGGCCGCGGATCGGCGCCGAACAGCAACTGCGCGCACTGATCGAGCACGAAGCTGATACCGATCGTCGCGAGTAGCGGCGCGATGCGTGCCGCGCCCTGCAGCGGCCGCAAGCCAATGCGCTCGATCGCGATGCCCAGCAGCCCGCAGCCGACCACCACCGCCAGCAAGGCCAGCGGCAACGGCAAACCGAGCCGCGTCAGGCACAGCCAGCCGATGAAGCTGCCGATCATGTACACCGAGCCGTGCGCAAAGTTGATCAGATGCGACACGCCGAAAATCAGCGCGAGGCCAACCGCCAGCAATGCATAGATATTGCCGACGATCAGTCCGTTGATCGTGTAGTCGAGCCATGAAGCCATAGCATTCAGATCCGGTGAGAAGCAGACACGTGAGCGTTGCTTGTGCGTTGCCCAGGCGTTATTTGGAAGCGATCTGCGGCTTAGCACCGTCCCATTGCGTGAACTGATTGTCTTTGACGACCAGGTACACGCTGCGCGCGCCGGCCACCCGGCGCGTCTGTGGATCGAACTGCACCTTGCCGAAGATCAGGCTCGGTACGTCCTTGATCTGCTTCAGGCCGTCGTGCACTGCCTGACGGGTCACGCCGTAGCGGCGCATGACTTCCGCCGAGACGATCATCGCGTCGTAAGCACGCGCGGCGAAGGTATCGGGCTCGCCGTTGTACTTCGCGCGATAACGCTGCACGAAGTCCTGCACTTCTGGCCGCTTGTCGCCGGGGAAGAAATTGGATTCGGTGAATACGCCGTTCACGGCCTCGCCGCCGAGTTCAAGAAACTTCGGCGAATAGACCGAGCCCACTGCCGCGATCGGTTGCGTCAAACCCGACGAACGCGCCTGGCGCACGATTTGCGCTCCATCCGCGTAGTACGAGATCAGCACGAGCGAATCGGGCTTCGCTTCGTTCACGCGCACCAGCGTCGCGCGGAAATCCTTTTCGGTCGGCTGATAGCCCTCCGCCGCGACAACCTGTGCGCCATCCTGCGTGGCCGCTTTCGCGAAAATGTCCTTGCTGGTGCGGCCCCAGTCGGTATTCAGATAGAGCACGGCGATACGCTTGAAGCCGAGCTCTTTCGTCGCGTAGTGCGCGAGCAGCGGTTGCTCTTCGGCTTGACTCAGTGCAGTGCTCCACATGTAGTCGCCACCCTTGGTGAAGTCGGGGTGCGAATTGGTGAAGCCGAATTGCACGAGTTGTGCCCGCTGATAAATCGGCGAAGCAGCCATCGAGGTCGTGCTAGACAGGTCACCCAGCTCCAGCAGAATGCGCGGATCGCCGACGAACTTCTGCGCGATCGACACGGCCTGGCGCGGGTCGCCACGGCTGTCCTCGAAGTCATAGGCAAGCGGGCGGCCCTTGATGCCGCCCTGGCTGTTGATCTGCTCCAGCGCGAGATCGAAGCCGCGCTTCCACTGCGTGCCGTATTGCGCGTCCTGTCCGGTCAGCGGTCCGCTCACGCCGATGAGATACGGCTCGCCCGTTGCGGCGCCGGCGTAGGCCGGCGAGGTTGCTGCGATGCCCACTACTGCTGCGAGCACCGGCAGCGTTTTCAGCCAGCGTGACCAGTTGGTCCGCGACGATTTGGATTCGTGTTTCATGTTTGCCCCGCCTGTCAGCTTCAAAGTGGGGCCATGTAACCACGGTGAATTCCGGCGAACCAACGAAGTTTTGGGAATATGGTTATCACGTTGGAGAGGATGCCTCCGCTCGCTCGCGGCAACGCAACGAACCCGTGTTCACGCTCATGCGCAGGCACACCGTGGTATCTCATTGACGCAACTGACTTTTCTCTCTTCCGACACGCGCCATATGAAACAAAATCCGCGGCGCCGCGCCCTCGCCCGCGAATCCGCTTCGCATTTTTTCGGCTGTCGATATCGGAATTCATTATATAAATCCCGCATTCAGACGACCCTACAATGCGCAGACCGAATTGCCAGGGCGAGTCATGGAGCTGCATCAACTCGAAGCATTTTCGGCGGTTATGTCCGCCGGCAGCATCACCGGTGCGGGACGTTTGCTCGAACGCTCGCAGCCGGCCGTCACGCGTCAGATTCAGGAGCTCGAGGCGGATCTCGGCTATGCGCTGTTCAATCGCAACGGTCCGCGTGTGACGCCGACGCATCGCGCATTTCTGCTTTACGAAGAAGTCGAGCGTTCGCTGATCGGGCTGAAGACCATCGAGCAACGGGCACGCGCCATCGGCCTCGACGAAGCGGAACCATTGCGCGTGGCGGCCACGCCCGCGCTGGCGGCGTCGATCGTGCCGCCTGCCATTGCCTCGTTGCCACCGCTCGGCCATGCGCCGCAATTCCAGTTACGCAGTTTGTCGGCGGAACACGTCGTGCATGAAGTCCTGACTCGTACCGCGGATATCGGTCTGGTGACGCTGCCGATCGGGCATGCGGGACTCGACATCCACTGGATCGCCGAAGCGCCCTGCGTGGCGCTCGTGCAGAGCGGCGATCCGCTAGCCACGCAGCCGAGCATTGCGCTGCGCGATCTGGCGGACCGGCGCATCGTCACCGTGGCGAACCGCTTTCGGTTGCGGCATCGGATCGACGCAGCGTTCGCGGCTGCGCGCATTTCCGCTGACGTGTTTCTCGAAACCAATGCCTCGCTAAACGCAGTGATGGCTGCTCGCGCGGGCGCCGGTGTCGCGATCGTGGATCCGGCCACGGGCCTCGGTCTGTCGATCGAAGGCGTGACGGCACGGCCGCTCGATTGCGCGATCCCGTTCTTCTTCGGAGTCGTGACGCCCGCAGGCAAACCACGCCGCGCGGCCGTCGACGCATTGCTGCGATCCATCGAACACGCGACCCGCGAGCTGCTCGAAGGCGTT
Source organism: Paraburkholderia sp. SEWSISQ10-3 4 (assembly GCF_030464785.1). Classification (NCBI taxonomy): domain Bacteria; kingdom Pseudomonadati; phylum Pseudomonadota; class Betaproteobacteria; order Burkholderiales; family Burkholderiaceae; genus Paraburkholderia; species Paraburkholderia sp. SEWSISQ10-3 4. Next base: position 67,798 of record NZ_JALPRI010000030.1, read on the forward strand.
GTGCTACATCCCGCCCAGCAACACGATGCACTGCTACAGCGCGAAACCCGCGTCTCCCGTGCCCGCACCAAACACCCGGAACACACAGCATGAATCGCCTTGCCGCACTCGAAGCCCGCTTGCGTGAAGATCTGCGCTGGCTGGAATTGCCCGCGTCCTCATGGGTCCCGCCGCGTTTCGCCGGTGCTCAACGCGTGCTCGATGTCGCCGTGATCGGCGGCGGCATGGCGGGGCTCGCTGCGGCGGCGGAACTGCGCTGGCTCGGCATCGACAATCTGCAGGTGTTCGACCGCGCGCCGTCAGGACGCGAAGGTCCATGGGTATCGTTCGCGCGAATGGAAACGCTGCGCTCGCCCAAGCAACTCACGGGGCCCGCCCTGCGCATGCCGGCCCTCACGTTTCGCGCGTGGTACGAAGCGCAATTCGACAGCGCTGCGTGGGATGCGCTCTACAAGATTCCGCGAACGCAGTGGATGGACTATTTGCGCTGGTATCGCGAGGTGCTCGATCTTCCGGTGCAAAACGACACCACGTTGACCTCGCTACGTCCTCGCGACGATGGCCTGCTTGAACTCGATCTCGCTGATGCGAGCGGGCAGCGCACGGTGCTCGCGCGGCATGTCGTGCTCGCCACCGGACGCGACGGTTTGGGCGGTCCGTCGGTACCTGGTATCGCCAATACGATTGCGCACCGCTACTGGGCGCACTCCGCGGATGCAATCGATTTCGCCGCATTGACCGGCAAGCGTGTCGGTGTCGTCGGCGCGGGTGCGTCCGCCTTCGACAATGCCGCGACCGCGCTCGAAACGGGTACGGCCAGCGTCGATCTGTTTATCCGCCGTGACGATATTCCGCGCGTAAACAAGCTGACGGGCATCGGCAGTCCGGGGCTCGTGCATGGTTTCGCCGATCTCGACGATGCGTCCAAATGGCGTTTCCTGCATTACGCACAGACCGAGCAAACACCACCGCCAAGAGACAGCGTGCTGCGGGTTTCACGCCACGAGGGCGCACGCTTTCACGTCGGCAGCCCAATTGTTGCACTCGATGAACGCGACGGCGCGCTCGCGGTAACGACGCCGAAAGGCCACTACGTGGTCGACTTTCTGATCTTCGCGACCGGCTTTCATTCGGATATCGCCACGCGCGCCGAATTCGCGCCGTTCGCCCGCTTTGTGCGGCGCTGGAAAGACCGCTATCAAGCGGACCCGGCGTTGCCTTCGTACGAACTGGCCGAGTCGCCGGATCTCGGCGCCGCGTTCGCGTTTCAGGAGCGCGAGCCCGGCACGTGTGCCGCGCTGACGCAGATCCATTGCTTCAATCATGCCGCGAGCCTCAGCCACGGCAAGCTCTCCGGCGACATCCCCGCGATCAGCGATGGCGCACAGCGTCTGGCGCGCGGCATCGCAAGCCGCCTGTTCGACGCGGATCGCGAGCGGCACTATCAGGCGCTGCTCGCCTTCGATACGGCTGAGCTGCGCGGGGACGAATGGAGCGATGCGGATGCATCGTCCGACACTTCGCGCGCTCGCCTGCAAGCAGAGAACGCAGCTGAAAACACCGCTGAAAACACCGATTAACCCGCCGGAGCAGACATGACCGACCTCGCTTCACCGACTCAAGCCGCAACGCCCTCTGGCGCTGACACCATCGACACCCTCGCTGGTCTGCAAGCCGGCAGCGCGCTCGCCGCGATCCGCCACGCGCGCGACAAAGTCGCGCTGCACACGCAACGCAGCGAAGACGCGTTGTTCGATCCAGCGTTGCCCGACTTATCGCTGCAGGAGCGTTTGTTTGCCGCGTGGTATGCCGCGCGCCTTTCGCTCGCCAACGACCTCGCCGATGCCTACGCAGCGAAGCTCATCGCCCTTGGCGCACAGCCGACCACATTCGACGCAATCGAAGCAGGCACGCTCGACGCCGCCACCGACGCTCGCCTGATCGCGATCCTCTCGCACGTCAAACTGCTGACGATCAAGCCAGTCGAAGCACGCCCCGAGCATCTGCAAACGCTGCAGCAGGCCGGCATCACGACACGCGGCATCGTCGCGTTGTCGCAACTGATTGCGTTCGTCACTTATCAACTACGCGTGGTAGCGGGCCTGAAGGCATTGCGGGCCGCACAGGAGGCAGCATGAGTCAGGTGAACACCAGTGCATCGCGGGTTGATCCGTTCAACGGCTTCACCTTCGATACGCTCGGCTGGCGCGCGTGGCTCGACACGGTCAGCCTCGCCGGCGCCACACTGGAGCAGATCGCCGTGCTCGAAGAGAGCCACCCGCACGCCAAGACCTCCGACTACTATCTGCTGCTGGTCCAACAGGCGGAAATTCTGCGGCAGCGCTCCGGGGTCTTCAACGCGATCATGTATGCGCCAGGCGGCCTGCCGCGCGCCGAGCGCGAACTCGCCAGCACCGTGGTGTCGCGCGTGAACGGCTGCGTGTATTGCGCTTCGGTGCATGCGCAACGATTCGGTCAGCTCGCGAAGCGGACCGACGCGATCGAACAGGTTTTTGAAGATCCGTCGAGTGCAGGCACGACGGAGCGCGAGCGCGCGATCATCCAGTACGCGATCGAACTGACCGACCACCCTGAAAACGTTGACGCCGCCGCCATCAAGCGGCTCGAAGCCAACGGCCTGACGCAGGCGGAGATTCTCGACCTGACTCACGCTATCGCGATCTTCGCGTGGGCCAACCGGCTGATGCTCACGCTTGGAGAACCCGTGTTTCCGCAAGCCGAATAGGTCACCGGTCGCATTGCGGTATCCTCACGGGCTCGTTCAGAAGGAGTATGCATTCATGAAGTTTTCGATTTGCGTGGCGGTTGCCGCCCTGACGCTGTCCGCCACCGCGTACGCGCAAACCTCGCAAACCTTTCGCTTCGGCGAAGGCCAGAGCTCGCTGCCGTCCGGCAACGCCCATCCGGCGCCCGCGCCCGGCGCCCAGGCCCAACAGCCGCAACCGGTGCAGGCCCAGCCACAACCGCAACCGGCGGAACAGGCTCCGGCCAAGCCGAAGCACAAGGCAAAGCATCACCGGCATCATCGCGGGCATGTGACGCAGCCGGATACTTACTCGCATAACTGATCGGCGAAACGCATGCCACGTGCATGCGTCTTCACGACGAAAATCCGTAGCGCCCGGCGCAGCCGCATGGCCGGGCGCTGCGCGCCATCCCTCGATCACGCCGCTCACCTATGCATACGCGGATACTGCCTATAGGTCGCGGCGATTTTTGACTCGCTTCAAATTCTCGCCCGCGGCGGGCATAGTGAAACGTATCCTCAGACTCATCGCCGACAGGACCACGTATGAGCACGACCCGCCCCGCGCCCTCCACGCCCCATTCAGCCGACTCCACTGCCACCCCGCTGTCCACCGCGCCCTTGATCCGCGATGCCACCGAAGCCGATCTGCCCGCGATCCAGGCGATCTACGCGCACCATGTACTGACCGGCGTCGCATCGTTCGAAGAGATCCCGCCTTCCGTCGACGACCTGCGCACGCGGCTCGCGTCGGTGCGTAGTCACGGGCTGCCTTACATGGTGGCCGAGATCGACGGCGAAGTCGCCGGTTACTGCTACGCGACGCCGTACCGACCGCGCCCCGCCTATCGCAACACGATCGAAGATTCGATCTATGTGAACGACGCCTATCGCGGGCGCGGCCTGGGGCGCGTGCTATTGCAGGCGCTGATCGAGCGCTGCGAAACCGGACCGTGGCGGCAAATGGTTGCCGTGATCGCCGACGGCGGCAGCGGCGGTTCGCTGTCTTTGCATACGCAGTTAGGCTTCGAATTGACCGGCACGTTGAAGGCGGTCGGCTTCAAACACGGCCGGTGGCTCGACACCACGCTGATGCAGCGAACGTTGGGCGTGGGCGATTCGACCGTGCCGGATGACGTGGCGCGTTAAAATCCCCTCATGCCCAAAACGCCGCCCCCCATTTCGCCCTCGTCCGACGCCCCGAGCGTCCCGGCAAGCGCCACGCCGCGCAACGAATACACGGTCGACGAACTCGCGCGCGTGAGCGACACCACCGTGCGCAACGTGCGCGCCTATCAGGATCGCGGCCTGCTCGAGCCGCCGGAAAAGCGCGGCCGCGTCGGCGTGTATGACGACACGCATGTCTCGCGTCTGAAGCTGATCAACCATCTGCTCACGCGCGGCTACACGCTCGCGAACATCCAGGATCTGATCATGGCCGTCGACGAAGGCCATGATCTGCGCTCGATCCTCGGTCTCGAAACCGCGATCGGCAGCCGCTGGTCGCGCGAACGGCCGAAAAAATACTCGCTGCTCGAACTGCTGCAAATGTTCGGCGACAAAGCCTCGCCGAGCGCCTTGGGCAAAGCGGTCGACCTGGGTTTGCTGGAGCGCGACGGCCTCTCCTTCGTGTCCGGCAGCCCAACGGCGCTGGCCGCCGGCGCGACCATGGCCAAGGAAGGCATTCCGCTTGCCGACCTGCTCGACGCCGTGGGTATCGCGAGGCCCCATTTCAATGCGGTCGCCAAGGCGTTGGTCGATCTGGTGGTCCGTCAACTGGATCGCTATGACGCCGACGCCCTGCCGCCGCCCGCCGATGTGCCCGCCCTGGTCGACGCGATCTGGCGTGTGCGGCCGCTGGCGATGGTGCTGGTGGAAAGCGAAATGAACCGTGCACTGGAAGAAGCCTCCGGCGATTATCTCGGCGACCGCGTCGCGGCGATCATGGAAAAGAAGCTGGGTCACGCGCCCGAAAGCACGGCAGCCGAGCGCGCCGCGGCAAAGAAAGATAAACCCAGGAAATAGCGTTGCACGCGGCCATTTGCTTTGATTTGCTTTGGCTAGCGGTGCTGTTCGCGTGCGGGGCGAGCGCCTTCCCTCCCGCGCGCGAGCAGGCGCTTTCATACCCCGGCTGTTCGCGCGCGCGTCATATTCAAATCTGCATTGCTTCGTTTGATCGGCGGGACGTCCATGCGACGATCTTCGACTAATCGAACGCAATGGAGATTCGCAGCATGTCCCGTCATACCCGTATTTCGCTACACGTCGCCGCTGCGTTGCTGGCGGCGCTCACCACATTCAACGCGACCGCGCAGAGCACCAGTAATGGCAACGGCAGCGAGCCGGCCAACGTGCTGCGTATCGGCTATCAAAAGTCGGGCTTACTCGCGATCCTCAAGGCGCAAGGCTCGCTCGACGAAAAGCTCAAGCCGCTCGGCTATAGCATCAAGTGGTTCGAATTCCCGGCCGGCCCGCAACTGCTCGAAGCGCTGAACGCGAACAGCGTCGACTTCGGCTATACCGGCGCGCCGCCGCCCGTGTTCGCGCAGGCCGGTGGCGTGCGCTTCGTGTATGTCGGCGCGGAGCCGTCAGGGCGTCATGCCGAGGCGATTCTGGTCAGAAGCGATTCCGCGCTGCATAGCGTGGCGGAATTGAAGGGCAAGCGCGTCGCGCTGCAGAAGGGTTCCAGCGCGAACTATCTGCTGCTCGAAGCGCTGAAGAAAGCCGGCCTGCGTTACGAAGACGTTCGCCCGGTGTATCTGGCGCCCGCCGATGCGCGCGCCGCCTTCGAAAGCGGCACCGTCGATGCATGGGCGATCTGGGACCCTTACTACGCGGCCGCACAACAGACGCTGAAGGCTCGTACGCTGGTCGATTATGCCGAGCTCAATAGCCCCAATAATTTCTACGAGGCGACGCGCGACTTCGCGCAGCAGCATCCGGATGTGATCGGTGCGATTCTTGGACAGTTGCGCACCACCGGCCTATGGGTGAATGACCATCCGGTGGAAACTGCTGCGCTGATCGCGCCGAAGGTCGGCCTCGATCAGAAGCTGGTCGAAACCTGGGTGCGCCGTTATCCGTACGGCACCACCGCCGTGACCGACGAGATCGTGCGCTCACAGCAGGTTGTCGCGGATGCGTTTTACGGCGCGCATCTGATTCCGCAAAAAATCACGGTGAAGGACAACGTCTGGCAGAACCGCGACGTGACTGCAGCGCTGGCCGCGAAGTGAAGCGGCAGCGGGGTGGAGCGTTGCCGGGCTGCACGCCTTGCGCATAGGCACTGTAGCCTGGAATAGCGGACCGGCGGGTCCGTTTTTTTACGCCTGATGTCCTTATCTTTATTTCACATTGCGGGAAAACCTGCGGCCGGTCTTAGAGACAAGGGTCTAACAGCCGACTTGCGTCATCCGTTGACAGTCTCTATTGTTACATCAATCAATGTAACAGTTAAGAGCCAACAACAAGGAGACGGATCGGATGAACGCACGCATGATGCCCCCCGACGACGCGGCGCCCAACGCATCCGCGTCCGTCGATACCGATATCGCCATCATCGGATCCGGCTTTGCCGGCCTTGGCATGGCGATCCGGCTGCGGCAAGCCGGCATGACCGATTTCATCATCGCCGAGAAGGCCGATTCGGTCGGCGGCACCTGGCGCGACAACCACTACCCCGGTTGTGCCTGCGACGTGCAATCCCACGTCTATTCGTTCTCCTTCGCCCCGAATCCGCGCTGGACCCGCATGTTCGCGCGTCAGCCAGAAATTCGCGCCTATCTGGAAGATTGCACGCAACGCTTCGGCATCCAGCGTCATCTGCGCTTCGGCCATGAACTGGCCTCCGCGATCTACGACGAAACCCGCCACCGCTGGCAACTGACGTTCGCGAACGGCCAGCAATGGTCGGCGCGCGTGCTGATTTCGGGGATGGGCGGACTGTCACGCGCGGCCCTGCCGAACATTCCCGGCATCGAGAAATTCAAGGGTAAGGCGTTCCACTCGCAGCACTGGGACCACACGTATCCGCTCGAAGGCAAACGCGTCGCGGTGATCGGCACCGGTGCGAGCGCGATCCAGTTCGTGCCGCAGATCGCGCCGCGCGTCTCGCATCTGAACCTGTTCCAGCGCACGCCGCCGTGGATCATGCCCAAGGCCGACCGCGCGGTGAAACCGTTCGAACAATGGTTGTTCAAGCACCTGCCGTTCACGCAGAAGATCATGCGTTCGGCGCTGTACTGCATGCTCGAATCGCGCGCCTTCGGTTTTGCGATTCATCCTTCGCTGATGAAGACCGCACAAAAAGTCGCGGAGCGGCATCTGCGCCGCCAGGTGCCCGATCCGCAACTGCGCGCCACGCTCACGCCGAACTACACGATGGGCTGCAAGCGCATCCTGATCTCGAACGACTACTTCCCGGCGCTGTCGCGTCAGAACGTGTCGGTGACGACTACCGGCATCGCTCGCGTCGAAGAAGATGCGGTGATCACGACCGACGGCGCGCGTCATCCGGCCGATTGCCTGATCTTCGGCACCGGCTTTCAGGTGGCCGACCCATTTCCGGCGGGCGTGGTGCGCGGCCGTGGTGGCATCGATATCGTCGATACGTGGCGCGATGGCGCGCATGCGTATCTCGGTACGACACTGCCTGGTTATCCGAACTTCTTCATGATCGTCGGCCCGAACACTGGCCTCGGTCACAACTCGATGGTGTTCATGATCGAGTCGCAGGTCGAATACGTGCTGCGCGCGCTGAAGACGATGAACGCGGAACGCGCCGGTGCGATCGAAGTGCGCCCGCATGTCGAGCGCGCCTACAACGAACAGATCCAGCAGAAACTCGGCCGCGCAATCTGGTCGACGGGCGGCTGCAAGAGTTGGTATCTCGATCCGAAGACCGGCAAGAACACCACGCTGTGGCCAGGATTCGCCTACAAATTCCGCCAGGCGACCAGCACCTTCAGCATGGGCGATTACCTCGCGTATTCGCCCGCGGTGCAGCCGGTGGGCGGCCACGCGGGCTCGCAGCAGCAACCCTTGCATGCACATGGCAATGCAGCCGCGACATCCGCCGAAGCAACCTGAAAAAACATAACGACAAGGCACCGTTCAGAGAGGACAGGAGATAAGCCAATGAAGAACTTCACCGACAGAGTGGCCGCGATCACCGGCGCAGGCTCAGGCATGGGCCGTTCGCTCGCGATCCGGCTGGCGCGCGAAGGCTGCCACCTTGCGCTCGCCGATCGCAATGCCGCGAGCCTCGCCGAAACCGCGCAGCTCGCACAGGCCGCCGCGCCGCATATCGTCGGCTCGCCGCTGCGTATCACTACGCGTGTGCTCGACGTGTCGGACCGCGCTGCAATGTTCGAATGGGCCGCTGAAACGGCCGCGCAGCATCAGCGCGTGAACCTCGTGTTCAACAACGCGGGCGTGGCATTGTCGAGCACCATCGAAGGCATGGAGTACGCCGACCTGGAGTGGATCGTCAACATCAATTTCTGGGGCGTGGTGCACGGCACGAAGGCGTTTCTGCCTTATATCAAGGCGTCGGGCGAAGGACACATCGTCAATACGTCGAGCGTGTTCGGCCTCTTCTCGCAGCCCGGCATGAGCGGCTACAACGCAACTAAGTTCGCTGTGCGCGGCTTTACCGAAGCGTTGCGCCAGGAACTCGATCTGATGAAGTGCGGCGTGTCGGCTACCTGCGTGCACCCGGGCGGCATTCGCACGAGCATCGCGCAGTCGAGCCGGATCTCGTCGAACATGGTCGGCTTCATGCTGGAAAACGAACAACAAGGCAAGGACGATTTCGAGAAGTTTTTCATCACCACCGCCGACGAAGCCGCACGCGTGATTCTCGACGGTGTGCGCAAGAACAAGCGGCGCGTGCTGATCGGCCGCGATGCGCGCGCCGCCGACTGGCTGGCGCGTACGTTGCCGGCCGCCTATCAGGCGCTGGTCGTGATGCAGACGCGCCGCATGAAACGCATTGCGGAAAAGCGCGCACGCCGCGCCGCGCAAGTGGACGGCCGGCGTGCGTGACGCACCGCCTGACGGCGTGCAGCACGCAATGCAATCCACACGATCAACAGGACATAAAGGAAAACAGGGAGAATGGCCATGATGCCGGTTCGCCGCGACCTCCGCTTCAACTTACCGCCCGAACGCGCCTCGGATTGGCACGTGCAGGGCTCGCATGTGACACACTTCTTCAATGCGCTTTCGCTGCTCTTCCCTGCCGGCGAGCGTTTCTTCATGGACAGCGTGCGCAACTACCGCGACCAGATCGACGACCCGGTGCTGAAAAAGCAGGTGCTCGGCTTCATCGGCCAGGAAGCGATGCATACGCGCGAGCACATCGAATACAACGATCTGTTGCAAGAAGCGGGTTTGCCCGCGCATAAGCTCGACAAGCGGCTGTGGGCGATTCTCAACTTCGGCCGCAAGATCCTGCCGCATTCGTATCAACTCGCGGTCACGGTCTGCCTCGAGCATTACACGGCGATGCTGGCGGGCCTGCTGCTGGAGGACGCATCGCGAATCGGCGGTTCGGTCGAAGGCTATACGCAGATGTGGACGTGGCATGCGCTCGAAGAAACCGAACACAAGTCGGTTTCGTACGACGTGTGGAATACGGTGCTGAAGCCCGGCCTCGGACGCTATCTGCTGCGCACTGGCACGATGCTCGCCACGACGCTGACCTTCTGGCTGATCGTGTTCGACTTCCACGTGCGTCTGCTAGTCGCCGATCGCAAACGCGGCGGCCATATCCGCGGCATGTGGCGCGTCGTGAAGTATCTGTACGGCCCGCGTCATGGCGTGTTTCCGCGTATTGCCGGCGAATGGCTGAGTTTCTTCCGGCCGGGTTTCCATCCGTGGGATCACGACAATCGCGCGCAACTGTCGCGCATTGACGGCCTAATCGCCGCGGTGGACGCCACCAACGCCGCCACGCCGAGCGCACGTAAAGCCGCACGACGCGGCGTGCAGGCGGCCGCGTGATACGCGACACGCTGTCGGTCCAGCCCGGCGACGTGCGTCTCGCGGTCTACGTGAGTGGACCGCGAGACGCGCCGCCGATCGTGCTGGTGCACGGTTATCCGGATTCGGCGGCGGTGTGGGAGCCAGTGCGCGCGCAACTCGACGCGCGCTACCGCGTCATCAGCTATGACGTGCGCGGCGCAGGGGCATCTGACGCACCCGGGTCACGCGCGGCTTACCGGCTCGAACGGTTGGCCGCCGATCTCGCGGCCGTCGCCGATGCAACGTGCGGCGCGCGACCGTTTCACCTGGTCGGCCACGACTGGGGTTCCATTCAAAGTTGGGAAGCGGTCACTGATCCGGCCTTCAAAGGCCGCATTGCGTCGTACACATCGATCTCAGGGCCGTGCCTGGATCATGCGTCTTTCGGCTTACGCGGCGTTAGCGCTGGTGATGATGCTGGTGCTGGTGCCGATCGTGCGGAACAGTCCAATGCGCATCAGACAGCCAAGCGCCCGTTCGGCAGCGGCCTTCGGCAAACACTCAAATCCTGGTACATCTTCTTCTTTCACCTGCCGTTGCTGCCGGAGCTGGTATGGCGCGCGGGCGGCGCACGCACGTGGCCGTTATGGCTGCGCCTGACCGAACGGGTACGCCCTGAACGCGATCCTGCGCAGATGCGTAACGCGATCAACGGTCTGAATCTTTATCGCGCCAATTTCATCGACAAGTTGCTGCACCCGCGTGCGCGCCATGCGCATGCGCCAGTGCAATTCATCGTGCCGCTGCGCGATCGCTACGTCGGGCCCGAGCTCTCCATTGGACTCGAAGGCTGGCTCGGTCCGTATAGCCGCACCGAAATCGATGCCGGGCATTGGGTCGTATTGCGCGAACCCGAGCGTATCGCGGCAGGCATCGAGCGCTTTGTCGAGCAGCACCGGGCACTGCAAGCAGACAACGGCGGCCCCGGCGCCTCGTCGGTCACCGGTCGCGCGGCAGGCGTGTGAACAGCGTCGGATAGTCGATCACGAGGCCGTCTTCATCCACCGTCAGGTCCGCGGTGAAATTGCGGAAGATGCCCTCATAGCGATATACGCGATTCAATTCGATGCACGAATACGCCTGCCCGGCACGCGTGACCTCTAAATCCGGCGTCGAAATATAAGCCACGGAAATCGGCTGACGTTCGCCTTCGGCCAGTTGCAAACGGCGGATCGGCAACGTGTTCGTATAGGGCGTGGCGGCGATATCGATATCGATGCAGCCTTCAATCGCGCTCAGCACGAGGCCATGCCCGTCGTGCCAATGGCCGGCGCCGTCGCCGTGCAATTCCAGCTCAGCGCCGCCGACGATCTTCAGCCACGCATACGTGGTGCGCCATTGCGCATCGCAGCGCACCTTATAGTGCAGGCCATATTCCTTGCCGTAGCGCTGCCCGACCAGGACGCTTTCCACCGCAAAGCCGTCCGCGCGCGCGTCGAACACCAGATGTTCGAAGCCGTCGCCTTCTTCCGATGCCCACCTTAGTTCACGCATCAGCCTGTCTCCTTGTGGAACGGCGCGGCAAACGCGCCGGGTTTCTATCGTAGCGCGAAAATTTTCGGTTCGCCGACGCATCGTTTTCCGGCTTTCGGCTCTATCGTGCGCATGTGTCGCAAATAGCCACTATCAACGGCGGCGATGCCCGGCGCGGCGCCAGTAGCCTATGCTCGCGGTTTATTTTCAACCTGACCCGCTGCGCGTGCCTCACCGGCACGCGGCAAAGTCGCGCCGCATCGAATCCGCCGCCCTCAAACCATGCACGCCGCCGCAACCGAAGCACACTCCGCCGCCTTGCGCACCCTGCTGCGCAGTTTTGGCCAGATCGTGCTGCAACCGAACGCCTTCACCGGCGCGTGCCTGCTGGGCGCGTGGCTGCTATACGATCCACGTCTCGCTTGCGCGGCGCTGATCGGCGCGATCGCGGCCAACGTGAGCGCGGTGCTAGCCGGCTATCGCGAGGACGACACGCGCGCCGGCCTGCATGGCTTCAATGGCGCGCTGGCCGGTCTCGCCGCGTTCAGCTTCATCGCCGACAACGCGACGGCCGCCGCCGTGGCCATCCTGGCTGCGACAGGCACGGCATGGCTGCTGGAACCGTGGTCGCGCTGGTTGCGCGCGCGTGGTCTCGGCTATTTCTCGAGCCCCTGTTTGATCGTCACGTGGCTTTGGCTGCCGCTGGTGACACGTGTCGCTCAACAAGCAAGCCTCGCCACCGAACCCACGCTCAGCGCGGTGCAATTGAGCAGCGGCTTACTCGCTGGATTCGCGCAAACCGGCTTTGCGTCCGGCGCGTTGGCAGGCGTGCTCATATGGATCGGCATTGCGGCTGCGTCAAGACGGCACGCGTTGTGGGCGCTGGTCGGCGCGGGCCTCGCGAGCGTCATGCACCTGCTGCTCGGCGCGAGTGCAAGCTCGTTCGACGCAGGCCTGTTAGGATTCAACGGCGCGCTGACCGCGATCGCACTGACCGATTGCGGCATCGCGATGGCGCTCGGCGGTGTTGTGCTTTCGGTCGTGCTGCAGATGGCGGCTGCTTACTATGTGTTGCCGGCCATGACCGCGCCGTTCGTACTCTCGACGTGGAGCATGCGGTGGCTCACTGGCCGTTTTACGCAAGGTACGGCAGTGGCCGGAGCGGCGAAGCGTGTCGACTCCGGAAGGCGTGTCGCGTCGTCAGCATCGTTCAGGCGCCCGGGTTAGCACTGCGGGTTTGGGTTGAAGATTTGGGCCAAGGGCTTAAGCCTCAGGTTTGAGTGCAGATCCTGGCCGCGGGTTTAACCCACGGACCCAAGTCGCAACCACAGCTCATCAAGCAATCTCAGGAGACAGACATGTCGTTCACCCACACGCCCACTGGCCGCGTCGCCGAGGCGGAGCCAAGATCCGAAGCGGAACAGCAGACCCGCGTCGACCTGGCGGCCGCCTATCGCCTCGCAGCGCTCAACAGCTGGGACGATCTGGTCTACACGCATATCTCGGCCAGCGTTCCCGGCGAACCCGGTCACTTCCTGATCAACCCGTTCGGCCTCGCATTCGACGAAGTGTGCGCGTCGAACCTGGTGAAGATCGATATCGAAGGCAACATCGTCGGCGCGAGCGAGCATCCGGTCAACGCCACCGGCTTCGCGCTGCACGCCGCCGTACACGCGGCACGTGCCGATGCTTTCTGCGTGATGCATTTGCACAATACGGCAGGCGTGGCGGTTTCCGCACAACCGGCCGGCTTGCTGCCGGCGTCGCAACATGCGCTGCGTTTTTATGGCCACCTCGCGTATCACGATTACGAAGGCCTCGCCTTTACGCCGACCGAAGGCGAACGCCTCGTCGCGCATCTCGCCAACAAACCGGCCATGCTGTTGCGCAATCACGGCACGCTGACGGCCGGCCGCACCGTCGCCGAAGCCTATGTATTGATGGCGACGCTGATCAAGGCCTGCGAAATCCAGTTGCAGGCGCAAGCATGCGGTAGCGAACTTGTCGTGCCGGGCGATGCCGTCGCAGCACGCACAGCCGATCAACTGTACGACGGCGGTGCGATTGAAGGCGCGGTGGAATGGCCTGCGTTGCTACGCAAGCTCGATAGGCTCGATCGCACATACCGCGATTGAATTCACTTCTCAACATCACTCATCACGGATTCATGCAATGCCCACGTTTCGTATCGAACTCTTCGAAGGCCGCTCGCTGGAACAAAAACGCCAGTTCGTCGAAGCCATTACCAAAGCGACTTGCGAATCGCTCGGCGTCGAACCGAACTCGGTGGACATTATCCTGACCGACGTCAAACGCGAAAACTGGGCAACGGGTGGGCGTTTGTGGTCCGAACCGGACGCTTGATTGTCCGTATTGACCATCCAACGTCTTAATCCTGTCCGATTGTCACAACAGATTCGCGGCCTGTGAGCTGAAAAGCCGCCACTGGGTCTGTCCGTGGACAGTAGCGCGACACGGGGCGCTTCGCGACTGAACCGAAGTCCGTGCGCCATAGAAAATGCTGCGCGCGTTGCGCGCGCAGCAGGTACTTCTGGGTGACGCGTATATGAAACGCGTCGCCGTGGGGGGGGGGGCCCCCCCCCCCCCCCCCCCCCCCCCCAAAACCCCCGGGGGTGTTGGGACGCCCCCCCCCCACAAACCACCAGGACGGGGCCGCGCGCCGGGGGTGGGGGCGCCCCAAGGGGGCCGGGGG
>NZ_JALPRI010000031.1:0-80801 GCF_030464785.1 Paraburkholderia sp. SEWSISQ10-3 4
CAAAGAAAGTAAGTGCCGCCCCGCACAGGGGCAACGCTAATAGACCACTAACAATACAAGGAAAGGCACCAAAGCCAGAACAAGGAAAGCCCAAAGCCCTAAGAACACTGACAAACAACCGCCCCGCAGGGAAAAAACCATAAACCCCAATTTCTATGTGACCATACCCAAACTAGAACCCGCACGGAGTGCAACAAAAAAATGCAACACCCTGACCCACTCCATCCCCTTCGCCCCTTCCTGAAAAACTTCGTGTGGGAACACGGCCACATCGGCACTCGCTACCTCAACTGCGCCACCGGCGAAATCAGCTTCGATGACGGCAAAAAATCCCGTTTCGCAGCAGAAAAATACCTCTACGTCCCGCTCGACAAAGACGCCACCGACGACCCACTAGCCACCGGCCCCGCAACCCAGGACGCCGCCCTCGCCCGCTTCCTCCGCGCCGCGCAACTCGGCAAACCCGAAGAAGCCGGCTCCGCCGCCGAAGTCCAACGCGCCGTTCATGATTGTCTCGACCTGGCAATCTTCAGCGCCTATCAGCACGACGCGCTGCAAGCAGTCGACCACTACACCCAAGAAGCAATGTTCGACGACGAAATCCGTGCGGCGCTCGTCGACGATATTCGACGGGTCTACACACCCATGCGCGAACAATTGGCGCTCTATGACTTCACCGTGCTGCACAGTCTGCCCACGCCGCTTCTCTTCAGCGATTCACCCTTCATCGACTGGCGAGTGCGCGTCAAACCCGCCATGCCGTTCGTCTCGCTGCCCCTCGGGCCCTATTCATTGCTGGTCGGCACGCCGTCCGGAAGAACCAGTCGCGCCGCACCCGTCGCGTGGAAAACGGCCGTGTCGATGGGCGTGCTAAAAGATCACAATCGCCTGATGGCCGAGCGCGCCCGTCTGTGGATCGTGGCCACCAGCGATGATCAGCTGATCGCCATACAAGATCGCTTCAAGAAAGATGACGCGTAACCCGCTGCAGCGCCCCGCATAGCTTCACGCCTCGCGGTGTGAATGCGCTTCAAGCGCAAGCGAAAAGGCCATGTGGCCGATTTCGATGCCCATGGTATTGATCATGCGCGGCTTATGAAACGCGTCTAGTTGCGCACGTTGCTCAGGGCTGCCGATATCGAGTCGCGCGAGCAGTTCAGCAACGGTTGCATACAGCACGCCAATGTTGCCGTCCTCCACCTTCACCGCAATGCCTAGCGCACCGTTGGCGCCGAGCTGCTTAGTTTGCCGGGACGCACGCACGCCGATCGCGTAGCTACCGTCGGCGCCGACCTTGCCGATCAGCGCGCCATCGAACGCGCGCATCAAGGCGGTGCAGAAACGCCCCTCGCCTGCTACCCACTCCGGATGCGCGGCCATCGCACGATAGATGCGTGCGAGCGCAGCGGTGCGTGGCGATATGGAAGAAGGAATGGACGAAGAAGCCGCGGACGAAGCCGAAACCTCATCCTCCGCGGCAGCGAGCTTCGCGAACAGCCGGGCGAGTCGGTCGAGGGGGAACGCCGGCGTCGGCAGATTGCACCCGTCGATCGACCATTGCACCGCATCGTCCGGCAAGTCGCATACCTCGGCGACGGTATGCTTCACGCGCACCTGTAGCGGGTGCTCCGGCAGTTCATAACCCCTTACTGCCGCGCCGATCGAACGCGCCCCGGCCAGCATGCCGGCGTGCTTGCCCGAACAATTGCTGCACACGGCATCCGGCTTGAAGTCGCGCTTCAGCCAGTCGACGTACACCGCGTCGGACAGCGGGGGATGGCCGCCGCAACGCAGATCGGCTTCGCTGACCTGTGCCTTGGTCAACATCTGTCTCGTGCGTTCGATGTGGCGCGGCTCGCTGCTATGCGAGGCGCACATGAGTGCAAGATCCGTTTCGTCGAAACCGAAACGCTCGAGCGCGCCCGTCTCGACTACCGCCAAAGCCTGTGCCGGTTTTGCCGCTGAGCGCGCCAGCGTGATACGCGACGGATCGCCGAATGAATACAGCAGGCGGCCATCGGCCTGAACCACCGCGACATGGGCGATATGTGTATTCTCTATCGCTTCGCCGCGATAGACAGTCGCCGCAATCGGCCCGGTTTCACGCAAAGTCATGTTCGTTCTCCTCCTGATCGCGTCGGTCGTCGCGATCGTTATCAATCATGGTGACGCGAGCGATTCTACGTTCGTCTTTCGCTCAATCCAAATCTCCGTTGGCCGGCCACGGCATGCAAACGACTTACGCGACGCGATAAGCCAGTGCTTAAGCCGCTTCGTGAATATGCTCGACAAGATAGTCGATGAGCGCTCTCACCTTCGGCGGCAAGAAACGGTTCGGTGGATACAGCAGCCACACCGACCCCACGTAAGCGCGCGCTTCGAGATTCCAGTCGGGCAACACCTGTACGAGTTCGCCGCTGAGCAATGCATCCGTGGCGGCAAACTCGGGCAGGTTCGCGATGCCGAAATTCTGCTGTGCGGCTTCGAGCCGTGCGCCTGCATGATTGGCGATGTAACGCCCTTTCACGTCGACGGTTTGCGTCTCCGTGCCACGGCGAAAGCGCCAGCGGTTGTCGTCGGCAGTTTCGCCGAGGTAGATGCAATCGTGCTTGAGGAGATCGCGCGGTTGCACCGGCGTGCCGTGCTCACGCAAATAAGCCGGCGATGCAACCAGCAGCCAGCGCACGGTCCGCAGCCTGCGTCCCGCGAGCCCTTGCGGAGGATGCTCGGTCAGGCGGATCACCAGATCGACATCGTCGGCAAGCGGATCTACGTCGTGATCGGTGAACAGCAATTGCAGGTCGACTTCGTCGTAGGCGCGCAGAAAGCCGGGGATCAGCGGATGAATCACGGTCTTCGCGAACGCGGTGGGCGCGCTCACGCGGACTTTGCCTTGCGGCCGCGCCGCCAGTTGCCCGGCGGCATCCACCGCGCCCGATGCCGCGCTCAACATGTCGCGGCAGAAACGCGCCACCTGTGCACCGGATTCCGTGACCCGCACCGTGCGCGTGGACCGTTCGAGCAGGCGTGTCGCCAACGCGTCCTCGAGCCGTTTGATCTGACGGCTGACCGTGGACGGCGTACTGCCGAGCTGACGTGCGGCGACCGAAAAATTGCCGGCATCGACGACGCGCGCGAAAACCGCCATATCCGGCAGCAACGCAAAAAGATCGGTTGGGTTCATCGTCGGGCGCTCGCGGGGTTTGAGCCGATTGATGCATCTGAAACATAAATGCTATGCGCAGCGACCCGATTATCGCCTTACAGGCAAAGTTCGACAATATGCGCTCATCTGCACGAGGTCCGCCATGTCGAAACAAGAACGCCTGCTTCTGCTCTCCGATCTGATGCTGCTAGCGGTTGCCGTGGTGTGGGGCACCAGTTACGGCGTCGTCAAAAGCGCCCTGGTGTTCTATCCAGTTTTGGGTTTGCTCGCGATCCGCTTCGGCATCACCTTCTTGATCCTGTCGCCCGCCTTGCGTCATTTGCGCGCCGCCGATGCTCGCACGCTGCGCGGCGTGCTGATCGCGGGCGCCTTGCTGCTCGGTATCTTTCTCTGCGAGACGTTCGGCATTCTGCTGACGCGCGCGGCCAATGCAGCGTTTCTGATCAGCTTATGTGTGGTGCTGACGCCGCTCGTCGAATGGTGGCTGCTCAAGCGCAAGCCGACTCGCATCGAATGGGCGGCGGTCGCGCTTTCGCTATTCGGCGCCTGGCTGCTAGCGGGGGATGGCGCGCTGAGTTTCAATCCCGGCGACGCGCTGATTCTGCTCGCCGCGCTGCTGCGCGCGCTGAACGTGTGCGTGACTAAACGTGTGATGCGCGACTCCGCGTTGCCGCCTTTGTCGGTGACGGCGGTTCAGTCAGGCGTGGTGGCATTTGGCAGCGCGGCGGTGGCGGTGCTGTTTGTGCCGCAACAGTGGCAACCGCTGCCGTCGCTTGCCGGGCATGCTGTGTTCTGGGGCTACATCGGCTATCTGGTGATCGCGTGTACGCTGTTCGCCTTCTTCGCACAGAACTTTGCGATCAAACGCAGCAGCCCAACGCGCGTGTCGTTGCTGATGGGCAGCGAACCCGCCTTTGGTGCGCTGTTCGCGTGCATCTGGTTAGGTGAACGGATTTCGACGGCGGCATGGATCGGCGGTGCGTTGATCGTTGCGGCATCGGTTCTCGCGACTGTGCGATGGACCGCATTGCGTGTGAGCGCGGCGCAGGCCTAGAGATTTTCCGAGGCCCGCGCCGATCGCTGCACACGCATCTGCCGACTAGCGCGACGCGACCGTGCCCCGCTCGCTCACCACCTCGCCATGCTGCAAGACATACTCGAGGCGCTCGCCCTGCCCGGTCAACACGCCGATATCCTTGAGCGGATTACCGTCGACCACCAGCACGTCGGCGATTGCCCCCGCTCTGATGACGCCGAGCTTGCCGCTCCGATCGACGATATCGGCCGCAATCGTGGTGGCCGAACGCAATGCTTCCAGATTTCCGAGCACCTCGGCGCGAATGCGCAATTCGTCGCTCTGGAACGTATGCATTTCGCCGAGCAGGTCCGAACCGAATCCCATCGGCACACCGGCATTTGCATAAATCTGCAGCGAGTCGCGCCCCGCTTGCCGCACGGTCTCGACCTTGGCAATCGAATCGGCAGGCAAGCCGTAATCGGCGCCGTGTTTGGCCAACGCGTCGTAGGTGACCAGCGTGGGCACGACGAACGCGCCGTGCTCGCGCATCAGTTTTGCAGCGGCTTCGTCGACCAGGTTGCCGTGCTCGATCGTGCGCACGCCGCAGCGAATCGCACGCGAAATCGCGCGGCCAGTGTAAGCATGCGCCATCACGTATGTGTTGGCTGCTTCCGCTTCGGCGACGATCGCGCGGATTTCGTCCTCGGAATATTGCGTGTTGCTGATCGGATCGGTCGGCGAAGCGACACCGCCGGATGCCATGATCTTGATCTGCGTCGCGCCCTTCTGAATCTCTTCACGCACGGCAAGCCGCACCGCATCGACACCGTCAACCACTCGCGCAATTGCCCCGGCGCGAAAGGCGCATGAACAGGGCTCGAGTACATCGCCACGCGGACGGAAATCGCCGTGACCGCCGGTTTGCGACAACGCCTTGCCCGACGGAAAAATACGCGGCCCCGGAATCAATCCGCTCTCCAGCGCCTGCGTCAAGCCCCAATCCGCGCCGCCCGCATCACGCACCGTCGTAAAGCCGCGGCCGAGCATCGCCTTCAGGATCGGCAGTGCGCGAATAGCGGTGAGGATATTCGGCTGCGTCGCATTCACACCAAGATTGGCGCGCGAAGCCAGCACGTGCACGTGACAATCGATCAGACCGGGCATCACCGTCTTGCCGCGTGCATCGATTGCGCGCGCATTCGGCAGATCGACAGGACGATCGGTGACTTCGACGATATAGCCGTTTTCGATCACGACGTGATGATGTTCGAGCAACACACCCTGGACCAGATCGAGTACGTTGCCGCCGCTGATTACCGTAATGCTCATTGATATCTTCCTGACTGAATGAAGGAATCCGTCCGGTTTTTGTTCGCCGGACGCGCTGCCGCTCAGGCGTGGCTACGGCGCGGATCGCGCACATAGAACGTGCCGACAAGGCTGATGGTCGCTGCAATCATCACGTAGATCGCGGGCGCCATATTGCTGCCCGTCGACGCGATCAACCACGTGATGAAGAACGGTGCGAATCCGCCGAAAATCGTCACCGCGAAGTTGTACGCAACGGAAAGACCCGTCGACAAAACCTTGGTCGGAAACAGCTCGGAGAAGGCCGCGAGAATCGGGCCGGTGTAGGCGGCGATCAGCAAGCCGAACACGCCCTGAAACACCATCAGCGAGACCAGCCCAGGCGCGCTGTTGATGTAAGCGAACATCGGCCAAGCGAGCACCAGGATCAATGCCGCGGCACCAGAGAGGAAGCGGCGGCGGCCGAAGCGGTCAGCGAGCTTGCCGACCACCGGCGAGAAACACATGATCATCAAGCCACCGAACATGCCGGCACGAAAGCCCATCGATTGCGGCAGATGCAGCGTGCGCACCGAATAAGTCGGCATATAGAACAGCAGCACGTAGGTGCACACCGTCCACAAAATCACCATCGAGAAACTCGCGAACGTCTCGCGCGGAAAGCGACGGAACACTTCCGCGAGCGGCGAATCGCTTTTGGCTTCTTCCGTAACCGCGCTGAACGCCGGTGTTTCGTCCATGCGGCTGCGAATGAAATAGCCGACCGGTCCGATCAGAATGCCGATGAGGAACGGCATTCTCCAGCCCCACGAATGCAGCGCATCGGCGCTCAGACTCGACGTTACAAAAGTGCCGACCCCGGCCCCCAGCAGCACGGCAAAGCCGATGCTCGACTGAATCCAGCTCGAATAGAATGCGCGCTTGCCCGCCGGCGCATATTCGGTGAGAAACGCGGTGGCGGTGCCCATTTCGCCGCCAGCCGAAAAACCTTGCAGCAAGCGGGCGACCACGATCAGCACCGGCGCCCACAGACCGATCTGGTCATAGGTCGGCGCGAGGCCGATGAGTGCGGTGCCGCCCGCCATCAGCAGAATGGTCAGCGAGAGCGCCGCTTTTCGTCCGACTTTATCCGCGTACACGCCGAGCACCATGCCGCCCACCGGCCGCATGAAAAAGCCTACGCCGAACGTCGCGACGGCGAGTAGCAACGAGGTCAGTTCATTGCCGGTCGGAAAGAATAGCTTGGCGATGATCACCGCGAAAAAACTATAGACGGTGAAGTCGAACCACTCGAGCCCGTTGCCGAGCACAGTGGCGATAATCGCGCGGCGCCGCTGCTGCGCGAGCGAATCCACGGATATCGCGACGTTGGATGAAAGCGTTCCTTGCATGGTCTCTTTCCTTATCAGGCTGCTTGTGCCGCTATTGATGCGGCTGCTGCGTGGCTACGGGTCGGGCGAGCGTTTGCCAGCAAGGCGGCACGTCGGAATCGAACGTCGCCTCTGCATGCATAAAGCCGATCGTAGAGAGACCTGATTTGTTTTCGAAACGAAAGATTCGCATGCACGCATGCGCGTAGCGCATGCGAAAGGCAGTCAGGTTGCGCGTGTGTTGCTCGTCTCAGCGAGTGTTTGCCCGCTTGCCTGCGCCTCTGCCTGCTCGAAAAGCCAGCGCGTAAACAGGCGCGCCGCCTGGTTCTCAGCGCGGTCGTTTGGCGACACGACGTAGTAGCCGCCACCGTGGCTCGCCGATGCTCGCGTGGCGCGCACCAGCAGCCCCTCGTTCAGACACGCATCAATCATGTGACGCCAGCCGAGCGCGACACCCTGGCCGAGAATCGCCATCTGCACGAGTTGCGGATAGTGATTAATGACGACCGACTGTGGCGAGCCAGGCATCTGCACATTGTTAAGCCGGAACCATTCGGGCCACGACATCCATTGCCGCTGGCCGTCTTCCTGCATCAGCAATGTTTCATGCGCGAGATCGGCGGGCTCCAGCACGCGGCCGGCGAGATATCCGGGTGAACATACCGGGTACACGTCTTCGTCGAAAATGCGGCGGGCGGTGAAATGCGGCTCGGCGTGCTGGCGGATGTAGTACAGACCTACGTCGAATTCCGCGGGCGACAAAGATGCGAGCCCGTCGCGCACGATCATCCGGATCTTCACGTTAGGATGGGCGGCGCGAAACGCACCGAGGCGAGGTGTAAGCCACAACACCGCCACGCCCGACGAACACGCGATCGTCAACTCCAGATCGCCGTATCGCTTCATCACGTCGAGTGTGGCTTCCGAGCAATTGGCAAGCAGCCACTGCACATGCTTCGCGTAACGTTCGCCGGCGATCGTCAACCGTAGGGCGCGATGTTCGCGCACGAAGAGCGAGCGGCCGAGGAAGTCTTCGAGCTGCGCAATCTGGCGGCTGACCGCGCTTTGCGTCAGATGCAGTTCTACGGCCGCTTTAGTGAAGCTGGCATGGCGTACGGCCGACTCGAACGCGATCAGGCATTGAAGCGGGGGTAAAGGGGCGATCCGCATGATGAAGGTGGCCGAGTGAGGTTGCCACCATCATAGCGGGTCGAAGCACACGTCGAATCACGCGTGCGATGCAGCGCGCAATTGCAGGGTTTCGCCTCCAACGTTGCGATCAATGACTGGGCGCCAACGCCTCTTCCCGCTCCAGCGAACGCGTGTGCTTGAGTTCCGGAAAAAATCGCATCCACAGCAGGGCGACGGCAATCGTTGCGATGCCGCCCACCAGTACCGCCGGTTGCGCGCCCCACCACCCTGCCGTCACACCGGATTCGAATTCACCCAGTTGGTTCGACGTCCCGATGAAAAGCGAATTGACCGCACTGACGCGACCCAGCATTTCGTCCGGCGTACGCAGTTGCACGAGCGACAGACGCACCACCACGCTGATGGTGTCCGATGCGCCCAGCACCATGAGCGCGAAGAGCGACAGGAAGAATTGATGCGACAAACCGAACACCACAGTCGCCGCGCCGAACGCAATCACTCCGCCGAACATCGCAGCGCCAGGCCGGTTGCGTAGCGGGAAATGCGCGAGCCAGATGGTGCCCGCGAGCGCGCCGATGGCGGTGCCTGAGCGCAGTAGGCCGAGACCGAGCGGCCCGGTATGCAGGATGTCACGCGCAAAAACCGGCAGCAGCGCTGTCGCGCCACCGAACAGCACGGCGAACAGATCGAGTGATAGTGCACCGAGTATCACGGGCTCCTTGCGGATGAAGGCGATGCCCGAGAACACCGATTCGAGCGTCACCGGCGCGCGGCTCGCCAGCTTGGCCTGCAACGGAATGGCCCACACAGTGGCAGCGGCGGCCGCGAATGACAGCGTGCACGCGAGGTAGGCCACGCCCGGACCGACACCGTACAACAGGCCGCCCAATGCTGGACCTGCGATCTGCGCGGTTTGATTTGCGGAGGTGGCCCATGCCGTCGCTTTGGGCAATTGTCCGCGTGGCACGACGCCCGGCAACAGCGATGCAACCGCAGGCGATTCGAAGGCGCGGGCCGCGCCCACGCATGCGGCCAGCACATAGATGACCGGCGCGCTGATCCATCCGCCGAAGGTGCCGAAGGCGAATAACAATGCAGCGACGCTTTCGAGGCTTTGACAGATGGCCGCGATCCGGCGACGGTCGTAGCGGTCGGCGACATGGCCGACTACGAGCGTCAGCACGAACATGGGTAGAAATTGGGCGAGGCCGACGAGGCCTAATGCGAAGGCGCTATGCGTGAGTGCGTAGATGTGCCAGCCCATGGCCACGGCGAGCATCTGGAACGACAGCGATGAGAGGATACGGGTACACCAGAAACGCTGGAATGCGGGGTGTTTTGGCAGACTGAAGTTAGGGTCGCCGGCGGGGTCGGCTGGGGGTATGGGCATTGGGTTCTTGCTCTCTACTGGGCGGGCTGGGGCGGCAGGTAGTTTAGAGCAAGTTTGTTTATTTTGTTTTTATGGGTATGCGGGGAATTTTTAGGTGCGGCGTTCGGATTTCGCGAGCGAGCCTGGTCGAGGCTCATCTGTAGATGGTGGCATGCGCTACGACGCTCAGTTCGTGGGTCTGGTTTCGTTGCCGATTGATAGAGAGTCGAACTCATTGGCCAACTCTGCGCCAAGAGTGGAATACAGATATGCCACTTGCGAAGCCTTCCGGTCGCTTAGACGGTCTACGTTAGCCAGCGCTGTGAGTGCTATCGAATGGTCCTCGCTGCCGTGCTGCGGCAATACGATTTTGAAAACGATGTTGAGCAAGCCCATGCCCTCCAGGCGGAAACACGTCACCCCCTCAAAAGTAACCGTTGCGCGTTCATTGCCTCGGTATAGGCCCAGCGTTAGCGTGCGCGGCTCGCTGTTGGGTCCGACCGCGACAATGTCTAGATACCAATCGTGGAACTGGCCGAACTGCTCGAGTGTTTCTGCAATTGTCATGGAAACCCTATGGAAGTATTGAAATCGGCCAGCCCTGATCGCGACTGGCACCGTCCCAGTTGTGCGCGTGCGGATTGGGATTTCGGTAAGATTGCTTTCAGCTTCGGTCAGAGACGAAACGGCTCCGTTGGCATAGCGAGCAGCAACCGGCCAGTTGAGGTCGTCGGCGCCGCGTGGATGGATCGTCAACAATCACATGTCTTATGTGGCGCTTGTTTGTCGATCGATACAGTTGAGAATTTATTGTCCAAGCAGAGTGAGATCTTCCCAGACATCCTCGTATCCTTCGGCAATGAGAAATCTCCAGCCCGGCGGCAGAGCCAGATATGGCAGCGCAAGCGGCGCCCACTCCTTGAGATGTTCGCCGTGCAACGGGACGAAGAAGTCGGGATCCTGTGAAAATGTTTCGCCCGCCCAGATGAACCAGCCGTTAGTGCCACGATCCGCATTGATTCTCATGCCGTTCAGCGGGCGGACTCCGCTCTTCACGTTCAAGGACACACCCAATTTCAGATGCATGTCGCAGGCGGAGAATTGAGTACGGAATCGTTGGCAAACTGCGCGTTGTTGTTCGTGCAATTTCGGGTCCCTTCAAATACAAAACGCCATATCGTTAAGATACGCCATCCTGCCAAGAAGCCGGCATTTGAGCAACGGCCGCAGACATCGGGCAAATTCCGCCCGGCCCGAAGCGGTCACTCGCATTAGATATTGGAATCGTCGACTATGGAACCGCATACCATCGAGTCTCCATGTGGCTCAAGCGGCACGACCGCTATTCTTTTGGCTGCCCCTCTTATGCAACAAATTCTTCGATCTCTTTTCGCTCGACGCAAATATGATCACGCGACAGACGGTCCGAAGAACGATGTTCTGGACGTGGAGATCCGTTCTGTTGCAATGCTTATCGATGATCACGTAGCGTTTGGCGCGCTTGCAACTGAGGTTGCTGGACAAGTAGGCCCGGACGCTATTGCCGTGCTGATATCCCGACTTCATACGCCTGCGTCGCCAGTACCGACAGGGTTCGAGTCTCGCGAGCGAGGTCTGGGGGGATGGCTGGCTGCCTCGCAATTCGCCATCTTTGAAATTCTGTTCCAGTGCGGCGAGTCTGCTCTCGGCGTTCTTCGTGAAATCGCTTGGGGAGAATATGACTGGACGCAAGGTAACGCGATCGAGATACTGGTTCGCCTGGCAGCTAAGAGAATCGGGCGAGAACGCACGATTGCAGATATCCATCATGAATTCGCGCGTGTTTCCGATGAGGCAAAGCGATACGCAGTAGGCCCCCTTTTGCATCGTGCAAGATTCGAACCCGAAGTCGCCGTAATCTTGAACGAGTTAAACAGCGTGCCCGACTGGCGTGAAGTCGTACGCGAGGTGGACGGTTGGGAGGGTTAAGGCCCCAGTGACCGTCAATCGAACATTCCTCTGGATAAGCCGTTATGAGTGTCCCCGTACTGTGGACGCAGACGACCGCTCGGTTTCGATATGAGACGATCGTGATCTGTTTCAGTGCATCCAGGAACGGCCGTTCGACACCGATACGCGAATGATCGACAATCGAGGTTAATCCGGCAGATGACAAATTCAAATGCAAATAATTGACACGCAATTTGGTACAGTCAGCATTGTGAACGAGCTTGCCTATTCATTTGACTCGAAAGACAATGTGCGGACGTACGGGCGTGAGGTACTGCTTACGCGAAACCAGCCAACTTCTGTTCACGGGATAGCGCTGAACGCCACCGGAATAATAGTCGTTGGCGCGGACGGAGGATGCTCATCCGTGCATGATCGTTCTGCGCTGGTGCTCAATGACAAGCTATACCTCGCAGTCGGAGATCACGCTGCTTGCCTTTCGTTGTCATCGCCCCATGGGTTGGTATGGTCAACTCGAGTCGATATGGCAACGTGCTTCGGTCTCCACTGGGAAAGTAGTCGAGGCTTCCTCATTTCACACGGAGAGCTGGAGATTTCCCGGCTCTCGTTAGAAGGAGATCTGGTTTGGCAGGCGTCTGGCGCCGACGTTTTTTCTGAAGGTTTTCGCTTGCTGCCCGACTATATCGAAGCCGTGGATTTCAACGGAAGTCTATATTGGCTTGATTACGTGACCGGTGAAGTATTAGTTAGCTAGCATCTCTGGTTGGTGTTGGATGGTTGCTTTCGGAAAACGCGAACGGTCCTTGGAGGTCATCCTCTGCCGATCGCAAGCAGGCACAAGCTGGTTGGGGACGCGTTCGAGAGGTTTTCTCAATCCGTTGAGCATCAGTTCGTCGCGCAACGATAAGGAAGAATCCTGATGAACTTCGATTGGCATGGCGGGCATATAACGAGGACCACACCGGTCGACACGGCCTACAGAAATACACAGAATGTGCGTCGCTTTCTGATCGTTGAGTGTGGGCCGGACTTCAAATTCGATCGGGACTTCATGGCATGGATTCGAAACGGAACGCACAAGAGTATCGGTGACGTTGCCGACGAATGGTCCCGACGGCGGCGGGATCAGTTTGCCTAAGCAAGACAGTATTGGCGCGAGGCACAGCGCGTCGTTGAAGACAGGGTACGGTCAGGAGCGGCCGTTCGCCTATGCGGCAACGTTTGGCCAAGCAGGGTATTCACCGAGGAACGCCATGACTGACCAGAAGCTTGGATGGAGGCCAAAAACAATGCCGCGTCCGACGCCCACCGAGGCGAAGCGGCTCGCGACAATGCTCAGCCGAGGCGAGCTTTACCCTGTTATGAATCACACGAAGTGGGCCGAACTCCGCGCAGCGATGTTGTCCGCGTCGCGCGAAATGGCGCTTCAGTTCAGAGGTCGCAGCGTATTCGCCCCTCCTGGCTTTTGCACCGAATGGGACGGAGAGTTCTACTATCACCTTCAACCTGTCGCTGACCTCGAATGGATCGAACTTCGGTCGAAGTCGGAAGTCTGGCTCCGCGATACTTTGCGACGCTGGAGTATTCCGTACTCCGTGGAGGCGGGTGTAATCCGAGTCTGGGGCTATACGCGGCCAGGGACCCAACCGCAATGGCAATAGGTGCCGTCACTTTCGGACACTCGGCACTGCGGGCTGGATTGCTGACAATCGCCGTTAGCCTTCAGCCTGTCACCCGTAACATGCTGTCCTACTGTTAGATGCTTCAAAGCCGTGCTGGCAACTCCGAAACAGAGCTCTTTAAAAGATCACATAATCCTCCAGGTTGGCACCCGATGATTCCTCGACCAACGCACACGGCCAGCGTCCCCGTTCATACCATACAAGCTGAGCTGAAAGATCGGCTGGAAGCAGAATTCCAGACGCGTCATGAAGCTGCTCCAATGAAAAGATCCATGCGGCGCTCCATGCTGCTGTCGTGGGCGCGTGCCAGCCGTCCTCGTCAAAATCATAGGGAATGAGTGTCTTCACGTGTTCCACAACAAGCCTCAGCGAAGCATTCCATTCCTTTTCCCCCGAGGATGGAACCAGGATGTCGTGCAATTCCTGCTGTCGGATTGCAATCGCAAGCGACCTTGAATTCTCAGGGCCAAACCATGCGTCCCATTGAGAGATACGCGGGTTACTGGTGTCCGCTATTGGAAGACCAACGTTGCTGAATAGCGGTATACCTACGATACGACTTTTTAGTTTCCGAAGATTGGACGATTCCATGATTGGCTCCACGCTAAACGTTCAATGTGCCGTCGCACACGCGGTCTTAGGCAATGCCCCATTAGGTACTCAAGTTATCGAGTTCGATGATCCCGTCGCTGCAATATAAATTGGGGTGGTGCAGCCATTCGGCGCCTTGGCTGCTTGTCTCGCACTAGGCTACTGACCCCATCCGGAGCTGACAGCCCGTTCGATCAGCGAATCTTCACAGGAACGATGGCGTCATTCTCGCCAGCCACGTCGATCGGGTCGATCTGCATGTCGATGTCCATACCCGCTTCATCCATTCGGGATCTTGTCCGCAATCGCACCGATGCCGCAGATCATCTTCTCGCGCCAAAAGCACCGACGTCAGCGAGTTCTCGCCTACTTTCGACGCAGTGTGCACTCGCTGACGGTCGACCGTTTACTCCGCCTTCGCGGAACTCGCCGAATCGGTTTGAGCGGTTGGCGCGGAAGCCTCTTTCGGCGGCGCCTCTTCCTTGATCTCATAGGACGGGTCGCGCACCCAACGGCTCAGGTCCTTGCTGATCACGATGGTCGTGCGATCCAGAATCGAACAGCTTCCTTTGAACGCACCCCACATGCCACCGACCGACCAGCGATTTATCTTGGTGTGACGGATGACTTTGCCGTCTTCAATCAGATCTGCACTCACCGTCGTAGCCTTAGGGCCGCTCCACGCGCCGCCGCCGACGCCCAGTACATGGGTGATCTGCAATCTAAGAACCTTTGCACCGCCCGCGTCGGTTTGCGATGCGATCGTGCCGTCGCCAGTTCTGTTGAGCTTGCGGAGCGCCTCACCGACGTGGGTCGTGAGCATGTCTTCGATGTGGCATTCGTTTTTGATCTGATCGACGACGCTGGCATCCGGTGCGTAGGTGACCGGGGTTTCAAGTAAAACCTGACTGGCGGCGAAGGCGGAGGTCGTTGAGAGCCAGAGTGCAGTGAGGAGGAGTTTTTTCATAGTACGAGGTCTTCTGGCGTTGTGGTTTGGTATGGAGTTTCTGTTTGTGTGGTGGGATCGAATGCGTCAAACGCTGCAGGAGACACGGAGGCTAGCTCCCGCAGGCTTCAGGCATCAGTTCATCATCGACGCACTCACTGCAGCACGCGTTGACCGTAGATCCATTCGATACTGCCGTAAGGAGCAAGCTGGTTAAGTTCGACGAGCGCAGAGCTGGCTCCCGCCGAAGTTCCTTTAACGAACTTCCGGTACGCGCCCTGATAGAAAAGCACCTCGGCTCGAGCCTCTTGCTGGTCGACACCAGACATGCGAGCAAGAATTGCCGTCATTTCCAGCGCCGTCCCGTCCCCTCGCCACATACGCAGCAAGGTGCCGTAGTGACTGCTGTCATGCTCGGCGTAGTACGCTGCATCGTGCTCAAGCGCGGCATTGGCTAGCGATGGGTTCTGCGCTCTCGCCATGATGTACCGGTACAGCACTGCCCTGTACGCGAGGAAGCTCGGGCCTTCAAGGGGGGACTGCGCATCCGCCAGCGTATCAATGGCTTCTCGCCATTGCTCCAGCTGCATGTGCGCGAATGTGGCCGTGACGAATCCCTCTGTGTAGGTGCCTAATATCACGGACCTCTGCTCAGCGGGTTGGCTCGCAGCGCGTTTTCGCGTGTTGTCGATCTCGGGAGCGAGGAGCGTCAATGCGGCCTGCGGATCGTTCAGTGCGAACAGAATGCCCGCTTTCGTCGCGATCAGATCACCGTTGCTCCCTGTCTTCGCCAGGGACATCGCGCGATCGATAACCTCGAGCGCTTCCTTCGATCGACCGAGGGAATCGAGCGCGGCGGCCTCCTTTTTCATCGCCGACGCCTTGTCCGCGTCGGATGTTGCCACCGCCTCCTGTTGCCGCGCATCTTCGAGTTGCCGTTCATGGTCGGCTTCCAAGAAATTCTTCTTCACGTTGTCGAGCGCGAGATAGTCGCGTCCCTTCGGACATGCAACTGGGCGGCCCACGGGAGCAGGGTGATCCGGGTCCGTAATATCCATCACGCTTTGCGAGCAACTGCTCGTACCCTGGAAAGCAAAGTCAACGTGATATTTTCGCCCTTGTTCTGGTGTGAACGATGTGACAATCGGTCCGCATGAATCGGAATGGCGGTCCGGCACTTCAGCTCCGAACAGACCTTTCACCTGGACGGGTACGCCGGGCTCTACATATTGGCTCCGGGAGGTTTCGTTACGAAGCAGCGCCTTGTTAAGTTTCTCCGTCAAGCTCGCAATCCCCGGCAGCAGGACCTCCCTGCCACTGTGGAAAACGTGGCCGACAGGCTCGAAGCCGCTGCATGCCTGTGTCGACGTGCTCTTCCAAAACATGACGCCCATCGGCATTCCGCTGGAGGTGAACGTCAGCTTCGCTGCATTCGGGTCGGCGGCTCTTTCCGCTTGAAGTTGCCGAGCGCGTGTCTCTTGTTGCCGCGCGGCAGCCTGGTCCGCCGGAGTGCGTCGATGGGCGCAGCCGGTCAATGCGAGCATTGACGCGAGAGTGGTTGCGATGGTCAGTGTGGTTAGTGTTTTTTTTGACATTTGGTCTTATTACTTCACGTTGGTTGCAACTCGCCAAGTTCGGTCACATAACCCGCACCACGCTGCTGCGAGGCCAGTGCCGCTGCCTTCGCGGGATCGTTATCCGAGAGGCCTGCTGCGCACGCGACCAACGCACAAGCCGCATCAGCCAGCCTCTGCCGTCCGTCCGCTGTCCGACCCTCTTGCAGCTCCTCCAGTTTGTCCTTCTGTGATTGGTGCATCTTTTTGTTGTACAGGTCAGTCATCCTTTCGCCCGAATCTTGCGCGCAGAGGAAACTTCTGCGGCCATATCCAGTTGGCCAACACTATAAAGAATGATCCCAAGCCGGCCAACAGCACAAGTTTGCAGAGCAAAGGCAGCAAAACGGATAACCCAAGTTCATTCCACCTAGGCCACGGATGACCGCCCAGATAGTGATTTGCGGCGAGCTTTAGCGGCAACAGCAAAAGGACCGCAGATACAAACGCGCTCGTCAAGAGACACCAAACAATCAAACGTCTTCGCATTGACTATTTCCCCTCTGTCTTCGGTGGGGAAATGTAATTCAATTCTGCAAGGCGCTGCTTCCCCAGTTAAGAAACTCCGAAAGTGCCGATCCAGCAAACGGCCCAGCCATCTCTCCCGCTGCATCACCAAGATGCGTAACCTGCACGACTTGATACTGCATTTGTCACTGCATTAGCCGTCGCGTCTCCCAGACTCGGAGCATTACTATTTGTCACAGGCTTAACCAGAAGATCAGCGGCCAGAGACGTTGCGACTGTGGCGCTGACTGTGACTGCTGCGCTTGTCCCGTATGTTGCGTAGCCCGTCAAAAACGCGTTACTCGTGTCAACAAAGTCAAATTCCTTCTTCGGGTCTGTCGACATTTGGATTCCCTGTGAAGCCGCATTCACCGCAGCCGCCGCAGAACCAGTGTAGAGACGCACCCCGCCATTTGCGCCGATAGCTGCAGCACCCAATTCCGGTGCTACAAGGCTCGCCGCTCCGCTCAGAACTGTACCGCCGACGAGTAGTGCGGTGTTTTCACTCTGATACATCGCTTGCGTGCCCGGATTCTTCGGATCGACGTTCGCGTTGTAGACCAGACAGTCGGTGGTTGCACATGAGAAATATCCTGCTCCGTGCGGACCAATCTGCGAGCCGTAGTTTGTCGGCGTGCTGGAATACACCGGCGCCGGCGTCGTGTCCTGGGAGCTCCAATAGTAAGGCGAGTTCGCTCCCCCAGTCTGGCTAATAATGTACTTAATTGCCGCTGGGTCGGCGGTCGGCAGGATCTGCGTGCCGATGGTCGACTTACCGTCGTACATAAACTGGGAACCTGAGTCATTCGAGCCCGGAGTGTCGTAAACGGCCCCGGCGCTAGCGACGTTGACCGTTGCCACTGAGTCCGGCGTGATTGAACTGCCCTTGATACCCGAGAGTCGGAGCGCATCGTCCAGCTGCTGCTCAGTGAATTGCCCATTGCTCGCGTCAGCGAGCTTCTTCGCCAGGGCCTTCTCCAATGGGTGCAACTGCTTGTTGTACAGATCCGCCCCCAGCGCCCCGTTCGCCCCACTCAACGCCCCTGACGAACCGCCCAGCGCCCCGCCCACCGCCGCGCCTACCGCCGCGCCTACCGCGCCGGCCACAGCATTCGACAGAATATTGCTGCCCAGTGTGTCCGGCAACGCCCTGCTCACCGCATTCCCGGCCACATCGCCAGCCACCGTTCCGCCGACAGCGCCAAGCACATTCCCCCCCCCCCATCGCGGCACCTAGCTTTCCGCTATCAGCTAATGTTGCTGTAGTCGGCCCATACCCCGTTCACACCCTATGATGTTTTTGAATGCGTCAATAAATCATGCACCACAGATTGAAATTCGCCGCGCACCAAGGCAACCTCATGGACGCTGCTCGAGTCCCCATTGAATCCATAGATTAGTTTCGCTTGGGCCCCGCATTCGATTAGAAACACATTGTGTTCATCGTCAGAGAGACTTTCCACGGATACCAGATGCGTAACATCGTTGCTTGCTACGTCGGAATCGATGGACGGGAATGCTCGTTCGCAAAGGTCGTCGTAAGCGGCACTGATTGGGCAATTGAACAAGCGAACGTCCTCGACGGCGTTGCTCATGCAGTGCAACTTGGAAAGTCTGCGTAGGTCAACTCCAAGCGTTGACCGTCTCGACCAGATCAGCTTGCCACCAATGAAGTAGCCGAAGCACCCGTTCTGAAAGCCAGGCGTCGACCAAGCGTCAACCGCATCGCACCATATAGCGAACGTGTCAGGGTTTCCAAATAGCATTTTTATTTTCCTTTGAATCCGAGGGTCCGTCTTACATCGATAGGAATCTTCGAGACATTCAGGGGAACAGCGGTGTCACCCGTAGATCCAGACCAATGGAAAACTCCGTTCCCATCCGACGAGAATCGATTGATGTTGCCGCTTGAGTCGATAGCGTATCGGACGTCGTCCCCGCCTGGCACTGAGGAATTAAACAAGTCGAGCGAATTGCGCGGTTCAGTCCCCGCAGAGGGATTGTTTCCCTGCGCCCCGGGGGTATGCTTCGAATTCGACTTCACGTCAAGCCCGTTATCAGCTGTGACTGTGTCGGGAATCGGAAGGCGGTTATCGTTACCGCCGCTCGCAAGCGTCGCGTTGTCCGGCACATAGCCCGGCATACCCGGCACCGCCGTGCCTGGGATCGGCACAGGCCCTTCCGGGGTCATTAACGTACCCGACGGAGTGACCACTGCCGGTGTCGGCGGCGTCCCATCGCCCCCGCCGTTCGTCCGGTTCAGGTCGTCCGGGTTGACGTAAGATCCCTGCGGGCCGTTCTGCACAATCTTGTTCAGATAGGCGTTACCGAAATTCGCCGCGCCACGGCCTACGCTCGCCAGATACTGCGCAACCCAGTCTTTCGCCTGGCTGGCAATGTCGGCCGCCGCATCGGCATTACTGTACTGCGGGAACAATCCGGTCGCCTGCAACTCGCCAAGTTCAGTCACATAACCCGCACCACGCTGCTGCGAGGCCAGTGCCGCTGCCTTCGCGGGATCGTTATCCGAGAGGCCTGCTGCGCACCCGACCAGCGCACAAGCCGCATCAGCTAACCTCTGCTGTTCGTCCGGTGTCTCACCCTTTTGCAGCTCGGCCAGTTTGTCCTTCTGTGATTTGTGCATCTGCTTGTTGTAAAGTTCTCAGAGATGCTTGAAACGTGTTACACGAACCGTCCCGTCAATCCGGCCAACTAAAAATTCAACTGGTTCATTTGCCGGGACAACAGTCTCATCGAATATCCACTTTGGTGGCGTATAGGTAACTTTCTGCCCCTTGACGTTCAGGTCCACGACGTACTGTTCTGGAACATTGACCGGAAAACGCCCTTGCAATTCGCGATGGGCCGATATTGTGCGCTTGGCAACGACGGTTGCAGTACCAACACTCGTCTTAACGCCCCAGAGATTAGCCACCCAGTACGTTACTTTCAGCACGATGAAAACCAAGGCTGCATAGATCACTAGCAACCCGATCCCTAAAATGACTCCACCTAAACCCCGATGCAGCAAATTCATTGGCAACAGTACGAGATCTGGTAAATCCATAGATGGATGCCTCATGTAGCTTTGCGTTGATGATCATTTCTGCTGGTTGCCGCTGTGCTCAATGCCCGACTGGGTGGGACCTGGAAGTACCTGTACGATCTGGTTCACGATATTACCGAGATACTTGGGCAGCCAAGTTTGAGCTGCTACGCCAACAGCATTTGCAGTGGCACCCAATCCCCCAGACAGGGACGGGCTACTCTCGGGTGTGGTGATAGCTGTACCTCCAAATGCGGCAGTTCCAGTGACAATGCTGTTGTAGCCAGTCACACCAATCTTGGCAAGTGCGCTGGGTCCCATTGCCTCAAGCGGGAGCAACAACGGCGCCATCAGACCAGCAACGCCACCGACGGTAAAGGACTTTGAGAAATCTGGTGAATCGTTAACTTGAGGGTTGATTAGATGACCGATTGTATCGCCAGCATAGTCATATGCCGTACCCAGTGCCCACGCCGTCGCGACCGCGGGCGCAGCGACGCCTAGGGTGGTCAGTCCTAGCCCTGCGGCTGCAGCCTTACCTGCACCAGGAACAGCAGATCCGCCAGGCAGAGCAAACACTTCCGGAGTAGGTGTGCCGTCCGGATTTCGACCCAACTGGGGATTTGCCATTTCAGCGGGTGTAGCTGAGAACAGGCTTCCGGCATTCGCCGTAATGTACTGCGCTGCCACTGCGTTGTAACCAGGCCCGCTCGCAGCGGCGTTATCGACTCGAATGTAGCCGTTCGCGAGCAGCATGTTTTGCGCATCTGTCGATGAAATCGCCTGACCAGTAGTGCGCTCGTAGTACGCTGCAAAATCATTCGCATGCTGCATTGCCCAGGTGCGTTCTTCTGGATG
Source organism: Paraburkholderia sp. SEWSISQ10-3 4 (assembly GCF_030464785.1). NCBI lineage: Bacteria > Pseudomonadati > Pseudomonadota > Betaproteobacteria > Burkholderiales > Burkholderiaceae > Paraburkholderia > Paraburkholderia sp. SEWSISQ10-3 4. Next base: position 20,577 of record NZ_JALPRI010000031.1, read on the forward strand.
CAGTTGCCGGTTGTACAGGTCGGTTGGTTGAAGTGTTGAGACAGCGGTAAACTCAGGCTCCGCACAGGCGCTTCACCGTCGTGTAGATTTCACGAGTGCCAAAATTTGTTCCCGACAAATCCATTAGCACGACCCTTCGTTCTGAAAGCTCGATTTTTCTCTGGCGAGCAGTCGAAATCAACATGCCGATCTTGCTTTCGTAGCTTCGACGCTCCAAACTATTTCCGCCGAGATGAATTTCACTACGTGTTATTAGTATCACTACTTTTTTTCCATAACCGGGGATTCCACCCGTACTCAGGTCGACCTCTTTGACGTCTATGACGTTGTTGATTTGCACCTCGAAAACGTCCAGAAAGCTAATGAATCGCGGTGTTAGCACGTATATGGGCTTGCCACGCAAGATTCCAATCGAATTTTCGGCCAATCTTTTGAACGCCAGCCTATTAACCCACACCACAACCGCGACGTAACCTAAACCTAGGCAGATTGCAAACATTAGCTGTCCAACGCTTGCTGAATGCGTGTGGTGACGGGCTGCGCTTACCCATACGCCAAACAAGGTAAATGCGATGAGCAGGGACAGCAAGACTGAAGCCAGCATCTTCGGCGGAGAGCCGTAAACTTCGACACGAGTATCACCTAGTCCTTCTGCCGGGTCTTGAACTGGCTGCGTCATTTCTTTGTCTCTCCACTCGTGGTCGCCTGATTTAGAAGCACCGATGACTGTTCCTGGGATGGTGCAGCAAGGATATTGTTAAGGATCGGCCGGCTATCCGGATTACCCCGAGTCGCGCCAAAACCTACGCTATAACCTGCAACTGTAGCAGCGGCAGCAATGGCCGCGCTTTTGAGGGCGCTTTCGTCAGTCCCATCCATGCTGTTTTTGACGACGGTAGTAACCGCCCCGCCAACGCCATTGATCCCCGCCAAGCCAACTGGATTAGCCAGATAATTCCGCAGGGCGCTGCTAATGGGTAAGGTGCTTGTATACTCTGTAAAGGCGCCACCAAGCACACTCGTTCCCACTGCGGCCGTTGTATCAATCCAGTCTATTTTGCCTGTGTTCGCGTATTGCACGCCAGCATTTGCGGCGCCACCGATCAGCCCTGCACCGCCATAGGCCAGCGCTCCGCCAATTGCACCGGACTCAACAGCAAAGCCCCAGCCTGCGGTCGCGACTGTTGTAGCCACACCAGCAACGAGTCGATTCTGCCCCTGCTGGATTTGCTCCCATGATCGGGTTTCCATTGGTGTCTCAGCAATGCCAGCGACACTTTCGGCGGTCAACTGACCGTTAGCATTCGGGGTAAATGGCCCCGTCGCGTCGATTGTCGGCGCCACAGCTTTTTGAGTAGACGGTGGATTCCAACTGTAGGGTGAGTTCGTGCCGCCGGTGTTCTGCTGAATCAGGTTTTGCAGCGCCTGCGAAGGCGTCGCGAGCATCGACGGATCCTGCACAAGATAGTTGCCCGAACTGTCGCTTACCGTCTTCATGCCCGTTGTGTCGTAGACCGCGCTGGCGGGGGTGTTCGCGTTCAACGGCACCACGACGCCCGTCGCGACAATCTCTCCATACTGGCTGTTGTTAGCCGCACGCATCGCGTTCTCAATTTGATCCGCTGTAATAGGCGATCCATCGGGGTTCGTGATACCTTGCGCTGCCGCATTCGCGGCTATCTGTTGGGCCTTGGTCTTTTCTTGTGGATGCAACTGCCGGTTGTACAGAAGTGACTATGGTTTGTAACCATAAGCATGTTTCAGTGCATCCGGGTAACCAAAGAACTCATCAAGGAGTGCTAGATTGTGTATGACCGCATCGGTGCTGGCGTCCATCTTGAATCGCTCGCTGGCTTCATAGGACCAAAAATCTGCTGGCCCAAAATAGTGCGGGCCAATTGCTAATGACACTGCGCCTAGCCACATCCCTCTGTCTGTGCCGATTTCATAACAAATCACATGCTTTCTATCAATCAGAAAGTGCGTGAAAAAGTTATCGCCCTCACCCCCTTTTCTGTGTAGAAAACGTATGGCGCTTCTGTTCCCGCTTTTCGCGTAGTAATCTCTAACCGTCTCATCCAGGAGATTAATGCTATCGATGTCACTTGTTAACTGCATGATAATACCCGTCCTTTCCAAGGCTAATTTCGCATCCCGAATTTTGCAGATATTGGTATTCACGATAAGTGTAAGACCTTAAACTAGCCTGAGCTGGGTCAGCCGTAAATATGAAACTCTTCCCGGCAGCCATTTGCTGGTCAAGGAACGCCTTATTAATATTCCACATCTGCGATTCGCCCAGTTGCCCTTGCACTGTAGCCCAATCAGACATCGAAAAATACGTCGACCCTCGCGCTTGGGCAACTGCTTCGTATGAACTGTCGCTCCCGGCGATGTATTTTCCTAGAACGACCTCACTTGCGCCGGCGTTGTGCGTAGAACTCAGGGCGGCTTGGTTGAACGTCTGCTGAATGATTTCGGGCGATGCGCCATCACGATAAAAGTTATTGATCTTCGAAGCAAGCACGACAGCAGCGCCCGTCCCCGCAGGCATAGCAGGTCCTGCGATCAGTTCGCCGATAGCGATTGTCGCTTGATTAAAGCAAAGGACCGGGTTCGCCGCACATGTCTTTGCTGCCGCCAAAGCCGCTGCTGATGCTTCCGGTCCCAATGCCAAGCCACCCGTGAGCACCGCCGCAATGCCAAGTCCCGCAGTCGGAGTCGCAATGGCTCCCGGCAATGCCAGTTGTTCAGGCGTCAGCGAGTCATCCTTGTTCCCAAACATGAAGGGATTGTTGTAGTACTGATCCTTGACAAACAGACCGTTGGCATTTTGACTTATATACGCCACTGCCACTGAGTTACCACCCGGCCCCTGATTTGCCGCTGCGTCGACCAGCCGGTATCCGTTGGCCAGCAGCATGTTTTCATGCCTGGTCCTCGGTGACCGCCTGCCCCGTGGTTTTCTCATAGAAAGCGGCGAAGTCCTTCGCGTGGTCCTTCGCCCATTGCCGCTCGTCGGGATGGAGCTGTCTGTTGTACAGGTCTTTCGTCATTGCGATTTATCTTGGTCTTCATCTCTGCTTTCGTAGCTCTCGCGCGCTTTTTTATACGAGTTATCAAACGGCTTCAGGCCGATAGTATTCGCCCACGAGGTGTAACCGCCAACGGCCATTACGACCGCCCCGGAAATTACAATCGCTTTTGAGATCCATGACGAGGCCATATATTCGACCGGCAAAACGAATAGCAAAAGACCGACAAGATAAATGCCGACTCTGTACGGTCGCGAGATGTTTCCGTCTTTGATGAAATCAAAACTCATGATTATTTCCGGTCGGAAGTTCCATTGAAAAACACGTTGAACTTATCTTCGAAAGATGTGATGGCTGGAACGAGATCGGGGGCCGCGTTGCCCAGTTGCGTAATTACTGGTCCAAGTAGCGGGTACGCGTTACCAAGCACATATGTGCCATAACCGATAGCCACGCCTTCGGTAAGATATTGCCCAACATTAGGCTTCAGCATCTGTTGCACGCCTCCAAGCATGAAAGACACGGCACCTGTGGTGATCGAAAAAGCCGCCGCAGGCTCTGCAATGTATGGCTCTGCCGCCGTTCGAGCTGCAACGGCTGCCGCCGTTGCGCTGACCACGCCGAGTTGCGCCGAGGCCGTCCCGGCTGCGTCCGACATTTGCTGCTGCGTGGGGATGGAACCATAGCTTACCCCGCAGTTTCCATTGGGGCAGATGGTACCGGCCGACGAACCCGTCGAAATACCCTGCGATCCGTATTGTGGCTGCGGCGGTGTGGGCGTGTAGGTCATCGCGCTCGGCACTCCGCCCGGGGCCACCGAGTTGTAATTCGCCATGATGTACGCTTGCAGTTGTGAATTGGGCTGCGCGGTAATCTGCGTCAGAACCGGTTGCCCGCCGGCTGTTTGTGGCGAGGCCATCCACCGGGCACCCGAGTCAGTGGGCATCTGGCCGATCAGCGTGCTCGCAGTCCCTGGTTCGTATGCGCCATTCACCGACACACCCATGATCCGCATCTGGTCTTCGATCTGCGCCTCGGTGTACTGACCACTACTGGCCGCTGCAAGCTGCTGCGCGAGTGTCTTCTCCTGCGGATGCAACTGCCGGTTGAACAGGTACCTACGATCTATTTTTCTCGCGATAAATGGTTATAGTTGCAATGGCGCAAAATACCGCAGCAAGTACCAAGCCATTTACCAAAATTGATTTGGCATCCATCCAGGTCCATTGATACTTCCCGCCATGCATCCAAACAACAATAAAAATTGCCCAAATTTTTACCGCAGCCATTCCAATGAGCGATAGGATAATCAACTTAAGATAAATCGAAATCAGATGAGACATGCTCTATTTTCCCATATTGCTTTTTGCGTCATTGATGGCTTTGGTGCCCATCTCCGACCCCGCAGCACCTGCTGCACCTGCGCCAATGACGGGTATATTGTTCGGAATAAACCAGTTGGTCGCCGGAAGCAAATTCTGAGCCGTCAGGCCTATACCATAACCGATGATCGCTGCACCAGCGTTTACTAGTGACCCAGTAGCGATGCTATCGCTTTTTCCTAAAATCTTATTGTTTGTATAGGTATCCGCTGCTCCCGTTCCCGCATTGACAGCGATATTCCATAGAAGTCCACCGGCAGTACCTAGCCCACCAGCAAGAGCAGCATAGCCTACGTCAACAGGATTGACAGAGCCAGTCTGGATATACTGCGATGAAGCATTCACTGCGCCAGTGATAACGCCAATTCCAACAGGTGAAGCCCATGCCCCCGAACCCAATGCACCGCCTGAGCTCAAGATCGGTGCGCCCGGTATCGCTGCCAATGCGGGGAGTATAGCGGGCGCTGCCAACGCTCCCGCAATTGCCAAACCAATCGCCGGATGCGCCGTTGAACCCGGCAAGGCCATCTGCTCAGGTGTCGGCGTACCATCTGGATTCCCGCCCGACAGAGGGCTTGCCATTTGAGCCGGCGTCGCTGAGAACAGGCTTCCGGCATTCGCCGTAAGGTACTGCGCTGCCACTGCGTTGTAACCAGGCCCGCTCGCAGCGGCGTTATCGACTCGAATGTAGCCGTTCGCGAGCAGCATGTTTTGCGCATCTGTCGATGAAATCGCCTGACCAGTAGTGCGCTCGTAATACGCTGCAAAATCATTCGCATGCTGCATTGCCCAGGTGCGTTCTTCTGGATGCAGTTGCCGGTTGAACAGATCCGCACCCAACGCCCCATTCGCCCCGCTCATTGCCCCGCCAGAGCCGCCCAGCGCACCACCCGCCAAGGCCCCCGCCAGTCCCGACGCGACATTCGACAGCAGTTTCCCGCCCGCAGTATCCCCCAGTGCATTGCTGGCCGCATTCCCGACCAGGTCACCCGCCACCGTGCCGCCCACCGCGCCAGCAACGCTGCCTCCGCCCAGCGCCGCACCCAGCCCCGCGACGACCGCATGCGATGCGATCCGCGCCGCCCCGTCGTTGCCCCACAGCGCCGCCTCCCGGTTCGCCGCGTCCAGATCCGCCTGGGCCTGCGCCTCATCCTGCGGATCACTCGCCGCATCCCTGGCTGCCTTCGCCCTGTCGACGTTCCGGTTTGCCTGGTCCTCCAGCTTCGTCGCAATGTCCCCCACCACCTGCATCCCGACCTGTACCGTCCCCTGCTGCACGGCCATGTCGTCATGCACCTTCTGCGCATCGAACGTGTTCTGCACGGCGCCGGCGTTCGCGCCCGCCACGTCCCGGCTCAGACCCGCCGTGCTGTCGTGCCCGGTACCCGCGTCGCCGCGCACCGTGATCGTCGCCGGACTCACCGCCGCATACGTCGTCCCCGAGGCACTGCTGCTCACGCCCGCCACCCCAAGACCCGCCTGCCCCAGCTGGTTCTGGTACGGGCTATCCTTCGACGGACTAAAGGTCACCCCGTCGGGCGAACTCTCACCCGCCGAGCCGCTAAAACTCGCACCCAGCGTTGAACCCGAGGACTCGGCCGTATTCTGCAGATTGGTATAGCCGAACGTCTGCGTCGACAGCGTGTTTTTATCCTGCGTCGCCGTGCTCGCGATCACGCCGCCGTCAAGTTGCGTGTGATTGCCCACCTGAATGTTGAATCCACCGTCGCCCGCACGGATTCCGCTTTGCACATTCACCGACTGGAAGCGATTTTTGATGGTCTCGTCGCTGGCACTTGCGCTACCGCTCACGGTCGAGCCATAGCAGATCGGCGGCACGCAGATGCTCATGTTGAAGCCACCGCTCACCTGCTTGCTGTCGTAGCTGTCCGTGTCCTGCACGCTCTGGATGTTCAGGTCGCGGCCCACGTTCGCATCGACCGTGTTACCCGCCACCTCCGCACCGCGCAGGTTCGTATCACGCCCGCTGGTGATCGACAGGTTGTTCGCGGCGGTAATCTGCGTGTCGCGATTGGTCACACTGTCGCCATTCGCGTGGCCCTTCGCAGCGCTCGCGGCCAGCTCAATCGTGAAGCCGTTCTGCTGGCCTCCCAGCCCGAAACCCACGCCGATGCTCCCGCTGCTGCTGCTGTTGCTGCTCGTCTGGTGCGCCAGGTCCTGTGCGCTTTGCAGGTTGATGTCCCGCGCCGCGTTAAGCACCACGTCGTTGCCGGAAATCACCGTGCCGCGGGAATTGATGTCCCCGTCGGTAGCAACGCCGCTCGCGTCTTTCGCGCCGCTGCCGGTCGCCACCAGCGTGACGGTGCCGCCTGCGCCTAGCGTGCTGCCGCCGTTGACCGTCGAACTCTGCTGCGACTCGCTGCGGCTGCTGCCGCCACCCACGCTGACGGTCACCTTGACCAGCGCCTGACTGCTCGTCCCGGTACTGGCAAGCTGCTCGGCCGTATTGACCACGTCGTAGACCGCCAGCGCCGCCTTGGCGCTGTCGATCGCCGCAAGCCGCGGATCGCTCGCGCGGTGTGAGCCGGCCGCCTGGTTGATCGCCGCAGCGGCGTTGCCTGCCGCACCGCCCAGCGCCAGCGTCACGCCGTACTGGCTCGCGCTCTGGCTCATGCTGCTCTGCTGCGCGTCCGTGCCCGGATCGAGATTCAGGTTCTGCCCGATCAGCGTCAGGTCCTTGCCCGCAGTCAGGTCCGCGCCCTGTACAGTGATGTCCTGATTCGCATCCAGCGTTACGTTGCCCTTGCCGCTCACAATCTGGCTGCGGATCGTACTCTGCGTCTGGCCGGCCGTGTCCTGCACCGAATGGCTGTTCGCTACGCCCACGGTGAAGCCCGTGCCGCTGCCGTTGCTGCCCAGGCTGCCAAACTGATGGCCGCTGGACTCCTGGTGGCTCGTGTTCGTATCCGTGCCAGCCAGTACATTGATCGCGCCGGCGCTCGCCACCAGATCGACGCCCTGCGTCCCGCTGATACCCGAACCGATCACATCGATGTCGCCCGTGTGGCTCTTCACGATCACGCTATTGCCGGTCACGACTGTCGCGGTTTGCTGCGTCGACGACGAGTTGCCGTCCTGGCTGCTCCTGCCCGCGTTATACGGCGACGAACTCACGCCACCCGCATTCGGGCCGCCCTGAATCCAGCGCGACAGATCGCCCAGACTCGGGCTCGCCAGTTGAAAGCTCGAACTCGAACTGCTCGACTGCGAGCTCTGCTGCATCTGGTCGGTCGAGGCCTGGAACGTGACATTGCGATTCGCGTCGAAGATCGCCGTGCCCTTCGCACTGATGGTCGAACCGGTCACGCTGATGTCGCCGTCGAGCGGTTGGCCGTTCGCGTCGGTCAATGCGCCGCCGGTCGCGACCAGACTCACGTTGTTGCCACCGCGCACCGTGCTGCCCGCATTGGACAGGCTCGACTGGGTGGTCGTGCTTGAACTGCTGCTGTGCCCGTACGAGAGTGTCACCGAAGGCGTGTCGAGCGTACTCGCGGTAATCTCATTCGCAATGCCGGTGCCGCGCTGGTAAGCATTACCCGACGAACCCGCCGCCTTGAGGTTGCGCGCAGTGTCGAGCGGCGTACCGCTCACACCCACCGTGACGCCGCTCGAATGCGCCGACTGCTGATCCCGCGACTGTGCCGTGTCCTGACTCGGGTCGATCGTGATGTTCTGCGCCTTGATACCGATGTTGCCGGTCTTGCCCGTCACATCGTCCGCAGCCTGGTTGGCGATGATGTCGCTACCGCCAATATGAACGTCCTTGCCCGCGGTGATCGACACGTTGCCCTGCACAGCACCGACCGTGCTGCGCGACTGGCTCTGCGTAACGGAATTCGCATCGTACTGATCTTTCTGCTCGCTCGATCCAACACTGAAGCCAAAGCCGCCGCTTCCCGACAGTCCCGAGTGCTTGACATCGTGAAACTCGGAATCCTGATAAGTGTCAGTCGCAGCAAGGATATTCACACTGCCCTTCGCAGCGAGCGAAACAGCGTTCGTTCCGACGATGCTGCTGCCGGTCACGTTAATGTCCTTGCCGCTGATGACCGACACGCCGTCCGCCGAAATGGCACTGCCATCGGCCTGCGTCGTCGTCTGGTCGACGCGATTGGCCGCACTCGTGTGGCTCGCGACGCCGCTGTGGCTATGCGTCTCATTCGAGTTGTCGACATGCGTTTCCGTTGCCGCGTCGACGTTGACGCTCCCTGCCGCCATGAGCAACGCATTGCCCTTGTCGAGATCGACCGTGCTGCCCACCACGTTGATGTCCTTACCGGACACGATATTCAGGCTGTTGCCGCTCTTGAGCGTAGTGCCCGTCACCGTATCGTCGGACGTGTGCAACGTCTCCGCGTAGCTGCCGTGATGATCACTACCGGAGCTGTTGCTGTCCACCGTCGACGTTGCGGTCGCCGCCTGCAGCGTCACGTTGCCCCCTGCCGCGACAGTTCCTCCACCGCCCAGGTTGATGTTCGCACCGGTCGCCGTGAGATCTCCGCCCACAGCGATCAAGGACACACCCCCGACCTTCACGCTGCTGCCCACATCGCTCACAATGTGCGTATCGGAAATACCGTTCGCACGAGCCACAACCTTGGTCTCCCCGGTCTGCAGCACCCCGAGGTTCCAGTTGCCGCCAATGCTCATGCCCAGCGCGCCACCCACATTCAGGCTGGCCGCGTCCTGCTCGAAGTTGCCGCCCGTCGTAATCGCCGCGTTACCCGTCACGTTGATGCTAGCTACGGGGCCAAGCGTCGTCGTAACACGCGTCGCACCGGTGTCGCTGACCTGGCTGAGCGTGTTCGCCGCTGTGTTCAGAACCAGGTTGCCACCCGCCTGCAGCGCCAGGCTTCCCGCATTGAGCGTCGCCGACGTGAGATTCACATCACCCGTCGTCACCAGCGACATCTGCCCGCCGCTTTGCAGCGTGCCGAACGAGCTGTCGATGCTCTGCCCACTGATCGCGAAGCTGTTCGCCGCCTTGATCGTGCCGCTGTTGGTGACCGTTTGCGCGTTCTGCAGATCGATGTTCGTCGCCGCGATAACCGGACCGTTACCCATGTTCTCCTGGCTCGCCTGTGCCAGATAGACCACCGGCACGAGCACCGACTGCCCGTCGACGATCTGCGTCTGCATGATCACGACGTTGCTCGTCAGTTGCGACACCTGCTCGGGCGACAGGCCAGTACCAGGCGCCAGATCGAGCGACTTCGCGAGTGCAGCGCCTGACGTCATCAGGGTTTTGAATTCGTCCTGCGTGTTCGCGTAGTTCGTCAGCACCGACTTTCCGGTCATCGACAGGACCTGGTCCTGCACGAGCTTCTGCTCGTAGAACCCATCGCCCAGCCTCATCTGGATCTGGCCGGGGTTCATGCCCATCTGCTGGAAGTAGTAGTCGCTCGACAGCCACTGCTGCTGGTTCGTGAAGGCGGGGTTGGTCTCGACAAGATACGGCGCATTCGGCGCGGTATCCGCGTGGAAGAGCCCGCCTTGCGGCACTGTGATGTTGTTGAGCACCTTGACTGCCGTCGCAGCCGCAATGATCGGATTGTTGCAGTTCGCAAGGCCGCTGTTAAGAAGGCGGCCGCCCTGGATTGCCACCGCGCCCGGATGCACACCACTGCCCACGCTGATCAATCCGCTCACCACACCCGCGCCAATCGCCCCCACGCCATTCGTGCCGATCGTTCCGCTCACCGCGCCCGCACCAATCGCGCCGACACCCTGCGCGCCGATCGTCCCGCTCACGGAACCAGCTCCCGAGCCCGATAAAGTCTGCCCGGGCAGGAGCCCGAGCGGCGTCACCCCTGCGTTGCCCGCCGTGTTGTTGATCGTCACGCCCGTGCCACTGAGCGTACCGCCCGCCGTGAACGAGGATTCGTACGCCGGCAGCGCATACGTGCGGATGTCGGCCGGCGCCGCCTGAGTGTAGCCGCCGGGATTGGAGGTGACAAAATGGGCAGTGCCAAACGGCAACTGCCAGTTGTATTCGCTGTTGTCGTAGTTGTCGTAGTGATATTGCCCCGAGTACGTCACCTGCACCTGCGGAGCACTCTGGCCTTGCCAGCTGTTCTGGTCGAGTGTCGTGGGCGACGCGATGTTGCCCGTCGCGGCCACCTGGCTCCAGTAATTCTGGAACGTCCCGACCGATGACGCTTTCAGGTTGCCGCCGGCGATGATCTGCGATTCAGGGCTAACGGACGTGACCGTATTGGCGACTGCGTCGCCCGTATAGGTCGTGTACTGGTAAGTGCTGTTCCACTGGCCGCCGTGCGGCGGATCGGTAGGCACGCCACCGATCAGCGTCGGGGCGCCTCTGGAACCCAGGACCTGCGGATTACCCGGCCCACACGCAGCCAGGTAAGTGGCGTCACATCCTGACAGGCTGATGCCGAGGCTTTGCAGCAGGGCCGGGTCGATCGACGACGTGAAGCCGCCCGTGGTCATCACGCGGCGCGTGTTCGTCACCTGGTTCGCATCGATCTCCATGTCGCCGCCGGACTGGATCAGCGCGGACTGGTTCCGGATCAGATTCGCGTTGGTGTAATTGCCGCTCCCATCCTTGCCGCCAGCCAGAACGACCTTGCCGAGACCGTAGATCGCGGTCATCGCCTGCGTGTCGGTCCCGGTTGTGTCGTCGCGGTTCTCGATGTCCGGCGCAAGCAGTTCGAGCGTGCCCGCGCTGTCCGTCGCACCGATCAGCGCGGTGGTGCCCAGATTCGACAGGCTTTGGGTGGCATTCAGCGACACGCTGCCGCCGACGATCGTGCCCGTATTGGTCAGCGTGTTCGAGTGCGTGGTCAGCAGGCCACCGGCCCCCAGCGTTCCCGAGTTCTGGATGTCGCCGGCATTGATGTTCAGCCCGTTTACGGCCGACAGCGCGCCGCCATTGCTGAACGTGCCGGGCAGCGTGAAGCTCAGATTGTGCCCTGCACTGAAGCCGTAGTTCGGCGAAGTGGTGAAGTTCCCCTGCAGGTTCAACGAAAGATCGTTGACCGCACTGTACGTGCCGCCGCCTGCCAGCGTATTCGCAGTGACCGACAGATTCCGGGATGCATTGATCTGGCCGCTCGTGGCGGTCAGCATACCCGTCGCAATCCCGACGTCGCCCGTCATGTTGGCGACATTGCCGATTTCCCCGCCGGTGTTGTCCAGATTGCCTGTGTTGATCTGCAGGTTCGCGCCGCTCAGTTGCCCGCCCTGCGTGTTGGAGACAGACGTCGCGTTCAGCGTCACGTTGCCGTTACCACTGATCGAACCCATGCCGGAGGCGCCGCCCGCATTGCTATTGGCGATCTGGCTGCCGCCGTTGATCGTCGTCGCGCCATTCCCGAGATTGGTGATCGCCCCGCCCGAGTTGTCGATCGACGATGCAGCGAGACTCAGCGTGCTGCCGGTCGCCGCGCCGCCCGCGCCGATCACGCCGCCGGCATTGATCAGCTGACCGCCGCTGGTGGCGGTCAGTCCGGTGCCCGACGACAGCCGTCCGTTCGTGTTGTTCAGCGTCCCCTGGACGGTCGCAGTCATGACGCCTTGCGACGCCAGTTTGCCCCCGGTGTTGTTGAGGCTGCCGACCGACACCGAGGCCTGTCCATTGGTCACGATCTTGCCGCCGACGTTCGTCAGCGACCCGGTGCCATTGCTCGGCTTGATCGTTAGCGTGCCGGTGCCGGCGTGCGTGATCGTGCCGCTGTTGTTGTTCACGGACGCGGAAGCAAGCGTCAGGTCCGTGCTATTGGTCTGGATCACACCGCCGTTCGAGTTGTCGAGCGTGCCACTCACGCCGAGGCCCATCGTGCCGGTCCCGAGCTGCGTGATTGATCCCCCTTCGTTCGTCAGGTTCGTCGCGGTGACACCAAGCTGGTTCGTGGCGATCCGGCCATTGCTGTTGTCGAGCTGCGCAATCGACATCGTCACCGCGTTGCCGCTCACGACGCCGTTTGCGTTTCTGAATGACGCGGCGTTTGCCGTGATCGCCTGCGCGCTCAACGTTCCGTTGCCGTTGTCGAGCGTGCCACTGACGGTGGCGCTGAGATTCTGTCCGGCCGTGATGCTGCCGCCGTTCGTCAGCGACGCGGCCTGCACCGTGTTATTGCCGGACGCAGCGATCGTGCCGCTGGTGTTCGTGATGCCCGCGCCGCTTGTGACGCTCAGGTTCCCGTTCGATTGGAGTTGTCCCCGGGTGTTGTTCAGGGCGCCGGCGAGCGTCGCGCTCAGCCCGGACTGCCCGCCGATGCTCCCGCCTGTGTCGTCCAGGCTGCCCACATTCAGATCGACCTGTCCATTGCTGACAATCGAGCCGCCGACGTTGGTGACCGCACCCGTGCCATTGGCTGCATCGATCGACAGCGTGCCGGTGCCGGCATGCGTGATCGTGCCGCCGTTGTTGTTCAAGGTCGCGGGCGCAAGCGTCAGATCGGTGCTTTTCGTCTGGATCACGCCGCCGTTCGAGTTGTCGAGCGTGCCACTCACGCCGAGGCCCATCGCGCCGGTCCCGAGCTGCGTGATTGATCCCCCTTCGTTCGTCAGGTTCGTCGCGGTGACACCAAGCTGGTTCGTGGTGATCCGGCCATTGCTGTTGTCGAGCTGCGCAATCGACATCGTCACCGCGTTGCCGCTCACGACGCCGTTCGTGTTCCTGAATGACGCGGCGCTTGCCGTCACCGTCTGGGCGCTCAGCGTGCCGCCACTGTTGTCGAGCGTACCAGCAACGATGGTGTCCAGATTCTGTCCGGCCGTGATGCTGCCACTGTTCGTCAACGACGCGGCCTGCACCGAGTTATTGCCCGTCGCAACAATCACACCGCTGGCGTTGTTCAGGATGCCACCGCTCGACACGCTCAAATCCACGTTCGACGCCAGTTGGCCGTGCGTGTTGTTCAGCGCACCAGAAACCGACGCGACCAGACCGGCATGACCGCCGATCGCTCCGCCGGTGTTGTCGACACTGCCTGCGGACAGCGCCGTCCGACCGTTGCTGATAATCGAGCCACCGACGTTAGTGACCGCGCCCGTGCCATTGGCTGTATCGATCGACAGCGTGCCGGTCCCGGCATGCGTAATAGTTCCGCCGTTGTTGTTCAATGTCGCCGGGGCAAGTGTCAGATCAGTGCTTTTCGTCTGGATCACGCCACCGTTGGAGTTGTCGAGCGTGCCGCTCACGCCGAGCCCCATTGCGCCCGTTCCGAGCTGGGTGATCGACCCATGCTCGTTCGTCAGGTTCGTGGCAACAAGAGCGAGGTGGTTCGTCGTGATCTTCCCGCCGCTGTTGTCGAGTTGCGCGGCAGTTACCGACACGGTATCGGCACTGATCGTCCCGTTCGCATTCTTCAGCGACGCAGCGTTAGCCGTGACCGTTTGCGCGCTGAGCGTCCCGCCGCTGTTGTCCAGCGTGCCGGTGACGGTAGTGTTGAGATTCTGGCCCGCAGTCACGCTGCCGCTGTTCGTCAACGAAGCTGCCTGCACGGACTCGTTACCCGCTGCGGCGATCGTCCCGTTGGCATTCGCAATGGCCGAACCGCTAGTGACGCTCAGGTCCCCGTTCGATTCAAGCTGTCCATTCGTATTGTTCAATGCACCCGCAACAGTCCCATTCAATCCGGTCTGTGCGGAGATCGTGCCGCCCGTGTCGTCCATGCTGCCGGCCGACAGGTTTGCCAGACCATTCGTCACGATCTTGCCGCCGACGTTCGTCAGCGACCCCGTGCCGCTGCCCGAGTCGATCGTCAGCGTGCCGGTGCCTGCATGGGTGATCGTGCCGCCGTTGTTGTTCAACGCCGACGGCGCAAGCGTCAGATCCGTGCTGTTGGTCTGGATCAGGCCGCCGCCCGAATTGTCGAGCGTGCCGCTGACATTCACGCCGATTGCCCCCGAACCAAGCTGGGTGAGCGCACCGTTGTGGTTCGTCAGGTTCGTGGCGCTTACATTGATCTGGTTCGCGGTAATCTTCCCGCCGCTATTGTCGAACTGCGGCGCCGTGACTGACACGGTGCTGGCGCTGATCGTGCCGTTTGCGTTCTTCAACGACGCTGCATTCGCTATGAGCGTCGCGGCGCTCATCGATCCCCCGCTGTTGTCGAGGGTTCCCGATGTCGCTACCTGCAAGTTCTGCGCGGCCGTGACCGTGCCACTGTTGGCGAGCGTTGCCGCGTTGATCGTCGCATTGCCGTTGCCGCCAATTACACCGCCCGTCGCGCCCTGGGCCGTCGCGCCCGCAGCGTTCGTGATCTGGCCGCTCGCCGTGAGCGTGAGGCCATCGCCGTTGCCCGACACGATGCGTCCGGCCGTGTTCTGCACGTTCGCGCCCGACACGTTCACCGCGCCGGCCGCTTCGAGCCGGCCCGCCGTATTGTCGATGTTGCCGCTCGACGCCACGTTGAGCGCCTGAGCCGACGTGATCGAGCCTGAACCGTTCTGAAGGCTGGTAGCCGCAATCGTCGCTACGCCGTTCGTGCCAATGCTGCCGCGACCATTATCGAGCGCACCGGTCTTGACACCCAGCGCCCCCGTGCCCGCCTGGCTAATCGCCCCGTTCGCGTTGGTCAGGCTGCCCGAACGGATCGTGGTGTTTTGCGCGTTCGTCGTGACGGTGCCGCCGGTGTTGTCGAACGCGCCGGATGCTGCCAACGTCGTGTCGCTCGCGCCCGTTTGCGACAACGTACCGCCGCGATTTGAAATGCCACCTGCCGTCACGCTCAACTGCGCGGCACTCACCTGCCCCTGATCGTTCGTGACGGTCCCCGCGGCATTGGCAGTCAGGATGCCGCTCGTCTGCAGCGACGCACCCGTATGGACGATGTTGCCTGTGTCGCCGCCGGCGCCAGTCGCTGTCAGGGACGCGTTGCCCTTCGTCAGCGTTTGCCCGCCTGCCATGTTCAAACTACTACCCGACAGCGCGAGATTGCCACCCGCCATCTGCTGCCCGGCGGCAGTCACGGCACCCGAGCCCGTCACCGAAAGGTTGCCTGTTCCGGTGATGTTGCCGTTCGCGTCGACTCCCGCGCCGAGTGAGCCGGTCGAATTAATTCTCGCGCCCGTGACGCTTGTGTTGCCGAGCGCAGCGATCGTGCCGCTGTTGGTCACCTGCCCCTGGCTGTTCAACGTGGTGTTTTGCGTCGCATAGACGGAGCCGCTGTTCGCCGCGTCGCCCGCTGCGGAGATCGCGACATTGCCGTTCGCACTCGTCGAGCCTGACAAGGTTATCTTGCCCTGGCTGCTGATCTGCACGTCGCCGCCTTGCGACGCAATCGTGCCGGCGCTATTGACGCCAACGCCTGCCTCCGTGCCCACCAGCATGATCTTGCCGGCGTACATACCACCGAGCTGCGCGACGTCGATCGCCACTCCCGGGCTATTGCCGTCCGACCCGAGCGATTGCGCACTCAGATCGCTATAGCGTACGTCGTTGTTGCCCGCCACGACATTGAGCGACTGCCCTGCCCACACCTTGCCGTTGATCGCCACGCTGCGCGCGATCAGGTCGACCTGGTCGACGTTGCTGCCGTTGAGCCCCGCCGTTCCAATCTGTATCTGGCCACCCGTCACGTGAAAAGCATCGAGACTGCCCGTACCGCCGAAGACCGGCGTGCCAGTCGTCAGGACACCGCGGCTCGTGTTGATGAAGCCGCAGCCACTACAGTAGATGCCGGCCGGGTTGGCGATAACAACATCTGCCCTCTGGCCTGCCACCTCGGTATATCCAAGCAACTGGCTCGCGTTGCCACCCACGACCTGGTTCACGATGACGCGCGCGCTGCCGGCACCAAGATTCGGGTTACCCGTCACGTACCCACCAAGTTGGGTCTGCACATTGCCCGGCGAGTTGTTCAGGATCAGGCCTTGCGAACCGACGTTGTACTGCGTGTACGGGTTGTTTGAAACGCCGGCCGAATTCGGCGTGGCAATCTGAACGATCGGCAATCCGTTCGCGGTTACGCCGACGATCGGCTTGCTACCCGATGCAGGTGCCGCGACGACCTGGGCATCGGCCCACAGCGGCTGCATGCCGAGTACGCACAATGCCGCGAACGCGACGTGCCGCATCGACAGCATGTCGACGAAGCCCACACGTACGTGCATTGAAGGCGCGCGACGATGCGTGCTAAAAGGCGTGCCGGCCGAGCGACCCTTTCCTGTACCTGTTGCTGTTTCCTGCACAGCCGTCCAGAGACCACGCGCTGCATTGAAAATGACGCGATAGATATTCTTGTTCATAGCAGGAAACTCACGCTGAAGCCCGCCACCGGCCAGTGGTTCGGGAAACGGGCCGGCTGGTACAAAGGACCGCCGATGAAAACGTCATAGCTGACGTGCTTGAATGCGCTGCCGCGCACACCGACCACGGCACCCGCCAGACGGCGGCCAAGCAGATTGTTTGCTTCGGGACCGAAAACCTCGCCGCCGTCGATGCCGAAATACAGCGCCTGCCCGAAACGCGAAAACGGAATCTCCAGATCGTTGCGAATGAAGATGCCCCTCTCGGCAGCCAGCATCGTGTTGCCATCGAACCCGCGCACGGTATAGCGACTGCCGATCGAAAAGTATTCGGTGGGATAAAGCATGTTGGGCGTGTTCTGCGCACGCACCGTTGTCGAGTAGCGCAACGGGAAACCCGCGATGGTGAACGGCACGCTCAACGTCGCGTCGACCGTCTCCATGTGGTAGTAGTACGTGGGGATACCTGCGCCCGCACCCGGCAGATCCGGCTGTGCGCCGAACCACGGCACGCCCCACCGATAGGCGAGCGTGCTGTCGAGTTGCGCAGCGCCGAAGTAATGTTTGTGTTCCCAGCCGACTTCCGCATAGCTATTGTCGCGGTGTTGAACACCGATTTCCGTACCGTCGATGAACGCTTCGCTGAAGCGCTTACCAACGCGGAACTCGACCGTGTTCTTCTGCACCTGATTGCGATAGAACTGGTATTCCGCCTTGACGTCGAAATTGCTGGACTTGCCGCTCGATACGAGCGTCGAGAACGCGCCTGCGATCTGCTGGTGGTAGTCGTA
Organism: Paraburkholderia sp. SEWSISQ10-3 4; assembly: GCF_030464785.1. Lineage (NCBI taxonomy): Bacteria > Pseudomonadati > Pseudomonadota > Betaproteobacteria > Burkholderiales > Burkholderiaceae > Paraburkholderia > Paraburkholderia sp. SEWSISQ10-3 4. The sequence continues at coordinate 38,022 of NZ_JALPRI010000031.1, forward strand.
CTGGCTGGCCGTGGACGTGAACGTCCAGTTGCCCCAGGGAATCGAGTAATACGCGCTGCTGCCGTGCGTGCCGTATTGGCTCGTATGGCCGTCGATGTCGTGGTTGTAGCTGACGTTGAAGAGGTCGGACAGACCAAGCGGATTGTCGAGCGTCAGGCTGGCGCTGCCTTGAAACTGGCCGGTCGACTTGAGCCCGCTATCGTCGGCGCTCACGGAAAGCGACCACGGTTTCGTGCGCTTGACCGAAATCACGACGTCGCTTTCACCGGTCGACGGTCCCGGCACGATCTGCATGTCAACATCCTGATTCGGCACGCGCTTCATCTGCTCGAGGCCCTGCTCGAGATTGCGCAGATTCAGCAGATCGCCTGCCTTCGTCGGAAATGCGTTGCGCCACGTGCCGTACGTCGACGGATCGGCGAAGCGAATCGCGCTGATGACGCCAGGGATCAGTTGAAGCTTCAGCTTGCCGGTCGACAGATCTTGCGGTGCGATGACGACGCGTGTCGTGGAGTATCCCTTTTCGATCACGAGCGCCATGACGCGATGCACGATCAGGTTGAGCCCTTCCCTGCCGACACACTGCCCTCGATAGCGCTGCAGATAGTCGTTGACGAACATCAGTTCGCCCGGGAAAAGGGGGTTGGGCAACAACGCACGTGCACCAGCCGACTCCACGGAATCGCTCAAACCGGGCGGCACTTCCAGCGTCAGTTCGTCGACCTTGAAGCACGGTGTTTCGACGGGAACCTTGCCGTCGTCTTCGGCCGGACGCTCGACGGGCTGAAGCGCAACGTTTGGCGCATTGATCGCACGCTCGCGCTCGATCGCCTGTTCCTGCGCGCGGCGGCGCTGCTCCTGCTCGCCCAGCGGATCGGCCGCCTGCGCATATGCGACGTCTACGTGCGAGGCTGCCAACAGCGCGGCACATACCGACACGAGCCGACCTAACGTTCCCCAATGCACGTAACCTGTGCCTGCAAAATTGCGCGTCGCTTTCGACGATCGTGCGATCCGCCCGGATTTGTTCTTTTTCATTACGTCGATCTTGTTATGGCGCCGGAATCGACGCAGCAGTTCTGAACGTCAAACTGGGAGCAGGTCCTGGCCCGTATTCCTGCGAACGAAGCATCGTTCATCGCAATGCCGCTCGGATCGGCCAATATCACGTCTGCGCGCGGGCCGATTACGCCGATAGGTCCGCCGATAATGCTGGGATGGGTACCCGTTGCCCGATTGAGAATCGCTTGGGCATTAATACCAACGCTATTGAGTGACACGACGGCCGCGTTCACGTTGAAACTGCTATACGTATCGCTCGAAACCCCGGCGACGATCGATGCGATATTGACGGTCTGATGGCTATTTGCAGCGCTTGAAATCGTGGTCGCCGTTCCACCGTCGACCGATATTCCAATTGCAGACGCGCTGCCCTGCACGGCAATAGGTGCGACGACAATTAGCCTGAATTGAAAATAACGCAGACGCGGGCTCCCATGGCCCGCGCTGCTTCCCCGTGCGCTGCTTAACATTCCCGTTTTCACGCAACTGTTCGTTGCGGATTCTCTTGGTCGATTCGTTCTATACGCGCGACTTCTACGGTCGCAGCATTCGTAAGACGAATAACGACCTTACCGGCGAGTTCTTTAGAAATAATTGGAAATATTTTTATTACGCTTTGCTTTCATTGATTCAGGCTGAGTCCCTATTGGCCCATTCCCGCACTGCCTGCGAAAGCAGACGGGCCAGCCGTCCTGAAGCCCGATGATCGCGGACGTGATATTCCGTGAGTCAATTGACGGGATTGCCGCTAGAGAAAATTGAAGTCGAACTCGGCAATTCGTCATTCCCCGCCGGGCCCGTCTCGGGCGGTTCGTGGGCGACAGCAATCGTGATGTCGGTAATCGCCGGCGCCCCGTGCGAAGCGATCAAGCGCTTGCGGCAATACGCAGTGGCGGATTCTGCGCCGTTCGCGGGTGCAAAGCCCGATTCCCTTCTCGCCGAAAACGGCACGCTTGCAGCCGGCGACAGGCACGTATCGTTCGCAGACATTCTCGCCAGCCAGCGCCTGACTCGCGCGGAAGGTTTCCTCCATAGCGATGGCGCCGATATGTCGAAGTTCTCCTTCCGTTCATTCGGCGTGCATTTTGTGGAAGTCCGCGGGGATCCCAGCATTTCACGCCTGCGCGTGGCGCGGGTTGTCAGCGCAATCGACGTCGGCAAGGTGGTCAATCCACTTGCCGCGCGTAACCAGGTGGAAGGCAGCATCGTGATGGGGATCGGGATGGAGATGTTCGAAGCGGCCGAATGTTGGCGCCCGCGGCATCGGCGAAATCGGCGTGACGGGGCTGTCAGCAGCGGAGGCGAATGCGGTCTATCACGCTACCGGCAAGCGGGTCCGCAGCCTCCCGATCACATTGGACAAGCTGATTTGAGGAGTGCGCCGCACGCAAACAAATTTGGCCGCAGCGCTTTTCGTAGTGGGTTTACCGCCCAACCTTCCGCTGCGCCATGTACGCGAGATAAGCGATGATCAGATCGATCTCGCGATCGCTCAGTTGGTCCTGCGGGAAAGCAGGCATGGTCCGGCCGGGCCAGTCTCGAACCGATGCCGGATTGCGAATGTAACGGTGCAATGCTGCGGGCTGGAAGTACTCGACTGGATTCATCGGCACGTTAAGGTCAGGCCCAGTATCCGCGCTGCCCGCATGGTTGAGCCGATGACAGGCAAGACATTGCGTGATGAACAGGCTTTGGCCCGCGCGAACCGGATCGGTTGCCGGCAGCTTCGGATCGATGCCGAGCACCGGCCAACGCGCGGATGGCGAGGGTTGCGTAGCAAGTTGCGCGATCTGGTAAGGCCACTGTTCGCTGCGCACGGATGCCGCTTCCCTGCCGACCCATACCAGGTAGAACGGTCCGGCGCTGACCGGCTTGCCTGGCAGCTTCGGCCACGGCTGCGCCGGGTCCTCGACCGCGAGCCATGCGACGGCTTTCGCAGGATCACGATTGCGCACGAGGTCCATCGGCAGTTGCGCGGCGAAGCCGTCGGTCGCACGTGCCTCCAGCACGCTGTCCGTGGGCAACGTCGCGCTGCCGAGCAGGTCGGCCAGCGGCACTGCCCGATAGGTCGTCGACGTACCGTAGGCCACATCTACCGGAACGTGAATCTCAGCAACATCCGGACGCGCCAGCAACGCCCCTTGGCTAAATGACTGGGTCTTGCCGCCAATCCTGAGTTCGATCATGGACTGCGCGGCCGCGCATTGCCCGATCACGCCGAGCGTCAGGAGCAAAGCCGCAAACAACACGCGCTTCGACATTTGTCCTCCGTGCATTGTTGTTGCCGACGGCGTCGGAGGCAAAATCGCCGAAGTCGCCGGGAAAGGCAAGCCGCTCTTCGTTTTAAAGCTCTCAGTATCCGCCCAGGTACCTGGTGAATTGTATTCGCCCGGGCGGTGTACGTCGGACATAAACACACACAACGGCAAAGGAAACGTCTACAAGAACAGCCACACTGAAAAACATCGCGCTTCAGCCGGGCCAACGTTTTTTCATGCCGACCGATCTAAACGACGCCCGCGCGCAGTAGTAAGGAGCTTTCTGCTGCGTACTCAACGAATAAGGAAAAATCACTTGATAGTCGATTTGTGGGGCGATAAAACAAAAAGCCGCCGAACCTTTTAGATTCAACGGCTTCTCGTTCAATTCGTGGCGGAGAGACGGGGATTCGAACCCCGGATAGGTTATTAACCTATACACGCTTTCCAGGCGTGCGACTTAAACCGCTCATCCATCTCTCCGGCGGGGAGCCGAATTATAGCAAACTTCGGGCCCTGCGCCAGACCCATGCGCAAACCGGCCTAAGGATGCCGGATGTAGTCCACCAGCGCCCTCGTATAGGCATCCGGTTTTCGGTCCACGAGGCTCACCCCGATCGCCACCAGAAACCCCGCGGGCACGCCGAACACGCCCGAACTGATCGGCTCGATCCCGAACCACCGCGCGCCGGCAAAGCCCGTCATCTGCGTGAAGAACGGATACGTCGACACGATGTAGTAGATGCACACCACCAGCCCCGCCACCATACCCGCCACGGCCCCAAGCCGCGTAGTCCGCTTCCAGAACACCCCCAGCACCAGCACAGGAAACAGACTCGAAGCCGCCAGCGAAAACGCCGCGCCCACCAGAAACAGAATATTCCCCGTATTCAGGGAAGCCACATACGAGGCGAACAACGCCACCCCCAGCAACAAAATCTTCGAGATCGTCACGCGCCGCTGGCTCGATGCCGTCGGATCGACCATGTGGTAGTAGACGTCGTGCGATAACGCGTTGGCGATGGTCAGCAGCAAACCGTCCGCCGTCGAGAGCGCCGCGGCCAACGCACCGGCCGCGATCAGCCCGGACATCACATACGGCAACCCCGCTATCTCGGGCGCGGCGAGCACCACCATATCCGGCTGCATCTGGATCTCGCTCCAGCGCACGATACCGTCGCCGTTCGTGTCAGCAAGACTGATCAGACTCGGCTCGACCCTGCGCCATTGCGTAAGCCACTGCGGTAAATCGGAAAAGTGATGACCTACCAGGTTGGTCAGCATCTCGTACTTGATCAGCACCGCCAGCACAGGCACCGTCAGATAGAACAGCGCAACGAAGAACAGCGTCCAGCCGACCGAGCGTCGTGCGGACGCCACCGAGGTCGTCGTGTTGTAGCGCGTCAGGATATGCGGCAGGCTCGCCGTACCAAGCGAGAGACACAGCAGCAGCGACAGAAAATTGCGTTCATGGGTGCGCCTGTCTTCTTCGGTCGTGACGGGAAACGGCTCGTGCATCGGCACCGGCGCGGCCGCGCGCATCAGCATCTCATCGCGGCGTTGGGTCCAGACGATCTGCGCGGCGGCGGCATCGCGTGGAAATTGTTCGAGCGCGCGCTCGCGTTCCTTGATCTCGCGCAGCGGACCATTGTGGCGCCGTAAGTCCGCGACTTCCTGCATGAGACGCAGCTTCTCGTCGACGAACGATTGCGGCAACGTGTCGAGCCGCATCTGCATCAGCTCGGCGCGCCGCCGATAGTCGTCGCGCACGGTCTGCTCGAGCGGCGCGTCGCGCACCTGCTTCTCCAGACCTTCGACGCGCTCCATCAAGCGCCCATAGTTGAACTGCGGCACCCAGCCGAGACCATCCTTATGCGCGATCATCGAAACAGGAATCAGAATCGCCGCGATCAGGATGATGTATTGCGCGACCTGGGTCCACGTCACCGCACGCATGCCGCCCAGAAACGAACACACGAGAATGCCCGCGAGTCCGCAGAAAATGCCGACAGCGAAATCCACGCCGATAAACCGCGTCGCGATCAAGCCGACGCCCTGAATCTGCGCGACCAGATAAACGAACGAACAGAGAATCGCCGCTAACGCAGCGAGTCCCCGCACCGCGTTGCTCGAAAAGCGCGTGCCGAGAAAGTCGGGGATCGTATAGCGCGCGAGTTTACGCACATATGGCGCCAGCAGGAACGCGACGAGGCAATAGCCGCCGGTCCACCCCATCAGATACGCGAGACCGTCATATCCGGTCGCATAGATCGATCCGGCGAGGCCGATGAACGATGCGGCGGACAACCAGTCGGCCGCAGTCGCCATGCCGTTGAAGACGGACGGCACGCGCCGTCCGGCTACGTAGTATTCGACGAGGTCAGACGTGCGCGACAGCAACCCGATGACTGCATACACCGCGATCGGTACGAACAGGAACACATAGCCGATCCATACGCCGGGACCGGTGGTCCGCTCGATGCGCCACATCACATAGATGAAAAGCAGGAAACCGAGCGTATAGAGCGCGTATGAGCGGATCAGCCGGTTCGTGAGCTTCATCGGCTCAGCTTCCGCGCGCAGCGGGCGCGGTGGAATCGGCACTGGCGTTGGCACCGTCACCAGCACTGGCATCCGCATCGAAAGCGCGTTGCAGACGGCGGTCGGCGCGCTGCATCAGCAGGATATAAACGACGATCAACGCCACGTAGATCAGAATCGCCCCTTGCGCACCGAAGTAGAACGGCAACCGGAAGCCGATGAAGCGCACCTGGTCCAACGCCGGCGCCACCAGCGGCAAAACGAACGACACCACGAAGCCCAAGGTCATCAACGTCGCGATCAACGCGAGATTGAAGCGCCAGTATTTCCGATGCGCGCGCGCCATCGCTGCCGAGACCGGAGGGGGTTCGGGTGCGGGATTGAGCGTAGCGTGAGAGGTGTGGTGTGGCGCAGCCATGCGCCTATGTATCAAAAAGCCACCGGGCAGGCAATCGGGATTGTCCGCGCGGTGGCTTTAACTGCCTGACCTAAGTGATCGATACCTGGGTCCAGCGAAGGGCATATCGTTCGACACACCCTTGCTGCAAACCCAGGCAAACCTAAGCTCAGAGCGACTCGCCGAGTTGATCGAGAATCGCCGGGTTCTCCAGCGTCGAGACGTCCTGGGTGATTTCCTCGCCCTTCGCGAGCGAGCGCAACAAGCGGCGCATGATTTTGCCCGAACGCGTCTTCGGCAGGTTCTCACCGAAGCGGATGTCCTTCGGCTTGGCGATCGGACCGATCTCCTTGGCGACCCAGGCGCGCAGTTCGTTGGCGAGCTTCACTGCTTCTTCGCCTTCAGGACGCGCGCGCTTGAGCACCACGAATGCGCACACAGCTTCGCCGGTGGTCGCATCAGGACGGCCCACCACGGCCGCTTCCGCCACGATCGGGTTCGACACGAGCGCCGATTCGATCTCCATCGTACCGAGGCGGTGACCAGACACGTTGAGCACATCGTCGATGCGACCCATGATCGTGAAGTAGCCGGTTTCCTTGTCGCGCACCGCGCCATCGCCGGCGAGATACAGCGTGCCACCGAGTTCTTCAGGGAAGTAGCTCTTCTTGTAGCGGTCCGGATCGCCCCACACGTTGCGCAGCATCGATGGCCATGGACGCTTCACCACCAGAATGCCGCCCTGTCCGTTCGGCACGTCCTGACCGGTTTCATCGACCACGGCCGCCATGATGCCCGGCAGCGGCAGCGTGCACGAACCCGGCACTAATGGCGTCGCGCCCGGCAGCGGCGTGATCATGTGGCCGCCGGTTTCGGTTTGCCACCACGTATCGACGATCGGGCAACGGCCGCCGCCGACGTTCTCGTGATACCACACCCACGCTTCCGGATTGATCGGCTCGCCGACCGTGCCTATGATGCGCAGCGTCGATAGGTCGTAGCTCTTTGGATGCACTTTCTCGTCCGCTTCGGCCGCCTTGATCAGCGAGCGGATCGCGGTCGGCGCGGTATAGAACAGCGTGACCTTGTGCTTGGCGATCATGTCCCAGAAGCGGCCGGCGTTCGGATAGGTCGGCACGCCTTCGAACACGACCTGGGTGCCGCCAAGCGCCAACGGACCATACGTGATGTAGCTATGGCCGGTGATCCAGCCGATGTCGGCGGTACACCAGAACACATCCGTGGGCTTCCAGTCGAACGTCCACTTCATGGTCTGCGCGGCCCACAGCAGATAGCCGCCGGTGCTGTGCTGCACGCCCTTCGGCTTGCCGGTCGAACCCGACGTGTACAGGATGAAAAGCGGATGCTCGGCGCCGACCCACTCGGGCGCGCATTGATCCGATTCAGCCTGCGTGAGTTCGTGCATCCACAGATCGCGGCTTTCGTCCCATGCGATCTTGCCGCCGGTGCGCTTGTAGACGATCACGCTCTTCACTGCGTCGCAGCCGCCCATGGCGATGGCTTCGTCAGCGATGTTCTTCAGCGGCAATGCTTTGCCGCCGCGCATTTGTTCGTCGGAGGTGACGAGCGCGACGGCGCCCACATCCACCAGCCGTTCATTGAGCGACTTCGACGAAAAGCCGCCGAACACGACCGAATGCGTTGCACCGATCCGCGCACATGCTTGCATCGCGACGATGCCTTCGATCGACATCGGCATATAGATCACGACGCGATCGCCCTTCTTCACACCGCGTTTTTTCAGCGCGTTCGCAAAGCGCGACACACGTTGCAGCAGATCCTGATAGGTGACGTTGGTGACGGTGCCGTCGTCGGCTTCGAAGATGATCGCGACGCGCCCACCATTGCCGGCTTCGACATGACGGTCGATGCTGTTATACGACGCGTTCAGCTGGCCGTCTTCGAACCATGTGTAGAAAGGCGCCTTCGATTCGTCGAGCACTTTGCTGAAAGGCTTGTTCCAGCTGAGCGTCTCGCGAGCGAGGCGCCCCCAGAAACCTTCGTAATCGCGCTCCGCTTCAGCGGCAAGCGCCCGGTACGCATCCATACCGGAGATCGACGCGCCAGCCGCAGCTTCAGCGGAGGGCGGGAAAACACGGTGTTCCTGAAGAACCGATTCAATCGCAGACATCGACAACCCCTTGGTGAAGATGAAACGTAAAACCTGTGCCGGCGCGCCTGTGGCTCGCCATGTCATGATGCCGCCGCCATTCGTGATCATTCGTGATCGATAGGCCGCGCGCTGTCTCCATCCCTCGCGCAACAATCACCGATCGCTGCGCCGCGGCCCGTTCACCTTTCACTTTCATCTATGCCGCACCGCAACATAAATGAATGGCTGGCGTTCCGCTCTCATGCTTAAACATAAACTTTGCAACTTACCGGCCACTTACGCGCGGTGCATCGCGTGACGGGCGAAAACCCTTACGCGGTTCAGACTGGTCACGCACGGCATGCTACGCGTTACGGTCCGTTCATGCGTGCTGATCGACATGCCGATACAAGCGATCCATGCCGAAATCGGGTCCACGGGAAGCATCACTTGCGCCCCACCGGCACTTCGCCTTTATGCTGGCTCACACGCCCTCTTACAATGCTAACTGAACTAGCCGTGTGGATTCCAGCTTGAATCGCTACTCCCTGCGTCTCATTACCTCGCCTGCGTGATGCGCGACGGCAGGGATCGGACCGGCGAGCCTGAAGGTCGAGCGATGCCGCCGGTGGCCTCGTAAGCACCGCACTGCCCGCCGCGGCGCAGCAAATTCACCCGACGCTGTACAATAGCGCGCCTGACGCGAGCTTTTCCGGCCTCCCTGGCCGCGTACCGCGCCGTCTGCGCCTCGTTTGCGTGCTTGATCCGCGCGTCTGGTTTGCGCCGCGGGTCAGCGCATTTGGTCCGTGTTCCGTCACCTGCGTTTCATCTGACTCTTGCCTATGTCCGCTCCGCGCCCCGACTCAGCCCGTCAGCGCCGTCCGCTGCGCCCGCTCCCCGCCCTCATCTTCATGAGCCGCTGGCTGCAAGTGCCGCTCTACCTCGGCCTGATCGTCGCGCAAGGCGTGTACGTCGTCCTGTTCCTGAAAGAAGTCTGGCATCTGGTCAGCGCGTCCATGACGCTCGACGAAACCAACATCATGCTGGTGGTGCTCGGCCTGATCGACGTGGTGATGATCTCGAACCTGCTGATCATGGTGATCATCGGCGGGTATGAAACCTTCGTGTCGCGCCTGGGCGTTGAGGGTCATCCGGACGAACCGGAATGGCTCGACCACGTGAACGCCGGCGTGCTGAAAGTTAAATTGTCGATGGCGCTGATCAGCATCTCGTCGATCCATCTGTTGAAGACCTTCATCAGCCCCGACCAGAATTCGACGCACACCATCATGTGGCAGGTCATCATCCACGTCGCGTTCCTTCTCTCGGCGGTGGTGATGGCGCTGGTCGACCGCCTGACCACGCATACGCATCCAAAACATTTTCAGGAACCCGTCGGCATACAGCCGCTGGGTTCTAACGGTTCCACTCCCCTGAAGGCGCACGACTGACCGCACTGCCCTGCGAGTCTGATAACAAGCGCCATTGTCCCCACTGAGCTAGCCATCATGACCGTCATCAAACAGGAAGATCTGATTCAGAGCATTGCTGATTCGCTTCAGTACATCAGCTATTACCACCCGCTCGATTACATCCAGGCCTTGGGCCGCGCTTACGAGCTCGAAGAGAGCCCCGCCGCGAAGGACGCGATCGCGCAGATTCTCACCAACAGCCGCATGTGCGCCGAAGGCAAACGCCCGATCTGCCAGGACACCGGCATCGTCACGGTGTTCGTGAAGGTCGGCATGGACGTGCGTTGGGACGGTGCGACGATGGGCGTCACCGAGATGATCAACGAAGGCGTGCGCCGCGGTTATCTGAACCCGGACAACGTGCTGCGCGCATCGATCGTGAGCCCGCCGGAAGGCGCGCGCAAGAACACGAAGGACAACACGCCGGCCGTGATCCACTACGAGATCGTGCCGGGCGACAAGGTCGACGTGCAGGTTGCAGCGAAGGGCGGCGGCTCGGAAAACAAGTCGAAGTTCGCGATGCTGAACCCGTCGGATTCGATCGTCGACTGGATTCTGAAGACCGTGCCGACCATGGGCGCAGGCTGGTGCCCGCCGGGCATGCTCGGCATCGGCATCGGCGGCACCGCTGAGAAAGCGATGGTGATGGCGAAGGAATCGCTGATGGATCCGATCGACATTCAGGACGTGATCGCACGCGGCCCGCAGGACTGGATCGAAGAACTGCGCGTCGAACTGCACGAGAAGGTCAACGCGCTCGGTATCGGCGCACAAGGTCTCGGCGGTCTGGCGACGGTCCTCGACGTCAAGATCATGGCCGCGCCGACGCACGCGGCGAGCAAGCCGATCGCAATCATCCCGAACTGCGCAGCGACCCGTCACGCGCACTTCACACTGGATGGTTCCGGCGTGGCCAAGCTCGAAGCGCCGTCGCTCGACGCATGGCCGAAAGTGCAGTGGGAACCGGACACGGAAAAGAGCCAGCGCGTCGATCTGAACACGCTAACACCGGAAGAAGTCGCAGCATGGAAGCCGGGCCAGACGCTGCTGCTGTCGGGCAAGATGTTGACGGGCCGCGACGCGGCACATAAGCGCATCGCCGACATGCTCGCGAAGGGCGAAAAGCTGCCGGTCGACTTCACGAATCGCGTGATCTATTACGTCGGCCCGGTCGATCCGGTGCGCGACGAAGCCGTCGGCCCGGCAGGCCCGACCACCGCCACGCGGATGGACAAGTTCACCGAGACGATGTTGTCGCAAACCGGTCTTATTTCGATGATCGGCAAAGCCGAGCGTGGCCCGGTTGCGATCGAGGCGATCAAGAAGCACAAGGCCGCGTATCTGATGGCCGTGGGCGGCGCCGCTTACCTCGTGTCGAAAGCAATTCGCAGCGCGAAGGTTCTCGCGTTCGAAGACCTCGGCATGGAAGCCATCTACGAGTTCGACGTGCAGGATATGCCGGTGACAGTCGCCGTCGATTCGAACGGCACCTCGGTGCACCAGACTGGCCCGAAGGAATGGCAAGCCAAGATTGGCAAGATTCCTGTCGCGACGGTTTGATCAGCGTTTGATCGGCGGTAACAGCTGGAAAGTAGAAGCCGGGGCCTCGAACCCCGGCTTTTTTATGATGAAATGAGAACGGTACGCATCACGCACAAAACCTTGCAAATCAAGGCAAAAAACTGTTTTTTTGCCTTGGCTTTTTGCCCTTCGGCGTTTATTGTTCTGGGAAATTCAAGTCTCTAATAAGGAAACCCCATGCAAGGCGACAAGAAAGTTATCGAGTATCTGAACTCCCAGCTCAAGAACGAGCTCACCGCCATCAATCAGTACTTCCTGCACGCGCGGATGTACAAGCACTGGGGACTCGAGAAACTCGGCAAGCATGAATACGACGAATCGATCGGCGAAATGAAGCACGCCGACTGGTTGATCGAACGCATTTTCATGCTCGACGGTCTGCCGAACCTGCAAGACCTGCACAAGCTGCTGATCGGCGAAGAAACCAAAGAAATCCTCGAGTGCGATCTGAAGCTCGAACAGATTTCGCAAAGCACCTGCAAAGAAGCCATCGCGTACTGCGAATCCGTGCGTGATTTCATCTCGCGCGAAATCTTCGTGAAGATTCTCGACGACACGGAAGAACACATCGACTGGCTCGAAACGCAACTGGACCTGATCGACAAGGTCGGCATCCAGAACTACCAGCAAACCGCAATGGGTTCGATCGAGTCCTGATCGGACCACGTTGGAACGGCCCGCGCGAGCGGTATACTTGCGCACTTCCCCGTTTTCGTGAGTTTGCCGTGACCGCTGTGCCGCGCGTGTCCTCATCGCCTATGACCGCAGAATCGCCGTCCTCAAGTGCCAGGGTTGCCACCTCAGGTGGCGGTTCGCGAGCGCCGGTCGGCATATTCGACTCGGGTCTGGGCGGTTTGTCGGTGCTGCGGGCGGTCCGGGCGCAACTGCCCGGCGAGGCGCTCATCTATGTCGCCGACTCGCTCCACGCCCCCTACGGCGAACGCGACGACGACTTCATCGCCGACCGCACCCTTGCAATCGGGCAATGGCTCGCCAGCCAGGGCGCGAAGGCGCTGGTGGTCGCATGCAACACGGCGACCGCGCAGTCGATCGCACTGGTCCGCGAAAAGCTGGCAATTCCGCTGGTGGGAGTCGAGCCCGGCATCAAACCGGCCGCGCTGCAGTCGAAAACACGCGTAGCCGGCGTGCTCGCCACCCAGGTCACCTTGCGCAGCGCCCGCTTTCAGGGGCTGCTGGAGCGCTACGCCGCCGATTGCCGTTTTCTTTGCCAGCCGGGCCACGGGCTCGTGCAGGCAGTGGAACGCTGCGACGTAGACTCCGCCGAACTGCGCGCGCTGCTGCGCAGCTACCTGCAGCCCATGCTGGATGCCGGCGCCGACACTCTGGTGCTCGGCTGCACCCACTATCCGTTTCTCGATGCGGCGATCCGCGATATCGTCGGCGACCGGCTCATGCTGATCGATACGAGCGTGGCCATTGCGCGTCAGCTGGAGCGGGTACTCGACCAGCACGGATTGCGCGCCGCCCCGGAAGGCGCCGGCGCTGTTCTGCCCCGCTTTTATTCGACCAGCGACGGCACCCATCAGCAACAGCTCGCCGCGACCCTTCTGCAAATCGACGCCGCAGTCGACCAGGTTGTAATCCCGTCGCGCCGCACGGCAGCGCCGGATTCCCAAGCCGCATAAAACCTCTCGCCAGCGCGTTTTCGCGCCGCCGCGTGGCCTTTTTGCGCGCTTTTTAGCCGTTTTCGCCCCTTCTCCGCCGCTTGCCCGGACGCCCGTTCCTTAGGCGAAACCCTTCTAAGAGTCTGGTTTTGTTACAAAAAATCATGCAGGACGCTTGCCAAACCGGCCAATCAAAATGATAATAGTTCGCATTAACGTTAGCTATGACGCCCTGCCATGATTGTCTGTGTCTGCAAGTCTGTTTCTGACCGAAAGATCCGTGCCTCGATCGCGGATGGCGTCGACTCGTTCGACGAACTCCAGTTCGAACTCGGCGTCGCTTCCTGCTGTGGCAAGTGCGCGGATTCCGTGCGCGGCGTCATGATGGAAAGCGGCGTGTGCGCGAGCCGCTGCGGCTTCGATCATCACTCGCAGGCTATCCCGCTGACGTTTTACGAACGCAAGGCCGCCTGAATCGCGGCTTGAGGGCGCGGCGCCACGCGGCGCGCCTTGGGTGTTCACTGCCTCACTGCCTCATGCTCAGTTTCTAAGCGCGGTTTCACGCGCTGCTTCACGCGTTATCCCACTGCCGTCAGCAAGCCAGTATCCGTACCAGCCAGCTACCCGCTCACCCGTTAAAAGGAGTTCGAGATGGAATTGCTGATTGGTTTCGTGACTACTTTGTTCATTTCGCTGCTGATCTTTCGAACATGACGATGTCTTGTCTGACGTGCCGCATCGACGGCACGCCGCCACGCTAACATGCAGGCCTCGCATACCATTTCAGCCGCCACGTCGGCTTCGTCCCCCCGAATGAATTCCCGTGCGCTGACCGCGACTGCTGCGGTCGCGGCAATTCACATCGCTTTGCTTGCGGTGATCCTGACGCTGCGTCATGAACCGCTGCAACCCGTGATCGAAGCGAAGGTGATGACCGCGCAATTGCTGGCGCCGGCGCCGGTCGCCGCGCCCGTCGCGGTGCAATCGATCGCCCCGCCGCCGCCCAAGCCGACACCGCCGGTTCACACCAAGCCGAAGATCCAGCCCAAGCCGACTCCTACGCCGACACCCACGCCGCTGCCGGTCGCCGCGGCTCCGTCGCCGACGCCTGTCGCCGCGCCCGAACCGACGCCCGCGCCTGCCGCACCGGCGGCGCCAGCCGCTCAGGCCGCGCCGGCGATCGGCCGTCCGACCATGGACATCACGGCGCCGAAGAACGTCTCGCACATCGAGTGCAGCATGATCACGCCGGACTACCCCGCGCTGTCGAAGCGCCGCGGCGAAACCGGTACGGCCTATGTGACGTTTGTCATCGGACCGACAGGAAAGGTTGAAAGCATCTCGCTCAAAAAGAGCAGCGGCTTCAGCCGCCTGGACGACGCCGCCATCGCCGCCGCGCATGCGAGCTCGTGCAAGCCCTATCTCGAGAACGGCCAGGCCATTCGGGCCACGGCCACCCAGCCTTATAACTTCAATCTGAACGATTGAGGCAGATTTTAAAAACAAGGAATTGCAATGCAAAACTACGGACTGGCGCACGTGTGGGCGCAAGGGGATTTCGTGACGCGCGGTATCGCGCTCGCGCTGTTGATCATGTCGGTTATGTCGTGGAGCGTGATCGTCATCAAAGGCTGGAATGTGATGCGCCTGAAGCGTCTCACGAAGAATGCCGAGCAGCAGTTCTGGCATTCGGACGATCTCGCCGACGGCGTGAAGAAGCTCGGCGCCGGAGCGTCGACGCCGCACGACAACCCGTTCCTCGCACTCGCACTGTCGGGCCAGGAAGCCGCCGATCACCATCATCAGACGCAGCCGCATCTGCACGATCGCATGGACGTGTCAGATTGGGTGACGCGCTGCCTGAAGGATACGATGGACGAAAGCGTTGCGCGCATGCAAAGCGGTCTGGCGATTCTCGCCTCGATCGGCAGTACGGCGCCGTTCGTCGGCCTGTTCGGCACGGTGTGGGGCATCTATCACGCACTGCTGGCGATCGGCGCGAGCGGCCAGTCGTCGATCGATCAGGTCGCGGGCCCGGTGGGTGAAGCACTGATCATGACCGCGTTTGGCCTCTTCGTCGCAATTCCGGCCGTGCTCGGCTACAACGCACTGACGCGCGCCAACAAGGCGATCGTCGCCAAGCTGAGCCGCTTTGCACACGGTCTGCATGCGTTCTTCGTGACGGGCGCCCGCCTGTCGTCATCCAAGCGCGGCGACGGTTTGCGCCTCGCGCGCGCCAACTGATCGACGAGGCACTCCGATGGCAATGAGCCCTTTCGCCAGCGACGATGACGACGGCCTGATGAACGAAATCAACATGACGCCGCTCGTCGACGTGATGTTGGTTCTCCTGATCGTCTTCATGGTGACGATTCCGGTGATTCGTCACGCGGTCAAAATCGATCTGCCGCACGCGAGCAGTCAGAAGGAAGACACCAAGCCCGCGCAAGTCACGGTCTCCGTCGATGCTGACGGCAACGTCTTGTGGGACGACAAGAAGGTCGACGACGCAGCGCTGCGCGCGAAGATTGCAGAGGCTGCGCAAGCGAATCCGCAGCCGGAGCTGCATCTGGATGCGGACCGCAAGGTCGCGTACGAGAAAGTGGCGGAGGTGATGTCGGCGGCGCAGGCCGGCGGTCTCACGAAGATCGGTTTCGTCACGCAGCCCAAAGGCAAATAAGCGCAAGCGATCTGAGCGCAGCAATGCTGCCCTTGTTACGCAGCGCCTGCCGAAAAAACAGAAAAGCCCTTGTTTCAAGGGCTAAAAGTAAAAGGCCTTCATCGTCAGATGAAGGCCTTTTTTTTGCGCACTCGGCGCCTTCGGGCGGCGGGATCATTTACCATCAGAAGATGACTGATAGCTCGAGTCACCGCATGCGACAGCCGTGATCGACACGGACAGCGCGGTCAGCCCTATCAGGCCCACTATCATAGAGGCCATGAGTTTTCGCATAAGAGACTCCTTAGCGAAGGGATTTCACTATAGGCCCGCGAGCGCGCGCATTCAAGCAAACTGCCATTGAAAGTACTCATGACAGGCGGCGCTTAAATGCTAAAAGCGATGTTGCCGTGTCTAATAAGTGCTATGACGCAACTGCAAGAACAGGCTGCGCTGCGTCTTGCGCCGCCGCACGCGTCGGGCACTCGCCCGTAATATGCTTACCTTCGTCCGGATCGAGCATTTCGACCAGATAATCGACGAACGCGCGCACAGCCGGCACCATTCCCTGCCGCGACACAAATACGGCGTACAACTGTGGCGTCGGAAGGGTCCAGCCGGGCATCACCGGCGACAATTGCCCCGCGCGCAGCGCGCTGCCGTACATCATCTCCGGCAATGCCGCGATACCCACGCCGGACAGCACGGCTTCACGAATCGTCATCAGATCGGCGGTGACGAGGCGCGGCTCGTGTTCGTGCGCGTGGCGCGTGCCGTCGGGGGCAATCAGATCGAAGACGTGGCGTCCGTCGCCGGTCGGCACGTCGAGCGTTTCAAAGCGGCTCAGATCGGCAGGCAATAGCGGCGGCGCATTCTGCTGCAACAGGCTCGGCGCGCCGACCAGCATCTGCTGAGTGCGCCACAACGGACGCACGACGATGTTGGCGTTCTCAGGCGGAGCGGAGCGCACACGCAACGCGATATCGATCGAATCCTCGAACAGATCGACCACACGGTTCGTCACGCGCATCACCACCCGCACTTCCGGGTAGCGATGCATGAATTCCGGCAGGATCTGCGACAGGATCGTCTGCGAAATCGTCACCGGCACGCTGACGCGCACCGTGCCACGCGGCGACGAACGCAGTTGCTGCACGACATTGACCGCCGCCTGAGCCTCGCTCAGCATCGCCTGACAGTGCTGGTAGAAGAGCTGGCCGGCTTCAGTGAGCGCCAGCTTGCGGGTGGAACGCTGCAACAAACGTACGCCTAACGACGCCTCCAGCTCAGTGAGCCGGCGCGACAGGCGCGACTTGGAAATGCCCAGCACGCGCTCGGCGGCAGAAAAACCGCCATGTTCGACGACCTGCGAAAAATACATCAGGTCATTCAGATTGTGTGAATCGATCTTCATCTCATCGTTCCAGTAATAGAACAATCCATTGCGTGAGGGTGGCTGGCGCCTAGGAAAACGGTCCCTATAATAGCTCTATGTTTCAAAAATAACGCTATTCCCCATTTTTTAAGGTGACTTTTGATGAGCACGACACGCACGATCGAACGCACGTTTCCCGCCGTTCGCACGACCGAAGGCGGCGGCTTTATCGTCCACCGACCGTTTCCGACCCGTTTGCTGATGGATTTCGATCCGTTCCTGCTGCTCGATGAAATGGGGCCGATCGACTACGCGCCGGGCGAGGCCAAAGGCGCGCCGGATCATCCGCATCGCGGCTTCGAAACGGTCACGTATGCGCTCGAGGGTCAGTTCGGCCACAAGGACTCGGCGGGCCATTCGGGCACGCTGCGTGCCGGCGACGTGCAATGGATGACCGCGGGCGCAGGCGTCGTGCACAGTGAGATGCCGGACCCGTCGTTCGTGCGCGACGGTGGGCGCGTGCATGGCGTGCAACTGTGGGTGAATCTGCCGCGCCGCGACAAGATGATCGCGCCGCGCTATCAGGAGATACCGTCGGCCAGCATTCCGGTCGCAACGTCCGCGGACGGCAAGGTCCGCGTCAAGGTAATCGCGGGCGAAGCGCTCGGCGTGAAGGCAGCGATCGAAACGCGCACGCCGATTCTGTATCAGCATTTCTCGCTGCAACCGGGCGCGACGATCCAGCAACCGGTGCCGGCCGACTATCGCGTGTTTGCTTACAGCCTGTCCGGCAAGGGCTTCTACGGCGAAGGGGAAGCACGCCAGGAAATCGACGCGCAGAAGATGGTGGTGTTTGGGAACGACGGCGACTCGATCACGCTGACGGCCGGCGCCGAGCCGCTTGAAGTGTTGCTGCTGGGTGGCGTGCCGCTGAAAGAACCGGTGGTGCGCTACGGTCCGTTCGTGATGAACACGGAAGACGAAATCCGTCAGGCTGTGACCGATTACCAGGCCGGGCGCATGGGCGCGATCACCCACTGATCTGCCACGCCGGCACGCGCCGCCGCTCACGATTGCGGTGGCGCGGCGCTCACCACGCCGCCCGCGCCGCCGCCGCGCATGGGCGCGAAGGCCGGTGAATTCGTTCACAATAGCAATTCATGCCGCGCACCACACCGTCCAGGCGTGACGGATTGTGGCGCGCGGCGATTTCCGTCCCTGTTCAGGAGCGCGCATGGCAGAGTCCACCGTCACCGCCCACATCGGTTCGACGAATTTCCAGGTCCTTTTCGACGACGGCAAGCACACATGGCTCGCCGACGAACCCGAGTCGCTTGGCGGCGGCGATCGCGGGCCGACGCCCGTCTCGCTCTTGCTGTCGAGCCTCGGTGCCTGTACGTCGATCACGCTGAAGATGTACGCTCAGCGCAAGGGCTGGCCGCTCGCCGACGTGCGCGTGGCGCTGTCGCTCGAAACCGGCGACGCGGGCTCGACCATCGACCGCAAGATCATGCTGGAAGGCGATCTATCCGACGAGCAGCGGGAACGGCTCTTGCAAATTGCCAATGCGTGCCCGGTTCACAAGATCCTCACGCATTCGATCACGATCCGCTCGGGTCTTGCCGTTGTCTGAAGTCGTGCGGGCCATTCGGGCCTCGTTGCCGGCACATTGGCGCGATAGCTCGCGGAGCGCGACAATGGCGTGATCGGCTCAACCGGGCTGAACGTTATGCAACGCTTTCATAGGAAGCCGCCGTTTTGAATTTCGAACACCTTATCCAGATCAACGATCCGTTGAATCCGTTTGTCGACTCGATGACCCGCGAGCAGTTGTGGGAGGGTCTCGTGCTGCGCGCCGAACAGCCGCAACTGTTCGTGATCGGACTCGACAGCTGCACCATCCTTTCGCGAGAAGGCGACACGCTCGAACGGGAGTTGCACTACGGCCAGGCCACCGTACGCGACCGTGTCACGCTGGAGGATCGCCAGAGCGTGCGCTACGACATTCTGCCGACGGCGGACTATGTCGGCGGCTCGCTGACCATGACGATCGAGCAGCCTGACGAACTGCAGTTGTTCCTGCGCTTCGAATACACGACCACCCTGCCCGTGTCCGACGACCAGGACGCCGTGCAGACGCAGGAAATCGTGAAGTCGGCGTATCGCGAGAACGATATCGATACCGTGCGGCTGATCCGCCAGTACGTGCAGGCCAAGCAGGAACCCGGTTCATTGCATTGATGCATGCGCGGGCATTCCGCCCGCGTCATTCAACTATCGAAAGTCGAATCCGATGAATTTCTCTTTCTTGTAAATGGGAATAGTTATCATTTAGAATTAATCCATCGAATCGACCAACAGCAAAAACGAATGACCGATCTCAACCGCTCTTCCACACTCAGCCTGCGCCGCCCGGCGGCCGCGCTGACCAGCCGCCCGAAAGCATCGACGGCAACGGCAACCGCCGCGAAGCCTGCAGCGAATCACGCGAGCGGTACGAGCGAGAAGTCGGATCGGGTGGTGCGCAGCGACGCGCTGCTGCAAGGACATAGCCACGTCAGCATCCTGCATAACGGCGAGACCTACCAGCTGCGTGCAACGCGCTTAGGCAAGCTGATCCTGACGAAGTAACAGGCAACATCGAATAGCAGTACGTACCGGGTATTGTGGGGACCACCTCCTCGAGAGGTGTTAGGCATTAGCCAGCCACGACGGCTTGCACGTGAGAACTAGACCCCTTCGTGCAGACACCAAGCCAGTCGTCGCAGCCAGCCAGGCCGCTTTTTTGGTTCTCACCCAATGCGGACATACGAAACGACGTGTGTCGCACATGCAGAAAATGAAAAAGCCGTGGGATGCTGTCATCTCCACGGCTTTTGTTTTACAGGGTGCCGATCCGGTCGCGGCAGCGCGTTGAAGCTTTCTTTGAGACTTACTTCGAAGCCCAGCCCCAGAACATCAGCCACCATGCGCTATCGACCACCGCCAGCGCCGCTGCGAACCACACCATCGCAAGGCCGCGCTGAACGAAGCGCTCACTATAGCGACGTGTGACGAGCCAGGCGAGCCACGCGCTCCACAGGTTGGCAATCGCCAGAATCGCGATACGCATATCCGACGCCCACCACAACGACAGATGCTCCGCGCGCAGCAGCGACAGGGTGGTCGCCGACAAGCCGAGAAACACACCTGCGCCGGCAATCGGAATCAGGCCTTGCGTCAAATGATGCAGACGCACGAAACTGAAGCGTCCCAGCATGCGCGACGCCCCCATCAGCAGCACCAGCAGCACCGTGCCGTACACCAGCGCCGTGGCGAGGATGTAGCCGATCACCATCGTGCCGTCGAGCCACGAGAACACGTCGTTCTGCTCAGGGTAATGCGTGAACAGGAACCACGGCGCGTTGGTGTCGAGCGGCCAGGTGATGTCGTGATCGACCAGCCATGTGGCGAAGAACATCTTCAGGTCCACGAACCAGCGCGAAGCCGTCCAGTGGAATGCGCCGATCGCGATACCGAGCAGACCGTACAGGATCAACGCGGTGTCCCACGGGTTCGCCTGTTTGTCGCCGAGCTGCACGACTTCCGACGAGGGCGCGCGCCACGTCAGCGCAATCGCGTCGCGATGCCCGCTGCAACGGCCGCACATATGGCAGTCCGACGCGCCCTTCATATTGCGCAGCGGCACCAGCGGTGCGCAGTTGATCGGAATCACGCGATGCCCATGTTCGCCGTTCTTGTACGAACGGCGCCACGCTTCTTCATCGACTTTGTAGTGAAACGGCGCGAGACGCGCCAGTAGCGAAAAAACCCCGTTCACGGGGCACAGGTACTTGCACCAGACGCGCTTCTCGCGTCCGTACAGCAAGCCGATGATCATTGCCGCGAAGGTCGAGCCGCCGAGCACCAGCAGCACCGCTTTCGGATACTGGTAGACGCTTACCATCTGCCCGTAGATCGTGGTGATGCCGAACGCGACGAACGGCCAGCCGCCCCAGCGCATCCAGCGCGGAATCGCCCAGCCGCGGCCATATTTGCTGGCGAATTCGGCGAGCGCGCCTTCCGGACACAGCACGCCGCACCAGACCCGGCCGAGCATCACCATCGACAGCAGCACGAACGGCCACCAGATGCCCCAGAACACGAACTGCGCGGCAAGCGTCAGGTTGTTCCACAAATGCGCGGTGTCGTCCGGCAGCGGTGTCACCGCCGGTACGAGAATCAGGAACGCATACACCGCCACCACAACCCACTGAATGCCGCGGATCAAACCGCCGTGACGCTGCATCCACTGCCCGGCCGCGGCAAGGCGGCCCGGACGGGTCATGACGGTGCTCATGCCGCGCGCCCTGCAGCCTGCTGCGCCGGCTTGCGATTCGCGCGACGCACCAGCAGATAGACGACCGCCCAGTACGCGGCGTAGGCGACCAGATTCATCAGCGCAGGGTGGGCGCGATAGCCGGTGAGCGTCGCAACCAGCGAACCGAAGGTACTCGAATCGTCGAGGATGGCTGACGAGTTCCACATCTGGTCGATGATCGTCGGCAGGACTTCCTTGTCGATCAGCTTGTCGACACCGGTCTGGAACAGGCCCGCGCCGAGGAACAGCAGCATGATTTCAGTGACGCGGAAAAAGAGCCGCCACGAGAAGTACTTGCCGCCCAACTGCAGCACATAGAAGGTCAGGAATGCGAGACCGAGGCCGATGAGCACAGCGAGCATCTGGCTGCCATCCACGTGACCCGATTGGCCAAAGCCGAGACCGTACAGGAAGATCACCGTTTCACTGCCTTCGCGCGCGATAGCCAACGCGACCAGCAATGCGACACCCCACCAGTTCGAATCGCGCTTGCTCTTTTGCAGCGACTGTTCCATGTCGCGCTTGAGCGACCGGCCGTGCTGCTTCATCCACAGCACCATCTGCACGATCAGCACACACGCGACCAGCACCATGCCGGTCTGGAAATAATCCTGCGCATCACCGGAGAGCACTTCGGTGAAACCAACCAGCGCCGCGCCGAGCGCGACCGCCGCGATCACACCGGCCGCGACGCCGCCCCACAGGTACGGCAAACCGCGGCGCGCATCGTCGTCGCCATTTTTCAACCACGCGTACAGGATACCGACGACCAGCAAGGCCTCAACGCTTTCCCGCCACACGATGAACAGAATCTGACCCATCCAAGCTCTCCCCTCTACCCTTCCACTGCTTCGGCGAACGCGTAACCCGGTTGTTCAAGGCATGCGCTCGCACCCCAAGCCACCACTCTTACTTCGCGACGATTACGCCCTGCGCCTGCTGATGGAAATCGTCGAAGAACTTGTACTCGCCCGGCGAGAGCGGTGCGATGACGACGAACGAATCGCCGCCCGGCGCCAACACTTTTTCCTTACGCAATTGCACGCTTTCGAATTCGGCCGCGCCCTTGCCGGTGTTGCGTATCGCGATCTTGATGCGCTGCCCTGCCGGCACTTCGATGCGCGCGGGATTGAGCTTGCCGTCGTTCATTTCCAGGTTGAAGGTCGGCAGATCCGCTGCGTGCGCGACCCCCACCGTCAAAACGGTCATGGCGAGGATCGCGATCTTTCGGTCAATTCTCATTAGCCTTTCCGGAAAACGCGGCGCTGGAGTTTATGCCCGGCGCCGTCTGCTGCATTCATTCATGCGGTCCGCCCCGCGTTTGGCGCGGCGAACCGCGTTGATCCGCGTTGATCCGCGTTGATCAGTAACCGCCCTTCTTGCCGATGCCTGCGTACGTGAAGTCGTATTCGAGCGTGATCGGCTTGAACCACGGGCCCACGCCGGTTTCCTTGTCGACGTGACGGCCGAACGCCATGTGGCCGGTTTGCATCGGCGCTTCGACCACCAGCTTCAGGTGGTACTTGCCGGGGCCCTGCAGCTTGACGTTGTCGCCGTAATGCGGACCGTCGTTGGCGACCATCGCCATCATGTCGCCCTTCTGGGTCTGATTCGAACCGGCTTTGGTCAATTCATAACGAACTTGCAGATACGGCATCCAGTCGCCTTCGGCGAAACCGGTCGGGTTGTTCTTGACCGCGTGGATGTCGGCTTCGAGGTGGACGTCCGAATCCGACGCCTTGCGCATCATGCCTTCGGGTTCCATCGTGATCGGCTGCAGATAGACCGCGCCGATTTCCATGCCGCCCTGAATCTGGTGCTTCCCGATCGGGTATTCCGCTGCCGTTGCGGAAAGCGCCGCTACTGCGGCCACCGCTGCTGCGCAACCGCGCACAAATGAAGAAATCCGCATTGAAACTCCTTGTTTTTATCAGACTGGAATCGAACTCATTGGAACAGTGCGGTGCGCGTGCGTTTTAAGCCGCGGCCCCACATCCACCGACAGGGGGCGACAGACCACAGACAATCGCATTACGAACGTTAATGCGAACCATTCTCAATATTGGTCGAGTTTATCATTGATCGGCAGGGAGAACAAACGAGGACGCTCGCAAAGCCTTACGGCAGCAGGGACTTAAGGCGGTGTTAAGGAAAGCGCGGGCGAAGGTGTTGGCGGGTGTAAAGCGCAGGAAAGACAAGGCGCGGCACATTGCCGCGCCTTTCTTCGCACTTTGCTTGATATGTAGGAAGAATTTATTCGACGCCGGGCACGTGGTCGCCGACGTTCGCGCCAAATACGCGCTGCCGCAGCAGCGCCAGTTGGTCGCGGGTCTGTGCGGCCTTTTCGAACTCGAGGTTCTTGGCGTGCTCCATCATCTGCTTTTCGAGGCGCTTGAGTTCCTTGGCGAGTTGCTTCTCGGACATGTCCTCGAATTTCGCCCGAGTCTGCTGTTCCTTCAGTTCAGCGCGGGCGTCGTCGACGTTGTACACCCCGTCGATAATGTCGCGAATCCGCTTGACCACGCCGCGCGGCGTAATGCCGTGCTCCAGGTTGTAGGCGATCTGCTTGGCGCGCCGCCGCTCGGTTTCGTCGATGGCGCGGCGCATCGAGTCGGTCACCCGGTCCGCATAGAGAATCGCTTTACCGTTCACGTTACGCGCCGCCCGGCCGATGGTCTGGATCAGCGAACGCTCGGCGCGCAGGAAACCTTCCTTGTCCGCGTCGAGAATCGCGACCAGCGAGACTTCCGGAATATCCAGCCCCTCGCGCAGCAGGTTGATCCCGACCAACACGTCGAACGTGCCCAGTCGCAGGTCGCGGATGATTTCGACCCGCTCCACCGTGTCGATGTCGCTGTGAAGGTAGCGCACCTTGACGCCGTGGTCGGCCAGAAACTCGGTCAGTTGCTCGGCCATCCGCTTCGTCAACACCGTGACCAGCACGCGGTCGCCCACTTTGACGCGCTCGTTGATCTCGGCCAGCACGTCGTCGACCTGGGTGCGCGCCGGACGCACCTCGATTTCCGGATCGACGAGGCCGGTTGGACGCACCAGCTGCTCGGCCACCTGCCCTGCCGTTTTCTTTTCGTAATCGGCCGGCGTGGCCGACACGAACACCACCTGGCGCATCTTGCGCTCGAATTCGTTGAACTTGAGCGGGCGATTATCGAGCGCCGACGGCAAGCGAAAACCGTAGTCGACCAGATTCTCTTTACGCGCCCGGTCGCCGTTGTACATGCCGTTCAACTGCCCGATCAGCACGTGCGACTCGTCGAGCAGCATCAGCGCGTCGGACGGCAGATAGTCGACCAGCGTCGGCGGCGGCTCGCCGGGTGCGGCGCCCGAGAAGTGCCGCGAGTAGTTCTCGATGCCCTTGCAGAAGCCCAATTCCTGCAGCATTTCCAGATCAAAGCGGGTGCGCTGCTCGAGCCGCTGCGCTTCGACGAGCTTTCCGTTGCTGTAGAAGAACTCGAGCCGGTCGCGCAGTTCGGTCTTGATCGTTTCGACCGCGCGCACCACAGTGTCGCGAGGCGTCACATAGTGTGACGACGGATAGACGGTGAAGCGCGAAATCTTCTGCCGCACGCGGCCGGTGAGCGGATCGAACAGTTGCAGCGTCTCGACCTCGTCGTCGAACAACTCGATGCGCACCGCCATTTCGGCGTGCTCGGCCGGGAAAATATCGATCGTGTCGCCGCGCACGCGGAACGAACCGCGCTGGAAGTCGGCTTCATTGCGGTTGTACTGCATCGCGATCAGGCGGGCGATGATGTCGCGCTGGCCGAGCTTGTCGCCGGTACGCAGCGTCAGAATCATCTTGTGATATTCCGACGGATTACCGATACCGTAAATCGCCGACACCGTGCCGACGATGATCACGTCGCGCCGCTCCATCAGGCTCTTGGTGGCCGACAGCCGCATCTGCTCGATGTGCTCGTTGATCGACGAATCTTTCTCGATGAACAGGTCGCGCTGCGGCACATACGCTTCCGGCTGGTAGTAGTCGTAGTACGAGACGAAGTACTCGACCGCATTGCGCGGAAAGAATTCGCGAAACTCGGAATAAAGCTGCGCGGCGAGCGTCTTGTTCGGCGCGAACACGATCGCCGGCCGGCCGAGCCGCGCGATGGTGTTGGCCATCGTGAAGGTTTTGCCGGAGCCGGTCACGCCGAGCAGCGTCTGGAACGACAAACCGTCCTCGATGCCTTCGACAAGCGTGTCGATTGCCGTCGGCTGGTCGCCCGCGGGCGGATACGGCTGGTAAAGCTGGAACGGCGAGCCTTCGAACGTGATGAATTTGGATTCATCGAGCGTCTCGTCGACTTCAGTCAGATGTTGTTCGGACATGGGGGCGGCACCGGGCCTTGGGCAAAAAACTATTCTAACGGGTTGCGGGAACCCGGGCTGAGCGGGTCTGCGTAGGGATTGCGGGGGTGGACGATGCAGGCCAGCTGGCCGATGCGGAGGCGATTTCCCGTCGGCTCGAGGCCGTTGTTCGGCCTTCGCCGGGTTCACTCCAGGCAAATCCGCTATGACGACATGACGCCGGAGTGCCTGTTTTTCAAGCAAATAATTCAGTCCAGCAGGCTTTGTCGCCCGAAAAACGCCCGTGAATTCGCTACAATGGCAAGTTGCGCTCGCCTGTCGATGCCCGGCCGCCGTCTGAATTGTCCGTTGTTGTCCGTCAGACACCGTTGGCCGGCCCGCCCGGGCTTGACGCCGCCCTCTTTTCACAACTGCTGCCCATCCATCATGTCTCTGTTCTCCGCCGTCGAACTTGCTCCCCGCGACCCGATTCTGGGCCTGAACGAAGCCTTCAACGCCGATGCGCGCACCACCAAGGTCAACCTTGGCGTTGGTGTGTACTTCAATGAAGAAGGCAAGATTCCGCTGCTGCGCGCCGTGCGCGACGCGGAAAAGGCTCGCGTCGAAGCCGCGCTGCCGCGTGGCTATCTGCCGATCGAAGGCATCGCTGCCTACGACGCTGCCGTGCAGAAACTGCTGCTCGGCAACGACTCGCCGCTGATCGCCGCGGGCCGCGTCGTGACGGCGCAAGCACTGGGCGGCACGGGCGCGTTGAAAATCGGCGCCGATTTCCTGAAGCGTGTGAACCCGAACGCCAAGGTCGCGATCAGCGATCCGAGCTGGGAAAACCACCGCGCGCTGTTCGAAAGCGCCGGCTTCGAAGTCGTGAACTATCCGTACTACGACGCGCACACGCACGGCGTGAACTTCGAAGGCATGCTGAACGCGCTGAACAGCTATGCAGCGGGCACGGTTGTCGTGCTGCACGCGTGCTGCCACAACCCGACCGGCGTCGACCTGACGGTCGACCAATGGAAGCAGATCGTCGAAGTCGTCAAGGCGCGCAATCTGGTGCCGTTCCTCGACATCGCTTACCAGGGTTTCGGCGACAACATCGAATCCGACGCTGCAGCGGTTCGTCTGTTCGCGGCATCGGAACTGAACGTGTTCGTGTCGTCGTCGTTCTCGAAGTCGTTCTCGCTGTACGGCGAGCGCATCGGCGCCCTGTCGATCATCACGGCAAGCAAGGAAGAGTCGGCTCGCGTGCTGTCGCAACTGAAGCGCGTGATCCGCACGAACTACTCGAACCCGCCCACGCACGGCGGCTCGGTGGTTGCTGCGGTGCTCGCATCGGCTGAACTGCGCGCCACGTGGGAAAGCGAACTCGCCGAAATGCGTGACCGTATCCGCGCAATGCGCAACGGTCTGGTCGAACGTCTGAAGGCCAGTGGCGTGGATCGTGATTTCAGCTTCGTTAACGCACAACGCGGCATGTTCTCGTACTCGGGTCTGACGGCTCCGCAAGTGGACCGTCTGCGTGAAGAGTTCGGCATCTATGCAGTGGGTACGGGCCGCATCTGTGTGGCTGCGCTGAATACGCGCAACCTCGACGTGGTGGCTAGCGCGATCGCTCACGTGTTGAAGTAAGGTATTTCAGGGCGCGGGCGTTAGTCGCACGCGCTTTACTTTGCTGTTGCTGCTTAAGCTGCATGTAGAAACGGCGCCCTTTCGGGCGCCGTTTTTTATTGGCCGGCTGTTGTTGCCGGACGTGTGAGTGTGACCCGCCGATAAGCCCCGCTGCCGGCACTCCTTCTGTCACCTAGGTCCGTTTCAGCGCGAATCCCGATGGATATCGTGCGTGACAAAACCTGCGTCGTTATCAGGCATGTCGAGCCAGTCCGGTTGCGCGAGCGACTGGCGGATATCTTCCAGGCCGCTGCTCCAATGTTCACGCATTGTAGAAAGGCCGAACTGGAAGTCTTTGAAATGCCCTTCGTATTCCTTCTGCCGATAGATGAGATGGATCACGTTGTAGCGTTTCGAACAGGACAGATCATCTGCCAGCTTGCACCACGGATCGTCGCGCTGGTCAGCCGGTACACGATCGAGCACCTCGCGCAGCACATGCCGGAAACGCTGCGAACGTTGCAGCATATCGGTCACGAGACGTGTGCGGCTTGAGTACTGGATGTCCTTCATGCGCCCCTGAACATCGGTGATGTTGTCCGGCACCGGCCCAACCGCGCTCCAGAGATCAACTTGGAACGCAAGCGTATCGCGACGTGGTGTGGTCTGAATCACCTCGTAGAGCGGCGTGTTCGACATCAAGCCGCCGTCCCAGTAGAACTGACCGTCGATTTCGACCGCCGCGAAACCCGGCGGCAACGCACCTGACGCCATGAAATGCTCAGGCCTCAGTTTCGTATGCTTGTTATCGAAGTAGGCGAAATTGCCGGTACCGCAATTCACCGCCCCCACTGACACACGCATCTCACCGGAATTGATCCGATCGAAATCGCAGAGCGCTTCCAGCGTGGCCTTGAGCGGCGTGGTGTCGTAGTAGCTCGCGAGTTGCGGCGGCCCTGAGACGGTAGGCAACGGCGGCGGGAAGCGCGGCACGAAAAAGCCCTTTTGCCCTTCCACGATCGCGCCCATCGCCTGGGTCGCCGTAAAAGCCTTGCGCACGGCTTCACTGGAATTAAACAGCGCGTGCTCGATAAAGGCCGGCAACGGCGGTCCGAACGCCGGTTGGCAGATCGTCTCCCAGAATTGCAGCAGCCGCTCGACGCGTTTCTCCGGCGGATTGCCGGCAATGACGGCCGTATTCAGCGCGCCGATCGAAATGCCGGCGAGCCAGTTCGGCTCGATACCGGCTTCGTAAAGCCCCTGAAAGACACCTGCCTGATAGGCGCCCAGCGCGCCGCCGCCTTGCAGCATCAACGCGACGGTTTCGTAGTTCGGCAATTGGAGATGCTTGCCGGGATGCGCGGCGGGCGCCGGACCGGCGCCCTCGCCTTCCCCGCCGCCGGGTGCGCCGACGCGTGCCCGCTTGAGATTGCGTTGCGCCATGGGCGCCTCCTTATTGCATGTACCAGCCGTGGCTCACAATAAAGGACTGGCCGGTCAGCGCCGCAGTCGGGAACGTGGACAGGAACAGCACCGTCTGTGCGACGTCTTCCACCGTGGTGAAGATGCCGTCGACCGTGCCGCCCAGCATCACGCGTTTGATCACGTCTTCTTCGCTGATGCCGAGCTCCTTGGCCTGCTCGGGAATCTGCTTGTCGACCAGCGGCGTACGCACGAAACCCGGACACACCACATGCGAGCGCACGTTATGTTTCGCACCTTCCTTGGCCAGTACGCGTGAAAGACCCAGCAGCGCATGCTTGGCCGTCACATAGGCGGACTTCAGCGGCGACGCTTCGTGCGAATGGACCGAGCCCATGTAGATCACGATGCCACCGCGATCGTCTTTGTACATGTGCTTGAGCGCGGCCTTGGTGGTGAGGAAGGCGCCGTCCACGTGGATGGCCTGCATCTTCTTCCAGTCGGAAAATGAATAGTTTTCGATCGGATTGACGATCTGGATGCCGGCGTTGGAAATCAGAATGTCGATCGAGCCGAACTCAGCCGCGACTTTATCTATGCCCTGGTTGACGGCATCTTCGTTCGTGACGTCCATTGCCACGCCGATTGCCTTGCCGCCGCCCTTTTTGATTTCTTCAGCGACGGCGTTCGCGCCGTCCTGGTTCAGGTCGGCAATCGCGACCGCTGCGCCCGCAGCGGAAAGCGTGAGCGCAATCTGCTTGCCGATGCCGCTCGCGGCGCCCGTAACCACCGCAACCTTGCCATTCAGATTCGTGTTCAGTGACGACATCCAGAACCTCCATGCAGTTGATGAGCAATGAGACCACGGACCGCAGGCGGCGTGAAGTCAGCCAAACGGCATAGACCGTTCGGCCGAATGCTGCACTGCGGCCAACGCTGCTATTGTGCATGAACCGTGTGAACTGCATCCGTAAACTGCACATTGCGCTTTATCTCTTTAAACTGGACGTTTCAGCGGATTCCGGCGGCATCACTACCAAGGAGGAATGCATGAATTATCGACGTCTAGGCCGTTCGGGCCTGCAAGTCAGCGAACTGTCCATCGGCTCATGGGTCACCTACGGCAATCAGGTGGATCATCGTGCAGCGCGCGAGTCACTCGCAGCCGCGCGCGATGCGGGAGTCAACTTCTTCGACAATGCCGAGGTGTACGCCGCCGGCCAATCCGAAGAAATCATGGGTCAGGCGCTCAAGGAACTGGCATGGCCGCGTGTGAGCTACGTGGTCTCGACGAAATTTTTCTGGGGCCTCAACGAAGCGCCGAACCAGTACCACACGCTGAACCGTAAATATTTGCTGAACGCCATCGACACGTCGCTCAAACGCCTGCAACTCGATTATGTCGATCTGGTGTTCTGTCATCGTCCTGACCCAAACACGCCGGTCGAAGAAACCGTTTGGGCCATGAGCGACATGATCACGCGCGGCAAAGCCCTGTACTGGGGCACGTCTGAATGGAGCGCCGACGAAATCCGCGCCGCTTACGAGATCGCTGAACGGCATCATCTGCACAAGCCAGTGATGGAGCAGCCGCAGTACAACCTGTTCCACCGCAAGCGCGTCGAGCAGGAATACAAGCGGCTTTACGAGGATATCGGCCTTGGGTTGACCACCTGGAGCCCGCTCGCGTCCGGCCTGCTTACCGGCAAGTACCGCGACGGCGTGCCTGCCGATAGCCGCGCGCAACTGCAAGGCTACGACTGGCTGCGCAGGCAGGTCACCGACGCCGGCAAAAACAACGTGGTCGGCAAGCTGGGCGAAGTGGCCGACGAGCTGGGTTGCACGATCGGCCAGTTGGCGATTGCATGGATTCTGAAGAACCCGAATGTGAGCACCGTGATCACCGGCGCGTCGCGCGTCGAACAGATCGGTGAGAACATGAAATCCGCCGAGGTGGCGGAACGGATCACACCGGAGATCAAAGAGCGGATCGAGGCGGTCATCGGCGACGCCTACGACTGATCGGCCGCGCCGACTGGTCCAGACCCGATCGGAGCGCGGACCAGTCTGCGGAGCATGGCCTGCGCACCATCGGGACTGTGTCACGCGCAACGCACTGCGGAGTGCAGCGCGGCGTCGCGTACAATACGCGACCGCGCTGCACTTCAGTTGTGCTGCCGCATTGCACTCGCATCGCCGAATCCGCCGTGGACCGGCACGCCCTCTTTCAGTGTCTCCTCATCATGCTCAGCTACCGCCACGCCTTTCATGCAGGCAATCACGCCGACGTTCTGAAACACGCCGTCGTGTTGCAGCTACTGCGCTACCTCGGCCAGAAGGACAAAGCCTACTGGTATATCGACACGCACGCGGGCGCCGGCGTCTATTCGCTGAAGGAAGGCTACGCGACGAAAACCGGCGAGTTCCAGACCGGCATCGCCAAACTGTGGGAGCGTAACGACCTGCCGTCGGTCTTCGCGGAGTACGTCGACGAAGTGAGCGCGCTGAATCCGGACGGCCAGTTGCGCTTCTACCCGGGCTCGCCGTATATCGCGTGGCGGCAAATGCGCGAGCAGGACCGCATGCGCCTGTTCGAGCTGCATACCACTGAAATCGACGTGCTGCGCCATAACTTCCGCGACGCAGGCCGCCGCGCGATGCTTTATGCAGGCGATGGCTTCGACGGCATTCTCGCGTTGCTGCCGCCGGCGCCGCGCCGCGCGCTGGTACTGCTCGATCCGTCGTACGAAGACAAGCGCGACTACACGCGCACACTGCGCTGCGTCGAAGAAAGCCTGAAGCGCTTTCCGACCGGCACCTATGCGGTCTGGTATCCGCAGGTAAGACGCCTTGAATCGCAGCGCTTCCCCGATCAGTTGAAGAAGCTGCAGGAGCGCAACTGGCTGCATGTGAGCCTGACCGTCAGCAATCCGCCGACCGACGGCTTCGGGTTGTTCGGCAGTGGCATGTTCATCCTGAATCCGCCGTATACGCTGGCAAAAACGCTGAAAGACCAGATGCCCTGGCTGGTCGAGGCGCTCGGCGAGGACAAGGCCGCGCAGTTCAAGGTCGAATATCGCGGGGATTGAGCACGCCCCGGGCCGCACGTGGGCGCCTTACCAGAGGTATGACGCGCGCGCGGCTGGGTAAATCACCCGCCATCAGTCCACTTACTTGAGTTGCGCCGCTGCCTTGCGGGCGAAATCGTTGGTGTAGGTCGCGTTCAGATCGATCTTTTTCGGATCGAGGCGGTTATCGAACGACGACAAAGCACGCAATGAAGTCGCCGGGCCATCCGCGGGCATCAAGCCATCCGGTGAATACGCGTCGCGCACGTTGTGGAAGGCCTCCACGTAGAGCGCCGAATCGTTGAGCAAATAGGCCGGCGGCACCATCTTCAGCAAGTCGGCGTCGCTCGCGGTCTGCAACCAGTGGTCCGCGCGCACGATCGCATTGGCGAGCGCCTGTGTCGTCTTCGGATACTTCTGGATGAAAGTCTCCGATGCGTAAAGCGTCGCCGCCGGCATCGTCCCGCCGAAGACTTCCTGCGTGCCCTGCACAGTACGTGTATCGACCAGCACTTTGATCGCGCCGCTACGCGCCAGCTTGGTCATCATCGGATCCACATTGGACAGCGCGTCGAGCTGACCGCCGCTCACCGCGGCCAGTACCGTGGCGCCACTGCCCACGCCGATCGCCGAAATCTCGTTGCGCTGCACGCCTGCCTTGCGCAAAGCCACAGTAAGCACCAGATCCGTCGACGAACCCGGCGCGCTCACGCCGACTTTGGCGCCCTTGAAGTCCGCCAATGTCTTGATCTGATCCGCCTTCGACTTCAGCACCGCGACAACGATCTGCGGCGCGCGGCCCATCAGTACGAACGCGCGGTAGTGTTGCCCTTTTGCCTGCATGAACAACGTGTGCTCGAATGCGCCGGCTCCCACGTCAGCACTGCCCCCTACGACCGCTTCCAACGCCTTCGAGCCGCCCGCGAAATCTTCGAGCGTGACGTCGAGCCCTTCGTCCTTGAAGTAGCCCAACTGCTGGGCGGCGAGTACCGGCAAATAGTAAAGGCCCGGCAAACCGCCAACGGCCATCGTGAGCGTGGGCATTTCCGGCGTGTCTTTGGCAAGCGCGACGCCGGGCAGCGTCGCGGCTACGCTCAGCGCGAGCAACGTGGCGCAGGTGCTGGCGGCACGCCGCATCCAGTGAATAGGCATGTGATGTCTCCTTGTTCTGTTTTCATTCGATGCGATGGCGCTACGTACGATGCATGGTCCACATCGTTGGCGAGAGAGCGCGCAACGATTGTCGTCGGACGGTGTCGCGCACGCCATGCATCGAAACCCGAATAGCGTATGCAGTGTCTCGCGCGTTAGCTGAAGATAAAGACGCGCGTGCACATGCGGCAGCACGGCAGAGGGCCTGCCGCTCGAACCATCAACGGATGGATGGAAAGAACTACTAGGAGATATCGCGGCGGAGTCGCTTCTTGCGACTTATTGCGCGCGAAGTACAGGACGAGTCTGCGGCTGCGGTTGTGTCGACGGCGTGCTGCCGCCAACAGGCACCGGGATGTAAGGCGCGACCACGAACGGTACCGACGAATTCGGCGCCAGCTCCGTGGGCGTTGCGATTGGCTGCGCCCCTACGATCGGCTGCCGCGAGAGCGGCGCGGTCTGCAGCACGGTACCGCTCTGACCGTCGCTGATACCGCTCTGCGAGTCGAGTATCACGGGCTTGCGGGCGGTAGTGCTCGACGCGGCGAACGTCGCCGATACGGCAAAAACCGTTGTCAGCGAAGCTGCGGCTGTCATGGCCACGACGGATTTGAGCAAGCGGACAGGACGCATGGGCGGACCGGTTGAGTTTGAGAATGCCGGATTGCGCGGAAAACACTTTACCTTACCGCGGCGGCATCCTTCAGGCTAGTCGTTATTAGCCATGAGTCGCCAAGAAGCGCCAGTTGCTGTGGATTTTCGTGGTCCAGATGTGACAAAGCCCCGTCTATACGGGGCTCAACGCTTTACTGCAATGGCCGCGCATGAGCGCTGCCGGGTCAAACTTGATGCAGTTGAAACTTACAGCGAGTAGCCGTTGGTTTCGAGCGAGCGGATGCGTTGTTCGAGCTGAACGATATCCGACGACGATGCCAGATAGGCTTCACGACGGCTGCGTTCTGCAGTTTCAAACCAGGTGCTCAGCTTTTCAAGTACGTATGCAAACATGATGTTCTCCAAGGATCAGATTGAATCCCCGGTGAGTTCGGAATCAGGGATTTCCCGTAAAAGGGTTAACCCGGATTATAGCCCTGTGGTGCAACCTTGCTAGTGAAATGCCCGCATGACGTGCATTCCGTTTTGGAATGGTGCACGCCCGTGGTGCACTTAAGTTGTTGATTTATCTGAATTCAAGACAACTTTTTCATGATGACTGATGCTACCCCATACTAATTCGCACCATTGAGGTGCTTTTTGAGGCTCGGTTGCGATAACGTCCTCGACAGGTTGCACTCCGCGCTTTCAGATCGGATGACAACCCTTCCCCGACACCAGATCGGTATCGGCGAGCCGCTCGATAATCGGGCAATCCGGGCGATCGTCGCCATGGCAATGGTCCGCCAGATGCGCCAATGTGTCGCGCATGTCGGTCAGTTCGTTGATACGGCGATCGAGCTCCGCAACGTGCTCCAACGCAATCGCCTTCACTTCGGCACTGGCGCGCGACCGGTCGTGCCACAGCGCCAGCAAGCGGCGGATGTCTTCGACCAGAAAACCAAGACGGCGCGCCTGCCGGATAAAACGCAGCGAATGCACCTCTTGTGGCCCGTATACGCGATAGCCGGCGCTCGTG
Source organism: Paraburkholderia sp. SEWSISQ10-3 4 (assembly GCF_030464785.1). NCBI lineage: Bacteria > Pseudomonadati > Pseudomonadota > Betaproteobacteria > Burkholderiales > Burkholderiaceae > Paraburkholderia > Paraburkholderia sp. SEWSISQ10-3 4. The sequence goes on from NZ_JALPRI010000031.1 coordinate 72,671, forward strand.
CGCGCCTTCGCCGCCAGCAGGCCCACGCTTTCGTAGTAGCGGATCATCTTCGCCGTGACGCCCGACGCGCGGGCCGCTTCACCGATGTTCATGACTGTTTCCCCAGTGTGTGCGTCGATCGTACACCTTCCCATAGTGGGAAGGTCAGCCACTCAATTGCGCATCGGCAGGCATAATTCAAGCATCACAATATTCATTTTTTCGAGGCAATCCCGATGACGATCGAATTCCAGGTAGAAGGCATGAGCTGCCAGCATTGCGTGGCTGCGGTCACGAACGCGATCCGCGAACACGATGGCGCCGCTCAGGTCCAGGTCGATCTGGCATCCGGCCGCGTGGCAATCGAATCGGCACAACCGGTCGACACGCTCAAAGCCGCAATCGACGAGGCCGGTTACACGGTGACCGGCGTGACCAGCGGCCCAGCCCGCTAAGCGAGCGACCGTTATGTTCAAAGTTGCCGTCATTGGTGCTTCCGGACTGCTCGGCCGGGCTCTCGTCGACGAACTGGCGCAGCAGGCTGATTGGCAAGTTGTCGCCACGGCGTTCAGCCGGCCGGGGCCGAACACGGTCGCGCTGGATATTCGCGATGCGCGGGCGGTCGAGCAATTTGTCGAGCGCGAAGCGCCGGACGCGCTCGTGATTGCCGCAGCAGAGCGTCGGCCGGATGTGTGCGAGCACGATCCGGCGCTCGCCCGGGCGTTGAACGTCGATGCGGTGCGCACCCTGGCCGCGGCGGCAAAGCGGCGCGGCGCCTGGACGCTCTCGATCTCAACCGATTACGTGTTCGACGGCACCCACCCGCCCTATCAGCACGATTCCGCGCCCGCGCCGCTCAATGCCTATGGGCGCAGCAAACTCGAAGGTGAGCGCGCGCTGACGGAATCCACCGATCTCGGCTGCGTGCTGCGTTTGCCGCTGCTCTACGGGCCGATCGTCGATTGGGCAGAATCGGCGGTAACGAGTCTCGTGCCGGCGATTGCCGCGTCGGCTTCACACGAGGGCAAGGCCGCGGTCATGGATGCATGGGCGATTCGCTACCCGACCTTTACGCCGGACGTCGCGTTCGTGATCCGGCAGATGCTCGAACGGCATGCGCGTGGCGATGCGATCGGCGGCATCGTGCAATGGTCGGGTGATGAGCCGATGAACAAGTATGAAATCGCCGTACGACTGGCCGAAGCGCTGCAACTCGATGCGCAACTGACGCCACAACATACGCCCACCGACGCGACGCCGCGTCCGCATAACTGCCACTTAGCGTCGGACCGGCTCGAGGCGCTCGGCATTGGCCGCCGCACGCCGTTCGACGTTGCGATCCGGCAAGTGCTGGCCGCATTTCCATGGCGGGGCGAGCCGGCGGCAGATCAGCCTCAATGAAAATCGCGGCTCGCCGTAGCCAGTTCGCCGAGCCAGTCGCTGTGATCTTCAAGTCGATGCGCGACGAGATGGATCACCTCGCCCTTCTGTTTCCGTTTCGCGTTGCCCGGTTTACTTGCGTTCATCGCATTGCCGGCGCTGTCACCGCCGGTAGAAACGCCGTCGTCACGCTGCAAGACGCCATACACCGCCAGCAAGGATGAACCCAGCAGTACCTTGCGCTGTTTTTCCACCAGCGCCGGCCAGACGATCACATTGATCGAACCGGTTTCATCTTCGATGGAAACGAACACGGTGCCGTTTGCCGTGCCCGGCCGCTGCCGCACGGTGACGATGCCGCAGGCGCGCGCCAGCGTGCCATGTCCGCACGCGGCAAGTTCTGCCGCCGTGCGAAAGCGCTGCTTGGCAAGACGCTCGCGCAATAGCGCGAGCGGATGACGATTGAGCGTGAGGCCGATGCTCGCGTAGTCGTCGACGATCTCGCGACTTTCGGTCGCCTGTGGCAATGTCAACGGCGCTTCGGCGATCGGTGCATCGCGCAGCAGCTTGGGTACCGTGTGCTGCGCGGTCACCTGCCACCACGCTTCGCGCCGATGGCCCGCAATGCTGACCAGCGCGTTCGCCGCGGCCAGCGCTTCGAGATCGCGCCGCGTCAATGCCGCGCGACGCGCCAGATCGTCGACGTCGGTAAACTGCGCGTCGCTGCGAGCCGCCATGATGCGTTCGGCCGCTACCTGCGAAAGACCTTTGATCAGATGCATGCCGATGCGTACTGCCGGACCGCGTGCACCATAGGTTTTCGACGATTGAAATACGCGGGCGGTCAGCTGTTTTGCCGCACGCCGGATCGTCCGGGCCAATGTGAAGCGCCGCAACGACATGTCACGGAATTGCTGTGCAGACAATGCGCCCTGCTGACGACGCAAACAGGTCTCGCTCGATGAAATCCGCTGCCCTTCATGGCCGCGTCTTTCGAAGGTCGACTCCCAATCGCTCAAGGTTACGTCCGGCGGCAACACCTGGACGCCGTGACGCCTGGCATCCTGCACGAGTTGCGACGGCGAATAAAATCCCAACGGCTGGCTGTTCAGCAATCCTGCAAGAAAAGCGGCCGGCTCATAACGTTTCAACCACGCGCTCAGATAGACGAGCAAGGCAAAGCTCGCCGCATGGCTTTCAGGAAAACCATATTCGCCGAAGCCTTCGATCTGTTTGCAGATGCGCGCGATGAACTCGGGTTCATAGTCTCGCTTGAGCATGCGGTTAGTCAGATCCTGCTGATACTTCGCCAGATTGCCGCTGCGCCGCCACGCGGCCATCGCGCGCCGCAATTGATCGGCCTGCTCCCCGGTGTATTTTGCCGCAACCATCGCGAGGTGCATCACCTGCTCCTGGAAAATCGGCACGCCAAGCGTGCGCTCGAGCACGGGGCGTAACTCATCTTTAGCGTAGTCCACCGCCTCCAGACCCTGCTTGCGACGCAGGTACGGATGCACCATGCCGCCCTGGATCGGTCCGGGCCGCACGATCGCGACTTCGATCACAAGATCGTAGTACTTGTTCGGTTTCAGCCGCGGCAGCATGCTTTGCTGCGCACGCGATTCGATCTGGAATACGCCGATCGTATCGGCATGACCGCACATTTCATAGACACCGCGATCCTCGCGCGGAATATCCTGCATCCTGAATTTCAGCAAGCCGCGCCGCAAGGCGACGAATTCAAGCGCACGACGAATCGCCGACAACATGCCGAGCGCCAGCACGTCGACTTTCAATAGATCGAGCGCATCGATGTCGTCCTTATCCCACTCAATTACGCTGCGGTCTTTCATCGTCGCGTTCTCGATAGGTACTAGCCGTGACAACTTGTCTTTCGCGATCACAAAGCCGCCGACGTGTTGCGACAGATGACGCGGAAAGTTGCGCAACTCTTTGGTGAGGCGAATCAGATTCTGCGTGATGTGCGAGTTGGCAGCGAAGCCCGCTTCGGCCAGATATTTGGCGACCGCATCCGTGCCGTCCCACCACTGCTGCGATTTACTGATTCGCTCGATCAACGACGCTTCGAGCCCTAACGCCTTGCCGACGTCCTTCAGCGCACTGCGGGCGTGATAGGTGATCAGCGTTGCAGTGAGCGCCGCGCGATGACGGCCGTACTTCCCATAAATATATTGAATCACCTCCTCCCGACGCTGATGTTCGAAATCGATGTCAATATCAGGCGGTTCGTTACGCGCACGCGAGATGAACCGTTCGATTAGCATGTTCATGTGCACCGGATCAATTTCCGTCACGTGCAGGCAGTAGCACACGATCGAATTGGCCGCTGAGCCTCGTCCCTGACAGAGAATGTTTCTGGAGCGCGCGAAGCTCACGATATCCTGTACCGTCAGGAAGTACTTTTCGTATTTCAGGTCGGCGATCAGTTGCAGCTCTTTCTCGATCTGATCGATTCGTTTGAGATCTATTCCCTTCGGCCAGCGCTCCATCGCGCCGGCCATGACCAGTTTGCGCAGATAGCTTGATGGCGATTCACCGGCGGGCACCAGTTCTTCCGGATACTCGTACTTGAGTTCGTCGAGCGAGAAGCGACACAAGGCGACGATACGCAGCGTTTCCTCGAGCGTGTCGCGTGGATACAGTTTGCCGAGCCGCACGCGAGTACGCATATGCCGTTCGGCATTGGCCTCGAGCGCGTGACCACATGCCGATAGCGGTGTGACGAGGCCAATCGCGGTTAGGGTGTCCTGCAACGGCTTGCGCGATCGCACATGCATCAGGACGCCTCCTGCTGCTACCAAAGGCAAACCACTCGCTTTTGAAATCATTCGCAATGCGTCGATCTGAAGATCGTCGCTACCGGTTTGCCAAAGTTCGAGTGCGATCCATGAGCGTTGCGGCGCGAACGATGCCAGCCAGTGCACACAACGCAATGTGTGCGAGAGCGTCGCCGTGCGCTGCGGCACGAGGATCAGGAGGCAATCGGGCAAGGCTTTGAGATGCTCGAGATGCGGTAGCGAGTCGGTGAAGTCGGATGGGCCGAGGCGATAGCTGCCTTTGTCTGCACGCGAACGGGCCAGCGTGATCAGTTCGGAAAGGTTGCCGTAACCATTGCGATTGGTTGCGAGCGCAACCAGTGTGCAGAATGGCTCGCCTGCATCGTCGGTTAGATTGAGTTCGCTGCCGATGATGAGGTGGGGGATGGGTTTTAGTACCTCGTGGTCAAGGGTTTCCTGTTTTGAGGCTTCCTGTTTTGAGGCTTCCTGTTTTGAGGCTTCCTGTTTTGAGTCCGCTGGTGTTGTAGCTGCTGACTTTGCTGCTTCCTCTAGAGACGTTCCTGCCTGCGCGGTTTTCGCCTTGTCATCGCGCTCCTTCCGTTGGCGCTCCCGCTCCTGTTCGATTTCTTTCACCGCCGTGTGCGCGCGCACGACACCCGCCAGCGAGCATTCATCGGTGATCGCGAGCGCGCTATAACCGCACGACATCGCCTGCTCGACCAGTTCATGCGGGTGCGAAGCGCCACGCAGAAACGAAAAATTAGTCAGGCAGTGCAACTCCGCATACGGAGGCAATTGGGGCACAAGCGCCTGCTCCAATGAACTTGAGACTTGGGAATCTGCCATGATGATGCTCAGCCGAATAAACCCTGCAGATACCACTCGCCGCCAAGGCGTTCCCGGTACACCCAGAACATATGGCCACGATCGTCTGCCGCAACGTAGTAATCCCGCTCGACGAGGTTACCGTCCCACCACCCTGCTTCAATCCGTTCGGTACGCGTGAGCATTTTCAGTGGCCGACGATAGATCGGCCGCTGGTCGCGCATCATCAGGTGCAGCGGTTTGTCGAGCATCCAGACGGGGCGAGGCTGTGATGGCAATGCACTGTCGGGCAGATCGAGTGAGGCTTGAGCATCGGCCGCTTGTGTTACGAATAGGTGGCTGCTTTTAGCGTCGCTCGCTTCTTCGGGCTCTCGGGATATGTGCTCTGGGTGTGCTGTGCGTTCCGCGTGTCTCGCCCCATCGTCGTCTGCACCCACGCTCTCCAATGCAGCGTGCTGCAACTCATCGGTCAGCCAGGTTTTATCCGCTTTTATTTTTGTCTTAGTCTTCGCAGACGAGCGCTTCTTACCCAAAAACGCTTGCGCCTGGTAGGCCTCGACACGCATTGCCCGCTCTGGCCGATGGTCGTCCTGCACCGACATCTGCAGCACGTTCTCCGGCCCCAAACGCGCGCTCAAGCGTTCGAGCAGACGTGCGATCGAATCGCCGTCTGATTCGGGCATTGGAAACAAAGTGTCCGACCGCCCTGCATACTCGCCGATCTGATCCGCGACCAGCTTCAACTCGATCACGGGCGCCACCAGAACCGTCTGATTCAACTTCTCACGCAACAGCCAGATCAGATGCTCGGCATCGCGCGACGGTATGGCCCAAGCGACCTTCAGACTCGACGTTTTCGGCGCATGACGGGATGCCAATTCATGTTCGAGCAACAACGTATAACCACTGAGCGCTGCATGATGCGCGCTCAACCATCCGGCCAGTTGCACAATCAGCCGACGCGCGGCGAACAGCAATGCATCGGCATTATCGACCCGCGACGGCAACTCCAACTGAGCATGAAACGATGCCGGTGCGCGAAACGATTCGCGCGGATCCGGACGCGCACCATATGCCTGCGCCAGCAGATCCAGAATCCCGCTGCCGAAACGTCTCACGACACCCGACCTTGGCAATTGCCGCAAATCGGCCAGCGTCGCGCAACCGACATGCGTAAACGCATCGCGATCCGCCTGCGAAACCGGTAACAACAACACGGATAAGCGGTCGAGGACCCGAGCAAGGGACGTCTCCTTTATCACATGCCAACGATGCCCCTGCCGATCGGCATGCGCCTGAGCCAACAACCACGCGCCCCAGGCTGTCGGTGCACACGCGATTCGCGCCGTATAGCCGAATTCAGCCACCGTCGCGGACACCTGCGACAACAACGCCCGCAAGCCGCCAAACAACCGCAAGCCGGAGCCGACTTCCAGCAACAAGGTATGCGCGTGCCCGAGCGACACCTTCGGGGTGTACATCAGCAAAGCGAGCGCCATCGCTTCGAACGCCTGCGTTTCGCGGACTGTGTCTGCGGCAAGCATCTTGAGACCGGGCGCCAAGGCCAATGCGTACGAGCGCGATTGACCCACGTGCACCCCGGCACGCAATGCGTCGAAATCCGGCATTACGATGTGCGCGTGATCGGCCAACGCATAGCAGCGTGCCTCGGTGACGCTGTCGACACCCCGAGGTTGGCTTGTCTCGCCGGACTCACACCGATTCGGATTCGCGGGCGAACCATCCGGAAGCGACTCGAGAGGCTTCACCGCTTCCAGCGACAAGAGTGGCAATGTGACTGCGATCCACAACATGTTTGATCTCTCGTCCTTGATTGCTACCGACTCCGCTTTCCGGCAACAAGACGCTTTGTAACGGCAAAATGAGACGCAGAGGCTCCGCTAGCGGCGGGCCGCGGCGCTTGAAGATGTCGATCGAAATACCAATCTCCTGCAACCATTCACGACGGTTGATCGTCTGCGCATTGGCCGGCAAGAGCGGCTCGCAGATCATTCGTAATGGCGCCGGTGAAGATTGCGTGGCTGCCTCGACAGGCCGGATCAAAAATGCCAGCGATCCCGATTCCTGAGCCGCCACCTGCAGACGCCGAACCTTATCGGCGCGCGCATTCGGTAGCCATACCAGCACAGCGCCGATGCCATCCTGCTTCAATGCCTGAGCAGCAGCCCACAGAGACTGGTCTTCACTCGAACGCACCCATAAGACGCGTTCGACATCGATACCCCACGACCTCAATGCCGAAGCACAGGGCTGGTAAGGGGGCGCCACGAGCATGACGTGCCGTTCAGCTTGTGCCGTAAGATGCCGAAGCGCGCGGGCCAGCAGGCGCAGTTCGCCGACTCCTTCGTGCTCAATCAATAACTCTGTCAGGCCGCCGGCCGACCAGCCCTGCCCAGGCAGCAGTTGATCCAGCGCAGCATAGCCGCTGGAAATCACCCGCGAGTCCGCCTCGGCAAGCTCATTGCCCTGCCACACCTGACGCCGCAATCTCGACGACAACGCTGTCGTCGCCAGATGAATCGCTGCTGCCATAGACACGCTCGTTCAACAGGGAATACTCCACCCTGCCCGGCATCGGGCAAGCATGGGGTGACGAGTTTTCACTGTATATTTATACAGTATTCTGGGACGGATGTTAAGGCAAAGCGATGCGACGAAGCGCGCGCAAGAGGGAAATAAAAAGGGGTGGCGAAGCTGTTTTTGTTGCAGATTTTTCGCCTGCGGGAGAGCTACTTTTTGGCGCTGTCGCTCAGCAAGTAGGGTCCAATCTCACGTGCTCTGGGAGGAATGAGAAGAGCAGAGAGCCTGCGCATGTATGTCGCGGAATTGATAAGAGCCAACGGTTACGCGATCGTGCTGCGGATCGGGGAGAAGTAAGGCAAGGAGAACTGAGGCGCATTGGGCAAAGCTGCGCGGGATGATGTTTTCAGATCCGACCATTGTGATGGACGGACAGACGCCCGGACTAAGTTCCGGCGTGAGCATGGCAGCGTCGTCGTGATGACACGACTGGTGGCGAAGGCTCGTTCTGCGTCCGTGTTTTGCGCCGTAAACGCAGAAACCCCACCTTTTAGGGGTGGGGTTTCTGGACTTGCTGGGGAGCCTGACGATTACCTACTTTCACACGG
>NZ_JALPRI010000032.1:0-76170 GCF_030464785.1 Paraburkholderia sp. SEWSISQ10-3 4
ACCGCTTCGTTCTGCGTCGCTGCATCAGCAGCAGAGAAACGAGATTATGGAGAACGACCGACAGGTCGTCAACCCCCTTTTGTGAATTTTCTTTTGACCAAGTGCGATTTGACGCCGAAACATGCGCCCCACTATATGAAGCAAGATCGACGGAAAGTCATCCGGTCGTGCGGGAGTGGCCGACATAGCCTATAGTGAAGAGCCTGCATACGCGCACGACGAGCAGTTGAAGTGCGGCCTTCTGCCCCCACCTGAACTTACGGATGACAGGCGATGAAGGGACCCTGCGACAAGAGCGCATGACAAATTGGTGCGCTCATAATGCGCGCGAAGGCGCAAGCTCGTATATAATGCGAGCCGCGCGAATTTCGCACATTTCTATCGGCCCGCTTCGCGCGGGCTCATCTTTTTTGCTCCCCAGAGCACAGCCAAACAACCGCGTTGAGTCACTCAGGTGATGTTGAGCCATGCTCGAAACGCCTGACGGTAGCGTCTTGCGTCTCATAGCGAAGCCTCTAGAGGAGAATACGTGAACCCTTTTGATCGCGAAGATTCGCAACACGAAACTGCCGGATACACCGCCAAGGCGCCCGCTGGCCGTACGGCCAAGGGCAAAGGCGCGGGCAAAGCGATCCCCGTAGCGGCCGAACTGCCGCCGCAACAAGCTGAAGAACGCCAGCGCCAGATGCGCGCGCTGATCCAGTTGGGCAAGGAGCAAGGCTACCTGACCCACGCGCAGATCAACGACCACCTGCCCGACAACTTCGCGCAGACGGCGGCGATTGACAGCATCGTCAGCGCCTTCAACGACATGGGCGTGCAGGTCTACGAGCAGGCTCCGGATGCGGAAACGCTGCTGCTCAACTCGAACGCCCCCGCCGTGGTGTCGGACGATCAGGCAGACGAGGAAACCGAAGTCGCGCTGTCGACCGTCGATTCCGAGTTCGGCCGTACGACCGACCCCGTGCGCATGTACATGCGCGAAATGGGCGCAACCGAACTGCTGACCCGCGCGGGCGAAATCGCGATTGCGAAGCGCATCGAAGACGGTCTTCACGAAATGGTGCAGGCGATTGCCGCTTGCCCGCTCGCGATCTCCGCCATTCTGGCGAGCGCCCAACAGGTTGCGGACGGCGAACTGCGCATCGACGAACTGGTCGACGGTCTGAATGAAGATACGGTTGCGGCGGAAGAAGAAAGCGCGAGCGCGGACGCAGCAGCCGACGTCGACGCAGACGCCACCGATGACGACAGCGATAGCGAAGACGACGACGATGCCGGCCCGGCCGACTCCTCGGCAGCAGACGAAGCACGCCTGAAGCAGCTCACCAGCGATTGCCTGGAAATCTTCGCGCAAGTCGGCATTCTGTCCGACCAGCAGAACGCCTCGCACACGCGCGGCGACGTCAGCTCGAAGGCTTACCTGCGCGCTCGCGAAGAGATTCAGCAGCACCTCGCCAAGATCCGCTTCACGGCACGCACCATCGACCGCTTGTGCGGCGACGTGCAACACCAGGTCGCGCAAGTCCGTGCAATCGAACGCCGCATTCTGCAAATCGTCGTGACGAAGAGCGGCATGCCGCGCGAGCAGTTCATCGAATCGTTTTCGGGTCATGAAGCCGATCTGGGCTGGACCGAGCGTGCCGCGCGCGGCACGTCGACGTACGGCGCGGCGCTGGAGCGCCATCTGCCGGCAATCCAGTCGGAACAGCAGAAGCTGATCGACATCGAAGCAACCGTTTCGCTGCCGCTCAAGCATCTGAAAGAGATCAATCGTCAGATGGTCGCGGCCGAGTCGAAGATGCGCAAGGCCAAGAGCGAGATGATCGAGGCGAATCTGCGTCTCGTGATCTCGATCGCGAAGAAGTACGTCAACCGCGGCATGCTGTTCCTCGACCTGATTCAGGAAGGCAACATCGGTTTGATGAAGGCGGTGGACAAGTTCGAATACCGCCGCGGCTGGAAGTTTTCGACGTATGCAACGTGGTGGGTTCGTCAGGCTGTGACGCGCTCGCTCGCCGACCAGGCACGCACGATTCGCGTGCCGGTGCACATGATCGAAACGATCAACAAGCTCAACCGCATTTCGCGCGAGATCCTGCAGCAAACCGGTCAGGAAGCCCATCCGTCGGTGCTGGCAGAACGCATGGAACTGTCGGAAGAGAAGGTGCGCGGCATTCTGAAGATCGCCAAGCAGCCGGTGTCGATGGAAACGCCGGTCGGTGACGACGGCGACGCAACGCTCGGCGACATGATCGAAGATTCGGCAGCTTCCTCGCCGGCCGACGCAGCGATGCAGGCCGACTTGCGCGCCGCTATCGACGACGCGCTCGACTCACTGTCGCCGCGCGAAGCGAAGGTGCTGCGTATGCGTTACGGCATCAACACGAAGTCGGACCACACGCTCGAAGAAGTCGGCAAGCAGTTCGACGTCACGCGCGAGCGGATTCGTCAAATCGAAAGCAAGGCCATGCGTAAGCTGATGCATCCGAGCCGCGCAGATCGTCTGAAGTCGTTCCTCGACCGCTAAGCCAAGCCGGTCGTTGCGCTTGTCGTGCGCCATGCACGGCAAGCGCATCTCCCCCTCCCCATTCAAGCAAGCAACGAGATGATCCCACCAATGGTGAGTCCCGCTGCCAGCCAACGCCCGGCCGTGTAGAACGCATTACGCTCTTCATGAGGCTGATCCGGGCGTTCGAGACCCAACGTACCGTACGCAAACGCCTTGACCGCCGAGGTATCGGTCGTCGACGCGCTCCCCCCCGCTGAATCACTTACCGCACCGTCCTGAATCGTATTGCCCTCTTGCGCCGCCGTCGCTGCGCCTTCGGCGGAGATGTGGACGGCGTCGTCCTGTTCGGATGTATTCGACGCAACAGCCTGCGTGGCCGTGTCGTCCGCGTTGTCCGTTACGGACCGGCTCTTCATCATCGCGCGATCCGATTCCGGCAGTGTCGACGACAGCGCACTGTCGATTTGCATGGCAACCTCCGTTTATTTCGCCCAACGCATGCGCCGCCCCAGTTCGCCGTGGCAATGCAAACAGAACGCTCGCACACGGCGGTTCGACGCACAACCGCTTACAGGAACTATCGACGGCGGTACGCCAAAACTTGAGCACTGGAAAGAAACGGTAAGTTCCGTCGGATGCATTGCTCCGGCCCGAAACGTATCCGACGGCTGCGTGCGCAACACGCGGTTCTACAGAACGAATTCCATAGGTCGATTTGTTGTCCACAGAAACTGTTCAGAAGCCTGTGGATATCCTGAGCAAGAGTCACCCAAGTCGTTGAGCGCATTGCTTTTCACATCTACGCTTCCGACACGACAGGTCGCATCGCTCACGGCTTCCCGCACATTGCCCGAACCGCCGCCCATTGCTGCGCCGTCAATGCACTTTCGCCGACAGGTGATCCCTGATTCAGCTTTTCCCGGTCGAGCGTACGCGGATGATCCGACAGAAACCCAATCGTACCGCTGCCATTACGCTTCTCAGTCAACGCAAAAAATCCCGCGAGCCCATCACTGCGCAATCCGCTCGCTTGCAGATAGGCAACGCCGTTCGCATCGGCGAGACACTCCATGTCACGGCTATACGATAGTCCCACCAATCGCCCCGCCAGTGACGATACGTCTGCGAAACCAAGATGGATGCCCAGGGTTGTGCTGATCAGAGTGATGCCGGCGCTGCGAAACAAAGCGGTCAACGGATCGCGCCGCGCGATATGTCCTGTCTCGTGCGCCATCACGCCAGCCAGTTGATCGGGATTGTCGACGCGCTGGAACAGCCCGCGCATGATGATCATGCGTGCGCCAGGTAGCGTGAGTGCATTGACCGTCTTGCTGTCGATGACCACCACGCGTACCGGCTGCGCGATCCCCGCCGCGTGAGCGAGGCGCGCTTCGAGTTGTTCGAGCGCGCGTTGTCCGTCGTCGCCGCGGCACACCCGATGCTTACCGACCACGACCGACTCCACCATCTCGCCAAGCCGGTTTTCCGCGCTGCGCGGCACAAGCGCCGCGCCAGCTGCAGGCAGTCGCACGACGAGTACGAACGCAAGCGCCAGTGCCGCCACGCCGATCGTGACCCAGCCCAGATAATGCCAACGCTGCCCGCGCGGCGCCGTCATCTGCACAGGTAGTGCAAAGGCATCGGCCAACACGCGGCCCGGTTCGCCTTTGCACGACAACGCGACTCTGCCTTCCGGGTCGGGCTCGCCGACGATCAGCCGCGCACGCGGCCAAACCGCCAGTTCACCCTCAACACCGTCGATCGACAGAACCGCCTCGCTCCAGCGCAGCGTTGCCACATGAGGCGCGGCGGTATGGCCGTCGTAATAGCGTGTACCGCTCGGCACTGAAGACTCCACAACCGCGTCAGAACGCGCCGCCATGATCGAGCAGGTTCAGCATGCCTTCGCCCGTGCGCGGCGGCTGCTGATCGCTTTGACCGAGCGTCTGCGGGTCGAGTTGACCGGACACCTGCAGCGTATCGGCTGCGAAGCGCATCACGCGATGCAGCACGATCGGAAAACCCAGACCCAGCGTAAAAACGATGATCGCCAGATTGCCCAGCATCATGCCGAGCAGACGCCCGGCGGTAATGCTGCTGCCGAAACGCAGTTGCGCGCCAAGCGTCGTATTGCCCATGACATGGCGCGTCACCAGCGCCAGATAGAAGCACTGGATCAGCAACGCGCCGACGATAAACAGCACGTAGAACAGGAATATCGAGCCGAATGCGGCGAACGCGGCGGGATCATGAGCCTTCAGCGGCGCATGCCCGATGGGCAGGAACGCCATGATGCTCTTGAGGAAAACTGCCCCGAGCACGACGAACAGCGCGACGATGCCCAAAAACGTGCCGACGAACGCGCCATACAGCGCACGTGCGCGCCCTTCAAAATGAAACGGCAGGCTGCCGAAACTGCTCGCGTTGATGCGTCGCTCCGCCAGGCGCATGGACACCCACGGCACCATCTGTCCAAGCGTGACGATGCACAGCAGGCCATACAGCAATGCGTACGCACCATAGACCCACGACGAGCCGGTCATGCCGCCGCGGATCCCACACCATTGGGTGCGGCTCAAGCGGTAACGCTGCGCGCTGAAATACGCCCCTGCTGCGATCACCGCGATCACGATGTAAAGAACAATGATCGGCACGAGAGCCAGTGCAGCGCTCCCAGTGATGGCGCGCAGAATCGCGCTAAGAATGCCTGCACCGACAATCGCGCCAAAGATAATCGCAATCGCCAGTAGAAAACCTTTGAACAGTTCGCCGCCCGTCCCGGTGTACTCAAATCGCTCACCTTGAAAACGCATGCGCGACCAGATATATCGACGGTTATTCGTGGTGGCCCAAAAACGATAAATGCCAAGCGTGATGATCTGCAGCAACAGATTTTTGATGAATATCCCGTACAGCTCTCCAAGCTTGCCGTCATAGCTCAACAGCGGTTGCTTCTGGTCGAGTGAGTTCATTTTTTCTTCCCCCGGCTGGCAAATATACGTTTTTGAGGCCCGCGTACGCATAAGCAAGTATGCATGGCGGGCGGGTGGTCTTTCCTTCGCAAAACTGACTACGACAGCGTGAAAATTTGAAATCTGGCCCGCAAGAGAGCAACTGTTTTACGGCATCACGAATGTTTTCACGAGCGTCAGCTCGCCTGCCTTACGCATCGGCACCCGAATGGTTTCGCTCTTTTCGTTCGGCGTGTTCTCGTTCGTGATGATCGTCACCTGCGCGACGGTCATATCGCTGCCGCTGTTCCCGCTACCGTAGTAATTCACATAGACCAGATACGTGCCCTTCAAGGGCGCCGCCGACGAGTAAATCTCCGGCCCGTAGCCGGTCGTCACATCCACATCGAGCGCGCCGCCGTTCGGCGCAACGCGATCGCCATACCAGGTGTGCGCGCCGTCCGGCGACACCACGTGCAAGTCCAGATCGGTGCCGTCGGTGTCCCATGCGAGCAACACGCGCAACTTGGGCTGCGTCTTGCCACTGTAGGCGTCGTAAAACTGCACGCGTTTGCGCGAGCCATCCGGCGCCCGCAGTTCCACGCTGTTGCTGCCGGACGGAAACGCGTAAGGCCGCGAAAACTTGCCGTCTTCCTCAACGCGCTGCGGCAACGGCGTGCCGTCGACCACCAGCGTGCCCACCGTGGTGCCCTTCTTCTTCGGCGTGTTACGGATCTGCCCTTCGATCAGCGCAAATTTCGACTGCCCTTCCGGCGTCGATACCGACACCGCCGGGTAATGCACGTCCTGCGTATAACGCTCGCTGTCACCGCTGGTGTTGCGCCAGCCGTTCAACGGCGCGCCGAAGTCGATATCGCTCGCGTGCGCCACCGTCGCAGCCTGCAAACAGGCGACGACGAGCATCATCCAGCCGGCCTTCACCCACCCCGTCGTCTTGACCTTCATCGTCACTGCTCCCATCCCGCTGTCAGAGTCGCTCGCTTTTCACGAGCTGCAGGTCGCCGATCTTACGCAGCGGCACGACCATCGTTTCACGCCGCTCGTTCGGCGTGTTTTCATTGAACACCAGCGTCAACGTCGCGGTAATCACGTCGCGCTCGTGCGCGGCGGCGTCGAAGTTGTAGCCGGTCGAATCGAAGTTGCCCCAGTAGTTCAGAAAGAACAGCCACGTACCGTGCTCGGGCGCCGCCGACGAAAATATTCCCGGCCCCGCACCGTCCACCGAATCGACATCGAATCCGCTGCCGTCTTCGAGCGTGGGGTTGGCGAAGAACGCGTGCAGACCGTCCGGCGTAATCACGTGCAGATCCACCTGCGCTTTCGGATCGTCCCACGTGACGATCGCGCGCAGCTTCGCCTGCGGCTTGCTGCGGTCCGCTTCGTAGAACTGCATGCGCTGGCGCTGCTTGCCGTCGGCGGAAATCAACTCGATGCTGTTCGAGCCCGCGCCAAATGCCCACGGGCGCGCGAATGCGCCTTCGTCGTCGGTATAGAGCGGCGTTGGATTGCCGTTGACGACCAGTGTGGGCGGCTTGCGCGCGTGTTTGTCGATATGTTTGAGGCGCCCTTCGATCAGCGTGCGATAGCGTTGCGCGCCACGGTCGACCGGCGGCCGGGGATACGCCGCGACGAAGTGCTCGCCTTCGTTCGTCAGCCCGCTGTGGCGCCAGCCGCCGAATGCGCCGGTGAGGTCGGCGAGCGCACCGCCATTACCGTCCGCGCCGGCGGCTTGCACGTTTGTCGTCATGCCTGCCGCCAGCACAGCCGCGGCCACAGCAATTGCCATGTGAACGCGAACACCGCGCGCAAGAGGTGCCAAAGCAACGGCCGCAGGAATGCGAACGCGGCGCATCACAGGAAGCGCACGGAACACGGCAGAAAGCGAGCGCGAGACGGTGTTCATTGGATCGGATTGTCGGTACGAATCAGCGTGCGCGCGGTACGTTCGACGAAGTCTTCATCGAGGCCACGCGGATGATGCTGGAACGCAAGGTGAATATATTCATGCGCCAGCGCGATACGGTCTTCTTCGGTCTGCAGGCGATACACGTACACGCGATTGCGCTGCGCATCGGCATACGGCCGACCTTCGCGCACCGCGCACACGGCCGGCAGATCGGGCGTTTCGTAGCCGGGCGCGCCGTCCATACGCCGCGCCCACAACGGCGCGTTGCGCTGCAGCCATTGCTGGGCGCCGGCCACCTGGATGCAATCGCCGGACAGCGGGCTCTCGAACGACGTCAAAGTCGCTTGCGGCCAGGTGCGCGAGAGAATGGTGTCGAACGTGAGGCCGGTTTGCGCGGACGCTTTCGCGGCGAGCCAGCTCATCTGACCAGGCGCGGCCTTGTCGTGGTGATACTGAACCGGCACGCCGGTGAGCACCAGCGCGTCGGTCAGATCCGCGGCGCGACGCGCGGCGGCGGTCGGCACGCGCGGCAGGACGCGCTGCGTGCTGCTGCTGTCATCGATACGGAAGCAGCCATGATCGTGATTGCCGTGCTGCACGACGTAGGATCGCGCCGCTACTGCCAACGCCTTTGCCGCTTCCGGTTGGCTCGTGTCACCCTCGCGCTCGACCACTCGCGCGACGTAGTCATTCATGCCGAAGCGGCCGACCACTTGCGATGCGCCTGCAGCGTCGCGATCGAGGCGCAGTTCGCCGCGGCTTTCCACACGCGCCCAGTTGCCATTGACAAAACCGATCCGGAACTCGCCACGCAATGGGCCGTCCGGTACCGCAGCCGAACCTTTGTCGCTGAGCACCTGACGAATCGGATAACGGCTGAAGAAGTCGACCAGCACGCACGCGTTGTCGTCCGGCACGGTGACTTGCGTGAGCAAGGGCGCGATGCGCGGCGCGGCGGCCGCCAGCACGCGCGCGCTGCCGCCGGCGCCGCCGAGCCATACCGACGTGCCATCGGCAAGCCAGCCTGCTGCGCCGCCGATCGAGGCACCAGGCCGCGCGGGATCCGGCATCGTCCAGGTTTTGGCGCGCAGCAGGCTGCCGTATAGCGCCACGGTGCCCTCGCCGCGCCCGCTCGTCAGCACCGACACCAGTGTGCTCGCCGCCGCTTCGCGCGGCTTGGCCGGCATCGCCTGCAATGCGGCGAGCAGGTCGGTCACGGGCACGCGGTGCGTCGGCGTCATCGCATGAAGGTCGCGCAGCCATGCGGGTGCATGCGCGGCCGTCCAATACTTGCGCCAATCAGAGGGATCGAGTTGCAGGCGTGCGGGCTCGAAAAAGCGTCCGCATGATTGCACCAGCGCATGTTCGCGGTCGATGTGCCCGCCCGTCATGCAGCAATACACTTCTTCAGGATCGCCGCCGCTGCAGGTGTAATCCGGCGTGGCGATATTGCGATCGACCAGATAGCCATAGACGAACAGCTTCCACACGCTGCCGAGCGGCGTCTCCAGCGTCGCCGGCAACGGACGCGCCGACTGGGGCACGAGGCCGTCTGCAGCGCCGCCGGCGTTGAACTGCCAAAGCTGCGATTGACCATCGCGCAACCATGCGAAGCGCAGCATTTGCGCCGAGGACGCAACGGACGGCGAAGTTGGCGATGCGGTTGACGACGACTTTGCCCCCGCAGGCAGTGACACAGTCGACGCCGCCATCGCCGCAGCCGCACCGCTAAAAACACACCCCACTCCCACGGCGAGCGCGATCCGCAGCGTAGCTGCCAGACGATCGCGCGAGTGCCGAAGAGCGGAGAACATAGCGATCTCGCTTATTGAATACGCAGAGTCGTCATGCGATCGCTCCTGCCGCCTTCGAACGCCTTGGCGTCCGGCTGATACATGCGGAAGTAGCGTGCTGGAGGCAACGCGAACGTACCCGGCAACGCAAAGCGCACCAGTTGCCGCAGCGTCACCGGACGATCGAGCAAAGGCACCGGCTGGTGATACGCCAGCTCACCCATCTCATACGAAGCAGCACGCGCAAACGGCTGCGGGCCGCTTACCCCTTCCTTCTCGCCCGGCAAACCGTCGATCGACACACCCCAGCTGGTCGCCTCCACGTCGCCGCCCGGCGGCAGCGGCACATCGAGCAGACCGTAGTGGTACGCATTGCCGGAGCGCGGCGTAAGCGTGACTTCGTCGACGTACAGCGCATTGCTGTCGATCGCATCGCCCTGCTTGACCAGGCGCGCGGTAAAAGCCGAGCGGCCCAGCTGGCTCTCCGCGCCACCCGCCTTCTTCGGATCGACCTTCACTTCGAGCGGCTCCAGCTTGTAGAAACGACGTTCGACGGTGATGTTCAGTCGACTGTCCTCGCTCGTATGACTGCGGAACGAAACCAGCGCGCTCACGTCGGTGCGCGCGCCGCCTGCGTCGAGCGTGGCCGGCAAAGCGGCGCCGGTCCACTTCCACAGCGGCGTACCAGTCGGCGTCGCGGCGCGCGTCCAACCCGCACCTTGCAGCGACGGCAGCGAAGCCGGCGCCGTGTCGCCACCGAGCGCTTTACGCACCCACAGCAACGTCAACGCGCGATCGAGCGTCGGGTAGTCGGCGCTGCTCTTCGCGAGCAAGGCCGATGCATCGATCGCCGCACCACCATCGCCACCCGTCATATAAAGCAGACTCTGCACGAGCGGTGCGGGATCGTTGGCCAATGCCGTGCGTGCAGCACTCGCCGCTGCATCGAAGCCGTCCGGCAGTTGAGCACTCGTGCTACGCGCCATGTTGGCGACCAGCAGCGTCGCCATCTGCTTGCCGCGCGGCGAATCGGCTTGCGCGAACACGATGCTGTCCGACGCGCCATATGTGCCGTTGCGTGTAGGGGCCGAAGCATTGGCCGAAACCGCTGAATCGCTCTGCAAGTCCGCCGCAACACCCGACACCGGCGTCGCGACCGGCAGGCCCATCTGCTGCATGAACCACAGCGCCAACGCGCGATGCAGCAGCGGCTCTTTCGCACCGGCGTCGCGATAGACGTCCATTGCATGCTGCCAGTTGTCAGCGGGCAGCGTAATGCCGAGGCTGCGGCTCGCGAGCCAGTCCGCGTAATACGCGTAGGCGGTGATCAGCGAACTGCCGCCGGTCGTGTCGCCCCACCAGCCGAACGTGCCGCCGACACCGGCCAGCATCGCCAGACGTTGGCGCTGATTACGCAACAGCGCTTCAAGCCCTTGCGTGGAACTGGCGCTATCGCCACGACCGATCGCATCGTGTGCGAGCGCCAAAGGAATCAGGCGGCTCGACGTCTGTTCGGCGCAGCCGTACGGATAGTTGATCAGATCGTCGGCAACGCGCGCGAATTGGCTCGTGGCGCTGCCGATGAAACGCACGCTAACGTCCTGCGCATCTTGCGGCAGATTGAGCGGCTTGTTCGAGCCGTCGAGCGCCACCGTGTTCTGATGCAGATCGAGCCAGCCGCTCGCATCGAGCTGGATGGTGGTCTGCAAGCGATCCACATCCTTACCCGCCCGCCGCAGGCTCGCGTTGATCACACCCGCCTTCAACGCACCGGTCGGCAAACGCAGGTAGTTCGCGCCGCGCTTGAGCGTGACTTTCTGATTCAGCGAGAGACCGCCGCCGTCGACCACCCACTCGGCGTCCATATCCGCGTCGGTCTGATTGAAGGCGATCATGTCGATGGCCGGCTGATCGTTGACGCGGAAATGCGAAGGCCCGCTCCACTTGAGATACAGCGCCTTGTCCGAACGCACGTACGCAGTACGTTGACCGACCATGCCGTCCGGCGCCGCCGCGCGCAAGGTGACGCGCCAGCGGGCCAGCGAGTCCGGCATCTTGAAGGTCATGGTGGCGTGACCGTTCGCGTCGGTCTTCAGCGTGCCTTCCCAGGCGGCTGTGTCCTGATCGTCACGACGCGGCCGTTCGAGCACCTTCACGCCGCGCTCGTTGTAGTTGGCGCGTTGCGGGCCGCCCGGTGCACCCTTCAACGGCGAGCGCGCAAGATCGTACGTAATGAACGACAGACTCGACGACGTCCGCACATTGTTGCGGCGCGGATGATAGAAAAAGTCGACGATATTCGGTGCGATCTCCGGCTGCAGCACGTAGACCATTTCATCGACCACGCTGACCGTCAGATTCGCCGCTTCCGGCTTGCCGTTCAGCGTGCTGTCGAAGTTGAGCGTGACCGTATCGCCCGGACCGTACACCGGCTTGTCGCTCTTCACGTTCAATTCGATCTGCGGTTGCGCGACCACGATGCCTGCATTCTGGAACACGTATTCGCCCGCATGCACGTACAGCACCGAGAACGTCATGTTCGGCGCGAATGCTTCACCGACCTTGATACGCGCCTTCCATTGCGACGGCGCTACGCGTTGCAGTTGCAGCCAGTCGCCGCCGGCTGTGAGCAACGCGCGATGTTCGACGTTGTCGCGCTCCAGCGTCAGGAGGGCATCGTCGACCGGCATCGGGAAGGTAATCAGCGCTTCGGCGGTATCGCCGATCTTGTACCTGTCGCGATCGAATACGATCTCGACGCTGCCCGGAATCGCCTTCAGACCATCGCCCGCCACCCAATGACTTGTAGCCGCGAGCAGGTTGCCGGTATCGTCCTTGACCGACAGCATGTACGAACCCGGTTCGTCGAATTGCACCGGGAACGACAGCTTGCCGCCTGCCGTTGCGCCTTTGATTGCACCTTCGCCATGAGTCTGCGATTCAAGGCGCGTCCATTCCCACTTGGCCGGCGCATGCGAAGACGGATCGATCGTGCCAAGCGCTTGCAGATCGAAATTGACCGCTTCCTTCGGCTGCGAAAACGATTTGGCCGTCGACAAGCGATACGGCGTCGCGCCGCGCGCGATCAACACCTCACGTGTCACACGCACCTTGTAGGCCGCGCCGTCCTGCGCGAACAGGGTCAACGCATATCGGCTCGGTTCTTTTGCAGCGGGCAGCGTGAGACTTGCGTTGCCGTCGCTATCGGTCGTGAGTTCCTGCTGTTCCAGCTTGACCGGAAACAACCCTGCGTAGCGCAGTTCACCGTCGACGATCGTCACTTTCTGCGCGCGCAGCGTGACCGAAACCTTGCTGTCGCGCACCGGCTTGCCGTCCGGATAGCGCAACTGGATCTTGCCCTTCAATTGCTCGCCCGTCGCATAGTCGGCTTTATCCATCGACAGGTTGACGTCGAAATGCGGCTTCACATATTCGGCGACGCGAAACGCGCTGCCGTATACATCGCCGTTGTAATCGAAGCGCAGCGCATAGCCGCCGGCGGTGGCATCGGCGGGCAGCGTGAAGGACGCATCCGCGCCCGTATCGGAAGCGAAATGCACCTTGCTAGTCGCCACCGGCGCACCGTTCGGATCGAGCACGTCGAGCTTGATATCGGCATCTGCAGGCGCGGTGGATTGCGTCGCGTTCTGGAACGTGCGGCCGATGAACTTCACATGCACTGCGTCGCCCGGCCGGTACATCGGACGATCGGTCACCGCGTAGATCTTGGTGTTGTAGATCTCGCTGTCGTAGTAGAAATTCTCCGAAACGAACACGCCGCCTTGCGGATCGGTGCCGAGCACGTAGCTGCGCTCGGGGCTAACGTGTTGCAGCACCAGTGCGCCGTCGTTACCGGTGGTGCCGCTTTGCAGCACGCCTACGCCGTCGGTCCAGTTCACGTCGGTATTCGCCACCGGCTTGCCGTTATCGCGCCGTGTGGTCCATACCAGCATGCCACTCGATGCCGCTTTCACGACCGCAACCGTGTCCGATACGAACAGCAAGGTATGCGCGCGATAGTTGCCGATCACCGCCTCAACGATATACAGCCCCGGCGGCAGCTTGCCCACCGGAATCATCACGTTGCCCGAACTCGCTTCGATGAAGTTACTGCTGCTGCCTTCGAGATTGACACCCTTCGGCGGCTGGATCACCTTCGCGTCCCAGATCGGATAGCGGAAGCGCGCGACCATGTCATAGCCCTTCAGCGGTGCGAACTGCGAGTTCTGCTGGAATTGCGTCTGCTTGCCGGTCTGCTCGCCGAGCTTGAATTGCGGCTGGGCTTCGGTTGCCTTGCTACGCGTCGCGAACGAGAGCACACGTTGCCAGGCGCGGCGCGCTTCGGTGAACCAGCGGTCCCACAGATAAGCCAGCGTATTTGCGAGGCCCTCGCCCTGATAATTCGGCGCGACGTTCAGGCGATGCAGATTCTTCTGCGCCTTCAAAAAGTCCAGCGGTTTCGGTACGCGATACACAACGATGTCCGCACCGCCGTACGCTTGCAGCGCGTCCTTGAACTCGCGGCCGGGCGCTTCGAGACGCACCTGCGCCAACTGATCGCTGCCGAAGCTCGCATCCGAGAGCAGGAAGAATGGCTGGCCGTCGACCTTCTGCGACGCGAAATTACTCGATGGCGCTGTTTGCAGCGTCGGGTTCGCGGCGATGTTGGCATCGGCGGCGCTGCTCGAGGCGGCGTCGTCGGCATAGGCCGTTGGTGCGATGGCGAGCGTCAGCGCCGCGAAGAGCGCGACCACGGTGAAGCCTGCACGACGTTTCAGGTTGCCGAGCCAGGCGCGCGACGCAGTGACGGAGTTCATTCGGGTCATGGTGTCAGAAAGTCCAAACGAAACACGCCAACGAAATTCGGATTGCCGTCGAGCGGCTGCCAGCGGGAATCTTTCCATTGCATCAGATCGGAGACGGCCACGGCGCGCAGACCTGTATCGGTCGGCGTAACGGTGCCTGTGTGATAAGCGATGTAGCGATCCAACCAGATCATCAGATGCTGGTCGTCGCCCTGGTCGAAGAACAGCAGATCGCCAGGCAGCGCCTGGTTCACGTCCTTCGAAACAAAACGGCTATTGCGTTGAATCAGTGCGATCGCCGATGCGTAAGCGCCGGTGGAACCGTCGAGTTGCGTCCAGCGATTCGCGATTCCGCGTTGCGAGGCCGATAACTGCAACTCGGGCGGCATGCTGCTGGTGTCCGCGAGACTGGTCATGCCGTTCGCGCGCAACCATTTGGTGTCGTGCGGCTTGAGCGTCTCGCCGACGGCAAAGCGCACGAGGCCCGCGCAATCGCGTTGCGTCCAGCGCGGCGTCGGGCCACGGCGCATTTGCTGGTCGACGATGCGCACGAACCACGCGCGAAATGCAGCGGATTGCTGCGGCGAAAGCGCGTCGGGGTCGGGCGATGCGGTTGTGCTGGTGAGCGCATTCGCACACGGTGCGAGGCTGGCCATGACAAGCGCTGACGCAGCGCGCGCGAGCCAGATGCGGCGTGCCGTGCGGACATTCGTCGCGAATGCCACGTCGGGGACGTGAAGGCGGCGCACTTAGTCGCCCTCGGTGCCGGGCTGATCTGCAGGCGAGTCTGCTACTCCCGCGGTGGCAGCGGGATCCGCACCCGCCTTCGCGCGATCGAACCACCATTCCACCGGGACCCAACCCGTCGACCCCGGCAAGTTCTGCGGCAGCGTCAACGAAACCGGCGGGTAGTGTGCCAGCGCATGCAGCTTCGGCACGAGGTGCGTGCGCGACGCATTGCGGAACACCGCTTCCTGATCCGCCGGCAAGGCCGCGCCCGCTTCGCGTTCGATCAACGCAGCCGCGGACGAAGGTGTCAGCGTGAGAATCGTGCGCGGCAGGCGCTGCGGCGCGAGCGTATCGGCCAGCGCCGGATACCGCTTGTCGAGCACGGCGAGCGTGTCGTCGACCAGACGTGAATCAGGAGAAAAAATCAGATAACCGTGCGCCAGTGCAAGCATCACGGGGAAATAGCGCTCTGCAGACAGTTGCGAGGCGAACGACGCCTTGCTGGACAGCGCCGTACCGGAGAGCGCGCTGACCGGCCGTTGCCACACGGTAACGCCGGCGCCCTGGTCACGCTTCGTGACCGGCAAGCGACGATAGCCCGAATCGGCATCACCGGATTTGGCGGCCTTCGCCTCATACGCGCCGATCACGTCGCCAAAGGTCTTGCCGAGCGCGGTCTGCAGCGCAGCGATGCTCGTCGCGTCCTGTGTCTTCACGCGAGCGACGAACACCGGCGCAACCAATGTGGACTTCGCATACCAGCAAACGGCCGCGGGGCCAGTGAGCTGATCGCCGATCGCAGAAGCGCCATCCGCGCCCACATCGGCCACCTTGCCCAACAAGCCCGAGGCTTCTTTCCAGTCCGCTGGCAAGCTCGTGCACGCTGCCGGATTGGCCGGTAAGGCACGCCACAAGTCGGCGCTATTCCACGCCTGCGGCAACTTGCCCGGCTCGATCAAAGCGGAAGTCTGCCAGTTCGCCGCAGCGCTGCCGTTCGGCGAAAAATCGAATCGCAGTGCGTCGATGCCGGAGAAAAATGCCTGATAACCAAACGACAAATAATTGGCCGACACCACCAACCGGTGGCCCTTCGGCGCATCGCCCGGCGCGTCCAGCTGATAGGCGCGCGTCGCATCGTCGCGGCCGGAAGAAAGCATCTCGGACACGGCGTCGGCCCGCTCGCCCAGCAAGCTGCCTTTCGCGTCGAGCAGCACGCCCGGGGCGGACATCACGACAAGGCGGTCGTCCTTCGTTGCAAACAGAATCGTGCGGCCAACCGCCAGCTTCAACGCGTAGACCGGCACATCGCCGGAGAGTTTGGCGACCTGGCTCAACTGCGAGTCGCTCGCGGCGACGTTGCCGAAGCCTTGCAGCAGCTTCGCCAGCCCGTTACGGTGCATCGACATCACCCAGTAACCGAGGCGGCCGTCCGGCGAGCGCCACAGCAGCACATGCGCGGGTTCGTCGAATACGCGGCGGATCAGTTCATCGCGCCAGTCGAGTTGATGTTCGAACGCGAGACGGCGCAGCGCGCCTTCTGTGGACAAGCGTGTGTCGTTTGATTCGTAATAGTCGACGAAGTCTTGAGTCAGCACGTCGTGTAACAGCGGCACACGCAAGATATCGCGTGGCAAACGCGAGAGGGCTTCGCTGTCGATCACCGCATCCGGGTGATGAATATCGAGCACGATTTCGCTGGTCCCGGAGGCTTTGCGATGCCCGAATGGACGCCACACCGCCTGAATGACGATGCCGGCCACGACCAGAAGACCGACTACCAGGATTGCAATCTTTTTTCGCGACATCTTCATCTGATTTTTTCTGGTTCGATGCGACGGTATTAACGTGGATGGCCGATGAATTAACTCACCGAAATCATTCGCCGAAGGCAGCGATGATAACCGATATTTTTAGTCCAAAACCAGCGGTACTCGCCATTTAACATTCAGCCATGTTTCAGGAGTTTGACGGAAATATTGAACGAGCGAAATTAAATATTTTGAAAACGCGCTCGTCTGAAGCAACGACTTGAGTTAAACGGCGGCGGAAGGCGGCGGCATACACAGACGGGAACGCTTGCGCCCGTTGCCGGCTTCAACGGCCCACAGATGGGCCTGCGAGCATAGTCCGACCAGGCGCGGCCTTATGCTGCTTTACCGGATCGGGATGGTTATGCTAAATCCCAGCGATTTAGCATCTGCATAAAAAAACCCGGCTACGCACTACGTGCTCACCGGGTTATTTCAGGCATTGCCCTTACTGCTTTACCGCCAATACTATGTTAGCCGCGTTAGCCGTCATCAAACCAGTGCGAGCGCCTGCTTCATTCTCTGCACGCCGGTTTCGATTTCAGCAACGCCGGGCGCTGCAAATGACAGACGCAGTGCCGTCAGATCGATATTGTCTTTATAAAACGCGACGCCCGGCACGAACATGACATTGCGCTCGATACAGGCACGCAGCGTGTCGGACGCATTCTGCCCACCCTTCAATCGCGCCCATACGAACATGCCGCCGGCAGGACGATGAAACGCGATGGCGTCACCCAGATGCTCATCCAACGCGTCGCACAGCGCGCGGCACTTCACGGCATAGGCGTCGATGATCCTCGGCAAATGACGCTCCAGCGCTCCACTCGCGAGATATTCGGCGGCGATCGCCTGGGTCCACGGCGAGCTGCACAGGTCGACGGTCTGTTTGGCAACCACGCAGCGGCGCAAAATTTCCGAGTGCGCGATCATCCAGCCGACCCGCAAACCCGGCGCGACGATCTTCGACAGACTCGAAAAATGCACGACCCAGTCGCGTGAACCGGGCACCTGATCGCTCAACGCGAGCAGCGACGGCAACGCCGCGCCGCTGAAACGCAGGTCGCCATAGGGATCGTCTTCGACGATCAGAAAATGGTGACGCGCCGCCAGCTTCAACAACGCCATGCGGCGTTCGAGCGACAAGGTCGCGCCGGTTGGATTGGCAAAAGTCGGCACGGTGTAGAGCAGCTTCGGTGGCCGAGCTAATGTTCCCGCTTCGAGCAACGCGGCCAGCGCAGCGACATCGAGTCCATCCTGATCGACCGGCACCGTCACCACGTCCGCCTCTTGCAGCTTCAATGCCTGCAAGGTCGCCGGATAGGCGGGCTGTTCGACCAGCACCACGTCACCCGGCGCGACCATCACTCGCAGCAGCAGATCAAGGCCTTGCTGCGAACCGGTCGTGACGAGCAATTCCTGCGGCGTGCAAGGCGTACCGCGCCGCGTCATCAAAAGCGCGAGTTGGTCCTTGAGGACGGCGAGGCCATCAGTCGGCCCATATTGCAGGCAGAGCGTGGGCTGCTGCTGCGACGCACGCGCGGCGGCCGCATCCAGACCCTCGCGATCGAACAGATCGCTCGCCGGGTAGCCGCCGGCAAACGAAATCATGCCGGGTTGCGCCAGATACTTGAACAGCTCGCGGATCGGCGAACCAGTCGGCGCTTCGAATGCAGGATTGAACGTGAACATGGTGACGGGCCGTTTATCTTATCGATGGAAGATCCGCGTCGATTGTGGCCATCGTCCGGGTGGGCGGCAAACGATATCTACGCACTACGTATTGCGTTTTCCGCATCACCTCGAACGCGCGGGCTAAACCACGTTCTTCTCGACGATCGGCCGGTTTTCGAGCACACGCGTGAAACTCAGCGAACCGAGATCGAGCGTCGTATAGCGGCCATGCAGAATCAATTCGCTGATGCCGCGGCCGGTTGCCGGGCCTTGTTGCAAACCATGCCCGCTAAAGCCATTGGCAAAAATGCAGTTATCGACGTCCGGGTGGTAGCCGATGATTGCGTTCTGATCGAGCACGTTGTATTCGTAGTAGCCGGACCAGCAGTTCTGCACGCGCAGCGCCTCGAATTGCGGTACGCGATGCGCGAGCGTCGGCCAGATCACGTCGTCGAATAGTGCGTGATCGACTTCGTCGAGCGGCAAATCGTCGGGATCGTTATCCGCTGACGGCGACGTACCGCAGATGAACGAGTTGCCCTCAGGCCGGAAATACACGCCGCTCGGATCGATCAGCAATGGGCACCGTTCGAGTCGCGCAGGCGACGTGACATTGAAAATACTGCGGCGCCGTGCGAACACTGGAAGATCGATACCGGCCATCTGTGCAACCTTGCGCGACCAGGCGCCCGCTGCATTCACTACGAAATCGCAGGCGTAGACCTCGCCATCCGCGGTTTGCACTTGCGTCACGTGTTTGCCGTCGCGATGCAGCGCGGTGACGTCGGCGGCAATGTAGCGCGCGCCGAGCGCTTGCGCTTTCTTGCGCAGTGCCTGCACGAGGCCGTAACCGTCGAACCAGCCTTCACCGCTTTCGCCGTAGGCGCCGGCAACGAGGTCTTCGGTATTGAGCCAGGGAAAGCGCGCTTGCAATGCGTCTTTGTCGAGCAAACTGATATCGGCGCCAAGCCGCTTTTGCAGCGCGTGATTCTCACGCAGAGTCGCCTCACCGGCGGGCGTAGCGAGAAACAGATAGCCGCCTTCGTGCAGATCGATCGAGGGCTTCGTGCCGTCGATTTCGAGCCGCTCGCCGATCGAGCGCAGAAATTCGATGCCGAATAGCGACATCTGAATGGAAAGCGGTGTAGAAAATTGCTGGCGAATGGATGCAGCCGATAATGCCGACGACGAACGCGCATACGTCGGATCACGTTCGATCACCGTCACGCTGACCGACGGATCATTAAGCTGCAGAAAATACGCAACCGAGCTGCCGAGCACCCCACCGCCGACGATCACGACTTTGGAACTCACGTCTTACTCCACGAGTAGCGTGGCCGCTCTGAAACGGCGGGCGGCGCAAACGAATTGCTGAAAGAAGTTGTGAACAGCGGCGCATGAATGCGCCGCTGCTTTCTGCTGAACGCTCTACTGATCGATTGCTTTATCGCTGTAGTGCTACTGGCGGGATCAGTCGATATTGAAGTCAATGCCCTGCGCGAGCGGCAACGCCGACGAGTAGTTGACCGTGTTGGTCGCGCGGCGCATGTAGGCCTTCCACGCATCCGAACCCGACTCACGACCGCCGCCGGTTTCCTTCTCGCCACCGAACGCGCCGCCGATTTCCGCGCCGCTCGGTCCGATGTTCACATTAGCGATGCCGCAGTCGCTGCCCGAGTCGGACAGGAAACGTTCAGCTTCGCGCAGATCGGTCGTGAACACGCACGACGACAAACCGTGCACCGCTGCATTGTTTGCATCGACCGCATCCGCGAAATCCGAATAGCGCAGCACGTAGAGAATCGGAGCGAAGGTTTCTTTCAGCACCACCGCCGTTTGCGACGGCATTTCGACGATCGCCGGACGCACGTAGTACCCGCCTTCATGGCCCTTCACCTCGACGCGCTCTCCGCCGAACACCTTGCCGCCTTCGGCCGTAGCCTGCTGCAGCGCTTCCTGCATGCGTGCGTACGATTGCTTGTCGATCAGCGGCCCCATCAACGTGCCCTTTTCGAGCGGATTGCCGATCGGCACCTTGCTGTACAACTGCTTCAAACGTTCGATGGTCTTGTCGTACACGCTTTCGTGCACGAACAGACGCCGCAGCGACGTGCAACGCTGCCCAGCCGTACCCACGGCCGAGAACAGGATGCCGCGCATTGCGAGTTCGTGATCTGCCGTTTGCGCGACGATGCCCGCGTTGTTGCCGCCGAGTTCGAGCAGCGAGCGACCGAAGCGCTTCGCCACTTCAACGCCGACCGTGCGGCCCATTTCCGTGCTGCCCGTCGCGCTGACGATCGATGCACGCGGATCGGCCACCAGTTTCGCGCCGACATCGCGGCCACCGTTGATCAGCGCGGTCAGGCCGGCCGGCGCGTCGCCGAATTCCTTCAATGCTTCGCTGAGGATCTGGTTGACGGCAAGCGCGGTCAACGGTGTCTTTTCCGACGGCTTCCAGATCACCGCATTGCCGCACACCAGCGCCAGCGCCGCATTCCACGACCACACTGCGGCCGGGAAGTTGAACGCCGAGATCACGACGCACGTACCCATGGGATGCCAGGTTTCAGCCATACGATGGCCCGGGCGTTCCGAGGCGATCGTCAGACCGTACAACTGGCGCGACAGACCGACCGCGAAGTCGCAGATGTCGATCATTTCCTGCACTTCGCCCAAGCCTTCCTGCAGGATCTTGCCGGTTTCGAGCGTGATGATGCTGCCAAGTGCGTGCTTTTTTTCACGCAGGCGATTGCCGAGCAGGCGCACCAGTTCGCCGCGGCGCGGCGCCGGGACGTTGCGCCAGGCGGTGTACGCCTCTTTCGCATTGGCGAGGGCCGCGTCGACTTCCGCCACCGTGTTGCTGGCCACACGGCCAATGAGTTCGCCGGTGATCGGCGAATGAACCGCGATGTCGCCGGCTTGCGCCGCGTGGGCGATGCCGAGGTCGGCGAGGATGGTGGAAGCGTCCATGAGAATCCCTTTAATTTCCGATGCGAAACAAGAGTAAGTTCGGAAACTATACACGCGGGATTTTGTGGCGGCAAGGGTATTTGCCCAGGGGCGGGGTGCCTGGACATGCGAGTTGGCTTGCTGGGGTTGATTCGAGGGTACACGGGGCAAGCCTGTGCGGACTGATTCCCGCGTGGTTAGCGGCAAATTAGCGGCGCTTCGGCAGATGCGGCTCGTTTCTTATTGGAAATATTCTTGTCGCGCCCCAGCAATCCCCGTTCGCTTTGGCTTTGATCCCGGTTGCCTACTCAAGCGCGGCCGTACCGCGCATCGTCAGATAACCTTCATGGTCTTTGGCCCACAGATCGACGGTCCTACCGTCGGCAGAAAGTTTGCCGCATACCGTGAAAGCCTGACCAGAGAAGGTGGGCCGCAGCGCCTTGTACGCGAAGCTTTGCACCACCGCGTCCGGTTGTTCACGGCGTACCAGATCGACCAGCAGCGTCGCGATCAGCGGACCATGCACGATCAGCCCGGGATAGCCTTCCACTTCGGTCACATACGGGTAGTCGTAGTGAATGCGATGACTATTGAAGGTCAGTGCCGAGTAGCGAAACAGCATCACGGCGTCCGCATCGATCGCACGGCTCCACGTTTCGCCCTCGGGGGCGAGTGCCGCTTGCGGTGGTCGGGCGCCCTCTTGCGGCGCATCGCGATAGACAATGTCGTGCTCTTCTTCGAGCTTCAGTTCACCGCCAACTTCAATCGTGTGCTGCACCGTCACGAACACGAGACGGCCCGAGCGGCCGGTCTTGTCTTCGATATTGGCGATGGTCGACGTGCGTCTCGCATGCTCGCCGATTTTGAGCGGCGCATGGAACGTCAGCCGGCCACCGGCCCACATGCGGCGCGGCAACGGCACCGGCGGCAGAAAGTCACCGCGCTTCGGATGACCATCCGGACCGGCATCCGACAGCGGCGCGACCGGCAGGAAGTACAGCCAGTGCCAGAGTGGTGGCACCGTATCGCCGCTTTCTTCCCGGTCCAGGGTGGCGGCCATTGCCGTCAGCGGAAAGGCGGTGATGTCGTCCTCAATCACGACCTCTTTGTCGAGCCAGCTATCGAGGTTCTCTGGGGCGGCGGACATGGGCAAAGTCTCCGAATACGCTGTTTGGTGGGCCAGATAAGGTTTTACTACGAACTTCGCGTCAGGTTTCGCGAGGATTGCGTTTTCGATACCTCCGAACCTGCGGGGCAGGGTTCGAGCGCCGCCATAACGATACGGGAATTGGAGAGCAAGAGTCGGAGTGCGTGGCCGTGAGCGTGTGCTTACACTCGGTCATCGTTTGATGAATCGCCTTACGGAGAATGCTCATGAATATGGTCGCGAAGGCTCTTCACTCGCAGTCGCACTCGCCGGAGTTGGAACTGGAGCTGGGGTTCGAGCCCAAGCGGAAACACACGGCAGCACTGAAGGCGGACAAGGTCACCAGCCCGCTCACGCAGCGCGTCGACGCGATCGACTGGTTCGATGTCGAAGAAGAACTGAACGGATATGGCTGCGCGATGCTGCGCAATCTGCTCAGTGCGCAGGAATGCGATGCGCTGAGCGCAAACTATCCGCGCGACGATCTGTACCGAAGCCGCGTCGTGATGGCACGGCATGGTTTCGGTCGTGGTGAGTACAAGTACTTTGCGTATCCGCTGCCGCCGTTGGTCGCCGACTTGCGCGCCGAGCTCTATCCGCGCCTCGCGCCGGTCGCGAATCGCTGGAACGAGGCGATGAATATCGATGTCCGCTATCCGGCCGCCCACGGCGAATTTATCGAGCGCTGTCACGCCGCCGGCCAGCTGCGTCCAACGCCCCTGATTCTTCAATACGCCAAGGACGACTTCAACTGCCTGCATCAGGATCTATACGGCGAGCACGTGTTCCCGCTTCAGGTCGCGATACTGCTCTCGGAGCCAGGCCAGGATTTCACGGGCGGTGAGTTCGTCATGACGGAGCAGCGTCCGCGGATGCAGACACGTACGGAAGTCGTGCCGCTCGGCAAGGGCGACGCCGTGGTGTTTGCGGTCCATCACCGGCCGGTGCAGGGCACACGCGGCGTGTATCGGGTGAATCTGCGGCACGGCGTGAGCCGCCTGCGCTCGGGCCACCGGCACACGCTCGGGGTGATTTTCCACGACGCGACCTGATTACGCTCCAGTACTGCTGCGCTGCCGCAAAAATTCGACAACCGCATTTTTGACCCGGTATCATCCGGGAAAACCCGAACCCGCCGGATGCGCTGCGCCACCCTTTGCAGCGCGTCCGGCATGCCTGTTCGAGTGTTATCGCCCGTCGTCGGACGGGGTTTCCAGCCGGTGATCCCGGCACGGCAGCCCTATTCGACGCTACGAAGGTGGCGGGCTCGCACGCCCGCCCTGTCGCAATCGGCCAAAAGCCGGTGGCGGCCATTTAGCCTGGATATCATCGATCATGATTGCTGCCGCGTTTTCACGCGTTGCCGACCGCCTGCTGGTTGCGGACCCGGGACTCGTGCGTCTCCATACCGCGCTGCGCGTTGCGCTTGCCTGCCTGCTCACCGGCATTGCCAGCATCGCGTGGACCGTCTTTCATCACCAGCCGATTACCCTCGCCGCGCCCGGCATCCTCTTTGCGATGGTGGCGCCGCTGTTCGTGCGCGATGCGCGGCGGCCTGCGTGGTTCGGCACGCTTCTCTGTCTTTATCTCTGCGCCTGCGTGTGCTTTGCCGCAGCGAGCGTGCTGAGCCGTTATCCGCTCACTGGGGATGCGGGCTTCCTGGTCGTGATGTTCGTTGGCATGCTGGTCCAGGCCTGCGGTCCGCGTGCGCTGGGTTGCGCGATGCTGGGCGTGGTGTGCTTCTATCTTGGGCTGTATCTGCATCCTTCTGCCCTGCATCTTGTGCAGTCGCTCTTGCTGTCCGCGTTCGGTCCGCTGATGGTCACGCTCGTCGGCCGCGTGATCGTGCCGATGCGTGCGGCTGCCAGCTTCCGGCTTGCCATTCATACGGTGACGTTGCGCGCCTCGCGTGTACTCGCGGCACCGAGCGCGGTGCATCTGTCAGCACTGAACGAAGCCGCGCTCTCGCTTGAAGAACAACTGACGTTGCTGAATCCGCCCGACGCCGAGACGATTCGCGAGCGAATCGTCGAAGTGGAAGTGGCGGCGGGACAGCATGCGTTTGCTTCAGCGCCGGCGCACGGCGGCGCTCATGCACGCGCCGACATGCTGCATCACGCGATTGTGCGGCTCAAGGAAATTGCGCATCAAGGCCATGTGCGCGGCGCTTCGCCTTCACCGGCTGGCGCTACGAGTGCTCAGTCCGCCGCGTCATGGCTTGCCGATTTGCGCGCCAAACTCTGCTGGCTGCCCGCCACGCGCGCCACGACCGCTGCCTTTCTCGCGATGCTGATCGGCCACTCGCTGTCTCCCGAGCGCTGGTTCTGGGCGGTCATCACGACGTTTGTGGTGTTTCTCGGCACGCGATCACGCGCTGACACGATCTACCGCGGCGCACAGCGCCTCGCCGGAACGCTGGCGGGCGCGTTAGTCAGCGTGTTGCTCGTCGCGCCGCTGCACGACTCGTCCGTGTTGCTCGTGGCCACGATGATCCTGTGCGTATTCGGATGGGCTTACTACATCCTGAGTGCGTATGCGCCAGGGGTGTTTTTCATTACCGTGCTCGTCGGGCTCGTTTACGGCGAGTTGGGCTTCGCAATGGGACCGCTGGTCGAGTTGCGGATCGAAGAAGTACTGGTCGGTTGCCTCGTGTCGTTTGCGGTCGCGATTTTGATGATGCCGCTTGCGGCGACCCGGCACGTCGAGACGAGGCTTGGAGCAGTGCTTGGCGCACTGCGCGAAGTGGTGCGGCTTGCTGGCTCGACTGCTCAAGCGCCCGAGACGGCGTCGGTCATGCGCAAGCTCGATCGAGCCTGGCATGATCTACGGATCGCGTTGAAACCACTGCAGACACAGCGGGTGGTGGTGTGGAATCCCGGCGTTGAACTTGCCACCGGGTCGCTGCTGTGCTGCTTGCATTGGGCTCGAGTGCTGAGTGATCCTTCGCGGCGGCTCACGTCGTCGGAAGATGTGTCGCTCAATGCGGCGAATGTTAGCGCTGCGCATGTGGAATCGATCGTTGCGCGGCTGGACTCGTTGATCGCCAGGTACAACGGTGGCGTAGCAGTGACTACACGTGACGAGTTGGAAGGGCCCGTGCCGATGACTGCTGCCGTTGATGTCGATCCGGCAAAGGCACCAGCGCTCGCTCAACTCGATGGCGCCGTCGCCCAGTTGTTTGATCGGTTGACACAGCCGGCCACCAGAACGCGGAGCGTGTTCAATTGGGCGCTTAGGAATGGGAGCGCCTAAGCGGCGATGGAATTCGGATTTTGTTTGCCCACGGTATTCAAGGCCAGCAGCTGTTGTGAACTTGTCCACAGAAAATGTTCGCAAGCCTGTGGATAACAACCCCACAACAGCGCCAACTGCTTGATCCACTTAACTTACCAAGCGCTGCGCGCCGAAAAGCGATTCCCCTCACCCCGCAGTGATCTCGAACCACGCGCCATGCGTGCGATCACGGTCGAGCACCTGCGGCTGTGCTTTACCATCAGCGCGCAAAGCGACACCCAACACCCCTTCCCCACGCGTGGCCAATTGCCGGCGCAACGCCGCGCCCTCGGCGGTAACGCTCGCGGCATCGACGTGCACGGGGCTCAGCAACACAACGGACGTATCACCAATCGACACCGTCGCCGACACCGCCCCCAGCCCCGGCAAAGCCACCGTCCGCGTCTCCCCTTCACCGATACCGAGCAACGCCCGATACCGCTGCAAACTCGCCGTCAGATCATTCACAGCGACCGTCAAACTCGCCACCCCTCGCACGCCGTTCTTATGTTCACGCACCGCGCCCTCAGCGACACGCAGATGACGCGGCGTGATATCCCCGCACAGGAACGGCAAGTCGCTGGTTTGCGGCCGGCCGGTCTGCCACTCGAGCCGCGCGCCATCCGGACGCACACGCCCACCTGCCTGCGGACCGTCGTATAGCAGACCTCGTCCATGAGCGGCATCGATTACTGCGCCCACGCTCGACGGCAGCAACGCGTAATCAACAAATCCATCGCCGTGACGCTGCCCCACGTCCCACCAGCGACGTTGCGGCGCCGCCTGCAAAAAGGCGATCAGCTCGATGTAACTGCCGTCCGCGAAACCGATCAGCGCGTTATGCGTCACGCCATCGGCATGGGTGCCGCCTTGCTGCACGGTGAAACCGAGCGCAGTGAAGTTTTCAATGGTCTGCGTCAGATCGTGGACGCGAATCACAATGTGGTCGAGTAAAAGGCTCATGGCGCAAAAGTCGTGAATGTTGTGAATGTTCGGAGCGCAAGACCGCTAGCGGAACGCCTACTTCTGCGCAACCGTCGCCTTACTCTCAAGCAACGTCCACTTATCGTTCTTCACCACCACGTTGATGTTTTTCACGCCGATCACACGACGCGTCGCCGGATCAAAATTGGCCTTGCCGAACACGACGCTCGGAATGTCGTGCAGCTTCGGCAGCGCATCGCGCACGGCCTTGCGGTCAGGACCGCCGGCGCGCAGCGCATAGGCGGCGATGATGACGGCGTCATACGCATACGCGTTGAACGCGTCCGGCTCGCGGTGGTATTTCGCCTCGAAGCGTTTAACGAAGCTTTGCACTTCAGGCCCGGATTCACCGGGGAAGAAGCTGGTGTTCGTCGCCACGCCATTGACGGCCTCACCGCCGAGTTCGAGGAATTTCGGCGAATACACGGAACTGGCCGCAGCAATCGGCAGGTTGATGCCGCTAGTTCTCGCCTGGCGGGCGATCTGCGCGCCGTCGGAGTAGTACGAGATCAGCACGATGCCATCCGGGTTCGCGGCGCTCACGCGGACTAGCGTCGCGCGGAAATCTTTCTCGGCCGACTGATAGCCTTCGGCCGCAACGACTTGCGCGCCGCGTTCATTGGCGGCTTTGACGAAGACGTCCTTGCTGGTGCGTCCCCAGTCGGTGTTCAGATAGAGCACGGCAATGCGCTTGAGGCCGAGCGTTTTCACGGCGAGGTCGGCAAGCAGCGGCTGCGCGTCGGCCTGGCTGACCGATGGGCTCCAGATGTAGTCGCCGCCTTTGGTGAAGTCAGGATGCGAGTTGGTGAAGCCGAGTTGCACGAGGCCGGCATGCTGATAAATCGGCGACGCTGCCATCGAAGCGGGACTCGAGAAGTCGCCGAGTTCGATAAGGATGCGCGGGTCGTTGACGAATTTCTGCGCGATCGTGATGGACTGGCGTGGATCGCTCTGGCTGTCTTCGAAGACGTAGTTCAGCGGACGGCCGTTGATGCCGTTGTGGCTGTTGATCTCATCCAATGCAAGATCGAAACCAGCTTTCCATTGCGCGCCGTACTGAGCGTTCTGGCCGGTCAGCGGGCCGCTGACGCCTATCAGGATCGGATCGCCCGAAGGTGGCGCGGCGATGGCCGTTGTCGTCGTTAGTGCCGATGCGGCCAGCAGCAGAAGTGCCGCGAAGTGAGTGGCCCATGATGGGCGCAAGCTTGATGTGTTCGACATGGCTCCAGGCTCGGTTTGCTTGAGATTGGAGTGAGTGTCGGATTTGCCCCGGCTTCGGGCAACCAAGCGATTTGCATAACGTTATGCG
This sequence comes from Paraburkholderia sp. SEWSISQ10-3 4, assembly GCF_030464785.1. Classification (NCBI taxonomy): domain Bacteria; kingdom Pseudomonadati; phylum Pseudomonadota; class Betaproteobacteria; order Burkholderiales; family Burkholderiaceae; genus Paraburkholderia; species Paraburkholderia sp. SEWSISQ10-3 4. Next base: position 27,862 of record NZ_JALPRI010000032.1, read on the forward strand.
GCCATGGCACTTGTCCACAGAAAATGTTCATAGGGTTGTTGATAACAACGGGGCATCGTACCTAAGTGCTTGACGCAGATCGGTTTGTTGCTTGCGGTGCGGGGGGACGCAGCGATGATCGCCGACACGGTTGGCGCGGAGCGGCGCATTGCAGAGGGGTGGCTTATCCACAGAAAACGTTCACAAGCCTGTGGATAACATTCCGGCAAACGCGCCAAGTACTTGATGTATTTGGCTTCTCTCGCGCTGCACGTCGGCGTGACCGCGGCTCGCACGGTCACGCCGTTCACATCAAAGGTAAGCAGACTTCGCGGCGCTGCGGCTCGCGGGAGCCAGCAATTTGCTTCGCTCAACGAGCGCGCCGAACAGCAGCCCAAGGGTTGTCCACATAATCACCTGCATGCCGATGGCCGCGACGCGGAATTTCCACAACAGCACCGCCGGGAAAGCCGCCGGCACTTCGTTGATCGTCGGCATCGACAGTTGCACGGCCGCAATGATCGCAACGAACACGACGCCCGCCACGATCGAACCATTCCATGCGCCCAACTTCAGTGCCGCGCGGCGTCGAACCTTCAGCGAAAACACCATTGCAGCCAGCGAGATCGCAATCATCAGGAAGAACAAGCCGGTCCGCATCCCGATCGTCTCGGGGTCGCCCACCGAGGGTGGATTCGCCGGGTACTTGATGTTCGGGACAATCACCAGCGTGATAAACGCGCCAAGCGCGAGCCATGCGGACAACGCGCGCGCACTCAGCGTACCGACGCGGCCATACGCATACGCGAACACCAGCGAGAACAGCCCACCGAACGCGGCGCCGTACGTCACCACGCCCGTCAACAGTCCGAGGCCCGCCTGGGTGCCGCGGCTCACCAGTTCGGGTTCGGGCGCTTCGCCTTTGGCGGCGTCAGCCTTTTCCTCGAAGGAAATCGCCTGATCGACCTGCGGTTCGCCCACCAATCTCGCGAAGCCGAACGTGAGCAATCCCGCGGCGATGCCTGCAAGCATCCCGCGTACCAACAATTTACCGACCATGTTCGACTCCGTTAGTGGCAGGGAAAGCCGAGCAGATGGCGGCCGTCGTGCACGAATTCGTGCACATACATGCCAGGCACCAGCGACGTGGCGCCCTGCTCCGCACCAACGAAATACAGCGCGAGCAACAGCAGCAAGCCGCCGAACACGACCCAAGGCAGCAGTTCACGCAGCGGAATCGGCGTAGGTTGGGCGACGGGCTGTGTCGTGGAATCGAAAACAGCGTTGGACATAATGGACATCTCCTGGGGGTAACGCGCCCCGATAGTCGATTGAAGAGGGATGCTGCGAAGCTCAGGTCTGGCTTTCGGCTCATGAATGCCGATTACAGTGGCGCGACCGCGCCGGGCTCTCACCGGCTTCCGTGCTTCGCAGTGACGCTATTCTACGCGCTAAACTTTGCCTCTCGGCAATGCAAAGCATGTACGCGGCGTCCCGCTTTAGTCCGGGCTTTATGGAAATCAACCGAATGGACATACGGCTGTTACTGATCAGCCACGCATCGACCGCAGCGATGCGCGCGGGCCGCTTCCCTGCCGACGACCCGCTCGACGCACGCGGCCTCGCCGAAGCCGCCGCCGCACGAGCGCGTCTGTCGATTCCGGATGACGCGGCGGTTTTCGTCAGTCCTGCCGTTTGTGCGCGCGATACGGCGTCGGCCTTGGGGCTCGGCGCCGCGGCATCGGTCGACGAGCGGCTGGCAGATATGGACTACGGCCGGTGGCACGGCCGCCGCCTTGCCGATCTCGCGGTCGAAGCACCACACGACCTCGCCGCATGGACACACGATCCCGACGCGGCCGCGCACGGCGGCGAGTCGTTCAGTCAACTCGTGAAGCGGGTGGGACAGTGGCTCGATGCGCTAAACGGTGCGTTGAGCGAGGACGTCATACAAGGCAACACACAGACCGTGGTCGCCGTCACGCACGCGCCTGTGATCCGGGCCGCGATCGTTCATGCACTCGGCGCGCCGCCGGGCGTGTTTCCGCACATCGAAATCGCGCCGCTCTCGATGGTCGAGTTGCGACGCTCGCGACGCGGCTGGACATGGTGGCCAGCATCACAATAACGGCTACGCTCGGATAGTCCGAAACGCACGTGCCCGCTCACTTGCCCGATACAACCAGCCTCAACTTGCTCGAATCAGCCCGCGTCAACGTGATATCGGTCCGTTTGGCGCGCGTGCCAAGATAAAAATGCTGACGTCCCGGTGAATTCTGATCATGCGTCGCGTCCGGCAGGCACGAGGCGATGTCCGCCGCGACACCCTGCAGCGCGTCCGCGCTCGAACCGGCGTCGTGATGCGGCGTCCACGTGCATTGATAACTCCCGCGGCTCGCCGAACACTGGGCGTCATCGCCGTAGGGTTGCGCGACGCCCTTGCCGTCATCCGGTGTCAGCGAAGCCAGGCCGTCCGGCGCCGCCGCGACGATCCGTTTGAGCGATGCACACGGGCTAGGCGCATCGTCAGCATTCGCGCTGCACGGCAGCAAGGCGCCAAGTGATACAGCGGCGATCGCGGCCGCGAGAATTCGGGTCTTGTTCATGTCGGCACAGTCCTTTGAAAGCTGGCCTTATCGCAGTAGCACGGTTCATGCCTTGCCGAACAACGCCACCAGCCCCTGCGCCGATGCAAAAATCCCGTTCGCGTCGTGCCCGACGCCGTCGATCACAAACGTACGATGCTTCGCCGCCGCTTCCGGATGCCTCAACGCCATATAGCGCGCGTAAGCCAATCCGCGCCCCAGCCGATGCTCGCCCTGCGTCTGCGCAGCGCATGAACGGTCGAGTGCCGGATGCTGCGGATCGCAATCCGCGCCGCCGAGCAGCACGGTGACGTCACGACGCGCATAGCGTGATTCGAGCGCATCAGCGGAGCTCGAATCACCGTCGCTCGAAGCATAGGCCGGCAAATCTTCGAGCCCATACTTCCAGCGATTGAACGACGGACATGCCGTCGCATCGAACGCCACGAATTCACCTGATGCTGTCGGCCGCATCGCATCGAAGTACACGTACGACGAAGGATTCGCGACCACATAGCGCAGCGCAATTCCGCGCGCGACGAGCGGCGCCTCACCGCGCGTCACCACGGCATAGCGCTGCACCACCTGGCCACCGCCCGAATGCCCGGCGATCACCACCTCGGTCAGCGACGCAAACTGCTCACGCGACGCCAGCGTCTGCAGAATGGCGTCGAGCACATCGAACGAACTGAGCGGCGCCGGACCTTCGGCGTTGTCGCCGCCCATCCAGCTAGTCCATTCCCAATGCAGCGTGGATGGCGGTAACGCATGCGCGCCAACGTCGGCACTCGCGAGGAACTGCGGCACGATCAGCAGCGTATCGGCCGCATCGCCACCAGCCAGTGCGCACGCGCGCTCCGCCAGATTGAAGTACGTGTCCGCATTTCGCAGGCGTCCGTGAATCAGAATCACGGCACGCTTGACGTCATGCGTCGGCGCAAGCCAGTCGCCGTTCGCGAACACCGGCACGGTGCCGCTACCCGCAAGCGTCGCGACACTCAGATGCCGGCTCGCGACGACGGCAACCGGACGTTCATTTGGCGCGCGTTCGTCATCGGTAATCAAAGGCTGGGTCATGCAATAAGCTCGTGAGTCATCTAATCAGTCTGGCTAGTGGCGGCTAACGCGTGACGAACTTCGCCGTTGCACCGCCCGGCTCACGTCCCGAGCGCGTGAAATACACCATCGCAAGCGACACGAAACCGGCAAAAATCAGGTAGAACGCCGGCGTCAAACTGCTGCCGGTCAGATGCGTCAAGGCGGTGATGGTGAGCGGCGCCATGCCGCCGAACAGCGTCACCGCAATGTTGTACGACAGCGCCACGCCCGCCGAACGGCTGCGCACCGGAAACAGCGTCGCGAGCATGCCGGGGTGCGAACCGGACATGGCGGCGAGGAACACCGTTGCGACCATCTGCGCGATGAACAGATGCCCCGGCGTGGGATTCGTCACGACGAAGTGATACAGCGGATACACGCACACCATCCACGTGATCACGATCGGATAGAACAGCCGGTACGCGCCGTAACGATCGGCAAGCTTGCCGGACAGCGGAAACAGAAACAGATTCAGCACGCCCGACACGAACGCGCCGAGCAACGCGGTGGACAGCGGCAGATGCAATTGCCGCTCGACATACACCGACAGATACGAGTGCCACACATAATTGGTCGCCGCGCCGATGATGATCACGCCCATCGCGCAGATCGCCGCGTCGCCGTTATCGCGGAAGAACTGCCGTACCGTCACGCGCGGCGGCTTGTCCTTTTGATCGAGCAAGCGCTCGAACTCCGGCGATTCCGCCACGCGATGCCGGATGTAGAAACCGAACGGCCCCGCCAACGCGCCGAACAGAAACGGCAGGCGCCAGCCCCACGCCACTAGTTGCTCATGCGTGAGCTGCGTGGTTAGCAGATAACCGACGCCTGACGAAAGCAGCAACGCGAACGCCTGCGCCGACATATTGAAGCTGCCGTAGAACATCTTCTTATGCGGCGGCGCGTACTCGACCAGCATCGCCGAGGCCGTCGCGAACTGCCCGCCCACCGAGAGCCCTTGCAACAGCCGCGCGAGCACCACGAGCAACGGCGCCGCGATGCCGATGCTGGCATAGCCCGGCGTGAGGCCCATCAACAGCGTGCTCGCCGCCATCGAAATGATCAGCAGCGAAAGCGCCTTGCGCCGCCCTGCCCGGTCCGCGTAGATGCCGAGCAGAATGCCGCCGATCGGCCTCACGATAAAGCCCACGGCGAACGTGGCGAGCGTCAGCATGATCGACACGAAGCCGCTGCCGCCAGGAAAGAACACCTGCGCGATGATCTTTGCGAAGTAGCCGTAGATCAGAAAATCGAACCACTCGAGCCCGTTGCCGAGCACTGAGGCAAAGATCGCGCGCCGCACCATCGACGGGCTCAGCCCGTTCGATGCCACCGTAGCCGACACCGCACCGTCACGCTGATTCAAACTCGCCCCGCTCATTGCTCGCATCCTTTGGTGCCGAACATCGCCGACAACGCGCAGACCGACGTCAACATGCGCGCGCCGTTGTGGCCCACACCCGGCACGATATGAAAACTCTGCTTCAACCCTTCCGGATGACGCGACTGGATGTAGCGGTAATACGCCTCAGCACGTGCGACACGCTGCGGACCTTGCGCTTCGGCGGCACAGCTTCTATCGAGCGCGCTTTGCTGCGGATCGTCGTCCGCGCCGCCGACCAGATAGTCAATGCGGCGCGACGCATACGTCGCTTCGAGTTGTGCGGGCGAGCGGTCGTCGAGGTACGGCGGCCGATTGTCCATGCCGTATTTCCATTGATTGAAATCGGCGCATTGTGCGGCATCGAACGGCGCCGCTACACCTTGCGCATTCGGCCGTTGTGCATCGAAATACGCATACGTCGACGGGCTCGCCACCACGTAGCGCACGTCGATGCCTTCGTCCGTCAGCACGCCGATGTTATGCGCCGCCACCGCATAACGCTGCACGACCTGGCCACCGCCTGAATGCCCCGCGAATACAACGTGCCGCAGATTCGGAAACAGCTTGCGATCCGCGAGGCGCGTGACGATCGCGTCGAGCACTGCATACGAACTGATGGGCTGCGGCGCCCGCGCCGCTTCGCCGCCCATCCACGCGTCGCCGGTCCAGCGCAGCAGGTCGGCCGGTTCGTTATGCATACGCGTGTCGAGCGTGGCGAGGAACTGCGGCGCGATCAGGAGTGTGCTATCGGGATCCGCATGAGCAGCATCGCGTGCATTCTGCGCGGTGCGGAAGTACACGTCCGCGTTGCGCAGTTTGCCGTGAATCACGATCACCGCACGCGTCACCTGCGGCTGCGCGACGGTCCAATCCTTCGACAGGTACAGCGGAAATTCAGCTTGCCCTTGCGGCGTGTCGATCACAAACCGTGTATCCGAGATCGTCGCCACCGGTTTCAGATGCGACTCGTAGGGATGCACCGCGAATGCCGGTTGCGCGAGCAACGCCAGCATGGCGGCACCGGCTGCCGCGCACCCCATCGCCAGACGTCGTGAAAGATTGAATGTCATGCAGCTTGCTCCTGATCACCGTGCACTGTCTTGAACGCGGCGCATCGTCAAATCTGTCGTTGAAAAGCTCAAAAACTCAGAACCGGTGGCGGATACCGAGCGTCACACCCGTCTGGTTCGGACCGAAAGCGGTGTCGCTCGTCAAGCCGACCGGCGTGTACTGGTCGTTGGCATAGCGCGTGGAAGCGGCATAGGCAACGGTTGCGTACACATCGGTTCGCTTCGACAGAATATAGTCCGCGCCGAGCACGCCCATCAACGAGTTCGATACGTTGTCCGCCTTGTTGCTCTGGTAATACGCGGCGGCCGTCAAACGGAACGTCGGCGCGATCAGATAGCGCACGCCGCCGAACCACAACGCCGACGACACCGTCTTGCCTTTGGTCGGGTTGAACAGATAGTGCTCGTAGCCGCCCATGACGGTTACGTCGCCGATCTGCTCGCGCGCCGACGCGCTCCAGTTGCGCGACTTGGTCCACATGCCGGTCGAATTGATGGCGCCGTTGCGGTAGTCGTAAGCCACCGCTGCGGCAAAGCTGCCGCTGTCGTAATCAAGCGCGCCGCCGTATGCCGCGCTGCTTTGAAACGAATCCGCCGTGCCGCCGAAGCTGTAATCCGCCGTCGCGGTCAAGCCGCCGAAGCGGCCCACATACTTGACCGAGTTGTTCACGCGCGCCTTGAACGAGAAGCCGTCCGCGGAGCCGGTGGTCGGCATCCACGTGTATTGCTGGCCGAACACCATCGGGTCGTACTTGATGAGCGTGTCGTACATCGCCGTGTACTGCAAACCCGCCGACAACGCACCGAAGGCTTCATTCGACACCCCGACCGCCGCGGTCCGGTTGAATAGCACGCCGGCAGTTGCATTGGTGCCGTCGTTGCCGTTGAAACCTGCTTCGAGAATGAAAAACGCTTTATTGCCGCCGCCGAGGTCTTCGGTCCCACGAAAACCGAAGCGCGAGTTGCTCAGTCCACCGGAGTTCTCGCGGACCAGCGAGCCACCACTGGCCCCTGCATGGTTGAGGAATTCGATATTCGTATCGATCACCCCGTACAGCGTGACCGATGCCTGAGCATGCGCACTCGCGCAACTCACCACGGCCAATGCGGCCACCGCACATTGCTTTTTCACTATCGTCTCCTGTGGATTTTGTTTTATGTCGCGGGGCGCTCGAGCCTGCTTGCCGTACTTGTCGTACGCAGCGCAGGCCTCGATCGACGCGATGGACGAGATCGTAGGATTGGGCGTGGTAAATGTAAAATACCTGTTTTATGCACCATCCATATCTATACGATATGGCAATGAATCGAACGCAAAGCACGACCCAGGAGACAGAACACGATGGAGCTTCGACATTTGCGCTACTTCCTGGCGGTTGCTGAGGAAGGCCAATTCACGCGTGCGGCCGAACGGCTGGCCATGCAACAGCCGCCGCTCTCGCAGCAGATTCGAACGCTGGAGGAAGAGATCGGCTTCGAACTGTTTGTGCGCATGCCGCGCGGCGTAACTTTGACGCCTGCGGGGCAAGCCTTTGCGGAAGACGCGCAACGCTTGCTGCAGGAGCTGCAACAGTCGGTGGACAGGGCGAACCGGATTGCGCGCGGCGAGCTCGGCACGATCTCGATCGGCCTCACCAGTTCGGCGGCGTTCCATCCCTTCACCACCGAGACGATCCGGGCCTTTCGCGCGGTGTGCCCCGAGGTTGCCGTGGAACTTGCCGAACTCAATGCGGCGGAAATTATCGAGCGTTTGGCCGCGGGGCAAATTCAGGCCGCGTTTCTCCGCAAGCCGGTCGATGTACGCGAGGGCGTGGCGTTCGAGTTATTGCTCGACGAACCGATGGTGGTGGTATTGCCGGTTGGGCATCCGTTGCTGAAAGGGGCGGGTAAAAAGAGGCCGCAGGTGTCGTTAAAGGCATTGGCGCACGAGGACTTCATTCTGGTCCGCCGGCCGGGGGCGCCGGGCATGTATGCGGATATCCTGGCAGCATGCAGGCAAGCCGGGTTTGTCCCGCGGATTGCGCGCGAGGTGCCGCGCATGGTGTCGGGAATCAATCTGGTCGCGGCAGGGTTGGGAGTGACGCTGGTGCCGGCGTCGATGCAACGGTACGACCAGGTGGGCACCGTCTATTGCACATTGACGAATCCCGCGAAGTTGAGTGCTCCGCTGCATCTTGCTTACCCTGCGGGACTGCGCAATAGCGCGGCGACCCGCTTTATCGAACTGGTCAAGGAGCGCGTTCACGGCTGAGCGTTCCGGGTGCTTGCGACACACCCGCGAAGGCCGGCGCAACGCACCCATAGGCATACAAATTGCATTCCGTCCGTACCGGCTGAAAAAACAAAGCCACTACCGACGCGATCGCTACGCTATGCCCAACCTACCTGCCGCCGCCTCAACGGCCCGCCTTTCCTCGGGGATCGAGGGAATCGACAACATCCTCGGAGGCGGCCTCACCCCCCACCGCATGTACCTTGTCGAAGGCGCGCCCGGCACCGGCAAAACTACCCTTGCGTTGCAATTCTTACTCAAGGGCATTGAGCAGGGCCAGGCGGGGCTGTACATCACACTGTCCGAGACGCGCGCCGAGTTGATCTCGGTCGCGGACAGCCACGGCTGGAACCTCAGCCAGTTCACGATTCTCGAGCTGCTGTCCGACGAAGGCCTCGACCCGCAATACGAGCAGACCGTGCTGCACCCGGCCGAAGTCGAGCTCGGCGAGACCGTGCGCAACGTCATCGAACAGGTCGACGAACTCAAACCCGTGCGCATCGTGCTCGACAGTCTCTCCGAGTTGCGTCTCCTGTCGCAGAACCCGTTGCGCTATCGCCGGCAGATTCTCGCGCTCAAGCGCTATTTCGCCACCCGCGAATGTACGGTGCTGTTGCTCGACGACAATTCGTCGGACCCCGGCGACGTCCAGTTGCACAGTATCGCGCACGGCGTGATCAGCCTCGACAACCTCGTGCACGACTACGGCGGCAACCGGCGGCGCATGCGCATCGCCAAGATGCGCGGCATGAAGTTCCGCGAGGGCTATCACGACTTCACGCTCGACACCGGCGGCATCCACGTGTATCCGCGCCTCGTCGCAGCCGAGCATCACACGCCGTTCGACACCAATGTGCTCAGCACCGGCACGTCCGGCCTCGACGCGCTGCTCGGCGGCGGCCTGATCCCCGGCACTAACGCGCTGATGATCGGACCGTCTGGCGTCGGCAAAACCACGACCGTCGTGTCGTGCCTGATTGCGGCGCTCGAACGTGGCGAGCGCTGTGTCTACTACGTGTTCGATGAAACCCTCACCACGTTGATGATCCGTTGCGCGACGCTCGGCATGTACCTGGCGCCGCACGTCGAGAGCGGCTTGCTGACCTTGCGCCAGATCGATCCGGCAGAAATCTCGCCCGGCGAATTCGCGAGCGACGTGCGCAACTCGGTTGAGAACAAAGGCGCTAAATACGTCGCCATCGACAGTCTGAATGCCTACCTCCAGGCCATGCCCGGCGAGCGCTATCTCCTTCTGCAGATGCATGAATTGCTCGGCTATCTGAACCAGCAAGGCGTTATCACGATGCTGGTGCTCGGCCAGCACGGCATCATCGGCGAGGTGCAGAACGATCTCGACATCAGCTATTTGAGCGACGTCGTGGTGCTGTTCCGCTACTTCGAACACCATGGCGAAGTGCTGACGGCCGTCACCGCCGTGAAGAGCCGCGCCGCCGCGCACGAGCGCTCGATCCGCCAGTTCCGGCTCGGCCGAAACGGCGTGGAGGTCGGCGAAGCATTGCGCGACTTCGAAGGTGTGCTCTCCGGCCTGCCCTCCTACCGCGGCGGTACAGCCCTGCTCGGCGAGCAGGATCGGCTCATCGACACGTCGCGGCGGTAACGCCATGGAGCAACGCGTCCTTATCCTGGCGCCGTTCGGCCGCGACGCCGATGTGATTGCCGAAGTCCTGCAGAAGGACGCCCGACTATCCGTTGCTTGCCGCGATGCCGATGCACTCACCGAAGCGCTGGATGCCGGCGCGGGCAGTGCGTTGATCGCCGAAGAAGCCCTCGCGGACGGCCACGCATCGCGCCTGTTCGGCTGGCTCGAACAGCAACCGGCATGGTCCGACTTCCCCTTCATTCTGCTCGCCGCCAATCGCGTCGGGCGCCGTTCGGCGCGCAGCCTCGAAGTGCTCGAGCGGCTCGGCAACGTGGTGGTGCTCGAGCGTCCGCTGAACTCGGAAACGTTGCGGCGCGCGGTAGGCTCGTCGCTAAGGGCACGCTCGCGGCAGTACGAATCGCGCCGCCATCTGGCCGAACTGATCGAGGCGCAAGAAGCCCTGGTGCACCTCAACGATTCGCTGGAGAGCCGCATTGCCGGACGCACGCAGGAGCTTGCGTCCGCCAACAACCGGCTGATGATGGAGATTCACGAGCGCGCCAAAGTGCAGGCCGTACTGGTGCAATCGCAGAAGATGGAAGCGCTCGGGCAACTCACCGGCGGCATCGCGCACGACTTCAACAATCTGCTGAACGTCATCATGGTCAACTCGGAGTTGATCGCGCGGATCGGCAGCGACGATCGCATTCGCGCCATGGCCGCCACGGTCAAACGCGCAACCGAGCGTGGCGCGAAACTCACGGGCCAGTTACTGACCTTCTCCCGCAACAGCAACCTCGATCTGAAAGCGGTGGACGTGGTCGCCTTGCTGCAAGGCATGCGCGACATCATCACCGTGTCGCTCGGGTCGGGCATCCGCTACACCAATGAATTCGACGGCGAAGAGATGTGGACCCAGGCCGACGCCAATCAGCTCGAACTGGCCATCCTCAATCTGGCGATCAATGCGCGCGACGCAATGCCAAACGGTGGTCAGTTGGCCATTCACGTGAAAGAGCGTGAAGCCCCCGATGAAACGCTCGGCGACGGTCACTATGTCGTGCTCGAAGTCGTCGACACCGGCTCAGGCGTCCCACCCGATGTGGTCTCGCGCGTGTTCGATCCATTCTTCACGACCAAGCCGATCGGCAAAGGCACGGGCCTCGGCCTGAGCCAGGTCTACGGCATCGCGCGGCAAGCCGGCGGCACTGCGCGCCTCTTCAGCGAAGAGGGCGCGGGCACCACAGTGGAGATCTGGCTGCCCTTGCGCGAGCGCGTGGCGTCGCAGATCGCGGTGGTCTCCGACGTCGAACGGAACGCAGTGGGCGTGAAACGCGTACTGGTTGTCGAAGACGACGGCGAGGTGCGGGCGATGCTGGTCGAGTGTTTAAGAATGCTCGGCTACACCGTGACCGAAGCCGCGGACGGCCAGGCCGGGCTGAACCGTTTGCAGGACGACAAGCCCGACTTGCTCGTGGTCGACTTCGCGATGCCGGGCATGAACGGCATCGACGTCATCGCCGCGGCGCGCAAGATGCGCGAGGACTTGCCGGTGATCCTCGCGACCGGTTACGCGGACGTGGATATTTCGGGTCTCGCCGTCAAGCGCTGCACGATCTTGCGCAAACCATTCCAGCTCGACGATCTGGCGCGTACCGTCCGGCTCGGCCTCGCGGCCTGAGAAGAAGACGCAATTGTTTGTCACATTACGACTTCAGACTTCCGCGGAGTACATTCTCACAAAAATCCAATTCAATAGTTTGCTAACGAATTTTTAGGAAATACAATAGCGGCCATGTCGAATCTCGATATCTTGCGCCGCACCGTTAGCAGCACCCTGGTCGTCGCTGCCAGAAAATGGCGGCGCACGAGCCATGACGTGCTCGCGGCCTTTAATGTTTCCGAAGCGTGCGCCACGCCCCTCCTCACCGCCAGCCGGCTCGGTGAAGCGGTGCGGCAGGTCACGCTGGCCGATCACATCGGCATTGAAGGGCCCTCGCTCGTGCGGCTGCTCGATCAACTGTGCGCGGCCGGCCTGATGCGCCGCGACGAAGATCCTGAAGACCGGCGCGCCAAGACCGTGGCACTCACCGATGAAGGCCGCGCCGTCACCGCAAAAATGGAAGAAGAGCTGAATACGCTGCGGGCGCAAGCTTTGAAAGGTATCTCGCGTAGCGATCTCGAAGCGACCTTACGGGTGCTGGCTGCTTTCACGGCCGACGCTCCGGCGTCCCCCAATCCCCGGGACGCCGAGTAACGGGTTATGGTCTATCCCTCCATCCGCGACTGGCTCTTCTCCGTCAAGACGTTTGCCGCGGCGATGATCGCGCTTTACATCGGTCTCGCGCTCGAATTGCCGCGACCGTACTGGGCGATGGCCACCGTCTACATTGTGTCGAATCCGTTTGTCGGCGCGACCCGCTCCAAGGCACTTTATCGTGCGCTCGGCACCATGCTGGGCGCATCGGCTGCGGTACTGCTGGTGCCGCCCTTCGTCGAATCGCCATACCTGTTCAGCGTGATCGTCGCGTTGTGGACCGGCACGCTGCTGTATCTGGCGGTGGCCGATCGCACTGCACGCAGCTACGTCTTCATGCTGGCGGCCTACACCATGCCGATCATTGCGTTGCCTTCGGTGACCAATCCAGGCGGCGTGTTCGATCTGGCTATCAGCCGTACCGAGGAGATCCTGCTCGGCATCGTGTGCGCGAGCATTGTCGGCAGTTCGCTGTTTCCCAGCCGGCTCGCCCCCACCATCATCGAGCGAACCGACGCGTGGTTTCGCGACGCTGCGTTCTATGCGACCGAAACGCTGTCTGGGCGCATTGCGGGCTCGGCGATCTCGGGGGCTCGCCAGCGCATTGCGAGCACGATCAACGGGCTGGAATTGCTACTGAGCCAGTTGGCCTACGACCATACCCGGCCGGACATCCTGACACGCACTCACGAGTTGCGCGGGCGCATGCAGTTGCTGCTGCCGATGATGTCGGCGCTGGCCGATCCGCTGATCGCGCTCTACAACAGCGGTCGCCAGACGTGGCCAGAAGGCCTCGAAGCATTGCTCAACGACGTCATCAAGTGGTTCAATGCGCCGCTTCCCGCAGCCAGTGGGGGCTATCACCCCGACCCGGAAGCCAACGCTTTGCGCGAGCGCATCGCCGCGATGCAGCCGCCGCCGGCCGCGCTGGCGACCTGGGACAACGCGCTGCTTTCGAACGCGCTGTGGCGCCTGAAACAGGTGATCGATATCTGGCAGGACTGCCGCTCGCTGCGCATCATCATCACGCGCGAAGAAGGCTCGTGGCGGCCGCGTTTTCGTCACTGGCGGCTGGGCGGCACCGAGCGGTTCTTCGATCGCGGCATCATGCTGTTTTCGACGGTTTCAGCGGGCGCCGCGGTCGTCATCGCGTGCAGTCTGTGGATCAGTTCAGGCTGGGCGGACGGCGCTAATGCGGCGACGCTGGCAGCAGTCGCCTGCTGCTTCTTCGCCGCGTTCGACGAACCCGCGCCCATGGTGTTCAAGTTCTTCGTCGCCACGGCGATCGCCGTGGTGGCTGCCGGTATCTATCTGTTCGCCGTGCTGCCTCACGTGCACGATTTCCCGATGCTGGTCATCCTGTTCGCCGGGCCGTTCATCCTTGTCGGCACGTTGATCCCGCGTCCGCAGTTCAACATGGTAACGGTGCTCGTGGCCGTCAATACGGCCACCTTCATCAGCATTCAGGATGCCTATTCGGCCGACTTTCTGATCTTCCTGAACAGCAATCTCGCGGGCCTTGCCGGCTTGCTGTATGCGTATCTGTGGACCCGCGCGACGCGGCCGTTCGGCGCCGAACTCGCGACCTCCCGGCTGTTGCGCTCGAGCTGGGCCGACGTGGCGCTGACTGCGTCCGCCCGGACGATCGAAGACCCGCGCAATCTCGCCGCACGCATGCTCGACCGCCTGATGCAGCTGATCCCACGCCTTGCCGCCACCGACGACCATCGCCATCCGTCGATCGAAAGTTTTCGCGATCTGCGCATTGCTTTCAACGCGCTCGATCTGCGCCGTCTGACCGGCAAGCTCGGCGGCGAAGCGCCGGCTGCGATCGATCAGGTCCTCGAAGACGTGCGCGACTACTTCCAATGGTGCATCGACCAGCGCAAGCGCCAACCGGTGCCCGAGAGCCTGATGTCGTCGATCGATGCAGCCGTGGCGCGCGTCACCGCACAAGGCCTAGCCAATGCCGGCGCGCCGGGCCCGACCGCGCAAACCTCGGCGCGCAGATTGCGCGAGGCGCTGCACGCGCTGGTCGGCTTGCGTCTTTCGCTGTTTCCGGCCACGCTAATCACACCCACGCCGCCCGAACCGGAGGCCGCTGCCTGATGCGCCCGTCCCGCAACCCCATCCTCTCCTTTGCCCGTTCCCGCGATGATCGGTGAAATCGATATCTTCGGCGTGTTCGTGCCGGCCGTGCTGGTACTGATGTTGATCGCCTATCTGATCAACCTGGCCATTCGCACGGTGTTCGAACGCGTCGGCTTTTACCGCTTCGTCTGGCATCGCTCCATCTTCGATCTCGGCATCTATGTGCTGGTGCTGGGCCTTGTCGTCGTCGTTTCGCACAGACTAATAACGTGAAAAAAACCTGGTTCTCCGTCGGTCAAATTCTGCTGACCCTGATCGTCGTCGTGGTTGCAGCCTTCGTGCTGTGGAAACTGGTCGCCTATTACATGTTCGCGCCGTGGACTCGCGACGGTCATGTACGCGCCGACGTGATCCAGGTTGCGCCGGATATCTCGGGGCTGATCTCATCGGTCGAAGTGGTGGACAACCAGCAGGTCAAACAAGGCCAGGTGCTGTTCGTGATCGATCAGGCCCGCTACGCGCTCGCACTGCGCCAGGCGCAGGCCACCGCGCAGCAACGCCGCGCTACCCTCGATCAGGCGCGCCGCGAAGACGTGCGTAATCGCCAGCTCGGCAACCTGGTTGCGGCGGAGGTCGCAGAGGAAAGCCGCTCGCGTGTTGAAACAGCGGAAGCGGCGCTCGCCGATGCGAACGTCGCGATCGATACCGCCAAGCTGAATTTGCAACGCACTACGATCGTGAGTCCTGTCGACGGTTATCTGAACGACCGCGCACCACGTACCGGTGAATTCGTCTCGGCAGGCCGTGCCGTGCTGGCGGTGGTGGATATGCATTCGTTCCGCGTCGACGGTTACTTTGAAGAGACCAAGTTGCGCGGCATCGACATCGGCCAGCGGGTCGATATCCAGGTGATGGGCGAGCCAAACGTGCTGCGCGGTCACGTGCAAAGCATCGTCGCGGGGATTGAAGACCGCGACCGCACGCAAGGGTCGAATCTGCTGCCGAACGTGAATCCGGCATTTAGCTGGGTGCGGCTCGCGCAACGGATTCCGGTGCGCGTTGCGCTCGACGAGGTGCCTGCCGACTTCCGCATGATCGCTGGACGCACCGCGACGGTGTCGGTGCGCGATCTGTCGCCGACCGGCAAGCAGCGTCCGGCTGCGGGCGCTTCGGGTACGGTGGATGCATCGGCGGCTTCGGCTTCGGCTACTTCTGCTGTCCCGGCTGCCTCCGCTGCTTCTACTGCGCAACCGGCATCTGCTGCCGTCATGTCGGGCGCGTCGCAATGAAGCTGTCGCGCGCCCTTCCCTTATTGCCGCTGCTGCCACTCTTGCCGTTGAGCGTCGCGCTCAACGGCTGCGTGAATGTCGGCCCCGATTACGCACTGCCGAAGCAGGCGCTGGTCAACGCGCCGCTCGCCAACGCGCCGATCGAAGGCGCCGATGCCAAACTGACCACGCGACAGAACGTGCCGGTGATCTGGTGGAAGCTCTACGACGATCCGGTGCTGAACAAGCTGGTCGACGAGGCGCTGCAGTCGAATACCGACTTGCGCGTCGCGGCGGCGAACCTCGCGCGTTCGCGTGAAGCGCTGGGTGTCGCGCAGGCTCAAGGCGGCTTCTCCGGCAAGAGTTCGGTGCTGCTCGAACGCGCGCAGGAATCGGCCGAGCAGTACCTGCTTACCGAGAAGCTGCCGGTCGTCAATGAAGGCGATATCGGTATCAGCATCTCCTACGAAATCGATCTGTTCGGCAAGCTGCGGCGTGGTGTCGAAGCGGCGGCGGCGGATACGGAATCCGTGCAGGCGGCCGCCGATCTCGCGCGAATTACAGTGGTCGCGGATGTGGTGCGCTCGTACGTCGACCAATGCTCGGCCGCCGAGGAACTCAGGATCGCGCAGCAATCGTTGGCCTTGCAGAAGGAGCGTGTGGACGTATCGCGCCGATTGCGCGACGCGGGTCGCGGCAATCAGCCCGATGTGACGCGCGGGCAAACCCAGGTCGATACGTTGGCGGCGGATATTCCGCGCTATACGGCGCGCCGCCAGATTGCGCAATACCGGCTCGCAGCGCTGCTCGCACGCGCGCCGTCCGATTTGCCGCCAGCCGTGCTGGCCTGCAGCACGTTGCCGCAGATCCGCCAGCCGATCCCGGTCGGCGACGGTGCCGCGCTGCTCAAGCGTCGCCCGGACGTGCGCGAGGCCGAGCGTCAACTGGCAGCATCGACTGCACGCATCGGGGTCGCGACGGGCGCGTTGTATCCGACGGTGAGCATCGGTGCGTCGGCGGGTTTGACCGGGGTTCTGGAGGACCTCGGCACCTCGCCGACGGCACGCTGGGCCTTCGGTCCGCTGATCAGCTGGACCTTCCCCACGAATGGCGCACGGGGTCGTGTGCGTGAAGCTCAAGCGTCAAGCAATGTTGCGTTGGCAAAGTTCGACGGCGTGGTGCTGACCGCATTGCGCGAAACCGAAACCAGCCTCGCGACCTACGCGTCCGACTATGCCCGCGCCGACGCCTTGCGTGCCGCGTTGAAGTCGGCCACTGCGTCGGCGGATGAAACACATCGCCTGTATCGCGCCGGGCGCGAGTCGTTTATTTCGGATCTGGATGCCACCCGCACGCTGACTTCGACGAAATCTCAGGTGGCGGCTGCGGAGGGGCAGGTGGCGATTGATCAGGTCAATCTGTTCCTCGCGCTGGGTGGTGGGTGGGAGACTGACGCGCAGGCGGTGCCTGGGGCTGCGGGTTCTAACGCTGGGACTCCTGCTGCCCCGGCTAAGGTCGCGGTGCCGACGCCGATCACCAAAGCGCCTTGACCCTCCCATCTCGCCTCATCCGGGTAAATCGCTATTATTGACAAGCTTTCTTTTACCTTTCAATTCAGGTTAAATACGAGCCTCAACACCACACGTTATGGGGTCACGTATGTCGCAATTCATGCAAGGCGCAGCCACACTGGGCGGTTGTATCGGCGTTTTCACGGTAGTGGTGGCGGTCGTGGAGATGCTGGCGAACTGAGCTCACCGGGCTCGTAATCGGCTCACCCAGGCGTCTCTGTCTGCGGTGATGCCGGCCTTAAACGGGCCGCCGTTTCGCAGCCGCCTGGTGAATCGCCGCCCTTACCCTCGGGTACGTGCCGCAACGGCACACAATGTTGGACATCGCCGCATCGATGTCCGCGTCAGTGGGATTGGGCTTCTGCTTGAGCAGCGCGCAGGCCGCCATCAACTGCGCGCTCTGACAATAACCGCACTGCACCACGTCGAGATCAATCCACGCCGCTTTTAACGCCTGCGCTTCGGCGCCCTGCACGCCTTCTATCGTCGTGATCTTCTGCGAGTGCAAGCTGGACATCGGTGTCTGACAGGCAAGGCCCGCCTTGCCGTCCAGGTGGATCGTGCATGCGCCGCAAATGCCCACACCGCAGCCGAACTTGGTGCCGGTCATGCCGAGGTCGCAGCGCAGCACCCACAGAAGCGGCATGTCCGGTTCAGCTTGCACGGCAACCGCGCGGCCGTTGATGTTTAACGATCCCATGTTTTCTCCGTCAATCTGAAGCGTTTCACGCAACCCTCAGCGGCAGCGCGCGCAAGCGCTGACCGGTCAGTGCGAATACCGCGTTGGCCACCGCCGGCGCAACCGGCGGCACGCCTGGTTCGCCGACGCCCTGGGGGTGCATCTGACTGGGCATAATGTCGACTTCGATCACCGGACAGTCGTTCATCCGCACAACCGGGAAATCGACGAAGTTCTTCTGCGCCACCTGACCGCCGACGAAAGTGATTTCATCCTGCAACGCAGTCGAGAGGCCGAATACAATGCCGCCCTCCATCTGCTGACGAATCAGGTTTGGGTTCACCGGCAGTCCACAGTCAATCACGCAGACCACCCGATGCACGCGAATCTGCTTGTTCGCACCGACCGATACCTCTGCCACCTGCGCGACGACGCTGCCGAACGCTTCATGCAGCGCGACGCCGCGCGCCCGCTTTGTGCCATCGGCCGCACGCGTCATGGGATGTCCCCAGTCGGACAAGGCTGCAACGCGCCTTAACACCGCAAGATGGCGCGGATGCTGCGCGAGCAGCGCCGCGCGAAATGCAATCGGATCCTGACCGGCGGCTACAGCGAGTTCGTCGGTGAAACCTTCGGTGAAAAACGCCTGATGTGAATGGCCAACCGAGCGCCAGAATCCAATCGGGATCGGTAATTCGACGATCTTGTGCGCCACACGTGCAGCGGGCCATTCGTAGGGCTGATCGAACGCGCCTTCGCACGTGGTCTTGTCGATGGGAATGCGCGGCACGCCGTAGTAACGCACGATCGATTCCGGCACGATCGCCTGACTCGCTGAAGTGGCATGCCACGCGACCAGCTTGCCGTCTTTGTCGAGACCGGCTTTGAGTCGCGACACGCACGCCGGACGATAGAAATCGTGGGTGAAATCCTGCGCCCGCGACCAGATTGTTTGTACCGGACGACCACCGCCTTCGCGCGCAATCGCCGCGGCTTGCGCGATGAAATCGAGTTCGAGACGGCGCCCGAAAGCGCCGCCGAGCAGTTGCGTTTGCACGTCGACCTTGTCGATGTCGATGTCCAGCACTTTCGCAACGTGCTGCCGCGCGAGCGTCGGCATTTGCGTGGAAACCCAAACGGTGGCCGCGCCGTCCGCGACCTGCACCGTGCAGTTCACTGGTTCGACCGCGCCATGTGCGAGATACGGTGCGTGGTACTCGGCGCTGATCGTGCGCGCGGCACCGCTCAATGCGGCGTCGACGTCACCGCGATGGTAGTAGGCGTGGCCGTCGCTGTCGTCCAGCGCCTGCGCGAGTTGAGTGTCTACGTTTGCGCTCGACAGATTGGCCGCAGCGCCGTCATTCCACACCACGTTGATTGCACTCACCGCGCTCATCGCGCGGAACGGGTTGTCGGCGATGACCGCGACGCCGCCGCTGCCACCCGCGTAGGGCTTCAGCGAAAACGCCTTGATGAAGCCGGGCATCGTCCTGGCAGGCGAGGCGTCGAAATGCGCCACCGTGCCGCCCAAAGTGGGACACATCACCACGCTTGCGTAGATGAGACCATCGGGTAGCGCGTCAATGCCGAAGCGCGCTGTGCCGTTGATTTTCGACGCGGCTTCGATACGCCGCACCGGCTTGCCGATCAGTTTGAACTCAGCAGGATCTTTCAGCGCAACCTTGCGTGGCAGCGGTTGCTGTGCGGCCATCGCGGACAGTTCGCCGAAGCTCGCCTTGTGACCTGCTGCATGCAGTACGTAGCCGCCTTCCGTACGACATTCGCCGGGTGCCACCTTCCATTGCGCGGCCGCCGCACCGATCAGCATCGCACGCGCCGAGGCGCCGGCTTCACGCATCGGCGCCCATAGATCGTTCATGCTCGATGAACCGCCCGTCATCATCGTGCCGGCGTCGCGCACCAGCTTGCGGGTCATCCAGACCGTGGCGCGCTTGACCGTGCTGTCGTCATCCGGGCGAAACGGCAGATCGTCGACGATGTTCTGCACGCTGTTGTAGATCTTGTCGATCGGCGAGTTCTCTACCCGAACCTGCGACCAGTCGGCGTCGAGTTCTTCGGCCAGCAGCATCGCAAGGCCCGTGTGTATACCCTGCCCCATTTCCGCTTTGCACACCACGATCGTCACGGTGTTGTCCGCGGCGATTTTGACCCAGCCGTTGAGTGCGACCTGGTTGCCTTCCGTCGACAACGGTGTGGAGGGTGTCAGGCGTTGGCCCGGCGGCAGCACCGACCAGCCGACCAGCAGCACACCGAGCGCGCCGGCGCCGCCTAGCAGGAAGGTTCTGCGCTTTAACATCGTATGGCTCGATCAGCTTGCACGGTGGCGGGGACGCTGTGAAAGCGCGGGCTGGCGCGGGAATTTGTTTCGTTGGAACAGTAGTAAGACGGAAGAGTGGATGGGGGACTGAAAGCTAAAGGGTTTCAGCCGAGCTGCACCGTGCTGGCGGATGCCCTTCGAGGAAAGGGTGGATGCAAGCCGTGTGTCAGTTCATTAAATGTTATTCATCGCGTGGTGGCACGCTGCAACGCAACTGGCTTGAACGGCGGAAAAATGCGAGATGTGGCGGATTTTTACTATCACGCGCCCTCCCGAATCATCTCAATCAACGCCCGCAACCCCGCCGGCACATGACGTCGCCCGGGATAGTAAAGACACAACCCATCAAACGCCGGCGTCCAATCCTCCAGCACACGCTGCAGCGTGCCCGCTTCCAGATCCGCCGCCACGTTCCACTCAGTCATATACGCCAGTCCGAATCCCTCGCGGGCTGCCTCCATGATGAGCAGCGGCTCATCGAGCGTCAGCATGCCCTGCACATCCACGCTGACAGCCTCGCCGCGTCGCTCGAACTCCCAGTGATAAATACGCCCGCTCGGCATGCGCATGCGGATACAACGGTGTGCACGCAGGTCGTCTGGCTTGCGCGGCTTCGGATTTTCGGCGAAATAGGCTGGACTCCCAACGACTGCAAAACGCTGCGGCTGGTTGAAGGGCACCGCGATCATGTCCTGCGGCACGATCTCCGCCAACCGAATGCCGGCATCAAAGCCCTCCACCACGATGTCGATCATGCGCCCCTCGGTGACGAGATCCAGCTTCATCTCCGGATAACGCCGAAGATATTCCAGCAGCATGGGCATCACCTGGCGCGCCGCGCCCGTCGACGTATTGATCCGCAGCGTGCCCGCCGGTGTGTCACGAAAGCTGCCGGCCTGCTCGATAGCCACGCGAATGGTCGATAACGCCGGCGCCACGCTGTCGACGAATTGCGCGCCCGCCTCGGACAACGACACGCTGCGCGTGGTCCGATTAAAGAGCCGCACGCCGATGCGCGCCTCCAGCGCCGCAATCGCATGGCTCAGCGCCGATGTCGACACGCCAAGTTCCGTGGCCGCTGCGCGGAAGCTGCGATGGCGCGCCACCGCAAGCACGCCTTCCAGTTCGCTCAAACCGGGCGTCTTCATTATCCCATCCTGCTCAACGAATCATCCTTGATTATATGGCTAGTCGGCTTAATCCTTTGAGCCTATCTTTGAGGCAACAACTTCCTGGGTAGGAGCTTTCATGCAGCAAATCGACAAGGTTTATATCGACGGCGCGTTCGTCACCCCGCACGGCGAAGAGTGGTTCGATCTTCACAACCCGGCTAAGGAAACGGTGATCGGCACGGTGCGTCTGGCCGACGCGGAAGACGCTCGCCGCGCGATCGCGGCCGCCAAACGCGCCTTCCCGGCGTTTTCCCGTACCAGCAAGGAAGAGCGGATCGCGCTGCTCGAACGCATGCACGCCGCGGTTCAAGCGAGAGAAGACGAGCTGTATGAAGCAATCGTCGAGGAATACGGTGCGCCGGTGTCACGCGCACGCTGGATGGCGAAATATCCAGCGGACGTCCTGGCGGAAGTCATCAAGGTCTTGCAGACCTATGATTTCACGCGCCGCGCCGGCACGGCCGACGTGGTCATGCAACCGCTCGGCGTCGCCGGACTGATTACACCGTGGAACAGCAATGGCGGCTTTATCTGCGGGAAGCTGGCTGCGGCAATTGCAGCGGGTTGCACCGCCGTCATCAAACCGAGCGAAATGAGCGCGATCCAGACTCGCATCATCACCGAGGCGCTGCACGAAGCCGGCTTGCCCGCGGGCGTGTTCAATATCGTCACGGGCCGGGGCGATACGGTGGGGGCGGAAATCAGCGCGCATCCGGACGTGGCGAAGATTTCCTTCACCGGATCGACGGCTGTCGGCAAGACGATTCTGCGCACCGGCGCGGATACATTGAAACGCGTCACGTTAGAGTTGGGCGGTAAATCGCCGGTGGTCATACTCGACGACGCCGATTTCGCAGAGGCAGTGCCGTTGGCGCTCCAGGCAGGTTTCATGAACAGCGGTCAGGCGTGTATTGCCGGTACGCGGATTCTTGTGCCGCAGAGCCGCCTTGCGGAATTCGAAGAGCGGATGAGCTTTGAAGTCGCTCGCATGCAAGCCGGCGATCCGCGCGATCCGGCTACGCAGATCGGCCCGATGGTCAGCCGCAAGCAGTGGGAGCGCGTGCAACGTTATATCGGCATCGGCATCGACGAAGGCGCGCGATTGATTGCCGGTGGCGAAGGCCGGCCGGAAGGCGTGGAGCGCGGCTGGTTCGTGCGTCCGACCGTATTTAGCGGCGTCAGCAACGACATGACGATTGCCCGTGAGGAGATTTTTGGGCCGGTGCTGTCGATCATTGCGTATCGCGATACCGAGGAAGCGATTGCGATCGCCAATGACACAAGCTACGGGCTGCAAGCGTACGTACTCTCAGCCGATGCAGCGCGGGCTCGCGCAGTCGCCACTCGCATCGACGCAGGACGTGTACTGATCAACACGTTGGCACACGAACCGGCAGCACCGTTCGGCGGCTTCAAGCAATCGGGCATCGGGCGGGAATATGGCACGTTCGGCCTGGAAGCCTTCATGGAGCCGAAGTCGTTGCTCGGCGTGAACTAAAGCGTTTGATCGCTTAGCAGGCGGTGCGTCAGCATTTGCATGACGCACCGCCTGCTGTTTCATCGGCGGTTCGATCCCGACACCACATCGATCCACACGGCCAGCACGAGAATGCTGCCCTTCACGATCATCTGCCAGTACGCGTCGACATCGAGCATCGACATGCCGTTATCCAGACTCGCCATCACCAGCGCGCCGATCAACGCACCGTAGACCGTTCCGGAGCCGCCGCGCATCGATGTCCCGCCGATAAAGCACGCAGCGATCGCGTCGAGTTCGCCCATCGATCCCGCCGACGGCGAGCCCGCCGCGAGGCGCGCCGTATTGACGATCCCCGCGAACGCACACATCAGTCCCATCAGCGCAAAGATGGCCAGCTTCACACGATTGGTATTCACGCCGGAGAGCCGCGTCGCTTCCAGGTTCGACCCCACCGCATAAATACGCCGCCCAAAAACAGTCTGCGTTGCGATCCACGTGAAAATGCCCAGCAGCGCGAGCAGCAGCAGAACCGGCACAGGAATGCCGCCATAACGATCGAGCGTGGCGACAAACGCGGCCAGAATCACGCCTGCCCCGACCACCTTCGCAACGTCCTGCCAGATCGGCACCACGCGCAACTTATAACGCTCGCGGTTGCTTCGTTGTCGCACGGTCAGAAACGCCAGTACGACAAACAGCGCGACGGCCAGCGTATCGCCCGCAAGACGCGGCAAATACCCCTGGCCGACAAACACGAAACCATCAGAGACCGGCGCAATCGTCGAACCGCCGGTGACGCCGAGCAGAATGCCGCGATATGCAAGCATGCCGCCCAGGCCGACAATAAACGAAGGCACACGCCGGTAGGTCGACCACCATCCATTGAACATGCCGACGAGCACGCCAAGCAGCATCACGACAGGCACGGTGACGCCAATCGGCCAATGCCGGTTCACATCGAGAATCGCCGCGACACCGCCGAGCAAACCCAGCAACGACCCGACCGACAGATCGATCTCGCCCGCGATGATCACGAACACCATGCCGCACGCGAGCATGCCGGTGATCGACATCTGCCGCAGCAGGTTCGACAGATTGCGCGGCGTCACGAATGCGCCGTGTGTCAGAAAGGAGAAGAAAAGCCAGATCACGGCCACGGCGATCAGCAACGCGAGAATCTTGTAACGCGCAAACAGTTGCTGAATGCGCTGCGGGCCACCGAATGCGCCGCGCGACGCAGCGCCGTCGGCGGGTTGGGAAGTGACGTCGGGAGTCATGCGGCACTCGCTTCAGTTGGTGCGGTCGGGTTGAGGGATCGCTGCACGGGACGGATTGCGGCGCTGAGAATGTCCTCTTGCGTGAGGCCGTCGTTGACGAAATCGCCGCGCAATTCGCCTTCGCCGATAACCAGCACGCGATCGCTGATACCGAGCACTTCGGGCAATTCGGACGACACCATCACGATCGACATGCCGCGCTGTGCCAGTTGAAAAATCAGTTTGTAGATTTCGAACTTCGCACCGACGTCGACACCTCGCGTCGGTTCGTCGAGAATCAGCACCTTCGGGTCCGTCAGCAGCATGCGCGTCAACACGGCCTTTTGCTGATTGCCGCCCGACAGACTCGCAATCGAGAGCATCGGATGCGCCGCGCGCACCGAAAGCCGCTTCATCTCGGTGTGAATCGTGTCGAGTTCGGCGGCAGAATCGATGCGTCCGCCCTTCGCGAAACGTTGCAACACCGCGAGCGTGATGTTGTGGCCGACACTCAGACCCGGCACGATGCCGTGGCGCTTCCGATCTTCCGGCACCATGCCGATACCGGCGCGAATCGCATCGACAGGGGCGCGAATTTTCAAGGGCTTGCCGTCCATCACCACGGTCGCCTCGCTCGCACCGGGATACGCGCCGAAAATCGCCTGCATCAGTTCCGTACGCCCCGCGCCGACCAAACCGGCAACGCCAAGAATCTCGCCACGCCGCAGCGTAAACGACACATCGTTCACGCGCTTTCGGCGCGGATTGTTGACGTCAAAACAGGTCACGTGGCGCGCTTCAAAGATTACGTCGCCGATAGGATGCGGTTCACGCGGAAACAGGTTCTTGATTTCGCGGCCCACCATCAGGGAGATGATGCGGTCAGTGGTCAGCGCGCGCATGGGTTCGGTCGCGACATGGCGGCCATCGCGAATCACGCTGATTGTGTCGCACACCGCCGCCACTTCGTCGAGCTTGTGCGAGATGTAAACGCATGCAACCCCGCGCCGCTTCAGATCGCGCACGATATCCAGCAGGATGTGTATCTCCGTAGCCGTCAGCGACGACGACGGTTCATCGAGGATCAACAGTTTCGCGCGCTTGTTCAGCGCCTTCGCGATCTCGATCAACTGCTGGTGGCCGCCACCGTAATTCATCACCGGTTGCGCCGAGTTGATTCCGCTGATGCCGAGCTCGCGCAGCAACTCATCGGCGCGCTGATACATCGCGGCGTAATTCATTCTGCCGCCGGGCAGCGTAATTTCGTTGCCGAGAAAGATGTTTTCTGCAACCGAGAGCTCCGGCACCAGCATCAACTCCTGATGGATGATGATGATGCCCGCGCGTTCCGTGTCTCGTATGCTCGCGGCCTTCAGCGGCTCGCCTTCCCAGATGATTTCGCCGTCCCACGTACCGTGGGGATAGACGCCGGACAGCACTTTCATCAGCGTCGATTTGCCCGCGCCGTTCTCGCCGCACAAGCCGACGCACTCGCCAGGCGCCACCGTCAGGTCGATGCCGTCGAGCGCCTTCACGCCGGAAAAGGCTTTGACGATGCCGCGCATCGTCAGTAATGGTTCACTCATTCGCTATGCCTCGCTGCAGGGCGCGTGATCGCGCCGATGTGCCTGACGCATGCCAGGCACACCGGCTTGAACTACGCACACGTTACGCTCATTGGCTCGCGAGCTGGGCCTGGGTGTAGAAGCCGTCCTTGACGACCACATCAACATTGCTCTTGGTGAGCAATGTGGGTTGCAGAAGCACCGTGTCGACCTTCTTCTTGCCGTTGTCGTACTGTGCATTAAAGGCCGGCTTCTCGCCCTTCGCAAGCGCGACGGAGAGTTTCGCCGCTTCGCCTGCAATCAGCTTCAGCGGTTTGTACACGGTCATCGTCTGCGTGCCGGCGATTACGCGCTTCACAGCGGCCAGATCAGCGTCTTGTCCCGACACCGGCACCTTGCCAGCCATGTGCTGCGCAGCCAGTGCCTGAATCGCGCCGCCTGCGGTGCCGTCGTTCGAAGCGACGATTGCGTCGATCTTGTTGTTGTTCGCCGTGAGCGCATCTTCAACGATACGCAGCGCCGTCGACGCGCTCCATTCCGGTACCCATTGCTGACCGACGATTTTGATGTCGCCCTTGTCGATTGCGGGCTTCAACACTTTGAGCTGGCCCTCACGCAGCATCTTGGCATTGTTGTCGGTCGGCGCGCCGCCGAGCATGAAGTAGTTGCCCTTCGGCTGCGCGTTGAAGACACCTTGTGCTTGCAGCTCGCCAACCTTCTCGTTGTCGAACGAGATATAGGCATCCACGTCGGCGTCAAGAATCAGGCGGTCGTAGGAGACGACCTTGATGCCGGCTTTCTTGGCTTCGGCGACCACATTGCCGAGCGTCTTCGAATTGAACGGCACGATCACGATCACGTCGACGCCGCGCGAGATCAGGTTTTCAATCTGCGAAATCTGCCGCTCTTCGCTCGCATCGGCGGATTGCACCGATACTTTGGCGCCGAGCTTTTCTGCCGCTGCAACGAAGTAGTCACGATCGCGCGACCAGCGTTCGACGCGCAGATCGTCGATACAGAAGCCAATTTCCGGGTGGTCCTTGCTTGCATGCGCGAGCGGCGCAACAAGCGACAGGCTGGCGAGCATCGCTCCACATACGAGCGAACTCAGTACGGTACGACGCGTTGCGAATTTCATG
Organism: Paraburkholderia sp. SEWSISQ10-3 4; assembly: GCF_030464785.1. Classification (NCBI taxonomy): domain Bacteria; kingdom Pseudomonadati; phylum Pseudomonadota; class Betaproteobacteria; order Burkholderiales; family Burkholderiaceae; genus Paraburkholderia; species Paraburkholderia sp. SEWSISQ10-3 4. The sequence continues at coordinate 54,666 of NZ_JALPRI010000032.1, forward strand.
TCTCACTCCTTGTTCTGATAGCCGGAATACCGGATTGGACGGTCTGCGCTGCGAGCCGCAGAACCGGACAAGCGACAACCCAAAGCTTCTTTTATTCGCGCGGTCAACGTGGCCGCGCGATTTTTATGTCTTACTGCGCGCCCTTTTTCGGGCGGTTACTTCACGACTGCCTTTTAGCGTCTGCTGTAAATCGCCTGATTTACAACGTTTTCCAGTTGCTCCTGTCTGCCGCTCGCGTGCTGTGGATTCAGACCGCGTGCCAATGCATCCGTAGCCAGCGTCGAGAGCGAATAGTCACCCTTCAGAATTTTGCTGCCGAACTCCGACTCCCAGCCTGCGTAGCGCTGACGTTTGAACGCTTCGAGTCGGTCGTTTTCGATCAGCGTTGCTGCACGCTCGACGGCGAGCGCCAGGTTATCGATTGCACCGATGTGGCCGAAGAACAGATCTTCCGCATCGACGCTCTGACGCCGCACCTTTGCGTCGAAGTTCATACCGCCGGTGGTGAAGCCGCCGTGTTTGAGGATTTCGTAGAAGGCCAGCGTCAGTTCTTCGACGCTGTTCGGAAACTGGTCCGTATCCCAGCCGTTTTGTTGATCGCCGCGATTCGCATCGACGCTGCCGAAAATACCTAGCGCGTAGGCCGTCGCGATCTCGTGGTGGAACGAGTGACCGGCAAGCGTCGCGTGATTGGCTTCGATATTCACGCGAATCTCTTTCTCCAATCCGTATTGCAGCAGGAAGCCGTGTACGGTCGCCACGTCATAGTCGAATTGATGCTTGGTCGGCTCCTGCGGCTTCGGCTCGATCAGCAGTGCACCTTTGAAGCCGATCTTGTGCTTGTGCTCGACCACCATGTGCAGGAAACGGGCGAGCTGATCACGTTCGCGCACGAGGTCGGTATTGAGCAGCGTGTCGTAGCCCTCACGGCCGCCCCACAACACATAATTTTCGCCTCCCAGCATTTGGGTCGCATCAAGAGCGTGACGAACCTGAGTCGCAGCGAACGCAAAAATCTCGGGATCAGGACTGGTCGCCGCACCTGCTGCATAACGCGGATGCGAGAACAGATTGGCTGTGCCCCACAGCAGTTTGACGCCGGTATCCTGCTGCTTGCGCGCCAGATAGTCGGCGATGCGGGTGAAGTTCTCGCTATAGGCCTTCAGGCTGTCACCTTCCGGTGCAACGTCGGTATCGTGAAACGTGTAATACGGCGTGCCGAGCTTCGAGAAGAACTCAAACGCGGAATCCGCCTTTTGTTGCGCCCGTTCCATGGCGTCGCCGGCCTGCTGCCAGGGACGCCGAAACGTCCCTTGCCCGAAGATATCGACGCCCGGCCAGACAAACGTATGCCAGTAGCACACAGCAATGCGAAGATGTTCTTCGAGTGTCTTGCCGAGCACCCGCTTACTCTTGTCGTAATGACGATAAGCAAGCGGGTTATCCGATTGCGGGCCCTCGTAGCGGATCTCGGGAATGTGTTCGAAGTAGGACATCAGCGTCTCCTGTTTTATGCTGCACTGCAACCCGTGCGGTATCGCCGCGCCGGTCGACAAGGTGACGCCATGCTGCCGCTTGCAAGGTGCATCGGCAATTGCGAAATTGCGCAGCGTGCTTGATGTTTCTTACCGCCCATGCGTTTGTTTCACACCGGCGCGATGTTCGCGGCCTAGAATAACCAGACGCTTAAAAACGGTGCTGCCTTCAGAGCGCGCCCAACAGGAGACGAAGGCGCTGCGAATCTTGACGATCTGCACGCCACCCACTGCCATGACCCGTCCGCAAACACCACAGACGACCCATCGAATCGCGCTGCTGTTCAACGCGAACAAGGTGTATGACCGCGAGATCATCACCGGCATCGGCAATTACCTGCTGTCGACGCGCGTGGCGTGGGATCTCTTCCTTGAAGAAGATTTCCGCTGCCGCTTGACGGGTATCGAGCGTTTCGACGGCGACGGCATCATCGCGGATTTCGACGATCCCGCTGTGGGTGAAGCGCTGCGAGATTGTCCGTTGCCGGTGGTGGCGGTCGGTTCATCGTTCGAAGATCCGGCGCACTACCCCCCGGACTTACCCTATATCGCGACCGATAACGCCAAGCTTGTTTCGCTCGCCTACACGCATCTGATCGGCGCGGGACTCGAGCATTTCGCTTTGTATAGCCTGCCGCAAGCGCAGGAAAACCGTTGGGCGCAGCAACGTGAGTTGGCATTCGCTCACCTGCGCAGCACGGACGGCCATAGCGCCGAGCAGATCGGCACCGAGATCTATCGTGGCCTGTCGACCAGCGCGCCGTCGTGGAATCAGGCAACCGAGCAACTCACCGCGTGGCTCGCCCAGTTGCCGAAGCCGGTGGGCATCATCGCCGTCACCGATGCCCGCGCGCGGCATCTGCTGCAGGCCTGTTTGATCGCGGGTATTCCCGTGCCTGAAGAAGTGGCGATCATCGGCATCGACAACGATCCGCTCACGCGTACGCTGACCCGTATTCCGCTTTCCTCCGTGATTCAAGGCACCGAAGAAATGGGCCGCACCGCCGCTCACTTGCTGCATCAAATGCTGCACGGCGCGCGTTTTCCGGGGCGGCGCATTCTCGTGCCACCGGTCGGCATCAATGTGCTCGAATCGACCAAACACCAGCCGCTCGCAAGTCCGTATGTGATGCGCGCCCGGCACTTCATCCGCCAGTACGCGTGCCAAGGCATCCGCACCGAACAGGTTGCCGATTACGTGGGCGTGTCGAGATCGTCGCTCGAAGAGTACTTCCGGCGCGAACGGCAGTGCACCGTGCATCAGGAAATTCTGCGTCATAAACTCGATGTCGCGAAAGCGCTGCTGGCGAAGCGCGATGCGTCGAGTGCCGAGGTGGCGATCCGTTGCGGCTTCACGTCGCTGCAATACATGTACGCGGTGTTTCGTCGCGAACTCGGCTGCACGCCGCGCGAATACCAGGACCGTGTGAATTCGACCGCAGCACCCGGCTGAGCATGCCCTTTACCTTTTCTTTCTACCGACGACATGATCAGCATCGCACCACTTTCTTCTGAGCCATGGGGCGCTCTGCCCGGCGGCGATCCTGTGCGGCTCTTCACGCTGCGCAATGCGCATGGCATGAAAGTCGCCATCAGCGACCTGGGCGCGACGCTGGTTTCGTGGCATGCACCAGACCGCGCGGGTCGCCTCGGCGACATTCTGCTCGGACACGACACGCCCGCCGAATACGTTGCGGCCACAACCTACATGGGCGGATTGGTTGGCCGGTGGGCGAATCGCATTGCCGATGCGCGTTTCACGCTCGACGGCATCGAATACACGCTCGACCGCAACGAAGGCGCGAATCTGCTGCATGGTGGCACGCACGGTTTTCATCGTGCATTGTGGGACGTGAGCGAAGACAACGGTGCGCTGCTTATGCGTCTGGAATCGCCCGAAGGCGACGCCGGCTTTCCGGGCAATGTCACGGTGCAAGTGCGTTACACGCTCGACGACGACGGCACCTTGACGATCGCGTATGAAGCGATCACGGACGCGCCGACGCCACTCAATCTGACCAGCCATCCGTATTTCAACCTGACAGGTCGGCGGGATGCCGACATTCGCGGCCATGTGTTGTCGATCGATGCCGACCGGTTCTTCGAAGTCGATGGGTCGATGATTCCTTGCGAGCTTGCCGAAGTGGCGGGCAACGCGTTCGACTTCCGGCAGAGCGCGCCGATCGGCGCACGGCTCGATTGGCCGCATGTGCAGCTGGCGAAGGCCGGTGGCTTCGATCATTGCTATGTGCTGCATGACGCGCCTGTTGCAACAGTAGCCGGACGCGAACCGCAGGTACGCCAGGTTGCACGCGCCTATGACCCCGGCAGCGGACGCGAACTGACCGTCTCGACCGATCAGCGCGGCTTACAGTTCTACACCGGCAATTTCCTGAAGGGCGACACGGGCCGCGGCGGCATCGCCTACCAGGCGTACTCCGGACTGTGTCTCGAAGCCGGCGGCTTTCCGAACGAGGTCAATATGGCTGAGCAGGAGCAGGTCATCGTGCGGCCCGGCAGCGCATACCGGCAGGTGACGGCGTACCGCGTAGGTGTACGTTCTGGAGTCTGAAGCAATTCTTCATATGTTAGGAAGAGCATTACATAACGCCGACTTATCATTTGCTGCAAGACTGAATTACGGGTTTAGGGGTTTGCCCTAGATCACTCGCTTCCTAGAATCCCTCTATAGGCCGCCGAACACTTGTTGCGGCGCCGAATAAAACATCCTCGGAGGGAAGCATTATGAAATCGCTGATCAAAGCAGTCGCACTGGTCGTTGTTCTCGCAGCCCCGGTCGCTTCGTTCGCACAGTCCGAGCAACCGCTAACCCGCGCCGAAGTCAGGGCGCAACTGGTTCAGATTGAACAGGCCGGCTACAACCCCGCCACTGCAACCGACTCAACCTACCCCGCTGACATTCAGGCAGCCGAAGCACGCGTAGCCGCACAACATGACGCCACCGGTTACGGTTCGTCGGCAAACGGCTCATCGCAAACCGGCACACCGATGCCCGCTGCGCCTGCGGGCCAGTAAAACGCCAACGTTGTCTGTCTTTGCGTAGTTCGATGCGAGCCATGCTTGTCGAAGCATGCGCTCGCATGCATGCGTCCCACTGCGCATGACAATAACAATGACAGCGCAGTGTCAGAAAATCCTTTGACGAAAATAATGTCTCATATATCCTAAGCCGGCAGTCTGGTGGTTCTCGCAGCGCGGTCAATCCGCATCAGCGAGAACTTCTACTCAACGTCGCTTCGGGTTCCATCGTGAAAGTCCGTGGTCCATTGGTGAGATATCAGCCTGGTCGGGAAAGAACGTTCCTGTCCGGCTGTTCGATCGCTCATCAGGGGAGCAACTGCGCTTCGCCATCCCGCCCCCTGTCCATCGATACCGTGTTGTCGCGTCGCTCTGTGCGTCGACACAACGTCATTGCAGCACCCGCAGCTATCGGGGTGCGTACCGACGAAATCGCGTCGCTTCTGCCTTAGCCCCCTTCTCTTTTCGCGAGCAAGTGTTGCATGCGATCAGGCCGCTTTATCTAGCGGCTGAACGTCTGCAATGCGTTTGACCGTCCGCGCTTTGCATCTGTCTTGCTAGCGTTGGCCGGCTTATAGCGCTCGCCTCTCTGCGTCCCTTTTAGCTCTGCTGTGCGCTTGCGCTGCGGCAGGCGGCGTCACGTCCTTTATTCGTCGCATTCGTGCGGAACGTCTGGACGTGTGGGTCGTCACGCTCGTGCATCGGTGCCTGCGCTGCGGCGAAAACTGAAGATCGAAACCAAGGAGATAGTCGAATGAAGATCCGTCATGCCAAGCTTCTCTCGCTCACCGGCACGATGCTGTGCTCGTTGACCGCATTAACTCCGATGAACGCTGCACACGCGGCAGATACGACGATCAACGTCTACAACTGGTCGGACTACATCGCCAAAGACACGATTACCGGCTTCGAAAAGCAATCGGGCATCACGGTGAAATACGACAGCTACGATAGCGACGACACGCTGCAGGCGAAACTGCTGGCAGGCAGTTCCGGGTATGACATCGTTGTGCCCACATCGAGTTATATGGCGCGCCAGATCGAAGCCGGCGTGTATCAGAAGATCGACAAATCGAAGATGCCGAACCTCGCTAACCTCGATCCGGGATTGATGAAACTGATTGCCGATGCGGACCCCGGCAATCAGTATGGTGTGCCCTGGGCGTGGGGCACGGACGGTGTCGGCTATAACGTTCAGGCCGTGAAAAAAGCGCTCGGCGCCGATGCGCCGGTTGATAGCTGGTCGCTGTTGTTCGACCCGCAGAATCTTTCGAAACTGAAGAGTTGTGGCGTGTCTTTCCTCGACGCGGCGGCGGATGTTTTCCCGGCCGTGCTTCAGTACATGCATAAGGACCCGAACAGCACCAACCCCGGCGACTACCAGGCCGCATACGAAGTGCTGAAGAAAGTGCGGCCGTATATCACGCAGTTCAATTCGTCCGGCTACATCAACGATCTGGCGAACAACGATATCTGCGTGGCGTTGGGCTATTCGGGCGATGTGGGGATTGCGCGGCGACGTGCGTCGGAAGCGAAGCGTTCGTATGACGTACGGTTCTCGAATATCAAGGACGCCGGCCTGCTCTGGATGGACGTGATGGTGATTCCGAAAGATGCGCCGCACCCGGAAGCGGCGATGGCGTGGATGAACTACATCGAAGATCCGAAGGTCAGCGCGGCGATTACGAACGAAGTGTTCTATCCGACTGCGAATCGCGCTGCGAGACAGTTTGTGACGCCGGCGATCGAGCAGGATGCGAATGTGTATCCGCCTGAAGCTGTGCTGAACAAGATGACGTTGATGCGGCCGCAGCCTGCGCCGATCATGCGGCTTGAAAACCGTCTGTGGGCACAGTTGAAGTCGGGGAGTTGAGTTCGGTTTAGCTGATGTAGTCTGCTGACGTAGGTGTCACCTTTTGAGCGTGGCGCATGCAGTGGGTGTGTGCGCTACGCCCTTTTTGAAGCTTTGATTTTTAACTCTGTTTGCAGCGAGCCATTATGAGCATTTTGAATATCGTAGATTTTGCGCAGCCGGCCAAGGAAAGCGTTGAGTACATGCCGAAGGCGGAAGCGGTGCTTGCCGGCAATCCTTCGCAACTTGTTCACACGCATTTTGCTAGCCCGTGTGGGCAGCTCGCGGCGGGCGTTTGGGAAGGAGCTTGCGGGCAATGGACGGTGAATTTCACCGAGAGCGAGTATTGCGAGATTCTCGAGGGCGTGTCCGTGATTCGGGATGCGGATGGGACCAGCAAGACTGTCCGAGCCGGCGATCGGTTTTTGATTCCGGCGGGGTTTAAGGGGACGTGGGAAGTGCTTGAGCCGTGTAAGAAGATTTTTGTTTCGGTGGAGTTTAAGGCGTAGGTTGCTGCGGTGGTGCTGCTTTCAGGCTTCGCTGCCGTCAGCGTCTAGCTTGCGCCTTCATCACAAATCGCCTTGAGCTGGGCGACGAACTTTTCGGCTACCTCTCGCCCCGGGCTGTCCTCCCGCCAGATGGCTGACAGTGGAAGCGCTCCGAACAGCGGAGCGTAGCCGATCTTGCGCAATCCATACATGGCGCCGACTTCGTCGACCGCGAACCCCGGCAATACGGCAATCGCATCCGTTTGCGCGCAGATCGCGAGATTTATCGTATAGACGCGCGAGTAAATCACGCGATGCAGTATCGGTCCAGGCCCAGTTGATGGAGGGTCTCGGTCTAGCAAAACTCACCCCAAACTAGGCCGACGTCGCCTGACGATCGGGAAGACTGACCTTGATCGCGGTGCCGGTTCCCAGCGAACTGACCACCTCGATCCGACCGCCCAGCATCAGGACCCGTTCTTCCATCCCCGCAAGGCCGAACGATGTTTTTCTGATTGCCTGCGCGTCGAAACCCTGACCGTCGTCGCGGATCTCCAGCACGCAGGCGTCGGGCGTTCGTTCGAGCGTGATGATCACTTCGTTGGCCGACGCATGACGAGCGACGTTCGTCAGTGCCTCCTGAACGAGGCGAAACAGCACGATAGCGCGGTCCTCACTCATCACGATGGTCTCGTCCTGCACGTGAAGGCGGCACACCGTACGACCGTTGCGGTCGAACTCGGCAGCGAGCCACTCGAGCGCTGCCACGATGCCGGCGTCCAGTGCCGGCGGACGCAGCGACGCGATGACGCCGCGCACAACCTGCATGGTTTCGTCCACCAGAGCAATCAGCGCCCGGGTCCCGTCGAACAGCTCCGGGCGATCGTTGCCAAATTGCATGCGCAATGCCGACGCACGCATGCGAAGCGCGGTGAGATACTGCCCGAGCTCGTCGTGCATTTCCCGTGCGATGTGTTTGCGCTCTTCCTCGCGTGCCGTCTCGCGACGCGACGTGAGTTCCCGCAACATATCGTATGACTCCCGCAGGCGCTGCTCTGCCTCCTTGCGGTCGGTCAGATCGATCACGAAGGCGACGCCCTCCTTCCCGCCTGCTTCGAAAGCGACCCTGCCGATCATGACGGGCACGCGGCTGCCGTCTTTTCTTAGGTACTCCTTTTCCTCGGGCTGCAAGCGCCCAACCCTGCTGAGCTCTGCCAAAGCGTGTTCGGTACTTTCCCGCCATTCCGGGGGCGTCAGATCCGTCCAGCGCACTCGACCTGAGAGGAGATCCTCCCGCTCGTATCCCACCATGCGCAAGAATGCGTCATTGGCCTCGAGAATGTCGCCATCAACTCGCCACATGATGATGCCGATGATGTTGGCGTCGACAAGCCGCCGGATTCGGGATTCGCGTTCTGCAAGATCGCGGTAAAGGCGGGTATTTTCGAGCGATGTCGCGGCCTGAGAGGCGAGGAGCCTGAGTCCGGCAATCCGGGCCGGCGCGAAGACGCGGGTGATCAGATTGTTTTCGAGGTATAGCGCGCCGATGAGTTTGGCCCGATTCATCAAGGGCAGGCAAAGCATCGAACGGGTCTGGTGTTGACGGATGTACGGATCCGTGGCAAACGTGGGATCGCCCGCGGCATCGTCGAGAATTACGCTCTCCTGCGTGCGCAGGACATGGTAGAGAACGGACTCGGGCAGCATCGCCGCGCTCACCGGGACATCGCGTAGTTGCACGCGCGGCGTGTCGCCGTCCGTCGTGACCTCCGCCGCGATCCGTTGCTCATCGCCCTCTGGGAGAATCAAGAGGCCTCGCTCGGCGCCAGCCTGTTCGATCGCCGTGCGCATCACCGTGTCGATCAGCTTGTCGAGAACAATCTCTCCCGAGACCGCTTGCGACACTTTGATCACGGTCGCGAGGTCGAGGTGTTCGACCGGTGTCCCGATTGTGCTGGTTGGTCGAGGTGCCGGCTCGACCTCCCTGAGATACCGGTGCATCTCGTCGAGTTGCCGTACCTTGCCGTCTGCGCCCCAGCGTTGATAACCCTGCCGGGCGTCCTGCAGATACACGCGCGCGATCTTCTCGAACCCGCGCGCCGCGTAGAAGCGGGACGCGAGTTCGCCAGCAAGCGCTTCGTGGTGCACGAAACCGTTTGCGCGCGCTGACCGGATAGCCTCCTCATAGAGGCGCATCGCGTCGACGTCGCGGCCCTCCAGGCGGGCTAACTCGGCACTCACCAACACCGCGCGGTTCTCGAAGTTTTCGGGGCAAGTCTCCGCTCGTAATTGCAGTTGTCTGTTATGAGCCGTTATTGCTTCGAGGGACTCCCGTCGTTTGCGGTCGGATATAGGACCGCGCCAGGCGGCGAGAGATAGCGCGCTGTAAAAATGATATTCGGCCTCCTCCAGATAAGAGGCCGATGTCCACAAAAGACCTTGTGCCCTCAAGGAGGCCTCCGCGGCCGCCGCGTAATCGCCTGCAAAGAAGCGCGCCTGCAATTTGCGGGTCCAATACCAGCAATGGGCAATCACCAGGTCCGGATTTTCCGCGAAGTGGCGCTCGATCTGCGTCTCGTCAAACTGTCCGTCGTCAAAACAGCCGAAGGCGGGCGTCAGGCCTCGCAGCGTTCGTATCAGACCAAGCTGGGTAGAGCTGACGTCGATGGCGAATCCGAAATGCGATTTTTGCGCGAACGTCAGACTGGCTTCGGCTTCGCGCTGCACGTCCGCGAGCGCGTCTCCCGCGAAGAGCAAATTGGTCGTCATATGGGTGTAGCAGTAGGCCTCACAAACCAGATCGCCAGTATTCTTCGCAGCCTCGACCCCGCGGCGCACCAGCTCCCGGCCACCCCGGAGATGTCTGGCCATCGGCAAAATGACATTTCCAAAGTGCATATAGGTTCTTGCGCGAAAGCGCATCAACCCGCGCCGTTCGACCAGGTCGTAACCAAGCTGCCCGAATTGAAATCCGACCTTGTAGTGGCCAAAACGCGCTCCGGCAATCATGCCGAGCCGGACATAGGCAGAGGAAGATCCGTCGCAATTGCCGCGTTCGAGGCTCAGATTCACTGCCGTGGAGACGACCAGCGACCATAGATTGGCATCGGTAAACAACGCCGCCGGCATGACTTTGACCAGGACGTCCATTGTCGCCAGCGATTCCGGGTCGGTCATCAGCGGCAGATCGATGAGCCTTTCGATCGGGAGGTTCCCAAGCTGGGACCAGATTCGCTCGTATTCCTTTCGCGCTTTCTCTTCTCTTGTATGCGGCGACCAGTCGATCCCGAGATGTTTCAGATAGTCGAGAGCGACCGCGACGGCGCGGCTGGCCTGATCGAGCGTCATGTACAGGTCGACGCGCAAACACGCTACATTGGCGCGCTCAGGCACAGTCGCGGCACAGCGTGAAAGCACGTTCAAGCGCTTTTCTGCGACCGGTAACCAACCGGTCAAAAATTCGCATTCGGCCCGGTTCAACTCCAGCGCGAAGATCAGTTCATGCCTGCGCGCCCAGCAGTCGTCCGTGAGGAGTTCAGCGCCGGTGGTCAGATAGGTGAGCGCCGATTCATAGGCTGACGAGGCCTTCGCGCGCTGGCCGGCTATCAGATTGAACTCAGCCAGTTGCTCCCGCTCTTCCTGTCGCGCAACAAGGGCCACGCCGCGGTTGAGTTGATTGACAATCTCGAAGATGGCTTCTTTCCGATTCTCGGGCAGCGTTTGCGCCGCAAGCAGCCGCCCTATGCGCAGATGGGCCTCCTCGCGCGCGGCCTCCGGGATCATCGAGTAGGCACCCTCCTGCACCCGGTCATGCGCGAATCGGAAGGATTCCTCAAGCTGCTCGATAAGCTCCTGTTCCACTGCCGGTCGCAACAACGCCCGGATCTCCTGCCTCGAATTTTCAAGAACGTTCGACAGCATCGCCATCGTGGCGGTGTTGCCAAGGCAGGCAAACTGTTGCAGCGCCCGCCGCGTTTCGACCGGCAAGCGCGCCAGCTTCGCAACCATCAGGTCCGCTACGTTGTCCGTATAGCCCTTGCCATGAATGTTCGGCAGATCCCAGAGCCAGCGGGCCGCGTCGTGATCGAAGCCGAGCAAGCCTTCATCAACGAGCGCATGTAGAAACTGAACGACGAAAAACGGGTTACCGGCGGTCCTCTCGTGTACAAGCTGCGCGAGCGGTCCGGCGCGTTCCGGCGTGTCGTGCAGCGCCTCTGCGATCAATTGCTCGACGTGCTCGCTCGCCAGCGGCGCCAGGGCGACTTCATCGAACTTCGCGCCCGCGTTTCTGACGGCCTGAAGCGTGCGCATCAGCGGATGCGTGGCGTCGACCTCGTTGCTGCGATAGGCCCCGATCAACATCAAATGACGCAGGTCCTGACGCGTGAGCAGGTCCTCCAACAGATCGAGCGTCGCGGCGTCGAGCCACTGCAGATCGTCGAGAAACAGCGCCAGCGGATGCTCCGGTCTGGCAAAGACTCCTATGAAGCGCCGGAAGACAAGCTGAAAACGACGTTGCGCATGATGCGGCTCGAGTTCCGGGACAGGCGGCGGATCACCGATGATCAACTTAAGTTCGGGGATCAGATCGGTCATGAGCCGTGCGTTAGATCCGAGGGCCTCCGTCAGGTCGCCGCGCCAGATCGCCAGTTCCACTTCGCGTTTGCCGAGCAGGGGTCGCACGAGTCCCCTGAAAGCTTGCACCAGCGTCGAATAGGGTATGTCGCGCTTGTACTGGTCGAACTTGCCGGAGGCAAAGAGTCCCCTCGGCGGGACCAACACCTTGTGTAGCTCATTGACGACCGCGGATTTGCCGATGCCGGAATAGCCGGAAACCAGCACCAGTTCCGGCGCGCCGCTACTGACGACGCGGTGGAAAGCGGCCACCAGCGCTCCAACCTCGCGCTCCCGTCCATAGAGCTTCTCGGGGATGAGCAGCCGGTCGGGCGTGTCGTGCGCGCCCAGCCGGAAGGCGTCGACGCGATGCCGGAGCTCCCATTCGGCAAGGCAATGCCGCAGATCCCACTCGACGCCGGCTGCGGTCTGGTAGCGCTCCTCGGGTGTCTTCGCGAGCAGCTTCATGACCACGGCGGAGACGCCGCGCGGGACCATCGTGACCCGCACGTTGGGTGACATCGGCGTGCGGGCAACATGGCAGTGCACCCACTCCATCGGGTCGGCAGCGCTGAACGGCAGTGTGCCGGTGAGCATCTGGTAGAGCGTGACGCCGAACGCGTAGAGGTCGCTGCGCGAATCGATCGAACGATTCATCCGTCCGGTCTGCTCGGGTGCCATGTAGGCGAGCGTCCCGGCGATGGTTTCGGGCGGCTCGGGCGGTTGCCGTTCGCGTGGGAGCCGCGAGGCAATGCCGAAGCCGGTCAGCCGCACTTGAGCGTCCGCGCAGTTCACCAGGATATGAGCCGGCTTGAGGTCCTTGTGGACGAGGCCGTGCTGATGGAGCTTGCCCAGCGCTGCGGCGATTCCCCCGGCAACGCGCAGAACACTGCCTGCCTCCATCGGCGCACCGACCAATCGCTCGAGCGGTTCGCCGCCCGGATCCTCGAGCACCAGCATCGTGCGGCCGTCTGCCCGCAGCAGTTCCTTGGGGCGCACCGCCCACGCGCTACCGAGTTGATCCCTCAGCGCGAACTCATGAGCGAGGCGCGCGAGGCTGGCGGGTGAGGGATGTTCGGCGGCGATGCGCGCAACAAGCACGCTGTCGCCGCCGTCTCGTGGCTGCCACCGACAGAACACGCGCTCGCCATCCTCCCAAAGAATCTGGAGGCCGCTACCTGGGTCGAATCCGTGTGTGGCGTCCATCTGTCGTGGCTGGTGTTCGAGCTTCGCCCGTCATGGCTCAAGAGGGCGCGCGCCCCGTTCCTTTGGCTCACTGCACCGGTACGCACGAAATGCACGGGACAAGGCGACATTTGCACGATCGGCAATGCTTACAACTGACAGTATCGTTGTCACGATACACCTTGACGACCGCGGCAAGATATTCGCCTCAACCCTTTGGGAGGCCTTTGGAACGGCCGGTGCCATCTCCTTTGTGCCGAGCCGGCAGCACGGTTCTGGCGAAAGCGATTCGCCTAAAGTCTGATGAAAGGCGCGGCGTTCCGCGCCTTTGTTTGGTTATCCAAACTTAACGAAGTTGTGCACGGGCAGCGGGCCGCCCGGGATTTGAACTAGCTGGCCCCCGGCTTCGAGCGAACCCAGGTCGATGCCGAAGAAATCGAGCTTCTCGATCAATCCGCTCACTGCCGCTTTCGCCTGTGCGTCGTCTCCCGCGAAGAACAGCACGCGGCGTCCGCCTTCGGCCTGTGGATCCTTCAAGAGGAGATGTGCCGGCAGATGATTGAACGCCTTCACGACGCGTGCGCCCGGCACGAGTTCCGAGAAGATTCCGCTCGACGTCCGGCCATGCAATTCGGCCGGCTTGAACAGCGGCGGCTCGATCGCGTTGTTCGCGTCGATCACGATGCGGCCGCCGAAGTCCGGCAGCCCGGCCAAGGCGGTCGGCAGCTTCGCCCAGTTGACTGCGACAAGGACGATGTCCTGCGCGGCCGCCTGTTCGCGCGTTCCCGGCGTGATCGATGGACCGAGCTCGCGCACGAGGTCAGCGAGTGAGGCCGGGCCCCGGCTGTTCGCAATAACGGCCTTGAGGCCTTTGCCCGCCAGCGCTCTCGCGAACGCGGATCCGATGGCGCCTGCTCCGATGATACCGATGGTGCTCATAACGATGCTCCTGGTGAAGAGTGATCAATCAAGTGGTAAGCCGGCAAGGAGAGGGACATCTGAGGTTCACTCCCACGGCTAGGTGACTGAATGTTGCCGCCTTTATTGCTTGATGATTAGCCGGGAATCGCTTGAATTATTTTCAAGCAATGCTTTAAGATTTCCGCATGGAAACCCTCGCCAACCTTGAGTCGTTTGTCCGCAGCGCCGAAACGGGCAGCTTCTCCGCGGCCGCGCGGCGCCTTGCGCTGACGCCCGCCGCGGTCAGCCGCAACGTTGCGCTGCTCGAACGCAATCTCGGTGTGCGGCTATTCCAACGCTCGACGCGCAAGCTCACGCTGACCGAGGCGGGCGAGCGCTTTCTCGTGGAAATCGGCGGCAATCTGGATGCGCTGCAGGCGGCAATCGCGTCCGTCTCGAACGATCGGAGCGAGCCGGCCGGCGTGCTGAAGGTCAGCATGGCGCCGACGTTCGGCATCACGTACGTCATGCCGCTGCTGCCGGCGTTCCTCGCACGCTATCCAATGATTCGTCCGGATTGGCACTTCGAGAACCGGCCGGTTGACCTGATTGAAGAGGGCTACGACGCAGCGCTGGGTGGTGGCTTCGATCTCGCACCGGGCGTCGTGTCGCGCGCATTGACGCCCGCGCATCTCGTGGCGGTTGCGTCTCCGGCTTACATGGCCGGCCGCCTATCGCCGATAGATCCCGGCGATCTTGCGGACCTCGACGGCATCGTGATGCGCTCGAGCCGCACGGGCCGCGTGCGTCATCGGACGATGCGTAACGCGGTAGGCGATGAGATGCCCGCACAGCTCGGCGAGACCATCATGGTCAATGACCCGGCAGCAATGCGCGAGGCAGCGATTCTCGGACTGGGCGTGACGTTGCTGGCCGTGTCGGACGTGCTGTCTTCGATTGAACGAGGGGAACTCGTGCGATTGCTACCGCGCTGGTACGCGGACGCCGGGGCGATCTCGATCTACTACGCGACGCGAGCGCTTCTGCCGGCGAAAACTCGGGTGTTTGTCGATTTCGTTGTCGAGGCATTCGAGCGGGAGCGGTTGGCTGAGAGGTTTGCAGGCAGCATCGGGTGAGTCGCGCCGCGCAGGCACGCTCCCTCCTTCCCCACGAAATGCACCGTTCCTGAACGCGTTCGCCAGTAACACGCGCAGGCGCACGGAACCGGTGCGCCTGCGGCGGCCACGCCTCCGTTAAAGACCAGCCTGCATGTCCCGCACAGCCGCGCCAGACCCACATCACAGCGCGCTTACCCACCTCCTCGCTTCCCTGGCTCGGATTCTGCTTATGCAGGAATTATTGTTGAACAATATTTTTTCTATTGTTCAACAATGTATATTACCTCCACTCCGACGAGCGAGAACTCCATGAAAGCCCAACCTGATCTGAAAACTGTCATGCCCTCCCTGCCGCGGGTCGCGAAGTGCGCCGCCGCGCTCGCGCTATTCGCCGCGTCTCACGCGTTCGCCTCGAGCGGCGCGCCGACCGTGGCGCCCGGCAAGCTGACGATCGGCGCGGATCTGACGTATCCGCCGTACGACTACGTGCAGGGCGCGGATCCGGCCGGCTTCGATCCCGCGTTCATGACGAAGCTCGCCGGGCATCTGAAGCTCCAGCCCGGCTTCGTCGACACACGTTTCGCGAATCTGATCCTCGGCGTGAACGCCAATCGCTTCGACGTAATCGCGTCGGCGCTCTATGTAACGCCGGAGCGCGCGAAACAGATCGACTTCGTGCCCTACCTGAAAACCGGCGGGTCGCTGCTCGCCTTGAGCCACACCGGCTTTGAGCCGAAGAAGCCCGAAGATCTGTGTGGCAAGCGCGTGAGCTCGATCAAGGGTGCATCGTGGATTCCGAAACTCAACGACGTGTCGAAGCAGGTCTGTACGCCTGCCGGCCGCGGCGCAATCGACGTGCGCGAGTTCGAGACTTCGCCGGAAGCGGCCCAGGCCATCCTCTCGCACGCCGTCGACGCGCAATTCGAAGATTCGGCCGTCGCGCAAATGACCGTCAACAAGCTCGGCGGACGCGTGGCGATTACGTCGACAACCCCGCTCTATCCGGTCGTCATCGGGCTCGGCGTCAAGAAAGGCAATGACGCGCTGCTGGCCCAATTGAAGAGCGCGTTTGCGTCGATGAAGCAGCTGGGCGAATACCAGGCGCTACTCAAGCAGTACAACGTCGCGGAGCCGACCGGCAATGACATTGCCCAGGCGCTCGGCACGGCATCGAACTAACTGCACGTTGCGCGCGCAGCCAGAGGCCGGGCACTCGCCCGCGCCCTCGCGGCTACGCGTCGTAAGGGGAAGCACATGGTATTCGACTGGCACTACACGGCTTCGCTGTTGTTCGACGCCGCCTTCTGGAAAGCCACCTGGCTCGTCGTCGAATTGAGCGCCGCGACCTGGCTTGTCGGCATTGTCGCGGGCTTCGCACTCGCGCTCGGCAAACAGTCTGTGTTCATGCCGCTACGCGTGGCATGCAGCACCTACATCTGGCTCTTTCGCAGCCTGCCGCTGCTGGTGCTGCTGATCTTTGTCTATAACCTGCCGCAGGTGCTGCCCTGGACGGGCGGCCTGTTGTCCGACCCGTTCTGGGCCGGCCTGCTGGCGCTTTCGATCAGCGAAGCGGCCTACATCGCCGAGATCCATCGCGGCGGCCTGCTGTCGCTCCACAAGGGCCAGCTCGAAGCAGGCAAGGCGCTCGGGATCCGCTTTGTCGGCCTGCAACGGTTGATCGTGTTGCCGCAGGCGTTTCGCGTCGCGCTGCCCTCGCTCATTAACGAGTACGTTACGATCGTCAAACTGACGTCGCTCGTGTCCGTCATTTCGCTCGCGGAAATCCTGCTGGTCGGCGAACGCCTGTACACGCAGAACTTCAAGGTGCTGGAGACGATGCTGGCCGTCTCGTTCTACTATGTGCTGATCGTCACGGTGTTCGGCCACGCGTTGAAAATGCTCGAAAAGCACCTTGATGTCACGCTCCGCTCGCGGGCTGCGAATGCCGTCATTCCCGTGGAAACACCGCGGCCCGTGCAGGCAGCAAAGGACGTTCGTACCGCGCGAGCAGGCAGCGCGACGCGTTCGCTGGAAGCCATCGGCATCCGCAAGCGCTACGGCGATCATGAAGTGCTCAAGGGGATCGACTTGACCGTGCGCGCAGGAGAAGTAGTGTCGATCATCGGCCCGTCGGGTTCGGGCAAGACTTCGCTGATCCGCACGCTGAACGGCCTCGAGACGCTCGACGGCGGCGAAGTGCGCCTGCATGACAAGGCGTTCCTGTGGCCGCCCCGTGCGAGGCATGGCAAGGTGCCGCATGCGCAGTACATGCGCGGCATCCTCGATATCGGCATGGTGTTTCAGAGCTTCAACCTGTTTCCACATAAGACGGTGCTGCAGAATGTGACGCTCGCGCCCCGCTATCACGGGCGTCTGACCGGAACCCCGCTCGACGAATCCGGCATGCGTTTGCTGGCAAAGGTAGGCATGGCCGCGCATGCGCACAAGTATCCGCATCAGTTGTCCGGCGGTCAGCAGCAGCGCGTCGCGATTGCGCGGGCACTCGCGATGCAGCCGTCGATTGTTCTGTTCGACGAACCGACGTCGGCGCTCGATCCGGAACTGGTCAACGAAGTACTGAAGGTCATCGAGGGACTTGCCCAGGAAGGCATGACCATGATTATCGTCACACACGAAATCAACTTTGCGTTCCGTATTTCAGACCGTATCGTGTTCATGGAAGCAGGCATGATAGTGAGCGATGCGCCGCCGCGCGAACTGGCGACGCTCGACAAGACTTCGCGTATCGCCAGCTTCCTCAAAGACGTCCACCTTGCATAAAACACCGTATGCCCACCTCGCAATCAACTGTTACTCCCCTCGCTGCGCAGGAGCCCGAGCAATCGGTCACGGACCGGATTCTGTCGACGATCCGCAACGAGATCATTGAAGGCAAATTGCCGCCGGGCACCGCACTCGTCGAGAACGATCTCACCCAGGCGCACGAGGTCTCGCGCAACACGCTGCGTGAAGCGCTGCGTCTCTTGTGCCGTGAAGGGCTCGCGGTGCATTACCGGCATCGCGGCGTGATCGTGCGCACCCTGACGCGCCACGATGTGCGCGACATCTATCGGGTGCGGCGCACGCTCGAACTGCAAGCCCTGATGCGCGAAGACCCGATTGAGGAAGATGAAATCGCGGCGATGCGCGACGCCGTCGTGCACGCGCAAGCGGCGGCGGACGAAGGCGACTGGCGCAGCGTCGGCACCTACAGTCTGCTGTTTCACCGGCGCATCGTGCAGTTGCTCGGCAGCCCGCTGTTCGACACATTCTTCACGACGATACTGGCGCAACTGCGCCTTGTGTTTGCGTCGGCCCCCGACGAGCGGCGCTTCCAGCGTCCCTGGATTGCGAAGGATCAGGAGATTCTCGAACTGATCGCGAGTGGGCGCACCGCCGAGGCGAGCGCCGCGCTTGCCGGTTACCTGAAGCAATCGGAGCACGCGCTGCTCGATTACCTTTGATTCGTTGCCTCTCATTCCTGCTTCGTCCACCGATTCACGGCTACTGCTCACACAGGCGACCGCGCGTGACAAGCGCAGCCTGTCCGTGTGCTTTATCAAGGAGTCTCCATCATGTTGAATTACCCCGCCGCCTATCAATCCACCAAGGGCTCCGCGCTCGACCCCGACAAGGCGTTTTATGGTCGCATCGCCTCCGAACACGATACGCGCACGCTGGTCGAATCGATCGTCGTGCCCATTCGCTCGGGTCAGGCATGGACCGTACCGGCTGGCCACGTGTTTCGCATCGTCACGATTGAAGGTCCGCAAGTAGCCGACCTGAACATGTGGAATCTGCACAACCCGCGCGAGCGCATGTGGGCCTCGCGCACGCGCCAGTTACAGCAGGCGCACGTGAGCACCTTCGACCGTTTGTGGTCGACGCTACCCTTCCTGCGCCCCATGGTGACGATCACCGACGACAGCCTCGCCGACTACGGCGTCGACGAGCATGGCGGCCGCGTTCACGACCTGCTCGGCACGCGATGTGATCCGTACGTGAACCGCATGCTGACAGGTGAGGATTTCCATTTCCACTGCCACTCGAACCTGACGCGCGCAATTGCTCCGTATGGCTTGACCGAATACGACGTGCACGACGTGCTGAACGTGTTCCAGTGCACCGGGCTGAATCTCGAAGACAAGTACTTCATGAAAGCCTGTCCCGCGAAGAAGGGGGATTACCTCGAATTTTTCGCGGAAATCGACCTGCTTTGCGCGTTGTCGACCTGCCCTGGCGGCGATCTCTCGTTGCCGATGTGGGGGCCGGACGCGCGCGATCCGCTGGAGGTATGCCGTCCGCTTGGCATCGAGATCTACCGGCTCGCACCGCAGATGCTGGAGGGATGGACCTCGCCCGCGGTCGCCGCGTACAAGGGACAGCACGGGATGACGTTGCAGCAGCCGCAGTGGAAGTGTGGGTGTTGAGGATTCAGCATCGGCGCAAGGCTTGCAAGCTCGCATGGCAAACGCAACGCGTCGATCTAACTTCTCGCCGATGACAGCTCGGTGCGCTTGCGCTGCAGGAAGCGGCGCACGGCCGGATCGCGCTCGAGTCCGATCGCGAGATCGTACGCGCCGAGCGCTTCGGCCGTTGCTCCGGCACGCGCGAGCAGATCGGCACGCGCGGCCCAGTACGGCTGGTAGTCGGCCAACCGCGGATCGTCCGAATAGGGCTCGAGCGCGTCGAGCGCCGCCTGCGGGCCGTCCCGTTCCGCCAAGGCGAGCGCACGGTTGACCGCTACCACCGGCGATGCCGCAATCGCGAGAAGCGCATCGTAGAGCTGTACGATCTCGCCCCAGTTCGGCCGATGCGTCTGGCAGCGGTAAATGTGCGCCGACTGCAGCGCGGCTTCGAGCTGAAAGCGTCCGATCGCGTTGAATGTGCTCGCGCGTCGCAACAGTGCGTTGGCAGCGTCGATCATCGGCGTGTTCCATGTCGCCGGATCCTGAGCCGACAGCGGCACGTAGTCGCCGGCCGCATCGCGTCGTGCATCGCGCCGCGCCTGGGCATACAGCATTAGCGCGAGCAGACCCAGTGCCTCCGGCTCCTCGGGCAGCAGCTCGATGAGCAGTTGCGCAAGAAACATTGCCTCGCCGACGAGATCGCGCCGCTCAGTATCACCGCCAACCGGATCGGTCCACCCTTCCGCGTACGCCGCATAGACCGCTTCCAGCACGGCAGCGAGCCGGCCGGGCAACTCCTCGCGCTCGGGCACGCTAAACGGGATGCCCGCTTCGCGGATCTTGTTCTTCGCCCGCGCGAGACGCTTGCTCATTGCGGCGGGCGACATCAGGAACGCGGACGCGATCGTCTTCGCTTCGAGCCCCAGCACCACCTGCAACATCAGCGGCGTGCGAATCGCGGCCTCGAGCGCGGGGTGCGTGCACGCGAACAGCAGCGCAAGCCGCCGGTCGGGCAACACGCCTGCTTCATGCTCGTCGATCTCGTCGGCGAGGATCGCGAGCTGGTTCACGACTTCGTCGCCGACATGCCGATGGCGCGCGCCATCGATCGCCCGGCGGCGCGCAACCGTCATCAGCCACGCTTCGGGATTCGCGGGGCAGCCGCGCTCGGGCCAGTCCACGAGCGCGGCTGCAAACGCGTCCGCCAGCGCGTCCTCGGCCGCGGCGACGTCGCGCGTGCGCATCGCCAGCAGCGCGACGAGCTTGCCGTAACTGCGGCGAGCGACCGCCTCGGCAATCGAACGCGCGGCGCCGTCAGCTTCACGGCCGCCGCCGGACGGACTCATACAGCAGATGGCGCGTCGTAGGGGGCAGTCCAGACCGGCCGCACTTCCATGAGGCCGTGCGCCGCGCCTGGACAACGCGACGCCCACGCGATCGCCGCGTCCAGGTTGGGCACGTCGATCAGGTAGTAGCCGGCGAGCTGCTCCTTCGAATCGGAATACGGTCCGTCGAGCACCTGCGGCTTGCCGTCGACGAGCCGCACCGTGGTGGCCGAGTTCGTGTTCTGCAGCCGGTTGGCGCCCACCAGCACCTCCGCTTTTTTCAACGACTCGGTGTACGCGTGATACGCGGCGACGCCTTGCTGCCGCTCGCTGTCGGTCATCTTGTTCCAGCCGTTTTCTTCCGAATAGATCATCAATAGGTATTGCATATGAGCCTCCGTCATGGGGTTGAGGCGGGTGAACATATCGGGCCGCCATGACAATGACGCTCGGGCGGCATGCTAACGGACAGGCGGTGGAGAAAAAATTGCGGACGGTGCAGCCGCCTTAATTGTTCACCTCCGTCGAGGGCCCGCCGCGCGGCCTGGCTCACCCGTACCCGTCGCAGCTGTTTGGCGACTTCTCCCCTAGGCTTTGTACCGACCTTTATTCAGAGTGGCACGTGCGATCTGCTCCTGTCAAACGCCGCGCGCCAGAAGACCGGGAGCTGCGCGCGGATCAGGTCGCACGCGACTCCCCCGCAGCCCCTGAGGCAATAGCTGCCCGGATCTTTGCGTGGCTTCCCTCGCGGCCCGAATCTGACCCATCTCAGTCAGATTGCTCATCTGTCACCTCGTCGGAGGTTTGCCTTCCCTCCCACTACGCTTGAGACAGCATGGCCTCGAACTCCGGCACGGCCGTGAACAGATCGCCCACCAGACCGTAATCGGCGACGCTGAAAATCGGCGCTTCAGGGTCCTTGTTGATCGCCACGATGACCTTCGAGTCCTTCATCCCGGCCAGATGCTGGATCGCACCCGAGATGCCGACCGCCACATACAGTTGCGGCGCGACGATCTTGCCGGTCTGGCCGACCTGAT